>CAZBJI010000005.1:0-105854 GCA_964492175.1 uncultured Polyangiaceae bacterium | reverse complement strand
ACCACGTGCTCCAGGGCTTCTCGGCCCCTGACCAGTACGCGCCCAGCACCGTCACGGTGGCGTACGTGCTGGGCGCCTCCGAGCCCAAGCTCGGGGACGGCGACGTGGACGAGATCATGGCGGCGGTCATGGGCGCCGTCGCCGCGGGGTACTGGCAACATGACGACGACCTCTTCCCGCTGGCTCTGTAGCGCTCTGCTCGCGCTGGCGGGCTGCGAGGTGGAGGCCCCGCCGAGGGCTTGCCCGCTCCCCCGAGAGGACCCCCACGTGGTGGACATCGACGCCGACCTCGAGCTGCACGTGGCCCTCTTCAGCGACGGCCGGCTCGTCTGCTGGGGCGCCGACTTCAGCGGGGGCTGCGCCCACGGCACCGGGCCGATCATCCTCACGAGCGAGGCCAAGGGGGTCGAGTGTCTACGCCAGGTGAATCTGAACTACATCACCGGCGGGGTGAGCGCGCTCGACGGCCCCATCGTGTGGGGCAGCGGATCGTATCAGCTCGTCGAGGCGGATCGCTATGGCGTCGGAGCGCTCGACGTCCCGGTGGATGTCGTCCGGGTGATCCCGTCTGCGGGCTACGTGTTGTTGCTCACATCCACCGGAAACCTCTGGTGGCAGGGGCAGATGGTCCGAAATGCCGACCAGTTCCCCTTCGACTACCTAAGAGCCGAGGTGCCCCTCCCTGCTCCGGTCCCGGGGGTCGTCGTCGACGCGGCGGCCGCCGGGCACTCCTGCGCGGTGAACGACGTGGGGGAGCTCTACTGCTGGGGCGCCAGCCCCGCGGGCTGGCACGGCCACACCGGCTTGGATCCGGCGGACGAGCCGACGCTCGTCCCGGCCCCGGAGGCGCTCCGCGAGGTGGAGGCGGACACGCGCGTGGCCTGCGCGCGTGGGGAGTCGGGCGCGGTGTACTGCACCGGCTCCAACGAGGACGGGCTGCTCGGTATGGATGACCTCATGCTCCAGGTCGCGACGCTGACTCCGGTGGGGGGCATCCCACCGGCGGACTCGCTCCTGATGGAGGAGGGCGCGGCGTGCATCACGAGCGCGGGGGAGCTCTGGTGCTGGGGAGTCGGGCGACCGGGCAGCACCAGCGAGTCCTTCGGGCCCGTACGCATCAGCGACTACGACGACGTCATCGACGTCTCGAACGGCGATATCCTCTGCGTGCTGCGCTCGGACCGCACCGTCTGGTGCTACGGGGGGACGGGCGAGGCCACGTGTGAGAGCTGGCCGCCGGCGTGGCGGCAGATCGACTTCGAGGCGGAGTCGTGCCAATGAGGGTAGTCCAGCCCGAAGTCTATCTGCCCGCGGAGGGGCTGTGGGTGCCCACCGGGTCGATGCGGGCGCCGGCCTCGGACCGCGTGGCGTACGATGAAGACGCGTTCGTCGTCCCCGTGGTGCGGCGGGTCCGCTACGCCTTCGACGGGCGCGCCAATGGCGCGGTGCAGCGCGTCGTGCTCGGGAGCGGGGTGGACGCGACCGCGTGGAGCACCGGCGCCCTCGTCGTCCTGGCTCACCAGAAGAACGCGTGGCTCACGTCGGGGGGCGGCGACACGACGGCGCAGCTCGTCGTGGCGGTGGAGTCGGTGAGCCTGTCGCCCGAGGAGCCCGACGTCGAGTACGTCGACATGGCGCGCGACGTCGCGACCTCCCCTGCGGTGCTCGCGTCGACGGTCGCTCCGCTCTACCAGGTGACCGCGCTCGCGCAGCCGTTCGGGCCCCAGCTCCGCGTGGTCTTGAGGTTCACGCAAGGGGCGGCGGCGGCGGCGAGCGTCCAGACCGTCGATCTGAGCGTGCGGCTCGTCGGGAGGAGGGGGTAGCCATGGCCTTGGAAGGTGCGATCGAAGCGGAGCTGCTGGATCCCGATGACGTGCCGGTGTTCGAGCGCGTCACGCTGGCGAGGCGCCTCGAGCTCTCCTTCGACGGGCGGGCCGACTCGACGGAGGAGGTCCCGCTCGCCACCGGCGTCCTCTCCGACGACTGGGTCTCCGCCGTCCTCGTCGTCACGCTCCACGCGAAGTCTGCCTGGGCCCCCGCGTCGCCGCTCCTCTGGATCGTCGCCCGGAACGTCTCCCTCTCTGCGGACGAGCCGGACGTCGTGTTCATCGGCGACGCAGTCGCCTCGGTGCGCATCTCGGACGGTGACGCGCCCGCCTCGGTCCAGGTCGAGGCGCTGGGCCCGTCGGGCGCGTCCTTGCAGGTGATCGCTCGCTGGACGCAGGGCGCCGTGGAGGGCGCCGGGCCCCACCGCGCCACCCTCAGCGTCGACCTCGTGGGGCGGAGGCACCGGATCCCCCGCGAGCTCGCGCCGCCCTGGGCGTGACGCGCCCGGTCGAGGCCTCGCGGCCTTCCTCGCCGCGGTCGAGCCCGATGGAATCGAGGTTCGGACCTTCAGCCCTCGACGCCGTGGCCGTGGTCGTGGTCGCCAGCGCACCGCGCGTCGGCCCAGCCCACCCAGTAGGGGCCCTCGGGCCCGTGCTCGCGCTTCCAGATCGGGAGCCTTGCCTTGATCTCGTCGATGAGCTCGCGGCAGGCCCGGAGCGCCTCGCCGCGGTGTGGCGCGCTCGCCGCGCACACGACGGCGACGTCGCCGACGCGCAGGGGACCGACGCGGTGGGTCGCGAAGACACGTACGCCGGGGAGGCGCGCGCGGATCTCGTCCTCGATCCGCGCGAGCTCGGCTTCCGCCATCGTGCCGTACGCCTCGTACTCGAGCAGGGTCACGGCCCGGCCCTCGTTGTGGTCGCGCACCACGCCGAGGAACGTCGCGACGGCGCCGGCGCTCTCGTGGCGGACGAAGGCCACGGCCTCGTCGAGCGAGAGCACCTCCTCCCGGATCCGCCCCCTAGCCTCGATCCCGCTCATGGGTGCCCGGTCGACCGCCGCTCTTCGAGATCAGACGGATCTCGTCGATGGTGAGCTCCTTGTCGATGCCCTTCAGCATGTCGTAGATCGTCAGGCACGCGATCGACACGGCGGTCAGCGCTTCCATCTCGACGCCGGTCCGGTCGTGCGCCTCCGCGACGCACGACACCGTCACGATGCCCGTCGCGGCCTCCACATCGATCAAGAGCTCGACGCGCGTGAGGCCGATCGGGTGACAGAGGGGGATGAGCTCGCTGGTCTTCTTGGCGGCCATCACGCCTGCCACGCGAGCCGTCGCGAGGACCTCGCCCTTCGGCGTGTCGTGCCGTGTCAACCGCGTCGCCGTGTCCGGTCGCATGCGCACGATGCCGGTCGCCGTCGCTCGGCGGTGCGTGATCGCCTTGGCCCCGACGTCGACCATCGTGACCTCGCCCGCGGCGTTGAGGTGCCCGGAGACGAAGCCGGCGGGCCCCACCGCAGCCGGCGGGGGCGAGGCGAACGGCCCGTCGAGGCCCGCGGTCGCGAGCGGCGAGCGGGGAGGGGGGGCGCTCGAGCGCGTCCCAGGCCGAGCGCCGTCGGATCGGTCGTGCCGCGCCTCGTCCCGGCCGTACCCGGCGCGCTCGGCCAGCTCGAAGCTGAGGGCCGGCTCCTCCGCCGGCGGGCGCCACGAGCCGGCGCCGCGCGGGCTCGGGGCCTCTGCCGGGCGCTCGCGGTGACGCTCGCGCTCCCGATCTGCCTCCCGGTGTCGGGCGGCGTCCTGTTCGGCGCGCGCTGCCGCGAGCTGACGCTGCTTGCCCGAGCTGCCTTTCTTGGCTCGCAGGATGAAGGCCGCGGCCGCCTCGAGCCGACCGGGGTCGTTGTGCGCGATCGAGCGCCTGAGCACGTGGACCAGCGCGAAGCGGTCGAGGGCGCGGAGCTTCGTCCACTGGGCGGGGGAGACCGCGCGCTTGGCCCCGAGGGCGTGGTTGAGCTGCTCCGGCGGCGTCAGCGGGTCCGGGTCCGAGACCGGCTTGATCCGCGTCGCGGGCGGGGATGCACGCCGGACGACGCGCTCGACGGCCGTCGCGTCGACGAGATCCTCGGCGCCCGCGAGGGCCAGGGCCTCGCGCTGAGGAACGGTCAGCGCTTGGTAGGCCTCCAGCGAGAGACGGAAGCCGGAGGCGTCGAGCGCGCGGCGCGCGGCGAGGGGCAGCAGCGAGAGCGACTCGCCGACATCCTCGAACGGGTACACGGCGCTCGGAGCGAGCTCGTCCATCCCCCGGTGGTACCACGAGGCGCGGGCGAATGGACGGGCTAGCCGCCGATGGACCGCATGCTGACGCGGCTCGCGGAGTCCTCCGTGCAGCCCTTGAAGACGCGGCCGTCGGGCTTGAGCGCCCACGCGCGCTCGAGCAGGCCCGGCAGCGCCCCTGCGTCCCCCGCGGCGAGCGCTTCCCGCGCGTCGACGCCGTCGTCGGTGGCGAGGCACGGCCGGAGCTCTCCGCGCGACGACACCCTCAGCCGATCACAGGTGCCGCAGTAGGTGTCGCTCGTGCCGCTGATGAACCCGACCCGCAGGGACGGATCCTCGGCCGCTCGGACGTACTTGGCGGGCCCCCGGTCGGGCTCCACGGCGGCCTCGGCGGCCTCCAGGACGTGGGAGAGCTTGGCGCGCATCTCGGCGACCGGCACCAGGTGTCGCTGCACGAGCTTGGCGCCCTCCGCGATGGGCATCACCTCGAGGAAGCGCGGCACCATGCCCCTCCCCCACGCGAAGCGGGCCATCGCCTCGAGCTCGTCGTCGTTCTGACCGCGGAGCACCACGGTGTTGAGCTTGATCGGCGCGAGGTCTGCCGCGAGCGCGGCGTCGATGCCCGCGAGGACGTCGGACAGGCGGCCTCCTCGCGTCATCTCGGCGAAGCGCGCCTCGTCCAGCGAGTCGATCGAGACGTTCACGCGCCTGAGCCCCGCGGCCTTGAGGGGCGCGGCGAGCTTGGCGAGCTGGGAGGCGTTCGTGGTGAGGGCGAGGTCGCTCGGGTCGCGCGACGCGATCAGCTCCACTATCTTCACCACGTCCGGGTGGACCAGCGGCTCCCCGCCGGTCAGGCGAAACCGGCGGACGCCTGCGGCGATGAGCCCGTCGACGACGGTGGCCCACTCGCCGAGCGAGAGGCGAGTCTCGTAGTAGCCGTCGGAGCGGGAGGGGCGGCAGTACGTGCAGGCGAAGTCGCACCGGTCCGTGATGGAGAGCCGCGCCGACCGGGGACCCACGACCACCGCGCGTGCGGACCCGATGGTCGGCAGCGAGCGCCGCTTGGGCGGCGTCACGGCGGACGGGGAGGGGGAGCCGAGGTCGAAGGGGGACATGGTGCGTTCGGGGCTCGGGGCTAGCCTCCGGCGACCGGAGGGATGAGCGCGACCTCGTCGCCGGCGGCGACGAGGTCCTCGGCGCTCGCGTAGGTGCCGTTGATCGCGAGCCGGACGGAGCCTCGGTACGGTGCGAGGGCGGGGAACCGCCGGATCAGCGCGGCCCAGAGATCGTCGGCCCCGCACGGGGCAGGCACCGCGATGTCGAGCTCCGCGGCCCCGACGACGTCCCTCACCCCCGCGAACGCGAGGACCCGGACGGCGGATCCGGTCGTGGGCGTGCCTGTACGATCCTGCATGCGCTCGTCAAGGTAGCAGACCTCTCGTCCCGGCGCTCTGGTTGGAGCGCCTTCCGGCCCCGAGAAGAGAGTAGCGCGGGCGTCCACGTTCTCTATATTCGTGGGCCTCGGCAGTAGCATGAGCGACGACGGCGTCTTTCAACCAGGGACCGTGCTGGCGGGCCGCTATCAAGTGCGGCGCGAGCTCGGGCGCGGCGGGATGGGCGTCGTCTACCTCTGCCGCGATCTGGTCCTCGACGAGCGCGTGGCGCTGAAGCTCTTCGGGAGGCCGGGAGAGACGACGCGACCCGAGGACGCGTGGTGGTTCCAGGAGGAGGCTCGGGCGCTCGCCGGGCTGAACCACCCCGCCATCGTGCGCGCGCGAGACTTCGGCGCGCTCGCCGACGGGACCCCCTACCTGGTCATGGACGCGGCGCCTGGGCGGTCGCTCCACGAGTGGATCTACCTCGCGACCCACGACGGCTTGCTCCCGTGGCCGATCGTGTGGTCGTGCACCGACCAGATCCTCGCCGGCCTGGCGCACGGCCACGCGCGCGGCGTGGTCCATGGGGATCTCAAGCCGAGCAACGTGCTGCTCGACATCCCGCCCGACGTCGACGAGTGCCGCGCCTACATCCTGGACTTCGGGCTCGCCTGGCTGGTGCAAGATCGCATCGACCACCGGCTGGACGGCTCGACGGAGGCCGAGCCGACGGTGCGCTACGGCGCCGGGACGCCCGGCTGGATGGCGCCCGAGCAGATCCGGTACGCGACGCCCCACATCGGCCCGGCCACGGATCTCTACGCGCTCGGGTGCATCCTCTTCGCGCTGCTCTCGAACAAGGAGCCGTACACGGGGACGAACGAGGAGCTGCTCCAGCAGCACCGGAACGGGCCCATCCCCGAGCCGGGAATCCCGCCGGGCGCGTCCTCGGAGGTGGGGACGTTCTGCAAGCGCCTCATGGCCAAGCGGCCGTGGCACCGCTTCTCGTACGCCGGGGACGCGCGCCGCGCGTGGCGGGCCTTCAAGCCGGACGAGAACACCGCGACGAGCACGCCGATGCCGCGCACGGGGGGCGCGCGGAAGGCGGTGCGCTCGTCCCGCAACGCGATCACCCTCCCTGACGCCTTCGCGCAAGGGGAGGCGCCGCGCGCCCCGCCCGCGGCGGGGCTCCTCGCCCTCCGGCCGAGCCCCTTCGTCGCGCGCCAGGATCAACGCACCCGCCTCCTCACGATCGCGCACGAGGTCGCCGACGCGTTCCAGGACCGCGCCAAGAACCAGGCTGCGCGCAGGCTGGTGCTGCTCTCCGGAGAGGCCGGCGTGGGCAAGAGCCGCCTGGCCGACTGGCTCTGCGAGGAGGTGCACGAGCGGGCCTTGCTCACGCCGCTCCGCGCTCGGTACCGGAAGATCGCGGCGCCTCTCGACGGCGTCGTCGGCGCCGTCACCCAGTTCTACCGGCTCGAGCGAGCCGACCGGGACGTCGTGGAGAAGGTCCTCATGAACCTCTGGGCGGTCGCGCCCGAGGACGACGACGGCACCACCTGGGTCGCCGCCACGTCGGAGTGGCTCCGCCCGGAGGGGCCCGGCGCCAAGGTCGGCCCGAGCGGCAAGCGCTTCGCGCTCGACCACCCCGAGCTGCGCTGGCTGGTGATGCGCCGCACGCTCGAGCGCATCAGCACGGACCGCCCGATCCTCCTCTGGATGGACGACCTCCACCACGCGCCGCCGGGCACGTTCGAGAACCTGACGCGCCTGCTCAAGGAGAGCGACCGCCTCAGCGTCCTCGTCGTCGCCACGGTTCGGAACGAAGCGGTCGACGCAGAGCCGCAGAACGCCGAGCGCCTCGAGGCCATGGTGGCGGCCGTGTCCGCCGAGCGGTTCGAGCTCCAGCCGCTCGACGTGTCCGAGACGCACGAGCTGCTCAAGACGACGCTCCCGCTGGACGAGTCGGCCGTGACGGAGGCGGCGGCGCGGAGCAAGGGCAACCCCCTCTTCGCGCTGCAGCTTCTGCACGCGTGGGCGATGGGCGGCCACCTCGAGCTCCGCGACGGTCGGTACTGCGTGCCGAAGGCGTCTCTCGCCACGCGGGCGCACACCACCGCCGACCTCTGGGAGGAGCGGCTCACCGCCGTGCCCGACGAGTTCCGGCGCGCCGCGCTCGCGGCGGCCGCGCTCGGCGGCGACATCCGTCGGGACGTGCTTCGCGCGCAGTACGAGCTGCTGGGGATCGACGCGGCCCGCGCCGTCGCGGTGCTCAAGCACTCGCAGATCCTCCTCGGCTCGGGAGGGGAGCGGCTGCGGTGGCCGCACGCGCTGCTCCAGGAGCACCTCCTCACGCAGCTCTTCTCGCGCCCCGACGCGCCCCAGATCTTTCACGCCGCCGCAGACGCGCTCGGGCATCACCCCGCAGCGCACACGCGCCGTGTGGTGCGCCACCGCGTGGTGAACCTCATCCGCGCGAACGACCTCGGGGGCGCGGCGGATCTGCTCCACGGGTTCATCGCGATGAACTGGGGCCGCTCCCGTGAGGCGTCGGCCACGCTCCGCGACCTCGCGCTCCTCGACGGCCGGCTCACCGATCGGCACGCCGCGGTTCAGCACCTCTGGCGCGCGGAGGCGCTGCGGCACGCGGGGCGGCTCGAGGACGCCCGGCGCGAGGGGGAGGCCGCCCGCCAGACCTTCCAGGAGCTGGGAGATCGGCGCAGCGAGGCCACGTGCCTCCGCCTCCTCGGCCACATCGCGAGCGACCAGGCCGCGCCCGCGCTGGGCCGCCGGCTCGTGACGCGCGGCCTCGGCATCTTCTCCGAGCTCGGGGACGATCACGGGGCGGCGCAGTGCGAAGTCACGCTGGGCGAGATCGACTTTCTGCTCGGGGATCACCAGCGCGGGCGGGTCGTCGCGGCGAGCGCCGCGGAGCGGTTCGCGCGGGTGGGGGATCGCCTGGGCTACGCTCAGGCGCTCGTCGTGCAGGTGTTCATCGAGCAGGCAGGCGGCGGAGGGCCGGCCGTCCGGCCGATGTTGCTCACCGCCCGGCGCGAGTTCGAGGCGATCGGCTATCGGCTGGGCATGGCGCAGTGTGATCTCACCCTCGCCCACACCGACCATCGCGAGGGCTTCTGGGATCGGGCGCGGGAGACCGCGCTCGGCGCGCGGCAGGCCTTCCGGGACCTGGCCACGCCGCGAGGCGAGGCGGGGAGCGAGCGGATCCTCTGCATGATCGCGATCGACAAGGACGAGGTGGAGGTCGCGGAGGAGCACGCGCGGGCCGCGGCCGCCCTGTTCGACCGGCTCGCGGATCCTTGGGGGGACGTCGAGACGCGGCTCTTGCTCGCGCAGGTCGCGCTGGCCCGCGGGGACGCCGAGGCGGCGCGCGACTCCATCATCGCGTGCGAGGCGGTCGCCCTGGTCGAGGCGGAGCCCAAGCAACACCGCCACCTGACGAAGGCGTGGCTCGCCTACCACGAGGGCCGGTTCCACGAAGCGGGGCGTGAGCTGGAGGCGGCGCGCAGCGTCTACAAGGACCCCAACCGCACCGCGGACCACACGCCCATGCTCCTCGAGCGCTTCGCCTCCATGGGGTGGCCGAAGCCCGCTGGGCCTCGCATCGAGGCGTGGCGCGCCGCGCTCCTCGGCAAGGTCAGGGCGGAGCCCGCCCCCGCGACGGCACCTCGAGGGCCGGTGGCCGGGGCACCCCGGTGAGCGATCGTTGAGCGCCCCCCTGAAGCTCGCGAGCTTCGAGATCCTGAAGCGCCTCGGCGCCGGGGGCATGGCCGAGGTGTTCCTCGCCAAGAAGGAGGGCGCCGAAGGGACGTTCAAGCTCCTGGTGCTCAAGCGCATCCACCCGGCGCACTCCGCGTCGCGCCGCTTCCGGGCGATGTTCGTCGAGGAGGCGCACCTCGCGACGAGGTTGAACCACCCGAACATCGTTCAGGTCTACGAGTTCATCGAGGACAAGGACGGGCTCCTCCTCGCGATGGAGTACGTGGAGGGCTACGACTCGGGCAAGCTGATGACCGCGGCGAGGGGCAAGGGGACGCGGATCCCGCCGTGGGTCGCCGCGTACATCGTGTCGGAGGCCGCGAAGGGGCTGCACTACGCGCACGAGCGCAGAGACGAGGGTGGCGCGCCGCTCGCCATCGTTCACCGCGACGTGTCGCCGCAGAACATCCTCCTGTCCTTGGAGGGAGCGGTGAAGATCGCCGACTTCGGCATCGCCAGCGCGAACCTGTTCCGCGAGGAGCCAGGGACGCTGAAGGGGAAGTTCGGGTACATGTCGCCCGAGCAAGCGCGCGGGGAGCGCGTCGACAGGCGGAGCGACATCTACGGGCTCGGCGTCGTCCTCTACGAGATGCTGACGCTGCGATCGCCGTACGCGATCGACGGGGATCCTCCGCAGAAGCCGCCGGACGACGACCTCCTCGAGGCGGTCCGCGAGGGCACGTTCCAGCCGCCGAGCGCGCACGTGCCCGACCTCCCGACGGAGCTCGAGTCGATCGTGCTGCGCGCGATGAGCCGCACGCGCGACGATCGCTTCCAGACCGCGCGGGACATGTCCGGCGCCATCGGCCGCGCGCTGCTCGCGAAGCAGGAGCTCGTGGACGCGTCCAGCATCGAGGCCGCCCTGACGCTCCTCGTCGGTCGCGGCTCGCTGCTGCCGTCGGTGCCGCCTCCCAGTGAGGCGGCCCAGCAGACCCAGGCGGCGATCCCGCAGCGCCGCGGCGTCAGCATCCCCGCCGGGGGGGAAGATCCGCGCAAGGACCGCCGGCCGCGAGAGGTGCGGCACGTGGCGGTCCTCTCGATGCGGATGGAGGGCCTGGGGGAGCTGGAGGGTGCGCTCGGGGCTGGCTACAGGCGCGCGTGCGACGATCTCAAGAAGACGCTGGACCACATCGCGTACAAGCGAGGAGCGCGGTGGATCTGGGAGGACGACGGGCTCCCGCAGTTCATGACCGGCATCGTCGGGCTCATGGGCAACCCCTCTCGCGCGGCGTTCGACGCCGCCTCGCTCGCGGTGGACGTCCACGAGGCGCTCGCGGGCGCCAGCGTGGATCTGCCCCGCCGCCTCAGCGCGGCGATCGGCCTGGTGCGAGGGATCGCGACCGGTGAGCGGGACGAGCACGGTCACCTCGTCGAGCACGTCCTGCAGGATCCCGTGTCGTTCCTCTCCGAGCACCTCGGGAGGCGGGCGCCGGTGGGCAAGACCTGGGTCGCCGGGGGGCTCTATCGGCTCGTCAGGAGAGACTTCCGGTGGGGCGACGCACCTTCCCTGGAGCTCGAAGACGCCGAGGCGCGCGGCGCGCCTCGAACGATGCGCACCTACACGCTGCTCCGACCTCTCACGCGCGAGGAGCGGGCCGTGGAGATGGCGCTGGCGCCGAACGACCTGGTGGGGCGAGACGCGGAGAAGGCCGATCTGCACGCCGCCTACCACCGCGCGGTCACGCCCCAGAGGCCGCACGACAAGCCCGACGCCCCCGGGCCCCGGAGCTCCTCGGTGCCGCCGCGGTCGCTCGGCGGGCAGGTGCGTGGTCAGCTGGTGCCGCGTGTCGTCATGGGAGAGATGGGGATCGGCAAGACGGCGCTCGTCGCGACGTTCCTCTCCGAGCTCCCACGCGACACGCGGGTCCTCTCCACGGAGTGCTCGCCCGTGAAGAGCGAGACCCCGCTGGCGACGCTGTGCGACCTCTTGAGAGAGGCGACCGGGGTGGGGCTGGATCACTCCTTCGACGAGGCAGCGGCCGTGTTCCGCGGCCTGATCGGCCAGGTCGCGCCCAAGTCGGCCTCGTCGGACCGGCTGGTCGCGCGGCTCGCCGAGGTCGCGACGGGCAAGCAGCTCGCGAGCGCAGAGGAGGAGGGCGTCGGGTACCGGCGCGAGCTCCTGCTGCTCGGCCTCCGCGTGCTCCTCGGCGCGCTCGCGATGGAGCAGCCCCTCGTCATCTTCGTGGATGGGCTCGGCTGGGCGGACCGGTCGAGCATGGAGGTCATCAAGGACCTTTTGTCGCGCGACGTGGAGCTGCCCATCCTGGTGCTCCTGGTCGCGCGGCCGGAGGAGCGCGTCATGCCCTTCGTCGAGGGCTTCGTGCGCATCGAGCTGCGGGGGCTCGGCGCGGAGGAGCAGCTGCGCCTCGTCGAGGCGCGGCTGGGCGTCCGCGACGGCGTGGCAGCGGTGTGCGCGGAGATCCTCCCCCGGGTGGCCGGCAACCCGTTCTTCCTGCTCGAGATGGTCGACGCCCTGCTCGAGCGCGGCACGATCGAGATCATCGAGCGCCCGGACGGCAGCCACGCGCTCCGGCGGAACGAGCGCACGCTCGCCGACCGGGTGGAGGCGCTGCCCTCCACGCTCGAGCAGCTCATCGGGGACCGCATCCGGGAGCTCCCCACGGCCGAGCACGACGTCGTGGACTGGCTGGCGGTCGCCGGGGGCCCGCTCCTCGAGGCGGATCTGCTCGCCCTCACGCGGCTCGAAGACGACGAGGCGATCACCCGCCTCTGCGCCCGCGGGATGTGCGATCGCAAGCAAGGCGTCGTGGACTTTCGGCATCCGCTCGCGCGAGACGTCGCGTACTTGGCGCTGGACGGCGGCGCGCGGACCCGGATGCACCGCCTGCTCGGCGAGCACCTCGCGACGACGCCGCTCGCGCAGGGCCTCTCGGCGGCGATCGTCGCGCGCCACTTGGCCCGCGGCGACGCCGCGAGCCAAGCCGCGGACCTCTACCTCGAGGCGGCGGGCGCCGCGCGGACGGGGCACCAGGCCCAGCTCGCGCAGCGCTACTACCTCCGCGCGCTCTCGCTCCTGCCTCAGCACGACACGCGCCGCCTCGTGGCCCACGAGTCGCTCGAGGCCATCTATCGGTACCTGGGGCGCCGCAGGGAACGACGCCTGCACCTGTCCGCCATGCGCCGCCTCGCCCGCGACAGCCGCCAGACGCGGTGGGTCGCGATGGCGCTCCTCCGGACCGCGCGGCTCGAGCTCGACGAGGGCGTCCTCGCGCGCGGGCTGCCCATCGCGCAACGCGCCGCAGAGCTCGCCCGGGGGGCCAAGGCCTCGGCGCTGGAGGTGGAGGCGCTCACGGTCCTCTCGGAGATCTTGCGCGATCTCGGCGACACGCAGGGCGCTATCGCCGCTTGCGACCGGGCGCTCGAGGTGACCGACGGCGGGAACCTCCAGCCGCGCGCCCGCGCGGAGGTGCTCCGCGCCAAGGGGATCCTGCTGAGGTACGTCGGGCGCGTGGAGGACGCTGTCCGCTCCTACGTCGAGGCCCTCGCCGTGTTCCGCGCCGTGGGTGCGCGGCGGAGCGAGGCGCGCTGCACCACCTCGCTCGCGTTCGCGATGTTCGTGCTCGAGCGGTTCGAGGACGTCATCGCGCTGGGGCTCGAGTCGGTGAAGATCGATCTCGGCCTGGGCGGTCGGTTCCAGATCGCCAAGACGATGTCCAACGTGGGGCAGGCGTACGCCCGCCTGGGTGATCTGACCCGCGGCCTCTCGTTCCTGCGCCGCGCGCGCGAGGCGCACGAGCGCTACGCCGACCAGGACTCTCGGGCGGACACGCTCCTCTGCACCGCTGGGATCCTGCTCGAGGCAGGTGACGTCGACGCGGCGCACACGCTGGTCGGGGACGCGGGCGCGCTCGTCGCCGTCACCGGGTCCGTCTACGATCTGGTCCACGAGCGGATCATCCGCGCCTGCTTGGCGCGGCTCGGGGGCGACGCCCAGAGCGCCATCGCGTTCGCGAGCGAGGCCCGTCAGACCGCGGAGGCGCAGGGCCTCATGAGCTTCCACCTCTACGCGACGGCGGTGGAGGCCGCGTCCAGGCTGGACGCGGGCGAGCTGCACACGGGGGTGCTGCTGGCGCGGACGGCGCTCGGCGCCGTGGAGAGCTGCGGCGGCTCGGAGTACGGGGTGGAGGTGCGCTCTCTCTGCTGCGACGCCATTCGTCGAGGCGCGCCCAGCTCGGCGGCGGACGCCTATCAGCGTGGAGCCGCGCACGTGAAGAAGGTCGCCTCGTTCATCCGGGACCCCGAGCTGCGGACCGCGTTCCTCTCTCGGTCGCTGGTCGCGACCATCCTGCTCGAGGCGGGGGAGCGGGGGCTCTCCGAAGCACCCGCCCCAGGGGCCGAGTGAGCGGGGTCGCGCTCATCCTCTCGGGAGGCGGCGCGCGTGGCGCGTACGAGGTGGGGGTCCTCTCGTACGCGCTCGACCACCTGCACCACCTGCGAAAGCGGCAGGTGAGGTTCGACTACCTGCTGGGGACGAGCGTGGGCGCGATCAACGGGTGCTTCCTCGCGGCGCACGCGGCCGAGCCCGTGTTCGGCATCCGGCGCCTCGCGAACCTCTGGTCGGACGTTCGCGTCGACGAGGTGCTGGGGTTCGGCGTGTCCCAGGTCGCCGCGCTCCCCCGCCTGCTGATGGGCGGCGGGAAGCAAGCCGTGGGCGTGTTCGACGTGTCGCCCATGGCGCGCCTGGTGGAGCAGGAGATCGACTGGCGCGCCATCGCGCGGGCGCTCCGCGAGCGGCGGATTCGCGTGCTCTCCGTCTCCGCCACCGAGGTGAGCACGGGAAAGACCGTGCTCTTCATGCAGACCGCGCCCGGGACCAAGCTCCCGAAGCAGGCGCCCCCGCGCACCGTGATCCGGCACTCCCGCATCGGTCCGGTCCACGCGCTCGCCTCCGCGGCCATCCCGATCCTGTTCCCCCCGGTGCGCATGGGCCACCACCTCTACATGGACGGAGGCATCCGACAGAACACCCCCATCTCGCCCGCGCTCCGCCTGGGCGCCTCCCACATCTTCGTGATCGGCTTGTCGCGCGAGCTCGGCGGGCTCCCGAAGCCCGCGCTCGAGCGTGCACCGAACGTGGCCTTCGTCGTGGGCAAGCTGCTCAACGCCTTCCTCCTCGATCACGTCACCAGCGACTTCGAGGTGCTCGATCGCGTCAACACGCTCATCGACCTCGGGACCGAGACCTTCGGCGCCGACTTCCTCGATCGTCTCAACGCGAACGCCTCGGGCACCGAGCTCCAGCCGTTTCGGCGCGTGCGGACGCTCGTCGTGCGGCCCAGCGTCGACATCGGCGCGCTCGCGGCCGATCACGTCCGCTCGACCCGGCTCCGCGCTGGCCCGAGCCTCCGCCGGCTGCTCTCGCTCCTCGACGTGGGCGCCGCGACGGAGGCCGACCTCGCCAGCTACCTGCTCTTCGACGGCGCGTTCGCCCGCCGGCTGATCGACCTCGGTCGGCGCGACGCGGAGGAGCAGAGCGACGAGATCGTCGAGTTCTTCGAGGACGCCGAGCGCACCGCGGAGGCCGCCGCGGCGGCCGGGTCGGGCATCGCTCCGCGGGAGTAGGGCCCCCCCGGGCCCCCTACTGCGCCGTCTTCTTCTTCTTGTCGCTCTTCTTCTTGGCGGCGACCTTCTTCTTGTCGGCGACCTTGTCGCCCTCTTCCTTCGCCCCGCCGAGCGCGATCTCGATCCGATCCGAGCGTGCCTTGACGATGTACGCCGGCGCGTCGCCCTTGAAGCGGACGTTGATCTCCGTGGCGTCCTCGCGTGGGATGACGTCCAAGGACGAGATGCGCTTGTCCTTGCGCACGAGCGCCGTGCTCGTGGAGAGGGACTTCCGGCCTGGCACGGTGAGGTCGAAGCCCCCGTCGACCTCGGTGGCGGTGAAGCCCTGCACCGGACCGTCCATCCGAACCTTCAGCACCTTGGGGCTCGACACCTGACCGCTGCCCCACTCGCGGACGACGTTCTTGTCGCCTGCCTTTTCTTCCGCGTCTTCGTCCTCGGCGACCGCCGCGCCCTTGGGCCCCGAGGGCGGGGGAGGGATCACGGCCTCGGTGGTCGTGAGCGGCGTCGCGCCGTAGAGCGGGACCTCAGCCATCGCAGGGGCTCCGGGGATCGGCGGCACGTCGGTCAGCGGGCGCTCGCGGACGTCGGTCGCCGCCACCGGCGCGCTCGCCGCCGGCGTGTCGGAGCCGGCCTTGGTGACGCCGTAGATGCCGACGACGAGGGCGAGCCCGGCCGCGGCGCCGATGGCGAGGCCACGCCGGCTCTTCTTGGGGATCTCCTCGCTGAGCGGCGCATCCGCGGCGACGTCGTCGCGCACGACCCGCTTGCCGTCGCTCTTGAGCGCGCCGCTCGGCGGAGGCGCCGTGACGCGGCGTGGCGCGTTGGCCTTCGCAGCCTCTCGCCGGCTCTGCCGTCGCTTCTCCAGACCGCCGCGCAGGCTTGCGAAGAGGTCTCGCGCGCCCGTGGACACGCGGGAGAGCGTGGGCACGACGGCCGAGGTGACCTGCGTCGTGACCTTGGCGGCGCGCGCGCGCGCGGCGCGCAGCTTGTCGGCGGGACGCCCGAGATCCACGGCCTCCTCTTCGTCCGCCGGGGCCGCCTCGGCCTCGGCCGTGGCCTGAGCCTCCTCGTCCTCGGCCGCCTCCTCGTCCGCCGCGCCGGAGACCGGCGCAGCGGTCGCCTTGGAGGGGCTCACGATCTTCGTCGCGGGGACCTCCTCTTCGTCGCCGGCCCGCCGCGCCGGCGGCTCGGCCGGCGCCTTCGCCTTCCGCTCGCCTTCACGCTTCGTCGCCGGGAGCGGGACGATGGCGCCTCCGTCGAACCGGAGCGACACGACGAGCTGCGGGACGCTCGTCGAGGGGTCGATCTCGACGCGCACGCCGTCGACGAAGCCCTCGCGCCGGCTCTGGTGATCGACGTCCTCGACCTCCACGTGCCGACCGAGCTTGAGGAACTCGAGGCTGGACCCGACGCGCAGCTCTCCGGCGGAGCCCTCCTTCACCCGCGCCTTCATCGGCGACGCGAGCCCCTCGATGTGCAGCTTCACGCGCGTGCCGCGGACCGTCTTCGTCTCCTCGACCTTGGGCTCCGGCTCGTCCTCGATGTCGCAGAGCTGCTTCAGAGCGTGGGCGGTCTCGTCGTCCAGCTCCACGAAGCGCACCGCGAACTCCCCGCCGCGAGAGGCCTCGGTGGTCCAGAGCACTTCCCCGAGCGCCACGACCTCGCCCTCGAGCCCGTCGAAGCGACACACGAGCTTCTCGCCCACGGCGGGTAGGTACGCCGTGCGCAGCCGCATCCCGTCCGCCGAGAGGTCCACGCTCTCCGCCTCGAACCCGCCCTCGGCGCCCCCGACGGCGACCATGGACTCGAAGTGGACCCGCTGGCCGGCGGCGGCGCGGCGCTCCTTGCTCGTCTCCGACTCGGCACCTCGAACGATTCGACCCGTCATCGTGCGGCTCTCCTTCGACCGGGGACTACGTGACGGCCGGGCGTGTGGCCAAGTAATGCGAGCATCGGCGGCCGCGGCGCGGTGCCGCTGCGGCCGGCGGTTCGGATGATGCGCACCGGCGGTCCGTCGACTACGCTGAGGGCTGGTGAGCGACGAGTCTCGGTCGGGCCCCCGTCCTTCACGCCCCTCAGGAGGCGCGGGCTCCGAGGAGTCTCCGGGCGCCGACGTCTTGCTCGTGGGCGACGCCGCAGGGCCGGGTGACGCCGCGCCCGTGCTCCGACTCCGCAACGGCGCCGTCGAGGCGGGCGAGCTGCGAGCGGCGGAGGAGGGCAAGCCCATCCTCGGCGAGGTCGTCAAGCTCACGCGCCGCGGCGAGCACGCTCGCCTCTTCGACGTCGAGGTGCTCGCCCGCCCGCCGGGGCCGAGCCCGTCCACCCGCCTCGGCCACAAGGGCCCAGCGCGGGTGTCCAGCGACGCCTACCGGTCCGGCTGGGACGCGATCTTCGCAGGGAAGGACCCGAGCAGGCCGAACTAGTACCTCGCCCCACAGATTTCGATCGGTTCCTCCCACCCCGCGACGAGGCGAGGGGGATGGGAGGAACCTCCTGATGCCGCCTCTCTGTGCTCCCTCCTCGACTTCCCTTGGTACTAGGGGGGGCCCTCGTTTCGTCCGCCCAGCGCGTGGTCAGCCGGCCGGCCCGCGACCTCAGCGGTGCGGCCGCGGCCGGCTCCAGGCGTGCGCCTCACTCGATGGCGCTCGCCCAGCTCCGCACGTAGGACCGGGCGCGGGGCGGATCGATGCCCTTGCGCATGCTCTTGGTCTGCCCGCCGCCGGCCTCCACGCTGCCACCTTGCCCGGTGTGCATGACGACCTCGAAGCCGCCGGAGACCTGCGTGCTCTGCGTCCCATAGCTGCCCGAGAGCCATGTGTCGGCGGCCGGCGTGCTCGTCCCCGTCTGACACGAGGGTCGCTCGCGCAGCGAGATGCCGAAGACGACCTCGTCGGCGGCGAACGGGGTGCACCGCTCGATCCCGCCGCCGCCGTCGAGATCCATCGTGGCCCGCGGCTCGCCGGGGTTGGCGCCGTCGTGGTCGAGGTAGTGGATCCCGCACCAACCGCCCTGCCCGAAGGTGCACGCGGCCCCGGGAGCGCCGGGCTCGAAGTACCCGAAGAGGATCGTGCCGTCGAACATGTTGAGCGGTCCGGTGACGCGCGTGCCGTCCATGAACGCCATCTCGACGCCTTGGAGCGCCGGGTCCGACGCGAACAAGCGGTAGTTGGTGTAGGGCTGGAACTGCCCGGTCGCCGGGTTGATGTAGTCGACGAACGTGATGAGCAGGTTGACCATCCCCGCCGAGCTGAGCTGGAAGCCCTCCTGGTCTCCGGTCGCGAAGGTGACGGTCACGGCCTCGCGCGAGTCCGTCGACAAGAGCGGCGTGGAGATGACGGGCTGGCCCATCGTCGCCGCTGCGATGTCGTCCGGTACGCCGCCGAGCGCGGTGCTCACGGTGCCGGGGGAGCCCGGCCCCACCTCGATCCAGGCGTCCTCGAGCGTCTTCTTCCCGCCGCCGCCTCGGTTGTAGCCGTCGAACGCGATCTCGGCGGTCCAGAGCTCGGGATCCGGGTCGGACACGTTGATGCGCCACATCGTCCCGTCGGCGTCGCCGACGTAGATCCGCGAGCTGATCTTGCCGACCCCAGCGGGGTAGGGGACCGGCGCGCTGGTGATCGGACTGTCGAAGATGCCCGGGTCGCCGTCGTCGGGCAGCGTGACCTGATCGTGCAGGATGGGGTTGTCGCTGTCGTCGAGCGGGTGATCCGAGTAGGGGGTGCCGCACCCGGGGCAGTGATCCCCGCCCATCCGCATGATGATGCGGCCGCTGTAGAGCTCCACCACGGTGACCGAGCGGCCGGCGCGGTTGTCACCCCAGTCGCGGATGTGCGTCCGGGGCTGGTGATCGATGCCGCCCCAAGGCGTGGCCGAGCGGCGCGTCGTGCGGTAGCCGTTCGGGGTCGCGAGGTAGCCGCCGCCCGAGAGGATCGCGACCGGGATCTCCCGGAAGCCAGCGCCCTCGTTCAGGCGGAGGGTCGTGATGGCCGCCGCCGGCGTGAAGTCGCCGAAGAGCGGCTTCCGCTCGTCCTTCTTCTCGCCGGCGGTGGAGAGCTGCCAGAGGAACCGAGGCTTGGTCGGATCCGTGACGTCGACGGCGTAGTACCAGCCGCCCGCGGTCGACGGTCCGCCCGAGACGACGAGGATCGTCCGGTACTCCCCCACGCCGTTGGCGACGTCGGTGGCGGTTCGATACGGGTAGAACCGACCGCTCACGTCCTTCTTGAGGGCCACGTCTGCCCAGGCGATGGGCCCATCGACGAGGCGCGCGTGCTGATCGAAGTTGGGCCAGAGCTGCGGAAAGACCGCCGGCGGTACCAGCGTCCAGAGCTCGTTGTTCACCGTGTTCGCGTCGGGCTTCGGGACGGCGTTGTAGCCGGTGGGCCCGTCCGGTGCGTTCTTGGACATGACGAACGCGTGGAGCTGGCCGTCCACCGACTGAGCGTAGAGCATCGTCGGCCGGAGCTTGTGCGCGTCGGTGAACGAGACCGCTCCCGACAAGCGATCGCTGTCGTAGAGCTCGTCGCCCTGCGCCGGGAGCGGCGGTCCGATGACGACCGGGTTCGACTTGTAGATGGCGCCGATCTGGCTCGCACGCAGCGGCTCGGTGCCGAGCTGCGTCTTGCCCCCGAGGTACCAGTTGAGGATGCGATCCGTACAGCGGTCCTCCCAGCTGCCCCCGCTCCCGCTGTTCGTGGCCGAGTCACACCCGTTCTTGTCCGACCCCTTGAGCTCGAGGAGCTCGTAGTGGTCGGACGCGCCGACAGGGCCGGACTCCGCCGCGTCGAGCTGCGCGGCGAAGCTGGCGCGCGGGATGAGGGCGTCGTCGGCGACGCCGCCGCTCGAGACACCCGCGCCGCCCGTGGTCAGCCGGTTGAAGTCGCCGACGTCGTTCGTCCCGCTCTCGAACAGGTAGTCCCAGCTGTTCGGATCCCCGTAGATCCCGCTCCGCGACCGGACCGAACCGAAGGAGTTGCGCTCCTTGTCCTCGATGTTGACGGAGACGAAGTACCGAGTGCCGCCGTCGACGAGGTTCTTCTCGAAGTCGTCGCCCCGCAGCGGATCCATCGCCTGCGGCGTCGCGACGCCCGCCACGCACGTCGTCCGGATCCGCTCCAGGTGCCCCTCCCAGAGGGACTCCTTCTGCGGGAGCGCGGGCACGGACAGCGTGGGCGGGACGTCGAGGGAGGAGCGGAGCTCGTAGCCGTCCGCGGCCGCCGACCCAACGTTCTTCGTCGGCGTCGCGTTGGCGAACACCGGCAGGGTGCGGCTGAGCGTGCCCCCCGCGATCGCCTGCAAGACGCCGGCGAGGTCGTTCTTGAGCTGCGCCTGGTTCTGCGCGAAGTAAGGCCGCGCCGTGGCGGGCGTCGGGCTGCCCATCACCGCGGTCTCGAGCAGGTTGCAGCACGCACGGATCCCCGCGCGGTCGGCGTTCGAGAGGACGTCATCGGGGGTGCCCGGCAGCAGATCCAAGCCGAGGCCGGTGGGGTCCCCGACGTCGGTCGCCTGGTGGTCGGCGAAGCGCCAGGCGAGCGGGTTCACCGGGTGACGCTCGCAGACGACGTTCGTGTTGGGGAGGAGGTCCGCGTCGGTGAGATCCGTCTTGCAGTCGATCGGCTCGACGAGCAGGGTCCCCGGGTTGATCCAGTTCGCGGTGTCGAGGCCCACGCCGACGACGAGCGTGGTCACGCCCTCGTCCACGAGGAGCTGCTTCGCCCAGCTGCCCATCGTCTCCTCGATGTCGCCGGCGGCCTCGCCTTGCGTGAAGACGATGACGTGCTGGTCTCGGCACCCGCCCCCTCCGCTCAGATAGTAGGGGTCGTTGCGCGGCCCGATGGGCACCTTGGTGGCCGGCGTGCTGTAGAGGTGGGGCTTGGTGACGGCCTCGGTGGCGCCCGCGCCGAAGTCGTTCCGGATGAGCTGGTAGACGTCGCGCATGGACGCGGCGAGCGGCGCGTACTGGGCGTTGTACTGGGCGCTCGAGTTGTACCCCACGCGCCTCGTGGCCCCGATGACGACGAGCTGCGCCATCTCGTTGTGGGCGATCGTGTCGGCGGTGGTCGCGTCAGGGTCGCCGAAGCCCACCATGCGCCCCGCCCAGGGCAACGCGCGGGGGTTCTGGATGCCGACGTCGAACTTGTTCTGCACGCACCGGTAGAGGCCGGTGGTGCCAGCGGGCGTCGAGTACGGGCAGTCGGGCACGGCGACCACGAAGTTCGGCGTGTACATGAGGATGTCGCCGCCGAACGCGGGGGTGCCGGTGAGCCAGGTCGTCGCCGCCCCCGCGTCCCACCAATAGCTGGCGTTCCTGTAGGAGAAGACCGACGAGCTCGACCACGTGACCCCCGCGCCCGACGCCTGCGCCGAGATGGCGATCGGCCACGGAATGTCGGCCACGTTCGCAAGCCCGTCGAAGGTCGAGAGGCCGAAGCGGATGCGGTCGCCGTAGGTGTCGAGGAGCCCGTCGTTCGCCTGGTTCCACTCGTTACCGCCCTGGTTGTAGCGACACGAGTTGCTGCTGCTGCTGCAGGACTCCGAGCCGTCCTGGAACTTGATCGGGTAGAGGTTCTTCGGGTTGCCCTGCCGGTAAGGGAACGAGTAGAGGTCGCCGCGCAAGCCGGTGACGGCGTCGGTGATCTGGCTGTGGCAGTTGTGCACCGGGTAGCAGTCGTCCGAGCGGATCCGCATCGTGCTCGAGCTGGTGTCGCACTCGAGATCGTTCACCGTCCCGGTGAGCACCTCCACCAGGGTCACCCAGCGGGACTTCTCACCCGCGGAGCAGTCGTAGGCTGCGCTGCCGTCCTTCGCGCGGAGCATCGCCGCGGAGTTGTCGATTACCATGAACACGTTGGGCATGCGGATCCGGAGGTCGCCGACGACCTGCGCCGACGCGGGGCCCGCCTGCGCCATCACCGCGACGAGCGCGGCGACGCCACCCAAGGACACGCTGGAGGACGCGGGGCGTCCGAGGAACCGTCCCTTCCACGTCGACAGGGACGGATCGGCGGGACCACGTGAGAGCGCTCGCTTCATGGTTTTGCTCGTCGGGTCTTCGGGGTCTCGTACTCTCGGCGAAGCGCTCGGGCTCAGACTGCGGGCCCGAGCATCTTCCGGCTTCGCCCTACGTCGCACATGTGCTGACATCGCAAGAAGGTTCGTCGAGAACGCCCCTTTCGAGCCGCACGACGAGGTCCTTTGCAGGGGCCGTACCAGCGTGCGCTCGCGCTGGTTTCCCTGGTTCGGGCGTCCGAGCAGCTCGCGCGCTACGCAAGTCTTTCGGCCCCCCAAGTCAGCGGCGCTTCGCCTTCTCCATGAAGCTGCGGGCCTCGTCGGACAGCACGTCGAGGCCGTCGTCCTCGGGCTCGGGCGGCCCGAGCGGCGGATCGAAGGCGCTGCTCACAGGCGGGGGAATCGGCACGCCGGGAGGCTTCGTGCGGTCCACGTGGACCTGGGTCCCAAAGCCCTTCCGGATGAGGACGATCTTCAGCTCCGGCCCGTCCTGCCCGGTCGCCTTGCTCCGAGCGTCGAGGAACGTGGTTCGGCCTGGTCCGGTCACGGTGGAGCCCGCGTCGACCCTGTCGCGCAGGTAGCTGGCGACTCGCTCGAACGGCTGCTGGACCTCGACCGTGAACCCGATCGCGTCCTGCGCGATGATGCGGGAGCCCTGGGGCAGACGCACCCCGTGTGCGACCACCGTTCCCTCGAGGAGCGCGTCGGGATCGAGCGCCTCGACCGGCGCCCGCGCCGAGGGCGCCGGGGGGGGAGGGGGAGCCTTCTCGTCACACGCTGGCAGGACGAGCGCCAAGGCCAGGACGCCTAGCCCCACCCAGAGCGTCGTCGGGGCGCTCGCCACGCTCGCCACCTATCAGTCGCCCGTGATGGGCCCGATGACGACGAGCGCCCGGGTCTCTTCTTGGCTGACGTTGTACTTCAGCGCGAAGTTGCCGGCGGTGAGGGCCGCGTCGGTGGGGAGCACCTGGCCGGTGCTGAGCACGCTCACCGTCTTGAACACCAGGCTGCCCGTTCCGCCTCGTTGATTGGACCACCCCGGGGGGTTCGGGGCGCTGCCGAGGTCCGTGACCTCGACGCCGTAGTTGCCAGCCACGCTGCCAGCGCCGAGGCTGCCCGGGGGAAAGAGCCCTCCGACCGGCGCGCCGCGGGGCTCGAGGAGCGCGAGCGCGCCAGCTCCCGTCTCGGCTCGCGCCCGCTCCTCGAACCACGCGTAGCCGAGGCGGATGCAGCCGTTCTTCGCCGGCGAGCTCGGGACGCCCCCGATGATCGGCAGGCTCTTGCACGGATAGGAGCCGACTCCGGACGGGACCTGCTCGTTCCGGAGCTGATCGGCGCGCTGCTGCGGGTTCCGCCCCAGCTCCACCAGCGCCGACTGCACGCCCGACTCCGACAGGTAGTGGGTCTGCGCCATCTGCTTGTAGCGGCCAGCGCTCGCGACCCCGACGTTCGACATGCGCGCCGCGAAGGCGCCGACCGCGAACAGCATGCCGATGACCAGCAGCACGATGAACACCGTCAAGCCGCGGCGGCCGCCGGCCCTAGGGAATCTGCGCCGAGTCACCAGTTCACCTGAGCGTAGTTGGACAGATGCACCTCGGCGTATGCCGTGCGCACCCGCGCGAAGAGGTTCGTTCGGTTGGCGCCGGCGGGGAAGACCCGGAACCGATCGAGGGGCGTCTGGGCGTCGGGAATCGGAACCCCGGGCTGCGACTGCTGCTCGCGATCCGCCTCGCGCGACCGCGTGGAGAGGCGCACGCCGACCGCGCGGATCCGCTGCGGGCGGATGGGCTCCCCCGCGCCGCCGTCCTCCTTGTGGAACCCGGAGTCGGTGAGGGCCGTTCCCCCGGGATTCGCGACGTACCTCACGCGCATCTTGAAGTCGGCCACCCACTCCCCGAGGACCTCGCCGCTGTTCGGGATGATCGCGCCGTTGTAGTCGCGCTCCCGGCGGATGAGGTCCATCCGCGTGTCCTCGCCGAGGACGGAGATGCCGTCGCCGCCCATGAGCGGGCTCCAGGCGACGATCGGCTGCATGCTGGCTTGGAGCCCCTCGGCGGCGAGCGCGGCCGCGTCCAGCGGCTGAGCCACCTGCTGGACCGAGTACTCCACCACGTTCACCACGTTGATCGAGCCACCCGCCGCGGGGCTGCATGTCCCGCTCGGCAGGGCGCCTCCCCCGAGGACGGCGATCTGGACGGTGACGGCCGACAGGAAGGAGCCCGACGGGGTCTCCACGCAACCCCCGGGCACCAGCTGCACGTAGGTCTCTTTCCCGCCGTCGTCGAGCAGCCGCGCCATGCGGTCGCCGGGGAAGAAGCGGCAGACGGTCTGGGCGCCTGGCGGGGAGTCGCGGAAGACGCGCTGGACGGCGTTCGAGTCCACCTCGAGCTCGACCAGCATCGTCGCCGTGTTCACGCGCCGGTACCGGAAGACCTCGTTGCCCATCAGGTTCCCCGCGATGGAGAGGCGGTCCGGGGCGCGCAGGTTCTCCGCCCCGGTAGCCACGACCGGCAGCGCCTCGTTTCCCACGATCCCGTACGCCGCGATGTTGAGGAAGTTCCCGCCGCCGGGGTTGCCCTCGAAGATGTTCGCCCCGATGAGCCAGTTGGCGCTCGCCGCGGGCGGGACGGGCCCACACCGCGACGGATCCTCGGTGATGAACGGCGTCGCCATGTAGCCGGCGCGCTTCAGATCCGTGGTGAGCCGCTGGAGCGCCGTCAGCGCTGTCTGCTGCGCGTTGTTCACGCGCGCGTCCTGCTGGAACGCGTTCAGCGACACCTTGGCCAGCAGGAACGCCGCCGCCGCGACCATCAGCCCGGTCGAGATGGCGACCATCAGCTCCACCAGGGTGAAGCCGCGCCGGCTCCCACGACAGGACCTGGCGCGCGCCCCGAGAGCCCTCGAGCCGAGGCCAGGCGTGGAGCCGAGCGTGGGGACGAGGGACGACGTCATTGGGTGTTCCTCCTCACGATCGTGGTCGTGAAGACGGTCCCGAACTCGTTCTTGCTGCGCTGGATGCCCCCGATGGCCACCGTGGCGGCCGGGTTCAGGAAGAGCGGATCGATCACGGTCTCCGCGTTGGCCGCGCACTCGGCGCCAATGGGGCGCCCCGTCCGAGCCCAGAACGTCCGAAGCTCGACGCGGATCGCGTCCCCCGCGGGGTTGGCTCCGACCGCCGCGGGGTTGGTGATCCAGGTGAGCCGCATGTGGGTGCAGTACGCCGTCGTGAGAGGCGTGCCGAACTGATCCCCGGCTAGCGTCCAGCTCTCCATCCCGGTCGGGAGGGCCCCGGCGCTGCCGAACCACATCCAATCTCCCGGGAGCCCGGGGGTCGCGGCCGCGAGGACCGCGGCGGCGCCGAAGAACGGCACGGCGCCGAGGTCCGAGTTGTCGGGCGCGTTCCACTCCAGCGCGGCCGAGTGGAGCTGCTCCGCTGCGCTGTTCGTGAGGGTGGTCGCGTTGGAGACGTGCCGGCTGTCGAGGGTCCCGAGGACGGTGAACTTCAGGAGGGAGATGACCGCCGCTGCGCCCACCGCGAGCACGGCGAGGCCCATCATCACCTCGGGCATGGTGAACCCGGCCCGCGAGGTCCGGCTGGCCTTCGCAGATTGGGCCGCGCGAGCCCGCGCCGCCCCGAGCCGCGTCCTCGTGAGCCGCGGAGTCGGCGAGACGCTGCGCCCCGTCACAGCGTCATCCTCGCGACGCCGTTCGGCGCCAGGTGGACCCACCGCTCGGGGACGCCCGGCACCACGGGCAACACCACGCCCGCCTGCGCGCGCTGGAACCGGAAGGAGAAGAGGGTGTTGACCTGGACGAAGTTGAGCCCCACCAGCTGGTAGAGCCGGCCCCGAGGGGTGAAGCAGAGCGTGGTGACGGCAGGGAGCAGGACGGGGGGCCCAGGGATGGCGTTCGTGTTGAGCGTCACCACGACGCTCTCCCAGTCCTGGTCTCGCTGCCAATAGCGCGTCTGGTTGGCCGTCACCGCGGCGCCGCCGGTCCAGCACGTGCCCTCGGGCACGTCAGGGCTCCCGTTCCCGTCGATATCACGGAGCATCTCTTGGAGCCGGAGGGTCCCGCCGGCGGCGGTCGTCGGATCCCACACGACCCGCATCGCGGCGCCTCGCCCGGCTGCCCGCCCCTTGGCTTCGTGGAGAAAGCCGAGGACGCCCATCGCCGACTTCTGGCTGCGGCGGTCTTGGGTTATCCGGATCAGGCTCGGGATGGCCAACGCCGCCGAGATCGCGATGATGGTCACGACCACCATGAGCTCGATCAAGGTGAACCCTCGCAACAATCTGCGCGGCTTCCTGGGTTCAGCCATGTCCAAGCGGGCGCTGGTGCAGAAACCAGGCCACGGTTCCGTCGTCCGGGCGGCCGCGCCCCGGCACGCCGGGTTTCCTCGCTGCCGGCCGGCTGCAGGCGAGGTGGGCACAGCCGCCCCCTCGGCACGATCCACCGGAAACGCCGCGAAGGGTCGTCGCGCGTTGGCCGACGAGGAGACCTTGTCCCACTCTTCCGCCGACGAGGACCCACAACACCTTGCGAGAGTATGAAAAAAGGTTCGTGCGCCCGGAGGACCTCGCCGGGGAGGTCCTCTCGGGCCGGCGGCTCCTGCACGCGGGGGGCAGCCGCGGCTCCTGCGCCGCCCTGGTCGCGCGCGAGCTCGTCGTCCGCGGCACGCGCGTGGTCCACGTGGTCGCGGACGCACCCTCGGCGGCGGCCGCCGTCGCCGACCTCGAGTTCTTCCTGCGGGGCGCTGCGGGCGTCGGCGCGGTGCTCGCGCTGCCCTGGCCGGACAGCAGCCCGTACGCGGACGTCAACCCCGACCGGCGCGCCGCGGAGCTGCGGCTGGCGACGCTCTCCCACCTCGCGCGTGGCCTGCCGTTCGGGGCGCTGGTCGTCCCGGCGCCGTGCCTCCTCCGGAGGGTGGTCTCTGCCGAGGTCATCGACGCCCACGGCGAGGTCGTCCGCACGAACCAGGACCTCGATCGTGACGCGTTCGCGAGGCGGCTCGTCGAGGCCGGCTACGCGAGGGTGAGCCTCGTCGAGGACCCGTGCACCTTCGCGGTGCGCGGTGGGCTCGTCGACGTGTGGCCTCCCTCCTCCGAGCAACCCCGCCGCATCGAGCTGTATGGGGAGGGCGTGATCGGGATCCGAGCGTTCGAGCCCGAGAGCCAGCGCACCACGGCCGACGTGGAAGAGGTCTACGTGGGCCTCGCGCGGGAGGCGCCGCAGAGCCCGGCGCTGGTCGCCCGCGCGCGTGACCGCGTTCGCGCCCTCTGCGACGCCGCCGATTACCCTTCGGGCAAAGCGCGCGCGCTCGTGGAGGACGTCGCCTCCGGTCGGCCGTTCTTCGGCCGTGAGGCGTTCCTCCCCGCGTTCGTGGACCTGACGCCCCTCGCTACCTACCTGCCCGAGGACGCGGTGGTGATCGTCGAGGATCCCCCGTCCGTAGTGCGCGCCCTCCGCGAGGAGGCCGCGGCGGCAGGCGCTCGGCCGGAGGAATGCAAGCCCGCGTTCCCGCCCGAGGCGTTCTGGGTCTCGGAGCCAGAGGTGGCCGCGACGATCCTTGCTCGGAGGGTGGTCTGCCTGCACCGCCACGCGGTCATCGGCGCCGGGGCGGCCGCAGACGGCCTGGCGAGCCTCGAAGCCTCGAGCGAAGATCCGCCGACGCTCGACGCGGCCGATCAGGAGGACCTCGCGCGCGAGCTCCGCGGGGCTCGGCACGAAGGCGGGAAGGCGCGCGCCCTCGACCCGCTCGTCGAGCGCGTCGAGGGCTGGCTCGAGCAGGGCATCTCGGTCGTCATCGTCGCGCGCGCGGAGGTGCAGGTGGAGCGCATCCTCCAGCTCTTGCACCACCGAGCCGTCCCGATCGATCGCGTCGAGGGGGGCGCCACGCCGCTCCTCATGGGCGGTCCCGTGCCCGTCGCCTTGGCGATGTCCGGGAGCCTCGCGCGCGGCGTCGTGCTCCCCTCTCGGGCGATCGCCCTCGTGACCGAGGAGGAGATCTTCGGCGCGCGCGCGGCCCGCGCCCGATCGCGGTCGCGGTCGCGGTCGAGCGCCCGGAGCGCCAAGGCGTTCGTCGACGACCTCCGGAGCCTCACCGTGGGGGACCACGTGGTCCACGAGGACCACGGCGTCGGCCGGTACCTCGGCCTCGTGCATCGCGACGTGGGCGCTACCCGTGTCGACCTGATCGCGATCGAGTACGCGGGGGGGGACAAGCTCTACCTCCCCGTCTACCGGCTCAACCAGGTCCAGAAGTTCTCGGGATCCGACGGCGCGCCACGGCTCGATCGCCTCGGGGGGCAGACGTTCGCGAAGACCAAGGCGCGGGCCCAGCGGGAGATTCGCAAGATGGCCGACGAGCTCCTGCGCCTGTACGCGGAGCGCCGCGCGGCCACGCGAGAGCCCTTCGGGGCGCCGGACGACGACTACCGGGCCTTCGAGGCTGCGTTCGCGTTCGAGGAGACGGTCGACCAAGCTCGCGCGATCGAGGAGGTCGAGCGCGATCTCGAGCGCCCCGCCCCGATGGACCGCCTCGTGTGCGGCGACGTCGGCTTCGGCAAGACGGAGGTCGCCATCCGGGCGGCGTTCCGCACCGCGAGCGCAGGCCGCCAAGTGGCGGTCCTGTGCCCCACGACGGTGCTCGCCCAGCAACACGCGCTCTCGTTCGCGGCGAGGCTCCGCGACTACCCGATCGTCGTGCGGCCGCTCTCTCGCTTCCAGTCGAAGGCCGAGCAAGACCAGACCCTGCGCGAGCTGAAGGCGGGCGGCGTCGACGTCGTGATCGGCACCCACCGCCTCCTCTCGAAGGACGTCCACTACAAGCGACTGGGGCTCCTCGTCGTCGACGAGGAGCAGCGGTTCGGCGTGGCCCACAAGGAGCGGATCAAGCAGCTCCGCGCCACGGTGGACGTGCTCACGCTCTCGGCGACGCCGATCCCGCGCACCCTTCAAATGGCGGTGTCGGGGCTTCGGGACATGTCGGTGATCCAAACCCCCCCCCTCGATCGACGCGCCATTCGGACGCTCGTCTGCGGGTACGATCCCGCGGTGATTCGCGACGCCGTGGATCGCGAGATCGAGCGAGGCGGCCAGGTCTTCTATGTCTATGGTCGCATCGAGGGGCTGTACGAGCGCGCGGCGCGCGTGGCGGAGCTCTGCCCGTCGGCGAGGGTCGCCACTCTGCACGGCCAGATGAGCGAGGCCGCGATGGAGCGGACGATGCTGGAGTTCGTGGAGGGGCGGTACGACGTGCTCTGCGCCACGGCCATCATCGAGAGCGGCCTCGACATCCCGCGGGCGAACACCATCATCATCGACCGCGCCGACATGTTCGGCCTGGCGCAGCTCTACCAGCTACGCGGGCGCGTGGGGCGGTCCAGGGAACGGGCGTACTGCTACCTCGTCGTGCCACCGCTCAGCGAGATCACCGAGGAGGCGCGCGCTCGCATCGAGGCGTTGGAGCGGCACACGGACCTCGGCTCCGGCTTCCAGATCGCGTCCTTGGACCTGGAGCTGCGCGGGGCGGGGGATCTGCTCGGGGGCGAGCAGACCGGGACCGTGGCCTCCGTCGGGTTCGAGCTCTTCTGCCGGATGCTGGACGACGCCGTGCACGAGCTCTCGGGTGAGCCTCGGAGGCACGAGATCGATCCGGAGCTCAGCGTCGACGAGGAGGCGCTCTTGCCCGAGGACTACGTCGAGGACATCGGCGTGCGTCTGTCCCTCTACAAGCGGCTGGCGTCCGCGGAGGGCGACGGCGAGATCGACGAAATCGCCCTCGAGATCGAGGACCGCTTCGGGCCGCCCCCCGAGGCCGCGCGGCGTCTGGTCCACCTCATGCGGCTCAAGGCGGAGCTCCGGAAGATCTCGGCGCTTGGTTGTGAGGCGACGGCGAGGAGCGTGACGCTGCACCTCGCGCCGGACGCCCCCATCGATCCGGCCAAGGTGATGGCCCTCGTCGCCGCGAAGCGCTCTCCGTGGAGGATCACCCCGGACATGCGGATCACGAGGCGGTTCGGCGAGGAGGAGGGCGTGCGAGGGGGGCTCGCGGCGGCCGATCGCGTGATCGCGGAGATGGCGCGGTGCCTGGCCTAGGAAGCGGAACGGTGGCAGGCCGAGCGACCCTCGGTGTGGAATGGCGCGCGCGAGCCGGGCGTACCAGGCCAGGCGTGAGGCCGCTGACGCGCGCATGGCTCCTCGTCCCGATCGTCGCTTGGCTGGTCTCCTGTCGGGAGCCCGACCCCGAGACCGGCGAGCCCTCGGCGCAGAGGGGCGGAGTGGCGCCGTCCGTGGCGCCCGCGCCGGAGGAGCTGCCATCCCCGGTCGCCGTCCCCTCGGAGCGCGCCGCCCAGGAGCCGGCGCCCACACGCGCCGCGCGGCGCGGGCTCTGGATCTGGGAGTTCGGCAAGCGCGCCCCCGCGCCCGAGCGCGCGGCGGAGCTCGCGTCGGAGTGGGGCGTCGGGCGGGTATTCATCAAGGGGGGCAATGGCAACGAGCGGCGACGGTGGGCGCACAACGCCCGCGTCGAGCACCTCGAGCCGTTCCTGCGGCGCGGGATCGAGGTCTGGATCTTCGGGTACTTCTACGCGCCCGACGTCGCGGACGCCGACGGTCGCACCTGGGGCACGCTCGAGGAGCAGGTCGACGCGACGCTGCGCACCGTGCTCGTCCCCGGCGTGAAGGGCCTCGTGGTGGACGCCGAAGAGGAGTTCAAGGATCGCGCGGCGGACGCCGAGCGGCTCTGCAAGCTCCTGCGGGCCAGGCTCGAGGGCCGCTCCCTCGCGTACACGAGCTACGGCTGGATCAGGCCGAACCGTCGGTTCCCCTTCGCCACCTTCGACGCCCACTGTGGCGACGCGTTCCTGCCTCAGGTCTACTACGCGTTCGGCTGGCCGGGCGGCGTCGACGAGAGCCTCCGCCGCCTGGAGGAGGAGAGCCGCGCGCTCGGCCTCCGCGCCCCCATGTGGCCGATCCAGAGCAACGAGCGGGATCCGAGCCCGAACGACATGAACCGCTTCTTCGCGCGGACGGGGGACGACGCGAGCATCTTCTACCTCCACCCGGAAGGGACACCCCAGACGGCGCGACTGGCGGAGGTCGCGTTCCGGCGCTGAGCGGCGCCGCCGAACGAGCGCCCCGCCCCTCATCCCGCGGTGCACGCCGGACCAATGCCCCGCCGAGCGAGTCTCACGTCGCGGACGGCGCGGTCGCCGATCAGAACGGGACCGTGGCCACCGCCCCTGCGCCACCGGTCAGGGGCACGGGCACGAGCCAATGGGACGCGCGCGGCGCCTTCGCGTCGGAGGGCAACACCAGGAACAAGACGAGCGCCACGCCCAGCGCGCCGACGCCGGTGAAGCCCGTCGCGTCGCCGGCGATGAACAGGGTCCGGACCCGCCCGATCTCGTCCTCGGAGCACGGCTTGCACGCCTCGAGCTGGTCGCGCTCGACGAACCCGGCGATCCAGAAGCCGGCGCCGGTCGCCAAGGCCGCGAGGCCGATGCTGCCCACCACGATGGCGGGGACGTTCATGCGGGTCGGTGCGTCGGCATCACCCGAGGGGGGGGGTGAATGCGCCGCCGGGGGCGCGGCGGCGACGCCGCACGCCGCGGACGGGTCGCCCAGGACGAAGTCGACGCGCCGGTCCTTCTCGCCTTGGGCGGCGACGATTCGGCGCTCCATCGGCGCGCGGCCCTCGAGCTCCACGCGGACCACGCGCTCGCCCGGGTCGACGCGGACGGGCCGTCCGTCGAGCGCGCGCGGCGCGTGCGCGCCGTCCACGAGCACTCGCCCTCGCGGCAGGTCGCAGCCGTCCTCCCCGCGCGCCCGGACGACCAGCGTGGGCAGCTTGGTCAGCACGAGGTCTGCGTGCTCGGTGCACAGCGCGCGGGCGACGGCGGGGCACTCCGCCTGCGCGCAGGCCGTGGCGCTCGCGAGCGCCGCCTGCAGGCGGCCGGCGGCGAGGTCGACCTGGGCGTCCTCATAGCGGCGCGCGCACCGGGCCGAGGGCTCCTCGGGCGCCGCGGGTGGCTGCGCGCGCGCGGGCTCCGCGCTGGCGAAGGCGAGGGCGAGCGCGCACGTGAGGGCCCCGAGATCGCCGATGCCGCGCTGACTCATCGCATGCACTCCGGTCTCAGCACCCTAACACCGCGCGCGTCCACGACGTACGGCGGCTGGCAGGTGGGCTCCGAGCTCGCGCGCGGAGGGGCGGGCGATCGCGGCGATGGGGGGGGGCGCGGGGGCGACGTGGCCGTGACGGGGGCGGAACGGGAGACGGACGCGACGGCTGACGCCGCCGCCGGGCGAGGGCTCCCCACGATCGCGGGCGGCTCTTCACCGCCCGGCGCTGCGCGCGGCGGCGCGCGAGCGTCGAGCCGTGCGGCGCTCGGCCGGACCGAGGTCGCCTCGGGGGCGGGCCGGAGCCACAGCGCGTACGCCGCGCCGCCGAGCGTCGCGCCCGCGAGGAGCGCGAGCAGCGTGGGGGCGCGCGAGGTCACGTTGGCGTGCTGCGGGCGCGTCGCCTCCTCGCCGCGCGGTGCGTCTCCCCCCCTGGAGGGCTCGGACGACGACGGGGGCGCGGAGCCCTCCGGCTCGGGCAGCAGCGCGGCGCCGGTGACGCTCGGGCGATCCTCGGCCCCCTCGGTCGGCCCATCCCCCTCCTCGAGCGCGCGAACCAGGCGGCGTCGGGCCTCGAGATCGGGCCCGCCGAGGCGCTCTACCCAGGTGCCGACCTCTCTCGCGCGCGCCGCCGGGGCCGCCGCCTCCAGCGCGTCGGCGAGCGCGGCCGCGGTCGCCGGTCGCTCCCCGGGACGGCGGGCGAGCGCCGGCCGTAGCACGCCGGCGAGCGAAGCCGGTACCGCTTCCAGCGCCTCGTCCACGCGATCGATCTCCGCGAGCGCGGCCTCCAGCGTCGCCCCGCTGCGCACGCGCCGGCCCGAGAGCAGCTCGACCACCACGAGCGCGGCCGCGTAGACGTCCGCGCGGCGATCGACGCGCCCTCCGGAGAGCTGCTCGGGCGCCATGTAGGAGAGCTTGCGCTTGAGGTGCCCCTCGCGCGTCACGCCGAGGCGAACCGAGGCGGTCGCGATCCCGAAGTCCACGACGCGCGCGCTCCCTTGCGCGCTCACGATCACGTTGTGAGGCGATACGTCGCGGTGAACGATGTGGAGCGGCTGCCCGGCGCCGTCGGTGGCCTCGTGGGCGGCGTGCAGCCCTCGCAACACCCCCACGCCGACGCTCACGGCCACGCCGGCCGGGGCGGTCTCGCCCTGCCGTGCAGCGGCGGCGAGGAGCGCGGAGAGCGACGCCCCGTCCACGTACTCCATGAAGAGCCAGTACTCGGAGCCGCGGCGCTCCACGTCGAGGATCGGGACGACGTTGGGGTGGGTGAGGACCGACGTGATGCGCGCCTCGTCCAAGAGCATGAGGAGCGCGGCGGGGTCCTCGGCGTCCGCGTCGCGCAGGCTCTTGGCGACGCAGAGCCGGCCGAAGCCGCCAGGACCATGCCGCTTGGCGAGGTGAACGCGCCCGAAGCCGCCGGCCGCGATGGGCGCGTGGATCTCGTAGGCCCCGAGTCTCATGGTGTGCCGCGAGCCGCGATCGTACGACGGATCCTACGCGGCGCGCCCACGCGCGGGTATCGTGGCCCCGTGGGCGGCGAAGGCGTGGGCGTAGGCCTCGATCTCGGCGGGACGAAGCTGGAGGTCGCCGTGGTGCGCGTGACCGCGGCGGGCGTCGACTTCGTGCTCCGCGAGCGGACGCCGACCGAGCGTCACCTCGGGTACGAGGCAGTGCTCGGTCGCGCCGTGAGCTTCCTGCGCGAGACGGTCGCGCGCGCCGGCCTCGATCTCGCCTCGGTCCCCCTCGGCGTAGGCATGCCCGGCGGCGTGGAGCGCCGGACCGGGCTCGTCAAGAACTCCAACACGGTGTGCCTGAACGGCCGGCCCTTTCGGGAGGATCTCTGCCGCGCGCTCGGTCGTCCGGTGGAGTTCGACAACGACGCGAACTGCTTCGCGCTCGCCGAGGCGCTCCACGGCGCCGCGCGCCCCCACGTCGAGGGGGTCGTGTTCGGCGTGATCATGGGGACGGGCGTCGGGGGAGGGATCGTCATCGACGGGGAGGTGTGGCGCGGGGCCTCCGGCGTCGCAGGCGAGTGGGGCCACCACGCCGTCTTCGCCGGCGCGCCGGACGCGCGGCGCTGCTACTGCGGCCAGCGCGGATGCCTCGAGCGGTACGCGAGCGGGCCGGCGGTGGAGGAGGCCTACGAGGCCCTCACCGGGGCGCGGATCTCCGTCGCCGACATCGCCGCGAGACGAGGCCGAGACCCGGCGGCGGCCCAGGTCTTCGACGAGCTGCTCTCCGCTTTCGCGCGCGGCCTCGCGAACGTGATCGACGTCCTCGACCCGTCCGCGATCGTCGTCGGGGGGGGCCTGTCGCACCTGGACGAGCTCTACGGGGACGGGCGTGATCGGGTCGCTCGCCTCGTGTTCAACGACGAGCTCGCGACGCCCATCCTGCGGAACGCGCTGGGCGACTCGGCCGGCGTGATCGGCGCCGCGTCGATAGGGCTCTCAGCGGCGGCGCCGCGTTGAGCTATGCTGCGGAGATGTTCGGGCCCTCACGAGTCCTCGCCTCCGCGGCGGTCGCGGCGCTGCTCGTCTCCGGGGGCTGCGAGGAGGCGACGGAGGACGCTCAGGGCGGGGCGACCAGCGCGTCCGCGACCTCGTCGTCGTCCACCGGGGGGGCGGGCGGCGCCGGCGGGGCGGGCGGGGCCCCGGTCGATCCCTCCGCGATCTGCGCGACGCTCGGCCTCGAGGTGATCCCCTTCTCGGCGGGACCGTACGGCGTACACCGGGGCGACGTCGCCGAAGACTTCGACCTGACGATGGTCGACGGCACGACCTGGTCCCTCTCCACGGAGTGGAGCGGCTGCGAGACGTACTTCTTCACGAGCGATCGGCTCACGGTGTCGGAGCTCGACGACACCAGCGTCTGGGAGAACGACCTCGAGGAGCTCGTCGCCGCGTCGCCGCTGAACGCCCACTATTTCTTCTTCTCGCGGCTCGCCACGGACGCCGAGGCGCAGGCCAGCACGGAGGCGATGCAGGCCCGCGTGGACGCGCTCGTCGCGTCGCTGCCGCCGGAGGAGGGGGAGCACTGGCGCGCCCGGCTCCACGTCGTCGCGGATCGAGCGCAGGTCCTGCCCGGCTGGCTCGGCGAGGTGCTCGACGGGCACGGGCGCATCGGGCTCGGGATCGACCGCCGCCAGCGCCTGCGCGGCGGCGGGTACCTCGCCGACGTCAACCGCTACAGCTCGCAGCTCGCGAACCAGGGGCTCTGGCCCTGGCGCAGCAACCTCTCGTACGTCGCGAACGAGACCAGGTACATGAACGCGCAGCACGATCGTCTGTCGCACCTGCTGGACGGCTCCGCCACGACGGTGGCGCTCTGGAGCGGGGAGGTGCTCTCGGAGCTCGCGGACACCACGGCGGCGCTGCCCTCGGCGGCGGAGATGGCGACGTTCGACACGCTCGAGATCGAGGTCGAGATGAGCTGCCCGAACCCCGACGAGATCGAGCTCGGGAACTGCGGCCCCTGGGACTACCTCGCGTACCTCTTCGTGAAGGACGCCATGGGGGCGGACGTGCAGATCGCGCGCTTCATCACGAGCTACCACCGGGAGACGCACTGGGTCGTGGACGCCACGCCGATGCTCGTCCACCTCCTCGACGGCGGGACGAAGGAGTTCCGCTGGTCCTTCGCGCCCAGCTGGAACCCGCAACCGACGGCGACGAAGCTCGCGCTCCACTTCTCGGACCGCGGCACGGGGGTCAAGCCTCGGCAGGCGACCTTCCTCTTCGGCGGCGGGCCGTTCAGCTCGACGTACAACGACGGCAGGCTCCCCGTCGACGTCGCCATCCCCTCCACCGCCGCCCGCGTCGAGCTCTTCGCGATCACCACGGGGCACGGCGCGGAGGCCGCGCAGTGCGCGGAGTTCTGCAACCACCAGCACGAGTTCACGGTCGCGGGCGAGCCGCACCTCCTCGAGTTTCCCGACGCGGGCACCGAGGAAGGGTGCGTGCCGGCCCACGAGCAGGGGATGGTGCCGAACCAGGCGGGGACCTGGTGGTTCGGGCGCGGCGGGTGGTGCCCTGGCCAGCAGGTGGATCCCTGGGTGGTCGACGTGACGGGCGCGGTGACGCCCGGCGCCTCCGTGCAGGTGTCGTACGCGGGCTGGCTCGGGGGCGCGACGCCGCCGGATGGCGCCGGGACGATCGATCTCGTCTCGTACCTCGTGGTGTACGAGTGAGATCCTGACGTCAGTCGATCGCCGCCAAGAGGCCGGCGATCACGGCGCGGCCCAGCGCGCGGGCCCGGTCCGGCGAGAAGCCTCGAGCCTCGTCGGGCTTGCCGAGGTGGTCCGAGAAGGGCATCTCCAGCACCATGGCCAGGCAGCCGAGCTGCTCCTGCGCCCAGTTCGAGGCGAAGGAGAGGTTGGGGCTGCCAGACGGATCGTAGGGGTACTTGTGCCGGGTCTGAAAGTCGGGCGTGGTCCGTGACAGCGCGCGCTCGAAGCGCTGGCTCGCGCGCGCGATGCGCTGGGGCCGCCCCGAGAACGCGTCCGCTGTCTGCGTGAACACCCACGGAAGCCGCTCGTCGCCGTGCACGTCCACGAACACGTCGGCGCCCGACGCGGCCATGGCGGCGCGGACCGACGAGACCTCGATCGGCGCCCGCGGGTCCGCCCAGGAGCGGTTCAGGTCGACGCCGAGCGGCGTCGTGCGGTGGTTGCCCGCGGCCACGCCGTCGGGGTTCATGCGCGGGACGACGTGCACCGTCGCCCGTTCGAGGAGGGCTCGCGCCAGCGACCGTCCGCCGGCGAGCGCGAGCACCAGCCCCTCCACGAACCAGCCGGCCATGGCCTCCCCCGGGTGCTGCTGCGCGATGACCCAGACCTGCTTCTTCCCCGCGCCCTCGCCGAACAGGAACCTCTCCAGCGGGCGACCCTCGGGCGTCACCCCCAGCCGCTCGACGGTCATCCCCGCGGCTCGGCCGATCTTCCTCAGTCGGGTGAGGCGGCTCGACGGGAACGGAGGGTAGTACGCGAACCGTGCGCGGGGCCTCTCCAGCGTGTGGCCCACCGTCAACGTCCGCTGGTCGAACGACGTGGCGGCCCGCCGCCACGGCCCGCCGTCCGAGACGAACACCCGGTACGGAGCGGCGAAGGCGTCCGCCCACGTGCAGTCCCCGGCGTTCTCGAGCGCCACCTCGACGTCATCCCCGACCCTGCCGACCACGTCGAAGGCGAAATGCTGACGGAACTTGGCGGCGCCGCGATCCGCGGGGATGGTCACGGCGACGCGACCCGCCTCGACGGCGGTGAGATCCGCCCGGGCTCCTTCGAAATCCATGGCGATCCGCATGAAGGACGGGAAAGCTCTTGCCCTATGATGCGGACGATGCCTGGCAAGGACAAGACGATCCTCATCATCGCGAGCTACGAGAAGGGGCACGAGTTCGTCCGCACGTGCAAGCGGGAGGGCTACCGCGTAATCCTCCTCACGTCGGCGAGCCTCGAGCAGGACCATCAGTGGCCGAAGGAGTGCATCGACGAGCTCTTCTTCATGCGCGACCGCGCGAAGGTGTGGGATCCGGCGGAGACGCTGCGCGCCGTGAGCTACCTCGCGCGCACGCGCGAGTTCGATCGAATCGTCCCGCTCGACGACTTCGATCTCGAGATCGCCGCGCAGATCCGCGAGCACCTGCGTGTCCCGGGGATGGGCGACACGACCACGCGGTACTTCCGCGACAAGCTGGCGATGCGGACGCGCGCTCAGAGCGCCGGGCTCCGCGTACCCGACTTCGTGCACCTGCTCAACGACGCGCGGATCCACGCCTTCACGGAGCGCGTCCCGGCGCCGTGGGTCGTCAAGCCTCGCTCCAGCGCGGGGGCGATCGGAATCAAGAAGGCGGCGACCAAGGACGACCTCTGGCGGATCATCGACGAGGTCGGCGACGAGCGGCCCGGGTACCTCCTCGAGCGTTACGTGCGCGGCGACGTGTACCACGTGGACTCGCTGGTGCACGACAACCGCGTCGTCTTTCAGCGAGCCAGTCGGTATGGGCGCCCGCCGCTCGACGTCTCCCACGGCGGGGACGTCTTCACCTCTCGCATCCTCCCGCCGTCGGTGGACGAGGCCCGCGCCCTCGTGGAGATGAACACGCAGGTGCTCACGGCCATGCGCTTGGTGCGCGGCTCGTCCCACACGGAGTTCATCCGCGGCAGCGAGGACGGGCAGCTGTACTTCCTCGAGACCAGCGCGCGCGTGGGCGGGGCCCACATCGCGGAGATGGTCGAGGCGGCCACGGGCCTCAACCCGTGGCGGGAGTGGGCGCGCATCGAGCTCGCCGGGGAGGACGGCCACTACGTCCTGCCGCCGACGCGCGACGAGTACGCGGGCCTCCTGGTCTCGCTCGCGCGGCAGGAGTCGCCCGACATGAGCGTCTTCTCGGATCCGGAGGTGGTCTGGCGCCTCGAGAAGAAGCACCACGTCGGGCTGATCGTCCGCTCGCCGTCACCGTCGCGCGTGGACGAGCTGCTCGCTGACTACCTCGAGCGGGTGCGCCGGGATTTCCACGCGACCGCGCCGCCGCTCGACCGCCCGGGCGACTAGGCAGACTGCGGAGGCGCGGGGTGCAGCAGCGCGGCGGTGCACACCGCGCGGTTCGGTCGATCAGGATCGCAGGACGCGCGCCACGGCCATGGCCTTGAAGGCCGCTCTGTGCTCCTCGTGCTGGTCCTCCGGGGGGTGCGCCTCGACGAGGATCCGGACCTTGATCCTACGGAAGAGCGGCAGCTTGCTCGCGAGATCGACGGGCAGATAGCTCGGCACGGGCGCGTCCATCCCAGGGAAATAGAGCGCCGAGCGGAGGTGCGGCTCGCCGAACACGCTCTTCCTCTGGTAGGCGCGGCGCTCGAGGAGGACGCGCTCGGTCTGCTCGTCCAGGTAGGTGGGAGCGACCAAGCGTGGTGTCCCCTGGAACGCATCGCGGATCTTGCGCGTGTAGCCTCGGGCGACGTCCGCCGAGCAGATGAGCCCCGGGGAGCGAAGGAACGCGGACGCGCGCTCGACGCTCTTGGCCAGGTCGTCGTCCGGCACGCCGAGCGGCTTCGCGGCCGCGATCGTCGCCTTCAGGACCTCCAGCTCGTCGAACTCGAAGGCAAGCTCCCCGGCGATCAGGAGGAGGCGAGGCGCGAACCGGCCGTCCGCGCGGACGGCTTCGACCAGCGCGTCATCGATGCGCTCGGGTCCGCTCGGCGCGCCCCGGGTGAGCACCTCGAACACCTCACGGCGATCGTCGACGTCGACGTCCGCGTCGCCCGCGTGGACCGCGTCGAGCTCTGGGTCGAAGGCGACCTGCTCGAGCTCGTCGACGAGCCGCTTCCAGTCCGGGTTCTGCTTGACCCTGGGCGTCACGCTCGGATCGAACCAGACGAGGTCGAGGACGTCGCCGACCGCCCGTCGGGCCTGCGGCCGCGCGGCGGAGGACGCGGGCGTCGGCTGGGAGGTCGCGGCGTTCGACGCGGCGACGACGCCGCCCACGGCTGCCACCGCTGCGTGCCCCACGCGGGCAGGCGGCGCCGGGGCGGGCGCCCAAGCCTGCGGCGCGGGGCTTCCGGCCGCGAAGGGCCGCCCGGTCGGGGGGGCGGCGGCGCTCCACGCGGGCTCGGACGCGGGCGCCGGGAACGGGACTGGCCGCTGCTCCGGCGCGAGGTGACCGAGCTGCCGCGGAGGCTCGGGCGGCCGGCGCGCTTCGGGCTGCGAGGCGGGGGGGGGCGCGGTCTTGCCCCGTGTGAAGGGCAGGCCCCCCGACGGAGCGGCCCCCGCCGTCGCGCCGCGCGCGAACGGGAGGCCGCTCGACGCCGCGGACGTCACGGCGCGGTGCGTGGCCGTGACGGGATCGGCACCGGGTGGCTCGCGCGTGTCATGCGTGGCGAACATCGGGTCCTCGTGGGTCTGGGTCGGCTCCGCGGGGCGGCGCGAGGAGAACGTGATCGCCGCGCGGATCTCCTCGCTGGGGTGGCCGAGCTTGAGGCGTCCCCGCCAGGTCGCAGTGAGGAGCGCTCGGTCGGTGTCGACGAGCAGCGTGTCGAGCCGCATCACGGCGGCCTCGCCCGACCTGCGGCCTCCGAGCGCAGCGCTGCCGACGATCGAGGGCAGCGGAGCGACGACCTGGGGGGCCGAGCGGTGGAGGTGCTCGAGGGTCAGCCGCGCCCCCTCCGGGATCGCCTCGAGCTGCTGATCCGGCGGCGCGACGTTGAAGTATCCGAAGGGGAAGCCCTCCACGAGCGGCTCCTCGGACCAGTCCGCGTGGCGGAACGTGGGTGCGAGGCGGCCCAGCTTCTCGAGCCGCCCAGGCCACTGGGGCGCGATGGGGCCGAAGCCCGTGGGATCTTGGGGCGCTCCCTCGCCCGGTACGACGAAGTTGGGCAGGTTGACCCGACCGTAGGCGTCGCGCGCGCCGGCGCGCAGCCCGACTGGGTTCCACGTCCGCGGGCCGCCGTACGCGCGCTCGTAGACCAAGGGCATCTGGGTGAACTTGGGGCCGTGCAGGATGGCGCCGTCGGGACCGGCGGAGCGATCTGCCAGCACGTGCACCGTCTTGTCGATCGACCCGAGCGCGAGCCGCGACATGACGCTCCGCGTGGGCTTGGCCTCCGGCGCGAAGGCGTGACCGACGAGCACCACGTCCACGTGAGACTTCCACGGGACGAGGTCGCTGAACGAGGCCAAGCTCCTCTTCGGATCGTCGTCCCAGTGCGTGTCGGTCCGGGCGATCGGCTCCTGATCCTTCGCCAACGTCAGCCCGGCGGCCTCGACGTGGAACGTCGCCTTGCACACGAGGGTGCAGAGCCACGTGTCTGGGCCCTGCCGCCACCGCACCACGGCGGTGCGGAGCTCGCGACCGCCCTCGTACGTCGCGGAGACGCTCGCAAGCTCCGTGGTCTCGAGCGGAGGCCGCATCAGCTCCCCGACGCCGCTCGTCCGCCGTCGGACGAGCCACCGCGTCCGCTCGGTCTCGGCCACAGCTTGCCGAAGCCCACGCCGAGGATCGTCCCCTCGGGCGTCTCCACCAGCGCGCCGTAGCGGCACTTCTCGCGCAGGACCGCGGGCCTCGTCGTGCCGTCGGGCTGCTCCACGTGGACGTCCTGCCCCTCCGCCATGCCGGCGAAGAGCCGAACCTGACGCGCGACGGCGTCGAGCTCGGCCGGCACGGCACCCTCGCTCGTGGTGATCGAGGCCGCGCTCGTCCGCTTCACCAGGCCGCGCTCGAGGTAGACGTCTGCGGTCGCCGCGTCGGCCGAGAGGAGCACGCCGAGCCGATGCGACCCGGCGCCGGTCGACACCTGGACCACGCCCCCGAGCCGCGGCGTGTGCGCGGTCGGGGGCGGGACCCGACCGCCGAGGCGGGCGCGCATCGCGTCCACCGTCGGCGTGGAGACCGCGTCGGAGAACGCCTGGGTCAGCGGGAGAGAGACCTTTCGGCCCACGGGTCGCATGCTACCAGGGTCGGCCGTGAGAGGAGGGCGCTCGGTGGCGCGGGCGCCAGATCGTGCGCTCCACCGGGCGCTACGCGCCGCTCGGGGCGGTGGGGTCCTCGAGGGGGGGCAGCAGAGACTCGTCCGTCTTCGGCCCTACGAGGAACACCTCGGTCTGGGCGGGGTAGGTGTCCTTGCTCTCCTCCACGACGCGCTCTCCGCTGGCCACGCGCGTGATCGTCTTCGTCCGACGAATGACCATGCCCCGCTTGCCACGCTGCTTGAGGCGGAACTCACCCTCCGGCAGCGCCGCGCGCTCGAGCTTCCGGCCGTACTTCAGGATGCCCGCCGTCTCGGTCGCGAGCTCCACCGAGACGGGCTGCTCCTCACCGCGGACCGCGAAGGAGAGCCTGCCAGGCTCCACCTGCGACGTCAGCACGATCGGGAACGAGAAGGGGTTCTTGATGCGGAGGTCCAGGACCGGATAGGAGACGGTCGCGTCGAGGCCGGGCCGGATGTAGCCGCTCGGACGCGAGTGGTTCTGCCGGTCGACCACGTCGAGGCCTCCGAAGAACGCCGCCGCGTAGAGGGTGCTGGCGACCTGGCACACGCCCCCGCCAATCCCCTGCCGCATCTCGCCCTTGTAGATCTCGGGCGCCGGGAAGAACCCGTTGTCCGTGCTGCGCGGGCCGACGACCTCGTTGAAGCTCACCGTCTCGCCGGGCATGAGCACCAGGCCGTCGAGCCGGTCCGCGGCGCGCTCGATGTTCTTGTCACGACCGGGAGGCCCGCCGAACCGAGTCTCGAAGCGCGCGAGCACGGTCGGCAGCGCAGCCGCGCGCGCGGCGTCCGCGGTCGCCGCCGGCACCCAGCGGTACGAAGCGACCTCGACCGCGGCGTCACCGCGCGCGGCGGCGCCGAGCAGCGCGTCCGCCGTGGCGTAGGCGTCGAGGTACACGCCGTCCTCGTGAGGGGTCACGGCGTCCGCCCCGCCGCGGCGGCGCGCCGGCTTGGCCCTCCGGTCGAGCGCCTCGCGGACGGGCTCTAGGATCGCGGCCACGCGCTCCACGGGCACCTCGATCGGGAGCGCGACGTCCGCGCCGACCTCGGCGACCCTCATCGACTCGAGGACGCGCTCCTCCCATGTGCCGACGCGCCCGACCGCCATCATGCGCTCCAGCGTCCAGTCCACGGCCGCCGACGCGCCGAGCTGGCGGAGCGTGATGGTGCCGAGGCTCGCGTCGCCGGCGCGGATCTGGACCGGGTGGTCGAGCCGGGCGTCCGCCAGGCCCTCCACGAAGGCACGCGGATCCGCGCCGGAGGGCACCGCGTGGCCGTCGACCTCGACCCCGCGCGCTGCCCGCCCCTCGGCGGGGAGGTGCGACGCGAGGTGCGCGTGGCCGAAGAGCCCCCCGGCCGCGGTCGCGGTCAGGATCGCGAGCGCGGAGGCCAGCAGAGCCTTTCGTGTGGCGGAGCCCATGGCGACGAGGAAACGCTCCGTGGCGCTCGACCATTCGCGCCGCGTGAGGGTGGCCATCGTACCTCCTCGGGCGCAGCTTGCGCGAGCACGCGATGGTGGGCGCTCGCGCGCCCGCCCGACCGGTCTCCGTCCTACTTGCCGATGGCCTGGCGGTAGACCCAGCCCTTGCTCTTGCCCGACTCCACCAAGAACCAGCTGTCCTTCTCTTCCAGCAGCTTCACGCGCGTCCCCTGCGGGAGGCGCGCCACGATCTTCCCGTCCTTCGGGCTCTCCCGCACGAGCGCCTTCTCCGAGGTCACGGTCGCCGACCCGAGCCCTGCCTCCGCGACGGCGACCTCCGGATCGGCGGAGCGCCCGGGGGGCGCGAACGAGATCTCGTACGCGACGGTGTACTTCGCGTGCGTGTGGACGACCTTGTCCAGCTCGAAGTCCTTGAGCTCGGCCGCCGCGCACGCGAGGACGCCGCGGACGGTGGAGGAGGGGAGAGAGGACTTCTGATCCTCCACGAGCGCGACGTCGCTCTTCTCGAAGTCGAGGACGACGCCGAGAGAGAGCTTGCCGTCCAGCCCGAGCGCGGAGGGGCAGGACGAGAGCCCGGCCAGCCTCGGCTTGAGGAGCTTGTCGACCGAGATCTTGCCGCAGGCCTCGACCTTGTCCCCCTTCTTGCCCCGGCAGCTGCGCACGACGCCGTCGCCCACGTGCACCGACTGCTTGTTGCTGGGCCCCGGCCCGGCTGCGTCGTCGGTGGCGTCCGCCGACGCGATCAGCGGGGCCGCGTCGGCGGCGCGGGGCTTCTGCGCGGTGGTCTCCGCGGCGCGCTCGCTGGGCCCGCCCCCGGGCACGTCGGGCCCCACCTCGATGCCGAGCAGGCGAGGCCAGGCGACGCCCAGCGCGAAGCCCACGGCCGCGACGATGCCGACCTTGGAGCTCAGCGCGCGATCCTGCGCCGGGCCGGGGATGTCGACCTTCAGCGGGCGGTCGGTCTTGGCGAAGAGGGGCATCGTGGCGACGGAGAGCCGACAGCTACCATGAACGCTCTGGACCGGCGAACAATTCGCGGTGCTCGCCCGCGCCTCCTCCGCGCCGCTGCGCCGCTCACTCCACGTTGATCGTGGAGCCCGGATCGGCCACCTCGATGGACCCCGTCCAGGCGCAGCTCGCCTTGTCGCTCGCGACGAGCGCGGGCCGGCCGGAGATCGTGGAGGTGGTCGCGCCCGGAGACCACGGCGACGTGGTCACGGGGACGCAGGGCTGGGGGGTCAGCACCCCCTGCGCGGCCGTCGTGGCCGCGGCGACCTGGGGGTTCGCTTGCGTCGTGCACATGCCGAACGGCGAGATGTTCGCCATCGCCGCGAAGTCGTCCACCGTCGCGGCCAGCTTCATCGCGCCGTCGGTCGCCCTCCCGGGGAGCACGGTCAAGCTCCCGGGCGACGTCCCGCAGCTGCACCTCAGGGTCGCACCCGTGACTACCAACAAGGGCATCGCGGAATCATCGCACGCTCCAGCGTGGACCTCAGTACCCTTCCGGCCCGATGGCGGCGTTCACCTTTGTCCTCGACGGCGACGTCCAGCCGAACCAGCTCGTCTCGTTTCGAGGTCGCGAACGGCTGAACCTGGGGTTCAAGCTCCTCGTCTCCTGTGCCTTCCCGGCCGGCGTGGCGCCTCGTGACGTGGCGCAGCTCGTCGGACGGCGCGCCGTCTTGGAGCTCTCCGGACACGACGAGCCGCGGCGCATCGCGGGCCTCGTTCGGGGCGTGTCCGTCGACTGCGCCGACCCGCTGGGGCAGGTCCGCGCCCGGCTGACCTTCACGAGCGCGACGGACCGCCTCCGCGACAAGCGGACCCGCCGGGTCTTCCGCGAGCTGTCCTCCGTCGACGTCCTCGCGCGCCTCCTGGGCTCCCATGGCATCAAGCACCGCTTCGACCTCGTGAGGACCTACGCGAAGCGTGAGCTGTGCGTGCAGTACCAGGAGACGGATCACGACCTCTTCGCGCGGCTGCTCGCGGAGGAGGGCCTCTGCGCGTTCTGGACCGATCCAGCGTCGGGCTTCGACGCGGAGCTGGTCGTGACGGATCATCCGGGCGCGCTGCCCAAGCTGCCGGGGGAGCCGACGCTCGTCGCTCCACGAGGCCAGGGCGGCGCCCAGGTCGGGGTCGTCGACGAGCACCACCTGAGGAGCGTCGCCCTCCATGAGAAGGACGGTCCGGACGTCGTCTATCTGCGGCACTACGATCCGATGCGTCCCACCACGACGCTCGAGGCGACCGCGCGGTGGGATCGCGCCCGAGCGCCGGCGCCAGGGACGTCCGTCGCGACGGAGCCGCCAGCGCGTCCCCACGGCGAGGCCGGCATCGTGTACGAGCCGCACACCGAGGACGAGGCCATCCCCCTCGACCGCGACAAGGGCCGCGTGCTCCTCGAGCAACACCGGCGGGGAGCGCGGACGCTCAGGGCCGCGGCCAACAGCGTGAGGCTCGCGCCAGGTCGCGTGTTCCAGCTCGCCCACGAGGACGACGGCTCTCTCGACGCCGAGTACGTGATCACGTCCGTCGATCACGATCACCGCATCGGCGACGAGGCGATGGTCCTCTATCAGGCGTCGCTGCGGGCGAGGCACGCGGCCGTCCTACCGAGACCGCCGCGTCCGAAGCGCCGGCCGGTCGAGGTCACGGAGACGGCGGTGATCGTCGGCCCGCCCGGTCAGGAGATCCACGTCGACGAGCACGGTCGCGTGAAGGTGCAGTTCCACTGGGACGTGGACGGAACACGGGACGACGCCAGCTCCTGCTGGGTGCGTGTCGCGCTGCCGTGGGCGGGCGCGGCCTTCGGGGCGATGTTCGTCCCGCGGGTCGGAATGGAGGTCTTGGTGTCGTTCATCGGCGGCGACCCGGATCGGCCCGTGATCGTGGGTGCGATGCACCACCGGGCCCACCCGCCGCCGTTCCACCTCCCTCGGGCGAAGACCATCTCCGGCGTGATGACGCGATCGTCCCCCGGCGGCGAGGGAGGGCACGAGCTCTCGTTCGAGGACGCCAAGGGTCGGGAGCTGCTCCGGGTCGCGTCGGAGCGGGATCTCGAGCTCTCGTCCAAGAACGATCAGCGGATCGAGGTGGGCGCGGACCGGACGACCAACGTCGTCGGCGACGACACGCGGGTCGTGCTGGGCAACGTCGTCGAGCGCGTGACCGGCGGCGCGTCGCTCGAGGTGCAAGGAGCCAGCTCGTCCCTCTCGGTCGGCGACGTGACCTCGGTCGTGATGGGAAAGCGGAAGGAGCACTACGCCGATCTGTCGACGACGCACTACGAGGCCGGCGCCAAGATCGCCTCCGAGGGGCCGCTCCAGCTCCACGTGGAGGGCGAGTACGCGCTCACCGTAGGGACGGGGGACACCCTCGCCCAGACGAGCGTGGACGGCCGGCTCGTCCTCGGCGCTTCGAAGTCGGTGACGATCCACGCGATGGAGTCGGTGCGCCTGCAGGTCGGCACGTCGGTGCTCGAGCTCTCGCCGACGGGCATCAAGCTGAGCGCTTCGAAGATCGAGCTCAAGGCGGAGGAGATCGTCGCGGAGGGGAGCGGACCCCGGCTCAGCCTCACGGAGGACGCCGAGCTCGTGAGCGAGAAGATCGGCATCTACTCCAAGAAGGGCGGGCTCGAGATGGAGGACGACACGCTCCTCTGGGGACAGAACCTGAAGCTCAACCCGCAGCGGACGGGGCCGACGAAGGAGACGGCGAGCGAGGAGCAGAAGACCAAGCCGTTCAAGGTGCAGCTCTCGGACCCGGACATCGAGCCCTACGCCGGCCGGACCTATGTCCTGTTCGCGGAGGGCGTGCGCTTCGAAGGCAAGACGGACGGAGACGGCAAGATCGAGATCGACGTCCCGGAGGCGACGACGCAGGTGGACATCACGCTCTACCTCGACGAGTACCCGACGGGCCGTCGGAAGACCTGGAGCATCCGGGTCGCGGCGCTGCCGCCCCCGAGCACGTGGCCTGGCGCGCTCATGCGCCTCCACAACCTCGGCTACTACGACTCGGGCCCCAAGGAGATCCCGACCGCGATCGAGAGAGACGCGGTCGTGTGGTTCCAGAGAGACCACGACATCGAGCCGTCCGGGGAGCTGGACGGCGGCACCGCGAGCGAGCTCGAGAAGGTGCACGGGAGCTAGCATGTCGAACGGAAACAACGACGCCCCGATGCCCACGGCGGTGGGCGATCTCGTCACCCAGTTGTCCGAGTTTCTCCCCTACGGCGACGAGCCCCCCCGGCTCGCGGTCGCGCTGAACGACCTGACCGACGCCCGAGACGGGGCGCAGTTCGCGAAGGCGAAGAAGCGCAAGCCGAAGGCGAAGCCGAAGGACCCTCCGGAGTTCGGCAAGGAGATGGACGTCCCGGTCCGCGACGCCCTCGAGACGGGCGGCTCGGATCGGATGTCCGTCGCCGACGGGATCGTCCACCTGTGCGAGCGGATCGAGGGGCGGCTCGCGACCGGCCTCGGCATGGCCTGGTTCGGGCAGATCGGCCAGGTGCTTCAGTGGGCGCCCAGCTACGGCCCCGAGGAGCAGTGGGCCGAGCTCGTCAGCGAGATGTTCCTCGGCGTCACCTACATGGGGCCCGGCCCGGCCCACGGCTTCGACTTTCCACAAGGCGTGACGCTGCCGAAGAAGCAAGGGGAGAAAGAGGCCAAGTCCGTGAACACGAACTTCGCCACGGGCGGCACGGTGGTGATCCGCGGCAAGTCGAGCCAGGCGCCCTGGGAGTCGTTCGTCTACTCGCGCATCGAGCCGAAGCGCCGCGTGTTCGCGGGTGACAAGTACGATCTCCAGTCGTGGCAAGAGCCGGTGAGCCCGACGGCGGACGCCGAGGGCGAGAACACCGATCCGGTGATCCCGCTGGGCACCGCGTGCCAGCACCTCACCACGTACGCGCTCCTCACGCGGGGGATCCCGCTCGCGGCGTTCGGTGACGGCGTGTTCATCGCCACGGGGCTGAACGCGTCGGACAGCTGCTGGGGTATGGCCGCGTTCAACGAGAAGGCGGCGTTCAAGCTCCCGCAGGGGCTCGGCTACCAGGGGCCCTTCGGGCGCCGAATCCTGCCGCACGACAAGACCCTCCTGGAGGTGAAGGTCGCCGTGTCCCAGGGGCTGAGGCCGGGATCGATCGTCGTCTACGACCCCGACCGCGGCGACAAGAAGCACCCGACGCTGCACATGAACGAGTACGATCTCAAGCGCCGGGGGCTCACGGCCAAATCGGACGCGACGGCGGTGTACGGGAAGTGGTACGCGACGCGCTCCTCGGTGTCGGACACCGACGTGTCCTTCGACGACTGGACGAGCTCCACTCGGGCGAGCCTGTACCAGGCCGACCTCGCAGCGCTCGAAGCGACCCTGAAGGCGCAGAAGGCCAAGAGCCCGCAGAACCCGAAGCAGATCGAGGGGACCGAGAAGCAGATCAGCGACCTGAAGGCCCGGGCGGGGGAGGACGGCGAGCGCACCGCGTACGCGTGGCCGGGTGTCCGCCAGTACGACGGCTCGCACATCTTCGCGATCCTCCGGGTGCACCCCAGCAAGCCGTACGCTCAGTTCCTCGACGTCAACCAGGGGTCGAACCTCTCCGACCTCGGCGACGACAACAACAGCGTCATCTTCGCGCAGAACGGAGCCGGCATCATCGACGGGGCCGCGAAGAAGAGCTGGATCTACAACGAGAACAACGGCTTCGCGGGGATCGGAGTCCCTCCGGATCACACCATCACCGCGGAGCAGATTGCGTTCCTCAAGAAGGCTCGACCGGCGGGCCTCGCGCGCCTGATCGTCACGAAGCGCCTGCCGGAGGAGGGCCAGAAGGCGCGCATGATGACGCCGGCCGACGTCTACTACGTGAGCAAGCTCTTCCGGATGTACGAGGACGATCCGACGAAGAACCACTACATCTCCCACCTGCTCTGGGCGATCCGCAACTCCACCGGGTTCACGGTGCTCCAGCCCTGGTGGTGCCTCTTCTACCCGAAGTCGCTCCTCGCCAAGTGCATGTGGGCCCATGGGGCGCGCTCCATGAAGATCCAGGACTTCGTGAAGAAGCACCGAACCGCCGATCCGCACAAGGGGACGCTCCGCGACGACGACATCGCCTTCGCGATCGTCCTCACGAACGAAGCGAAGCCGCCCCGCGCGGGACACTCGGTCCTCTATGCCCGGTCGAAATCGCGACCGGTCGGCGCGAAGACCGAGGTGATCTGGGAGCCGAACAAGCCCCCGGAGCCCATCCTCGCCATGATCGATCCTGCTCGGCTCAACCGCTTCGAAGAGAAGGACAGGAGCCTGCCGTGGAACAAGTCTTGGGTGAACCCTTCGATCGGGCTCGACGAGTCGAAGCTGCCGGCTCGATACCGCGAGGACGGCTGAGCCGCGCGCCTCGACCGCGCGGCCCGTCGGCGTACGGGCGAGCGCCCGCGCACGGCGTGGCCGCGGCGGCCGTCGCGGGAATGTTTGCGTGCGGGGAGCCGCCCACCACGCGCTCGAGCACGGCCCCCCCCGTGTCCGCCGCGTCGTCCGGCCAGGTTGCGGCGAGCGCTCGCGCGGCCGCGGCGGCGCCCGCGCCCCGGCCCCTCGCCGACGAGCGCCCGTCCGTGGACGGCTGTGAGCGCGGCGACGCCGAGGCGTGCGCCGACGCGGCGCGGCTGCTGGACGGCGGGTGGGGCGTGCGGGCGGATCGGCTCCAGGCCGGGTTCTACGCCGGCATCGCCTGCGTCGAGGGCGTGGCGCGCGCGTGCCTGCACCGCGCGGAGCTCCTCTACGTCGTACACCAGTTCACGGGGACCTCGCGGGAGGCAGCGATGGAGCTCGCGGCGCACGCCGCGGCGGCGGGGGTCGCTGGGGCGGCGGAGTTCTTCCCAGCGTGGCCGACGGGGCCTACGCCGGACCGCGCGAAGCTCATCGCGTCCGGATGCGGGCCGGCTCGGTGGGCGTGCGTGAGCGGCCTCTACCACGCTCCCGAGGCGGTGGCGGCGTCCTGCGCCGACGGCAACCCCGCCGCGTGCGAGGCCGGCGACTGGGGGCCGAACGGAGCCATCGTCCGCGCCGCGCACGGCGCCGCGATGGCCGTCCTTTGTCGCGATCACGCGAGGGGGTGCGCGTGGGCGAAGGGCGAGGACGCGCGCGCGACGGCCGAGCTCCGGCGCCGGGCGTGCTTCGACGACGCGCACTACGGGGCGTGCGAGGAGTACGCGCGGGCCGGCGTGGGCGACGCGCTCCTCGCCGAGCGTGCGTTCGCGCACGCCTGCCTCCACCGGCCCGCCCGCGACGTCGCCGTCGGCGCGTCCACGCTCACGTGCGACGCCCGCGGCTCCGCGGCACCGTCGTTTCCTTCGCTGCGCGCCTCGTCGCACGCGGACGATCGCGAGCTCGCGCGCCGCGTGTCGGAGCGTCGGGAGGGCGCCGTCGCGAAGGACGTGCTCGCCGCCTGCGCGGCCCGGCGGGTCGACCCTTGGCAATGCGTCGACGCGGCCGAGCCGTTCGCGCGCGGCGAGCCGAGCGCGGAGGTGCTGCGCGAGGTGTGCGGGCCGGCGCTGCGCGCCCTCGACAGCGTGTGCGCGTTGGAGGGGCGGGTCGCGCGGGGGGCGCCCGCCCGCCGCACCGTCCTGCACGCGTGTGCTCGCAAGAAGACGCTGGCGGTCTCGTGCCGCCCCTACGCACCCGGAGGCCAGCCATGACCACGAGCTCGTTCGCGGGGCAGCCCCCGCACGTCGTCCGCCAGTCCGTTCGCCTCGACCAGTACGCGACGACGCTCGCGACGATCTTGCACTTCGGCGCCGAGCGCACGGCGGAGGTCGTCACCCGCCTGGGCCTCACGATGGACGACTGGTCGGCGGTGGACGCCGTCTGGACCTCGTTCCTCGCGGAGGCGATGCGCAGGCGCCAGGCGGACGCCACGATGCAGTTTGCGTCCGCGTTCTTCCGCGCGCGCGCCGACCTGGCGGGTCGCGGCCCCGATCTGGCGTCCCTCGCCCGGTCGCTCTCGGCTCCCGTCGGGCCGGCGGCGGCAGCGAGCTCGCCTCAGCGCGTCGTGGAGCTCCCGACGTACCAGCTCCGCGAGCAGGGGAGGGCGGCGCGGGACCGCGGCGCCGAGCCTGCGCAGGAGATCGCGAGCTCGCCGGTGCGGTCTGGGTCCGCGAGCCCCCCTGCGCCCGTGCGGGCCCCGAGCGCAGCGGTCGCCCCGCCTGCGGCGGTCCCCGCTCCCGCTCCTCCCGAGCCGGCGCCTCGGGTCGCGCCGGCGGGGGCATCCCGGAGCCTCGCGGCGGCGCGCGGTCCGTCGGCGATGAAGGGGACGTTTCTCCCCGACGAGGAGGACATCCTGCGCGGACAGAAGCTGCCGTTCGCCAAGGGCGCGCCCCCCGCTCCCCCGCCGCCGACCGCGCCCGCCCAGCAGTCCGGCGACACCAGCGAGATGGAGACCAGCCAGCTGCGGCCCCAGGCGGGGGAGCTCGCGCTGTCGGTCGAGGCCTACGCGCGCGTCACGGCGCAGCTCGCGAGCGGGGCCGACAAGGACACCGTGCTCAGGGGCGCCGGGCTCGACGACGCGAGCTGGCTCCGCGTCGCGACCGGCTGGGCCGATCGGCTGCGGGCGGACCCTGCCCTCATGCAGCACTACCAGGGTCTCGTCCGCAGCCTCCAGGCGAAGCGCTGAGCCCGCGCCTCTACTTCGAGCTCATCTTCTCGACGGAGACGATCTTGCCGCCCTCCCAGCAAACGCCGTGGAAGGTGTACGTCATCATCCCCGCGGCCGCCTCGAAGTCGTAGCAGGTCTGCTTGTCCGACTTCTTGTCGGTCTTGATGACCTTGGCTTCCTTCAGCGTGTACATGCTCATGTCTTTGTCGTCGAGGCCGGCCTTGGCGACCTTCTTCAGCGCCTTCTTGACGCCGTCGTCCGAGCCGTCGAGCTCCTTGAGGAACCCTGCCATCTCCGGAGAGACGTCCGCGGGGGGAGCGGCGGCCGACTCCGCGGGCTTGGCGCTCGCGGCGGCGGAGGCGGGCGCGGAGGCGGCCGGCTTCGCGCTGCCGGCGGCCTTGGCTGCTGACCCGCTGGCGGACGTTGTCGTGGCCTCGCCCCCGCAGGCGGCGAGCGAAACACAGAGGGCGAAGCACAGGGACGTAGTTTTCATGAAGGGACCTCGTGGGGCTCCGGCGGGAGCGTTCGCGCCATGTACGGCTACGCCGGATCGATCTTCCCGGCAGGCCGCGCTGACGCTGCCCTTCTACTAACGGACGCCCAGGGCGCCCAGGATCTTCTTCACGGCCTCGTCGGGCACGACGTAAGTCGCCTCGATGCCGTCCTTCCACGCGAAATAGGCCGCGTTCCCGTCCCACGTCGTGCTCGCGCCGAGGGTGATCGTCGTCCGGACGGCGGCGTCGGGTGGATCGTCGGGGCCCCGCTTCAGCGTGATCCTCAGCACCGCGGCGGGCCTCCCGAGGCCGTGCGAGCTGTCGGGAGCTCCGACGGCGACCGCCGCGTGCGGGACGAGCTTCGCGAGCGCGTCGACCACCTCGGCCTCGCGGGCCGTGCCACCTGCGCCGGCGAGCTTCAGCTGCTTGCCGTCGCGGACGAACGTGAGCTTCCTCTCCGAGCCCTCGATCGTGATCTCGCTCATCGCCTCGGGCGCCACGAAGAACTCCATCCGGGAGACGAAGAGCCGGGAGACCGCGTCCTCGACCCTCCGCGGTAGGACGAAGACCTCGTCCTTGCCCACGATCTGGCCGTAGGCGCCGTCGTCGGTCCTCGCGCCGACGAGGAGCACGACCTCGCGGCCCTTCGGGTCTGAGCTCGCGCCCTCGGAGAGGTGGGCGGTCACCCGCAGGCGCGGCTCGCCGAGCCCGAACGACGGCTCGACCCGGCTCCCCACCCAGCGGTGCGCGCGGAGCTTCGCGAAGACCTGCACGGCGTCGCGCGCGAAGAGCGCGTCGCACGCCAGGCCCTTGCCCTTGGGCTCCGTCAGCTGCCACGCGGCGCCGTCCCGCTCGAAGCGCTGCTTCCTGGCGCCCTCCACGATCGTCATCCCATGGATGTCGTCCGCCGCGAGCGAGAGCACCGCCGCGTCCTTCAGCGCGAGGTCGGAGGCGGTGAACGGGCCCGCGGCGACCTCGCCTATCTCGATCTTCGCGCCGTCCTCCTTGCGGAGCGCGACGCGTCGGCCGGCCGAGGCCGGACCGATCTCCAGCTCCTCGACGCGCTCCTCGTTCTCGCCTTCTCGCGTGATGCCCCCGACGGACACGATCCGCACGCGGATCCTGTCGCCGTCGCCGAGCGGCGTGTCGTCCGGGACGAGGGTCCCTCGCGCGTACACGAGGTCGTCGAGGAAGGCACCGCCGAGCTCCGCCGTCACGTCGCGCGCCTCCGGCCGCCGCAGACGGAACGCCGTGCCGGTCCGGGCGAGGTCGAGGACTCTGTCCCCCTGCTTGATCTCCAGCTCGGAGATCTCGTCGGACGTGGCTCCTACGAGCCCGTCGTCGTCGAAGTCCTCCACGGGTCGGACGAGCGACGCGAGCACGCTCTCGGGCACGCAGACCGCCAGCGGGGTCGGCGACGACCGGACCGCGACGACGAGGCCTTTCTTGTCGGGGCAATCCCCGCCGACGCCGATGACCGCCGGCTCCCCCAATCTCGGCGTCAACGTGAGCGTCACGCGGGGGCGCGAAGACGCCTTGGCCTGCGCCTCTTCGAGGAACACCTGCGCCTGCATGCGGCCGAGCGCGACCAGGACCTGATCGAGGCGCGTGGCGTCGACGCGCTTGCCGGCGCGGCCCGTCATCGTCGGTCCGAACCGGAAGCCGCTCCCGCGCCCGCCCGACCACGGCGCGCGCTCGAAGACGCGGGTGCCGCCCTCCCCGTCGAGGTGGAGCGACGCGAGATCGGTCGAGAAGTAGGGGACGAAGTCACGGGTGCGCAGCTCCGCAGGGCTCACCTGGAGCGCCTGGACGAGCGAGGCGGCGACGACGAAGACTCCGCGTCCCTGGACCTCCACGTAGACGCTCTCCCCGCTGGTCGCCGGTCCCCCGACCGCCAGGTCGAACACGAGCGTCCCCATGTGAATCGTGAAGCGCGCGCGAGGCGGCGCGAGCCCGAAGGCGGCGCGGTCCACGGCCGAGGTGGGAACCTCCCGGGTGAACGTGGCGTACTCGAGCGTGCCGAGGAGCCGATCGACGATCTGCTCCTCGGCCGCGAACGTGACGCCGTCGACGGTGAGATCCCAGTACCGCTCGCTCGCGCCCTTGGGCTTGCGGACGAGCTCGTACTTCGCCTCCGGCAGCTCGACCAGGAGCTTGGTCACGTCGTCGTGTCGCCACGCCGGGAAGAGGTTCTTCTTGCGCCGCTCCGCCTCGGAGGTGGACACGGAGCCAGAGTCGACCACGACCCAGACGACCGCGCAGACGGCCAACACGCAGAGCGCGAGCGTGGCGCCGTGCCGGCGGAGCACCGCCGCGAGGGAGGTCTTGGGCGGCTTCACGCGAGCGCGTCCTTCTCCTTCGCCGCGGGACGGCGGCGCCGCCGGTAGAGCACGTACGCCCCCGGCAGGAGCACCATCGCGGGGATCACCAGCACGACGTACCGGAAGATGCTCGACAGGGACTCCTCGGTCAGCCGGATGCCGGACTGGACGAGGGGCTTGTCGGGGATGTCCAGGAAGGCCTCGTGCTCCGTGAGCCAGGTGATCGCGCCCTCCACGAACAGCGTCGTCCCGTAGTGGTCCGGCTCGCGCCAGTTCCCGCCCATGACGGGGGAGATCGCGGCGATGACGACGACGCGCGCGCCCCGCCTCTGGCCGGGGAGGGCGGGCCGCTCGGTCGCGGTCGCCAGGCTGAGCGGGCCCGTGTGGTCATCCGGCGTGGGGCGCAGGTCGCGCGTCTCGGCCCGCCTCCAGAAATCCATCACCCCGATGGCCTTGTCGCTCGTCCGGAGGAGCGGCTCGGGCTTGAGCGACGTGCCGAGGTCACGGACGCTGGCGGCGAGGAACACGAGGGGCGCGACGCCCCGATCTTGCTCGACCGCGAGGCGCCTCGTGGCAGGGTGTGTCTCCACCTTGGGGAACGAAGCCTCCCCGTCGCCGCGCGCCGGGCGCATGGAGGGGTCGCGCTCGAACACGAGGTCGCGCTCCACCTTGACGCCCGCGGTGGCGACGACGTCGTCCACGCCGAGCGCGATCCAGTCGGTCTGCTCGGGGTTCGGGACGGGCCCGACCACGAGCAGGGCGTCGCCTCCCGCCTCGATGTACGACCGCATCGCCTGCACGTGCTCCGGGGGGACGGGCGCGCGCGGACCGGCGAGGACGAGCAGCGCGCAGCCCTCGAGGGACCGGGGTCGCTCGTCCGTCTTGTCGAAGACGGTGACGACCTCGAAGTTGTTCTTGGCGAGGCGCTCCTTGAGCTCGGCGAAGCCGGTCACCGCGACGTCGAGCGCCGGCTCTTCGTGACCGGCCGTGAAGCACACCTTCGCCTTCTCGCGCGCGAGGACGCTCCGAATGGCCCCGGTGATCGCCTGCTCGAGCCGCGGGCGCGCGCGGAAATCGTCGGCGTCCTCGATCCGGACGAGGTCGTCCCCGTGCACGTAGTGGTGGCGATCCCCGGCGACGGCCACGATGGCGGTGTCGGTCACCACGCGCCCTCCCTTCTCCCCGGCGAGCACGCCGTAGCGCTTCTGCGCCTCGAGGAGCTTGGCCTGGTCGCGGTCGGGGTCGATGCGCTCGATCTCGAGCGTCGGCGAGCGCTCGGAGTAGCTCTCCAGCATCTCGTCGACCGTGACGCCCAGCGGGTCGTCCTTGGAGAGCAGGACGACGAGCTTGACCGGCTGGCTGAGCGAGCCGAGCGTCTGGAGGGTCGCTTCGGAGAGCGTGAACTGGCCCCCGGTGGTCATGTCCCACCTGTGGTAGTGGCGGGCGACGATCACGTTCAGCGAGAACGCCAGCACCACGGCGGCGACCACCGACGCCGCTGCAGAGACGCGGGTCCACACGTCGGTGCCGCGCGGGGCCGGCCGCCCGTCCGCACCCTGCGCGGCGGGACGCTGCGGCTTGGGCGTGGCAGCCGGCGGCGGCGCGCGCCGCCTCTTGGGCTTCCCGCCCTTCGGCTTCGGCGTCACCCCCACCGCCATGACTCCACCACGCGGACGGTGACGAAGAGCGGGACGACCGTGAGCGAGCCCCAGAACACCAGCCGGCGGCTGTCGATCAAGCCGCGGGACATGTCGTTCATGGTCGCCCAGACAGAGACGTGGCTCGCGACGTCTCGAGATGGGCCGGCCTCCAGGAAGAACTCCGCGAAGCCGAACGCGAACAGGAGCAGGATGAACCCGGCGCCTCCCACCGCGGCCGCGAGCTGGCTGGACGTCATGGAGCTGGCGAGGGTGCCCATGGAAACGTAGGCGGAGCCGATGAGGAACGCGCCCAGGTAGCCCGTCGCGACCAGCCGGAGATCGAGCTCTCCGAACCGCCCGAGGATGACCATGTAGAGCGTCGTGGGCGCCCAGAGCCCCACGTAGACGACGAGCGCGGCGAGGTACTTGCCGAGGACGACCGCGGTGGTGGTGACGGGCGCGGTGAGGAGCGCCTCGATGGTCCCCGCCTTCCGCTCCTCTGCGAAGAGCCGCATGGTGAGGACCGGGCAGATGATGGCGAGCGGGAAGTAGAAGAGCGCGGTCTGCCCGAAGAACGCCTCCACGGGGCCCGCGCCGAGCACCACGTCCTGCTGCGACGCGTAGTTCGTGACCAGCAGGAAGAAGAACACCCCTTGGAGCAGCAGGAACTGCACCGCGAGGGCCCACGCGACCGGCGTCACGACCTGAGAGAAGAGCTCGCGCTTGAAGATCGGCCAGAAGCCCCTCATGCGCGGGCCCTCGGCGCGGGCTTGGTCAGCTCGGCGAACACGTCCTCCAAGGAGGAGCGCGGGGCGACCTCGAGCACGCCGAGGCCCGCTTGCACGAGCGCCGCCACGAGCGCGGCGGTGATCTCGTCGCCCGCCGTGGCGTCCTCGAACTCGACGGTGAGCGCGTCTCCGTCCGCCGCGACGCTCGACGTCCCGGCCAGCCCCTCGGCCACCCCCTGCGCGGCGGCCGCGTCGCCGCGGACCCGAACCCGGACGCCGGCGGCGCTGCGCAGGGCCCTGAGCTCCTCGATGGTGCCCTGGGCGACGAGCTCGCCGCCGCTGATCACGATGCCGCGGGTGCACGTCGCCTCCACCTCCGAGAGGATGTGGGTCGAGAGGAAAATGGTGTGCTTCTCCGAGAGGCGGGCGATGAGCTCGCGCACCTCCCGGATTTGGTTCGGATCGAGCCCCGCCGTGGGCTCGTCCAGGATGAGGAGCTTCGGGGACGCGACGAGGGCGTCTGCGAGGCCGACGCGCTGGCGGTACCCCTTGGACAGATGGGCGATCAAGACGTCGCGCATGCCGTCCAGACCCGCGTCGTCCATCGCGCGGGCGACGGCCGCGTCGCGCTCGCGGCGGGCGACCCGCTTGAGCTCCGCGCGGTAGGCGAGGTACTCCGACACGCGCATCTCCGGGTAGAGGGGCGACGTCTCCGGCATGTAGCCGATGTTCTCGCGGGCCTCGAGCGGCTCGTCCGAGATGCTGCACCCGGCGACCCGCACGTCGCCGCTGGTCGCGCCCAGGAAGCCGGCCAGGATGCGGAGCGTGGTGCTCTTGCCAGCGCCGTTCGGCCCCAAGAAGCCCACGACCTCCCCCGGATCCACGTGGAACGAGATGTCCTTCACCGCGTGGAACGATCCGTAGAACTTGGAGAGGCGCTTGACCTCGATCATGGCGTCAAGCGCGGATGCGCCAGTTGCCTGGGTAGGTCTTGGCGAGGTCGTCGGCCGTCGGATCCGTCACGATGATCGAGGGGCGCCCGTCCTGGGAGTAGATGACGGTGTTCTGTCGAAAGACGCGCCCGAACGCCACGGCCTCCTCCCGGTCCATCGCGTGGACCAGCCACGCGGGCTCGCGGAAGGTTCCCTCGCCCTCACCCTCGCTGCCGACGACGGGCTCCACCCGATAGCACCCGAGGATCAAGAGATCCCGCATGACCAGGTGCCGGCTCTCGTTCACGCGCCGGGGCAACAGCATCGACCGGGGGTTGTAGGCCGTCAGCAGGGCGAACGGCCGGGTGAGGATCTCCGGCAACCCGTGCGGATCGACGGTGTTCTCGCCGTCCAGCGACACCCTGAGCGGCCCCGCGCTCGTCGGGATCTCGTAGAGGGTGGAGAAGTAACCCCGCAGGAGGACCTGGTCCATGCTCGCTTGTTCGGTAGCAGAACGACGCGTACGGTAAAAGCGCGAGGGCGTGGGTCGGGAGCCGATCGCAGCTCCGCGGCCCTCCGCCCCGCCTGGGGGCCAAGCGTTCGGCTCTCCGCCGCGAAGTGGCGAGCCCGCCGGACTGGCCCACGCCGTCCGCCCGCGAGCTCCCCCGACCCAGGTCCAGCCGACCCAGAAGTTGCCTCCGTCGGCTCATCCCGATATTCACATGGCTTGCCATGTGAATCAGAGAAAGATTCGCTCGGCTCGGCGTGCTTGGCGGGAGAACCTCCGCAACCCGGGTGAGGGCCGAAGAGAGGTGCCAGGTGGATATTGCTCTTGATTCGCTCGGACGAGCCGAGCGACCTCGCCAGACAGTATGCGGATCGTGAGGTCCCTCGCCGCCGTCATGCCTCTCGCCTGGGCGCTCTGGCTGCCCGGGTGTGGCTCGAAGAAGCACGGAGAGTGCGTCGAGCTGGTCGCCGTGATCAACCGGGGCATCGAGGCGCTCGAGAAGGGTCAGAAGCAGGAGAAGAACGATCCGTCGGGGACGGTGGAGCTCCGGGCGATGGCGGACACCGCGGACAAGACCGCCGAAGAGGCGACGAAGCTCTCCCTCGCTCTCCCGGAGACCAAGGCGATCGCGCAGCGCTACGCGGCGATGGCGAAGGAGGTCTCCAAGGCCGCCCGTGACGTCGCGGAGGCAGCCGAGAAGAAGGATCTCGACCGTCTCGCGAAGGCGCGGACGGCCCTCACAGGAGCCGTCGAGAAGGAGGACCCCATCCTCCAAGACCTCAACAAGCTCTGCGCGCCCTAGACTCGCTCCGGAGGAGCCATGAGCCAGTTCGCCTACCGCCGTCGGGTGCTCGCCTGTGACAACTGTGGCTCGGCGGTCGAGGCCGCGCCGGGAGGAGGGCAGACGGGGTGCCCGCGCTGCGGTGCCCCGATGGTCGCCCCGGCCCGCCCGGACACGACGGTGAGGCGGAGCGCTCCCATGAACGAGATGGAGCGCATCCATCGGCTCCGTCAGCAGGACGGACGGCCGTTGCTGCCTCCGGCGGGGCTGGAGTCGCTCCTGCAGGGTGGCAAGATCGAGGCGTGGAAGCTCGCGGAGGCGCGCCAGGTGTGGGGAGCCACGCGGCGCCACCTGGCCTCCAGCCCCGCGGACGTGGCCGCGGCGGAGCGGATCGTCTTCCTCACGATGATGCTCTCCAACACGCTCGCCCCCATGGGCGACGACGCGGCGCTGCGCGCGATTTACGAGGGAGCGCTCGAGGTCGTGACGCTCCCCCGCCACCGCCAGGCGATGCGCTGTTACCTCGCGCGCCACGCGGCGCGGACCGGCGACTTCGAGTCCGCCGAGGCCTGGCTCGCGGGCTGTGACCCCGGGAGCGACGACCTCTTCGTCGACAGCGCATGGCGCGTGTCGCGCGCGTACCTGGAGACCGCCTACGGGCGTTGGCAGAACGTCCACCAGGTCCTCGGCGGGACCGAACGGGACATCCCGATCGACGACTCCATGGATGGCGTAGCCGCCGTGCTCCGCGCCAACGCCTGGGAGAAGATGGGGAACGTCGACGCTGCGCGCCAGCAGCTCGCCCGGTTCATGCAGGGCGGCCAGTCGGCGACGGTCGAGGCCGTCGTCCGTGCGATGCCTGCGCAGTGGCAGGTGTGCTCCCAGGCGGTGCAAGGCGCGCGTCAGGATCACCGCTCCCACGTAGGTAGCAAGGCCGGCAACACCGCGCTCTTCGGCTGGGTCTTCTTGGTGTCGGGCTTCGTCCCGATCCTGTTCGTGATCCCCATGCTCTTCTCGGGCGGGCCGATCTTCATGTACGCCTTCGTGTTCATCTTTCCGGTCGTGTTCGGCGGCGTCGGGCTCCGAATGATCCAGAACGCGAACCGCGCGAAGAAGATCGCGAACGAGGGGCTGCACGGGATGGGGAAGGTCATCAGCGTGAGCCCGACGGGGACGCGCATCAACGACGTCCCGGTCATGGCGATCACCGCGTACATCCAGATCGAGGGGCGGCCGCCCGTCCAGGCCACCGCGAAGAAGCTCATCTACGGCGGCCAGGCCGCGATGCTCGTCGGGCGCGAGGTGCCGTGCATCTGGCACCCCGAGTATCCGACCGAGGTCGTGCTCGACATCTGAGCGCGCGCGTCCCGGCTCAGGCGACGAAGCGGTACCCAACGCCTCGCACCGTGACCAGGTGACGCGGCGTCTGAGGGTCCTCTTCGAGCTTGTTGCGGAGCTGGAGGACGAAGTTGTCCACGGTCCTCGGGGTGCCGTGGTGGCTCGGGCCCCACACGCGGGAGAGGATCTGCTCTCTCGAGAGGACGTTGCCCTCCGCTTGGATCAGGCACGACAGGACGTCGAACTCGGTCGCCGTGAGCTCGACCAGGTCACCCTTCCTCCGCACCTGCCGCGTCCCGGGATCGATCTCCAGGGCCGCGGCTCGGACCACGCTGCCGGTTCGCCTGGCGATGGCGTCCCTCCGCAGGACGGCCTTCACGCGCGCCATGAGCTCGGCCAAGCCGAACGGCTTCGTGATGTAGTCCTCCGCGCCGAGCTCGAGGCCCATCACCTTGTCGAGCTCGGCCCCGCGGGCGCTCAGCATGATCACGGGCACCGGGTTGTTCTCTCCGCGCAGGATCTTGACGACCTCGAAGCCATTGAGCCGGGGGAGCATCACGTCCAGCACGATCAGATCCACGCCACGCCTCGCGAGCTGGAGGCCCTCCTCCCCGTCCTCGGCCAGGAGCACGGCGTAGCCCTCCGCCGAGAGGTTCAGCTCGAGCCCCATCGCGATGCTCGGGTCGTCCTCCACGACGAGCACGGTCTTCTTCGGCTGGTTCACGCGGATGCGTCGCTCTCTTGCTCGGTGCTCGCGGGGCGGTCGCTCCGGCCGGGCTGCGCGGTGCGGCCCTCCGGGATGAGCGCGTCGGAGACGGGCCTCTGGGTGGGCAGGCTGATCGTGAAGGTGCTGCCGGCGCCCGGCGCGCTCTCGACCTCCACCTTCCCTCGGTGCGCGCGCACCACGTGCTGGACGATGGCGAGGCCGAGGCCCGAGCCATCCTGCTTGCGCGTGAGCTTGTCGTCGACTCGGTAGAACTTGAGGAAGATCCGCTTCTGCTCCCGAGGCGGGATGCCGACCCCGTTGTCGCGGACGCTGATGCGCGTGCGGCTTCGCTCCTCGCGTGCGGCGATCGAGATCGAGCGCTGAGCGCCGCCGTATTTGTACGCGTTCGAGAGGAGGTTCACGAGCGCGTCCACGATCGCCGCGCGGTCGCACCACAGCGGGGGAAGGTCGCTGGGGACGTCGAGCGTGAGCTCCACGTCGCGGCGCGCACGGACCGGCTCGAAGGCGTTCACCGCGTCGTCGACGATGTCCCCGACGGCGTGCGCTCCGAGGTCGTAGACGCGCATGCCGCTCTCCATCCGGCCCCACGCGAGGAGCCGATCGATCAGGGCTTGGAGGCGGGCGCTCTCCCGATCGAGCGCGCTGATGCAGCGATCCTCCGTCTCGGTGTCCCCGCGCCGCAGCTTGAGCGTCTCGGCGAACATGCGGATGGACGTGAGCGGCGTGCGCAGCTCGTGGCTCACCTTGGAGACGAAGTCGGACTGGAGCTCGCTCAGGTTCCTCTCCCGCCGCACGAACACCCAGACCAGGATCGTCCCGGTCGCGAGGGTGCCGGTGAACGTGAGGACCAGGATCCCCATCAGGAGGTTGAACCGTGCCTCCCCGACGACGAGGAGCAGGACGCCGATCGCAGAGAGGAGCCCCGCCGGCACGATGCCGAGCGTGACGAGCAGGAGCACGATGCGGCGGTAGCCCACGGGCGCTCAGCCGCCCGATCCTGCCTCGACGCGGTCGAGGACGAGGCCCGCCGGCGTGGGGGGGGGCGCATCCGTCAGCTCGAAGGCCGCGGCGATGCGGTCGAGCGGCGCCGTGGACTCCGAGCGGGCGCGGACCACTGCGAGCACCTCCCCCGCCGCGACGGCGTCGCCGCGCTTCTTGCGGACGTCGATCCCGACCCCGTGGTCCACGCGCTGGTCGGCCCGCGTGCGACCCGCGCCGAGCGCGACCGCCGAGAGCCCGAGCTCGAGCGCGTGCACGCCGCCGACGTACCCGCTCCGGTCGGCCTTGATCTCGAGCGCGAGGGGCGCGACGGCGAGGAGCGACGGATCCGAGACCACCCGAGGATCTCCGCCCTGCGCCTCGATCATGCGCTCGAGCGTGGCCGCGGCTCGGCCGGCTCCGATGGCCGCGGAGAGCGCCTCTCGCGCCGCCCCGACCGACGGGGCCGCGCCGCCGAGGACGAGCATCTCGGCGCCGAGCGCCATGGTGCACTCGACCAGATCGGGAGGCCCGCCCCCGTGCAGTAGGAGGATGGCCTCCCGGGTCTCGTTCGCGTTGCCGATCGCGAGGCCGAGCGGATCGTCCATCCGCGTGAGGAGCGCGATGACCTTCTTGCCCGCGGCGGTGCCTACTCGGACCAGCGCGGCGGCCAGGCGCCGGGCCTCGGCCTCGGTCCTCATGAAGGCGCCGCGGCCGACCTTGACGTCCAGCACCAGGGCGTCGATCCCTTCGGCGAGCTTCTTGGAGAGGATGCTCGCCACGATCAGCGGGATGCACTCCACGGTGGCCGTGACGTCGCGCAAGGCGTAGATCCGCTTGTCTGCCGGGGCGATGCGCGCGGTCTGGCCGATCATGCACGTGCCGACCTCGCGGAGGATCTCGATGAAGCGGGCCTCGTCGAGCGAGACCGAGAAGCCGGGGATGGCCTCCAGCTTGTCCAAGGTGCCCCCGGTGTGCCCGAGGCCGCGCCCCGAGACCATGGGGACGGGCACGCCGCAGGAGGCGACGAGCGGGGCCAGGCAGATCGACACCTTGTCGCCGACGCCGCCGGTCGAGTGCTTGTCGACCTTGATGCCCGGGACGCCCGACAGATCCAGCACGTCCCCGGAGCGCGTCATGGCGTCCGTGAGCGCGACGGTCTCCTCGTCGCTCATCCCGCGGAGGAACACCGCCATGAGCCACGCCGTCATCTGGTAGTCGGCGAGCTCTCCCGCGAGGAACGCGGACACGAAGCGCAGGATCTCCTCGCGCACGAGGCTCCCGCCGTCGCGCTTCCGCGCGATGAGCTCGACCAGGCTCTTCACGCTCCGGACGTTACCACGCGCGGGCGCCCGATGGCTCCAAGCCAGAGCCCAGGCGGGCCCCGGACGAGGGTCGTCGCGCGCCTCAGAGCGTGCGGCTCAGAGCGTGGGGTTCGAGCTGAAGCAGCAGCGGAAGCCGGCGTCCTGGAACTTGAACGTCTCCTCGATGGCGAAGAAGTCAAAGTCGCAGGTCGCGCCGGACTCCGCCGCGGAGAGGAAGGAGCCGCCCATCAGGACGTAGTCGTTGCCGCTGAGGAACGTGACCTCACGCAGGTTGCCGGTGACGTCGAAGAGGCGGCCCTGGACGCCAGCGCTGCCGTTGCCCTGGAGGCCCGCCCAGTTGCCGTAGCAGTCCTTCAGGCGGCTCGACGCCGTGGGCAAGAGGCCGTCCTGGTCTCCGGTCGCCGAGGTGTTGAAGTCGAAGTAGCCGAGGTTGCAGAACTTGTTCGCGGCCGCGTAGGGCGGGTTGAAGACGGCCGGGAGGTTCGCGGTGCTCGTGCAGTGGGCGTCCGTCGTGGCGTACCCCCAGGTGCAGACCGGGTTGGCGGCGCCGAGGGGAGGCACCTGGCACGCCGTCTTCCAGTCCGCCACCGAGCAGACGAAGCCGCCCGCCGCGGTGCACGTCTGGACGACCTCCTGCGGGCTCACGTTGAACCAAGGGATCCGGTCCGTCCGCGAGCACGCGGTCGTCTTGTCGAGCGTCGTCCCGGGAGGAGCGCTCGTCCAGAAGCCGTTGCCCGTGCCGGGGACGACGTTGTCCGCGGTGGGCCGACTCGCCTCGTACTGGAACGTCCAGCGGTTCGCCGCGATCTGGACCACCGCCGGCTGGTGGAAGTGTGCGGCGACGGGGCCCTTGTTCGTGAAGGGCTCGTCCACCAGGCCGTCGCAGTCGTTGTCCTTGGCGTCGCAGAGCTCGGCGCAGCCTCCCGGCAAGGTCGCGCAGTCGGCCTTGACCGCGCTGCACATGGTCGCGTTCGGCCCGTTGCAGACCTTGGTGCCGATGGTGCGGCACGCGCCGTGGCCTGGCGTGACACCGTCGTCGCTCGCGCACGGCTGCCCGAAATCGACGTTCTCGTTCAGGAACCCGTCGCAGTCGTTGTCGAGGCCGTCACAGACCTCGGCGGCGCTGGCGCAGTTCGGGCTGCAGACGTTCGCCGGGAACGTGCACTGCCAGCCGCCCGCGACGCACGCCACGGACACCTGCGTCGTGCACTCCGGCGAGGTCGCCGCGACGCTGACGCCGCAGACCTGCGTCGGGGAGGGCGCCGCGATGCCCTCGTCGGTTTGGCCGTTGCAGTTGTCGTCCTGGTTGTTGCAGGCCTCCTGGGCCGAGACGAAGGTGCAGTTGTACTCGCACTGCTGATCGTTGTTCAGATCGACCCAGCCCGGGAGGCACCCGTTGAACTGGCACGTGCCGTTGTTGCAGACCCAGCTCGCGTTCACCGCGCCGGCGAGGCAGTTCGTCGTGCAGCTGCCGCAGTGCGTGGGGTCGGTCTGGAAGTTCGGCTGGTTGGTGAGGACGCCATCGCAGTTGGAGTCGTCGCCGCACTGATCCGTCGGCGCGCTCGGGCCGACGTCTCCGACGCAGTCGATGACGCCACCCGTGCACGCCTTGGTGCCGGCGACGCAGGGGCTCGTGGCCCCGGGGGGCGGGGCGATCGGCACGTTGCAGGGGCCGACCGAGTCCGCGGGCGGGACGCCGAACGTCGAGTCGATTTGCCCGTCGCAGTTGTCGTCGGTGCCGTTGCAGATCTCGGTGCCGGGGTTGATGGCGCCGACGCAGGTGAGGCTCCCTCCGATGCACTGCTGGGTGCCGAACGTGCACGGGAAGATGTTGCTCATGCCGCACGGAGCCCCGACGTTGTTCGGGCTGTCGTCCACGACCCCGTCACAGTCCTCGTCCTCGAGCAGGCCGTTGCAGGTCTCGATGAGATCCCCCTCGAAGAGGACGTTCGGGCCCGTGCACGCGATCTGCCCGTTGACGCAGCCCGTGATCCCTTCGTGAGCGGGGTCGGCGCAGACGCCGTCCGGGTCCCCGTAGCAGGGCTGGTTCATCGCCGGATCCATCGAGAGATCGTCGGCGGCGTCCACGAGGTTGTTGCAGTCGTTGTCGATGCCGTCGCCGCAGATCTCGGGCCCGGTCGGCGTGCAGTTGTACTCGCAGCCGGTCGAATAGACGCCGTCGGCGTCCACCCACCCCGGGTCGCAGCCGCCGATCTGGCACTCCATGTTGTTCGGGTTGCAGGTCGGATCCATGTCCGTCTTCACGCAGGCCGGGGTGCCGTTGCCGACCACGCAGATGACGCCGCAGCCGCCGCAGTCCGTGGTGGTGCAGAGGTCCACGTCCTCGTCGATGGATCCGTCGCAGTCGTCGTCCTTGTTGTTGCAGAGCGTGTCGCTCGGGAGCGTCTGGAGACAGTAGGTCTCGCAGTCGTCCGGGTTCATGTCGAAGTCGTAGTAGTCGGGGAGACAGTCCCCGTCACAAGCGCCGGGGACCTGGCCGGGCATCGAGCTCGGGATGCAGACGATGGTCGCCGGGTCGTGGAAGATGAGCTTCTGGATGCAGTTGTTGTTGCAAGTCCCGCAGGTCTCGACCGCGTCGTAGTCGATGCCGGGGATGTCATCGACGACCCCGTTGCAGTCGTTGTCCACGTTGTCGCAGAGCTCGAGCCCGTTGTTCGTCGGCCCGCAGCCGCCGCCGCCGCCGGTGTCGCTCCCGGTGCTGAACGCGCCCGTCGAGCCTCCCGCGTTGAAGGTGCCCGTCGAGTTGCCGCCGTTGCCGGTGCTCGTGTCGCCGGCGCCCTCCCCGCAGTCGGCGAAGCAGAACGCCTCGGTGTCACACCCGGTGGCGAGGCCCAAGGCCGCGCCACCGAGCATCAGCGTCGCCACGAACGCGCGGGGGCGGCTCATCGCGACACCTCCGCGCCTCGCCGCGACCGTGGGCGAAACCTCGCGAAGAAGGCGGCCACGCCGAAGAGGAGCCAGCCCTCGCCGCCGCCCGACCGCCCCGCCGACTCGCAGGAGCATCCGCCGCCGCCGGTCGCGAGACCCCAGACGCCCTTGCCGTCGGCGCCGCCTTCCCCGGTGGAGCCGCCCGCGCCGGTGGTCGCGCCGGTCGCGCCGGGGCCTGTCCCGGTGGTCGCGCCGGTCGCGCCGCCCCCTTGGCCCATCGTGTCGAGGGCGCACTCACCGTCCTCGCAGTGCTGGCCCTCGGGACAGACGACGCCCTCGCAGGGGCAGGCGCCGCACGCTCCGGTGATCGGATCGCAGCAGGCGCCGTTCGGGCAGAACGCGTTCCCGTCGCAGGCGTCGTCGACGCACGCCGGCGGGCTCTGCGAGAGGTCGCACGTCTCACCCTGCGGGCAGGGCGGGACGCACGTCGGGACGCAGGCGCCGTCCTTGCACACCGTGCCGCGCTCGCACATGACCGTGGCGCACGACGGCAAGCAGCTGAAGGACAGGAAGTCGTCGCTCGGCTTGCACGCCTCGTCCGCCGCGCAGTTCGCGTTGGCGCATGGGTTGGGCAAGCACTGGCCGAGGTCGTTGCAGACCGTCTCGCAGCCGGGGCATCCGAGGTTGAAGCAGTTGTTCTCGTTGCACTGGCCGGCGTTCGGGCCGAAGTTGGTGCACACCTGGGGCGCGTTGCAGGAGACCCCGAAGCACGGGGGTTGGCAGCCGTTCTGGCCCTTGCACACGCACACCGGGGGGTCGTTGCAGTCCGCGCCCATCGTCCCCGCCGGAGCGCAGAGGATGTTCTGGTTCGCGTCGACGACGGTCTTCGTCGCGCAGTCCCCGCAGGTGTCGGTGATGCAGTACTTGCCGAGGGGGTTGCCGGTCTCGGAGGAGACGACGTCGGTACACACCTGGCCGCTCGGGCAGAACTCCCCGGTGCACGGCTGGGCGCACTGGCAGTTGCCGTTCGCGTTGACGCAGTCCTTGCCGGGGCTGCAGAGCGGTGGGCTGTTGTTCGGGTTCTGGTTGTCGGTGACGCCGTTGCAGTCCTGGTCCGAGCAGTCGCACGACTCGGGCTCGCCCGTGTCGATGCCCGCACACTGGACCAGGCTGTTGAGGCACACGTAGGTCCCGGGCGCGCACACGTTCATGAGCCCGCCGGTGCACGGGTCGCCGAGGACGTGGGTCGGATCGTTCGGGTCCGCCGTGCCGTCGATGCCGTTCGGCGCCGGCCCGGCCTCATTGTTCTGGCCGTCGCAGTCGTTGTCGAGGCCGTCGCAGACCTCGGGCGTCGGGCCGACGCCGTTGACGCAGACGAGCCCGCCCATCCCGTCGCACTGCAGGAAGCCCTTCAGGCACGGGGTGCCCGCCAGATCGAAGTCGGTGTCGGGGTAGGCCGCCATGTCGTAGGCGGGCAGGCACTCTGCGCCGATCGGGATGCCGTTGTCGCAGATGCCGTCGCAGTTGTCGTCCTTGTTGTTGCAGACCTCGAGGCCGGGGCCGACGCCGCCGACGCAGTCGAGGAACCCGCCCTGGCAGTCGATGACGCCCTGCGCGCAGTCCCCGGGCGTGCAGCCGAGGGGCGTGGGGTTCTGCGGCGCGTTGAACTGGCAAGGCATCCCTTCGCCTGGGAAGGATCCGTCGTCCGGCGTGCCGTCGCAGTCGTTGTCGACGCCGTCGCAGACCTCACCCGCGGGGTTCGTCCCACCCTGGCAGACCCAGCCGCCGGCGCCCGCGCACTGGAGGGTGCCGGTGCTGCACGGCGAGACGAGGGTCCCGACGCCGTTGCACGTGCCCCCCGGCGGCGGACACCACGTCAGGCTGCCGTGGCTGCAGCAGTTCCCGGGCTGGTTCCAGCAGCCTGTCTGACCCGGCAGCGGGGCGTCGCTGAGCGGCGCCTCGTCCGCTTGGCCGTTGCAGTTGTTGTCGATGCCGTCGCAGATCTCCCCCGTGGGTTGGACGCCGCCTTGGCAGGTGACAGAGCCGTTCACGCACGCGGTGATCCCGGGCGTGCAAGGCGGCGTGCTCACGCCGCACTGCTGCCCGACGCCCGGCAGGGGCGCCTCGTCGACGGAGAAGTCGCAGTCGTTGTCGATGTTGTCGCAGATTTCGGCCTGCGGACCGATGAAGCCGATGCAGGCGCCTCCGCACGCCTGCGTGCCCATCTTGCACGTGCTGTTCGCCCCGTAGTTGAGCCCGGGGGGCGTGCCCGAAGGGACGCACGGGACGGGGGCGATGCCGTCGTCCACGATGCCGTCGCAGTCGTTGTCGACGGAGTCGCAGACCTCGGTCTGGGGGTTGTTGTTGCACGGGCCGAAGCCGCCGGGCGACATGCAGCCGCCGGGCGCGACCGGGGTCCCGGAGAGGGTGCAGGCCTTGGTCCCGGCGCAGTTCGCGGGCGTGGGGAGACCGCAGGCGATGGGCGCGATGCCGTCGTCGATGATGCCGTCGCAGTCGTTGTCGCAGCCGTCACACACCTCGGCCGAGACGACGCACGTGCCGCAGACGCCGCCCTCGTTCACGAGGCCGTCGCAGTCGTTGTCGACCCCGTCGCAGACCTCGGTGGTGGGGCAAGCCAGGGGGTTACCGCACTTGAGCTGGCCCTCGTCGACGCCGCTCACGCAGTTGTTGTCCGTGTTGTCGCACTGGTCGCCCGGGTTGAAGCACAGCCAGTAGTTGGGGTCCGCTTGCTGCCCAACGGTCGTGCAAGGCAGCCGCGTCAGGTCCCCGTCCGGATCGGCGGGCGTGATCGAGGCGAAGTAGCCCGTGGCGGGGTCGTTGAAGCAAGCGTCGCGCTGCGTGTCGTTGTTCCAGACGCAGCACGTCTGGCCCACGTTGCAGTAGTGGGTGTAGCCCTCGTCGACGCAGCCGTTGCAGTTGTCGTCGCCGTTGTTGCACTCCTCGGGCGCGATCGCGCCGGCGATGATCCCGGAGAGGGCCTGGGCGAGCTCGACCTCGTTCGCCGCGAAGAGCGAGGACCCCGTGCCGCCCGCCGCGGCGATCTGATCCGTGTTCGCCTGCGTGCCGCCGGCGAAGTTGATGACGTACACGCGCACCGGCCAGGTGGTCCCGCCGATGGTCACGCCGTTCTGGAAGAGGTCCTGGGCGGCCGCGATGGAGAGCGCGAGGCCGTTGGCGGCGGTGCCCTCGCAGGTGTCGTCACCGTCGGTCACCAGGATGACGTTCAGGGGCCGGCACGCCGGATCGGCGGCCACCATCGGCGTCGGCTGCGTGTAGCTCAGAGGCCCGCAGTACGCGTCGGCGGCGGGGCTGTTGCCGTTGTCGTCCCAGATCCGCCAGCCGAGCCGCAGGTACATCGCGATCGACTCGAGGGAGCCGGCGATCGGCGTCGAGCCGTTGGCAAAGAGCTCACGGTTGTTGTTGCACTGACCGTCGAACCACTCGAGGAGCTGGTTCGTGTTGTCGGGCGCGGGCGGGCCGCCGATCGGATCGGGCCGCAGCGGGACCACCACGTTGGCGCCGTTCCGCCAGGTGCTCTCAGGGAACGCGGGCGCGGGGGGGCTGCCACCGTTGTTGCAGAAGGGCACGTTCCCGCAGCTGTTGCCGCCCGGGTAGTTGCCCTGGGTGCAGGCGTAGTTGTCGCCGTTGCAGGTGCCCCCGGTGGGCGCGCCGCAGTCGCTCACGCACGCTCCCGTTCCGCAGTTGGTCAGGGTCTGCGCGTACGTCGCGAGGCCGAAGTTCACCTCGCCGCTGAAGGCCTGCACCGTCTGCCGCAGCGCGCACTTGGCGTCGTTGATCCGGCTCGGAATCATCGAGCAGGAGTTCAGGGCGTAGCCTGCGGCGTTCTGGTTGCACTCGGTGGGGTACGCCGTGGGCGGCGTGGTGCACGCGGTCATGGACCCGGACGTGTCCGTGATCATCATGAAGTACGGCTTCGCCGGCGGCGGCCAGTCGGCCGGGTTCGGCGACGAGCACTGCGCCTCTGCGCGCGTCGGCGTGAGCGCCACACCGATCGCCACGATTGCTGCGCCGAGTCCCCGGACCAACTGACCCACGTGCATGTCTGTGTCCTCCCGCCTCGGTGTCACCGAGCGGCGTAAGAATCCACGCTCAGAGCACCACACCCTGGTCGCTTCCACAACGGTGTGCTGTAGGATTACATCAGCGCCAGAACGGCGCGCCCCGTGCCCTGCCTGAGGTACCTTGCCTGAGGTGCCTTGCCTGAGGTGCCTTGCCTGAGGTGCCCTGCCTGAGGTGCCCTGCCTGAGGTGCCTCGCCTGGGGTGTCTCGCCGGAGGCGCCTCGCCTGCCGCCGGGCGGACGCCCGTCCGGCGGCAGGGCCGCAACCGGTTCTCTTCGGCTATCTTGCGCTCGCGCGATGACCCAGCCCTCGACACCAGCGCCGCCCGGGCAGAGGACGCGGGGGCGACCTCGCGGCCCGTTCACCCAGGCGAGGCGCCTCGACACGCTGCGGACGCTCCTCCAGCGCCACCCCCGGGGCCTGACCATCTACGAGCTCGCCGTCGATCTCGGGGTCACCCCTCGGTCGCTCCGTCGCTACCTCGCCCACGTCCGCCGCGAGCTCGAGCTCATCAGCGTCCCGGCCCGCCCCGGCGGGCCTGTGCTCTGGCGGCTCGCGCCAGGCGAGGCGGTCCGCAAGGTCGAGGTCCGGCGCACCCAGGCGTACGCTCTGCTCGCGGCGCGTCGCCTCTTCGAGTCGATGAAGGGCTCGGCGCTCTACGAGGAGATCCACCTCGCCTCGGAGAAGCTCCTCGGCGTCGCGCGCAGGCCGGGGCGCGGCCCCAACGCAGGCGTGGCCGACGCGCGCCTCGAGGATCGCTTCCTCTATCTGCCCTTCGCGCCCAAGAACTACGCGGCGAAGACCGAGGAGCTCGACGATCTCTTCCAGGCGGTCGCGGACCTCCGCCCGCTGACCTTCCGGTACGTCCGACCGAAGGACGGCAAGGTCGAGCGGACGACGATCCACCCTTACGCCATGGTCCTCTACAAGGACGCCGTCTACTGCGTGGGCCTGCACGTGGCGAAGGGCGAGCTCCGGACGTTCCTCCTCGACCGGATGCGCGACACCGAGTGTGCGATCACCGACCGCTTCGAGCTCCCGGACGACTTCCGCATCGACGACCACTTCCAGGGCCAGTTCGGCATCTGGCGGGGCGGCAGCCCGAAGCGCGTCACGATCGAGTTCGATCCGCGCGTGAACGAGTACGTCGAGACCCGCAACATCCACCCGAGCCAGTCGCTCGAGAAGCTCCCGTCAGGCGGGCTCCGCCTCACGATGCACATCGGCGACCTGACCGAGGTCACCACGTGGGTGCTCGGCTTCGGCGAGACCGCCAAGGTGGTCGAGCCGCCGGAGCTCCGGGACCGAGTGGTGGCGGAGCTCACGAACGCTCTCGGGCGCTACGCGGAGAAGCCGCCCGCGCCGGCGAAGAAGAAGCGCAAGCCGGCGTGAGGCCGTGCCGACGTCAGCGGGTGCGCGCGCGCGCGGCGTCCACGGCCTCTTGGATCATCTTGCCGTGCTCCTTGGGGTCCGCCCAGCGCCTCCGGCCCTCCTCCGGCAGGAGGTGGATGGGATCGAAGTACGTGTAGTACTGCCCGGCCTTCACGCTGGGCGCCTGGTACACGCTGACGCCCGTCGTCCGGTTGTAGTGCTCGTACGAGTGGCAGTCCCGCTTGCCGCCCCCTCCGGGCGCGTCGACCACGAACGTGGGCGTGTTGAAGCCCGCGGTGGAGCCTCGCACGATCTTCTCCACGTCGATGGCCGTCTGGACCGTGGTCCGGAGATCCTCGACCCCCTTCACCAGGTCGTGCACGTACACGTAGTAGGGGTGCACGTTGAGGTGGCCCAGGCGCTTGACGAGGAGCTTCATCGTCTGCGGATCGTCGTTCACGCCGCGCTGCATCACCGCCTGGTTCCGCACGAAGATCCCGCGCTCGAAGAGCTTGTTCATCGCGTCCCGCGTGATGCCGGTCACCTCGTTCGGATGGTTGAAGTGGGTGTGCAGCACCACCTCTTTGTGCTTCTTGCGTCCGAGCTCGACCACGTGGGTCACGGCGTCGAACCACTCCTTGTCGGTGAGGATCTTCTGGGGCATCACGGCGGGGCCCTTCGTCGCGATGCGGATCCGCCGGATGTTGTCCATCCCGAGCAGCGTCTCGCCGATCAGGCGGATCTGCTCCGCGCGCAGGTTGTACGCGTCTCCGCCCGAGACCACGATGTCCTCGAGCTCCGGGCGCGAGGCGATGTAGGCGAACGCCTTGGCCCACCGCTCCGGGTTGACGTTCAGCTTCACCTTCTCCACCTCCTCGGTGTCGACGCCGACCGCGTAGCTCCGGGTGCAGAAGCGGCAGTAGACGGGGCACGTATCCAGGGGGAGGAAGAGCGCTTTGTCGGGGTAGCGGTGGGTCAGGCCCGGCGTGGGGGCGTCGGCCTGCTCGTGCAAGGAGTCGAGCCCGAGCTTCGGGTGGTCGGGCAGCATGCGCGACGCGAGCGGGATGAACTGCGTGCGGAGCGGGTCGGAGTAGGGATCGTTCCAGTCGATGAGGCTCATCACGTAGGGCGAGACCCTCACGCTCATCGGGGCCATCGCGAAGCCCTGGGTCGCGTCCTGGATGAACTCGTCCGACGTCACGCCGCGCAGCGCGTCGAGCAGCTTGTCGGGGCGCGTGATCGACTTCTTGCTTTGCCAGTGGTGGTCGAGGAACTGCTCCTCGGTCACGTCCTTGTACGCCGGGATGCGCCGCCAGTCCGGAGCCTCGAGGAAGATCTTGTGCCGCAGCGTGGCAGGATCCACCGCGGGGCGGAGCGCCGTGACCTCCGGCGCGGGGTCCTTCATGGCGGGCAGGCTCACGAGGGTCGTGGACATGGTGCCCCCTAGCTTAGTCCCGCGCCGGGCGCGCGACGAAGAAAGACGGCCGGTGGCGCCCCGTGGCGCCGCTCGCTGGCTCGGCGCTCGTCAGCCTCCGCACGCGAGGGGCTGGTCGACCCAGAGCCCGCCCTCGCAGACGCGGGTGGTCGTGAGCAGCTCCGAGCCCTCCGCGGACGAGAGCTCGAGCCAGCAGGCGCCGTACGCGCACGCGAGGCCCTCCTCCGAGCACGCGTGCCCGAGGAGCGGCGCCTGGACCGGGCACGGCTCGTCGGGCGCCGAGACGCACCCCCAGAGGTCCTGGCCGCTCTGGCAGTCGGCAGAGGAGAGGCACTTGGTGCACGTGCAGAAGGTGCCGGCGCCGTACGCGCACATGTCCGTGTAGACGCTGCGGTCGCAGCCGGACCCGTGCTGTGGGACCACCATGGGGCAGGTGGCGTTGGGATCCCACCCGTAGCAGTACCCTTCGGGCTGCCACTCCCAGCCGTTGATCGTACAGAGGGCCTTGGCGCGGCAGTCGGCGAACTCCTCGACGTCGTTGGCGTGACGGTACTCGCAGAGCAGTCCGACGCCGGGGCAGTCCGCTCCGGTCTGCGGCCGGTCCAGATCCCCGTCGGGGCACGCCGTGCACGTCACGTCGAAGTCGCTGCGGCACTCGCCGTTGCCGTCGCAGACCTGGTTGCATGGAGGCTCGGAGCAGGTCTCACAGGGGGCGCCACACGCCTTCTCGGCGCACTGGGCCGCGCCGCCTCCCGCGCCGCCGGTCCCTGGAGCGGCCGCGCCCCCGCCGTCGTCCCCGTCGAAGGTCTTGGCGCACCCGACGGAGGTCGCGAACGCCAAGACGAGAGGCAACGGGAGCTTCATGACCCAGCGTCATACGCTGGCGTTGGCGGGAGTTCACCTGCGAAGGAGCGCGCCCTCGGCTCGCGCCTGCCCCCCGCCGGGCCGAGCGCGGCCGATCTCCCGGGCGCGGCAGCGGTCCGCTCCGACCGGCGATCCCGCCGTCGCCTGCGCGGAGACTTCGGCTCCGCGAGACCAGACTAGTACCTCGCCCCACCAGATTTCGATCGGTTCCTCCCACCCCCGCGACGAGGCGAGGGGGATGGGAGGAACCTCCTGATGCCGCCTCTCTGTGCTCCCTCCTCGACTTCCCTTGGGCACCGCGACCCATCGAAATCGGTGGGTCGCGGTACTAGAGGTCGGCGCGCGGCGGGACCGGGATCGTGGAGGCGGCGCCGATGTCGCGGCTGGAACGGTACGCGCCGTAGTACGTGCGCACCCGCACCACGTAGTCCTGCGTCTCGGCGTACGGCGGGATCCCCCCGTACCGCGCCACGGCCCCCTCGCCCGCGTTGTAGGCGGCCACGGTCAGGTCCAGATCCCCGTTGAAGAGGTTCGCGAGCACCCGGAGGTACCGCACGCCGCCGAAGATGTTCTCGCGCGGATCGAAGGGGTCTCGCACCTGCATGCGGGTCGCCGTCTCCGGCATGAGCTGCATCAGGCCTTGCGCGCCGGCGCTCGAGACCGCGCGCGGATCGTAGTCGCTCTCGACCTTGATGACGGCGCGGACGAGCTCCTCGGGCAGCTGGTAGAGGGTGGCCGCCTGGCGGATCCATTTGTCGTAGCGCGTGAAGCGCTCCGGGGATCGGTCGCTCGGCGGGACCGCGCGCCCCGAGAACCGCGCGCCCTTGGTGCGCTTGCTCGTGCTCTTGACGTAGAGGGAGTACTTGGGATCCCCCTTCGGGCTGTTCGTGAAGTGTACGACCCCGTCCGGGTCCACGTAGCTGTAGATGTCGGCCGACGCCTCGCCGGCGAAGAGGGTGCCCGCCAGGAGGGTCAGGCCCCCGCCGAGCACGGCGCGCCGGGCGAGTGCCACGGGCGGCTTCCGGGGGCGGAGGGAGGGGCGGGTCATCGGCTCGGAGTGTAGCTCGTGTCGCGTCCGGAGGAGCAACGTTCCAGCCAAACCGGCGCGCTCCGCTCGCCCGGACCTCGCGCCTCGGATCGCGAAACCGGACTCGCGATGTAGAACCCGCGAGCGGCCCAGGGTACTCCCTCCGTCGTGACCCCCACGACCATCGCCCTCCTGGCGACCGTCCTGCTCTTCGCGTTGCACGTGATCGTGCAGGTGCGGCCGAGCTTGTCCAGGCGAGCCCGTGAGGCCGATGGCAAGGTCCGGGCCGCGCGAGCTCGAGCTCGGGAGGGGGAGGCGAGGGATCGCGCGCTCGCGCTCGCCGAGGCCGGGGAGGCTGCGGCCGGGGCGGGACGTTGGATCTCCGCCGCGGGGAGCTTCCTCCGTGCCATGCGCGTCGATCCGTCGTCCGGCGAGGTGGTCGACCGAGCCGCCGCGGCGCTCGCTCGGCGGCCGCGCCTGCTCGAGTCCCTGCTGCTCCGCCGCGTCGCCGCCGCGCCGGCGGGGGGGGGGACGGATCGCGACGAGGCCCTCGTCGCGTGCCTCCGCGGCCTCGAGTCGATCTACCGCGCGCGCAAGGACAAGGGGCGCGCCCGGCTCGTGGAGCGCCTGCGCGCCCGCGAGGACTCGCTCCCGCCCGGCTCTCTCTGACGCCGCGGCAGCCGCCCACGACCGAGCGTGGCTCGGCCGCCTCGGAGGTCCTCCGCCGTCAGAACCCGAGCTGGGGCCCGAGGGTCTTGGGCATGAGCGGGTACCAGAGCACCGGCATGGCGCCCTTCTGCGCGAGCGCCAGGATGTCCATGAGCAACGCGACGGTCACGTGCACGAGGAAGCCGGAGTAGATGCTCTTGGTGCGCATGGAGAGGCTCCCGAGCGCGATGCCCGCCACGATGGCGCCGCAGGTCTCGAGGTACGGCTTGCCGAAGTGGATCATGCAGTACGGCACGCACATGGCGAAGATCGCGGTCGAGCCCATCGACCGTCGCAGCGTGCTCAGCCAGAAGCCGCGGAAGAAGATCTCCAGCGCAAAGAACTGCAGGACGTAGAACGACTCCCACACGAGGAAGTCGAACCACGAGCGCGAGCTCCGCTTGTAAAACGGGTAGTAGTTGCCGAAATCGGGCTGGCTCGCGACGAGGAACACGGCCGGGATCACGACGGCCAAGCAGACGAGGTAGATCCAAGCGTGGCTGAGGAAGCCGCGGACGCGCAGCCCCATGTCGAGCAGGCTGTCCTTCGGGAAGAGGACCTTCCAGACCGCGAACGGGATGATCGTGTACCCGACGATGCGGGTCACGGCCCACCACACCAGGCGGTAGAGGTCGCCGTAGTGCTTGAGCGATACGTGGTGGCCGAGGCCCCACGGGGATGCCTCCGGCGTGAGCTCCCACTGCCTCAGCGTGGGCTTGAGCTGGGTCTGGAAGAAATCCGCGTCGTAATAGTACTGGAGCGTGAGGATGATCGCCGTGATGACGAACAGGGCGAGCGGGCGCCGGTCGTACTCGCCGCTGGCGAGCGTGCGGCGGTTCTGCTCCAGCGCCTCCACGTCGAGCTCCCGCCACGTGCGGCGAAAGAAGTAGTAGACGAGCGGGATCACGAGCGCGAACCCCACGAGGGGCAGCGCCATGTGCAGGAGGGTCTCCGACAGGGGCGGCGGCGGCGGCGGGAGCGCCTGCGTCGGCGGCGGCAGCGGAAGCGGTTCCGGCAAGACCTGCCCCGCCACGCCCAAAACCCCCGCTGCCCAGGCGCCGATCACGCTGCCGCTCACCCGGCAGAGGCCTGGTCGGACTGTGCCGCGGCGGTGTCGGCCGCCGCGCGGAGGCGCGCCACGGTCCGGTCGCGCCCGAGGAGCGCGGCCACGTCGAAGAGGCCGGGGGAGGCGGTCCTGCCCGTGAGCCCTACCCGCACCGCCTGCGCGACGTCCTTCAGCTCCAGCCGGCGCTCCGCGAGGAACGCGGCGAAGCGCTCCTCCAGAGGTCTAGCCGTGAAGTCGGGCGCGCCGCCGAAGAGCTCCGCGACGTCCCGGAGGACGGCGGCGCGCTCCGGCACGAGGAACTTCTTGGCCGCCTTTTCGTCCTGCGTCGGCGGATCACGGAAGAGGTAGTCCATGAGCTCGGCGGTCTGAGCCCAGGTCTGGCCACGGTCCCGGAAGAGCGGAAGCGCGGCGCGCAGATCCGCCTCGGAGGGTCGGAGCCCGCGGGCCGCGAGGAACGGCGCGAGCCCCGCGAGGTAGGCGTCGTCGCTCGTGAGGTCGGGGCGCTTCAGGTGCTCGAACGCGATCGCCTGGAGCTTCTTGGCGTCGAACTTGCCGTCCCCGCGGCCGCACCGCTCCCAGTCGAACTTCTGGACCAGGTCCGCCATCGAGAACACCTCCTCGTCGCCGAACGACCAGCCGAACCGCACCAGGTAGTTGAGGAGGCCCGCGGCGGGGATGCCGAGCGCCTCGTACTCTGCGACCGAGACGGCGCCGTCCCGCTTCGAGAGCTTCTCGCCCTTCTGGTTGAGCATCATGGGCAAGTGCGCGAACGCGGGCAGCGGTGCTCCGAGCGCCTCGTAGAGGAGGATCTGCAGGGGCGTGTTGATCATGTGGTCCCGCCCCCGGGCGACCAGGGTGATGCCCATCGTGATGTCGTCCACGACGGCGCCCAGGTTGTAGAGGGGGACGCCGTCGGAGCGCATCAGCACGACGTCCTGCTGCGCGGAGTTCGGCGTCGTGACGTCCCCGAACACGACGTCGCGGTACCGCACCGCGCCGTCCGTCGGCGCGCGCAAGCGGACCACGCTCGGCCGGTCCGGCCCGGGCCCGCTCCGGTCTCGGCACGTCCCCGGGTAGCGGAACTGCGCCTTCGGGTCCCGCTTCTTCAGGGCCTCACGCTGGGCGTCGAGCTCCTCCTTCGTGCAGGTGCACCGGTAGGCAGCCCCCCGCGCGACGAGCTTCGCGACGAACTCCTGGTAGATGTCCAGGCGCTCCATCTGCCGGTAGGGTCCGTGGCTCCCCCCGACGTCCGGTCCCTCGTCCCAGCCGAGGCCGAGCCACCGCATCCTGTCGAGGATCACCTGCTCGTTCTCGGGTGTGCTGCGCTCCCGATCCGTGTCCTCGATCCGGAGGATGAACGCCCCGCCGGTCTTCCTCGCCCACAGCCAGTTGAACAGCGCCGTCCGGACCCCACCGATGTGGAGGTAGCCCGTCGGCGAGGGCGCGAAGCGGACGCGTACCGTGCCAAGAGCCATAGGTGGCGGGTGTCTACCACGGCTTTGCGCCCGGGGGCTGCTCTGCTATGCCGCGACGCCCTCGTACCGCGTGAGTGAGCTCACGCAACCCCGGAGAGAACCATCATGGCCCAGAAGTCACCGCTCAGCATCGTGAAGGAAAAGTTCGGCGACAAGGACAAGCTCGTCGAGGCGCTGAAGGGGTTCGGAGAGGGCCTCTGGCTCCCCCGCACCAGCGCCGACCGAGGAGGCGAGAAGGGCCTCGGCAACGTGTCGAACGCCAAGCTGCTCAAGCTCCACGCCACGCTCACCGCGGTGAAGGAGAAGTTCGGCACGCGCGAGAAGCTGATCGGCGCCATCCTAGAGAACGAGAAGCGCACGAAGGACGAGGGCTACCAGAAGCGCCTCGGCGCCTACCCGGTGCCGCGTCTGTTCGACCTCTACAAGACCGGGCTCCGCAGGAAGAAGGCCGCCGAGGCCAAGGCCAAGAAGGGCTGAGCCCCTTGGGGGAGCGGCGGCGCCCCGGCTTCCTGAGGCAGGTCTGGATCGTCGCCAGGAAGGATCTGCAGATCGAGCTCGCCACGGGCGAGATCGTCACGACGAGCGGCTTCTTCGCCGTGCTCGTGGCGGTCATGGCCTCGCTCGCCTTCTTCGCCGGCGAGAACGCGAAGCGCGACGTGGCGCCCGGGGTCATCTGGGTGAGCGTCGCGTTCGCGTCGGTGCTCGCGCTCTCCCGGACGTGGCAGCGCGAGCGAGAGGAAGGCGCGCTCACCGGCTTGCTCGTCTCGCCCTTGTCGAGAGGCGCCATCTTCGGCGGCAAGGCCGTGGGCGTTGCCGTCTTCGTGACGGCGGTCGAGGCGGTCGTGGTGCCGGTCACCGCGCTCCTCTTCTCCTTGGACCTCACGACGGCGCTGCCCGCGCTCGTCGCGCTCTTGCTCGCGGCGACGCCGGGCGTGGCCGCCGCGGGGACGCTGTTCGGGGCGATGACCGTCCGAACGCGGGCGCGCGACCTGGTGCTCGCCAGCGTGATGTTCCCGCTGCTCGCGCCGTGCCTCCTCACGGGCGTCGCCGCGACGCGGGCGCTCTTCGACGGCGCCGTGCTCGCCGATCTCGGAGACTACTTCTCGCTGCTCGGCCTCTTCGGGTTCGTCTTCGTCGTCGGCGGGCTCTCGCTCTTCGAGCTGGTCGTCGAGGGCTGAGCGAGGATGTCCGCGGCCGCCCGGCGGCCCGCGTCGATCAGCGCCGCCGGATCGAACGGGAGCCCCGCGCACTCTCCCACCGCCCAGAGCCGCTCGGCCGCTCTGCCTCGCTCGTCGGTGACCACCGCGTACCCCCCCGCGCCGAGCCTCGTGTGCGCCCCCAGCTGCTCGGCGAGCTCGAACGAGGGCGCGCCGGGGATCGCCACCGCGACCAGCCCGACGTCGAGGCGCGTGTGATCGGCCAAGCGCACTCCCTTGGCGCGGCCACGGCCCGAGATGGCTATGACGTCTTGCTCGTCGACGACCCGCAGGACGCGAGGCCCGAGCGCGCGCGCCGCGCGCTCGCTCCACGCGCCGCGCCCCACGATCAACACGCCGCCGGTCGGCACGACCCCGCGCGCGGCGAGCGCGCAGAGAGCGCGCGCGCTCATCACGCCGGGCAGATCGTTGCCCGGGACGATCAGCACCCCGTCATGGGCTCCCGAGGCGACGACGACGGCGCGAGCCCTCGCGAGCTGGGCGCCCGCGCGTCCGACGAGGAGCGCCTCCCCGTCGTAGAAGCCGGCGCACGTCGTCCGCAGGGCGACGCGGCCTTCCGGGATCGCGCCGAGCTCCGCCGCGACCGGGCTCGCCGCGTCGGCCCCGGCGTAGACCGCCGAGCCGCCGGGAGCCGGCGCGTCGTCCACGACGTGGACGGTGCGCCCGCCACGGACGAGGGCGGCAGCGCACGACAGGCCGGCCAGCCCCGACCCGACGATGAGGACGTCGCACGCGAGCCGCGCCGCTCTTGCCGGCGGCGCCGCCGCGTCGGGGAGGCGCCCTATCCCCGCCATCTGCCGCGCGAACGTCTGCATCACGTCTTGCACGCCCGGGATGCCCGCCATGAGGTGGTGGTGGTCGATCCCGTTCGGGAAGAACCAGTCCGTGACCCGCATGAGATCGACGCGGCGCGTGCCGAGCACGTTCTGCCCGACCACCTCGTCGCCGCCGCGTACGTCTCGGAGGCAGGTCATCACGTTCGGGACGCCGTCCACGCGCGCCAGGCACCCGTCACACTCGCCACGCAGGCACGAGGGGCCGCGGGGTCGGTGCAGCTTGGGGCTCCGCGCGAGCGTCGTCTCGCCCGCGGCGAGGAGGGCGACCGCCAGCGGCTCGCCGCGCTCGGCCTCGACCGCGCGGCCGTCGACGTGAACGGTCACGGGGTCCCGGATGGGCGTGGTCCGCTCGAACACGGGCGCAGCCTACACGCTTCGCGCGATGGCCGCTCTGGCCCGCGACGGCGCGCTTCGGGCCTCCTGCGCGGCGCGCACCGAGGAAGGGACGCCTGCCGCCGCCCGCGCCGCCGGCGTCTCGAGAGTTCGTTCGATGAAAGCCGCGCGCTGGGGTAGCCTCCCTGCGTGCGGTTAGGTGTCCTCGGTCCGGCGAACGGTGACCTCGTGACGCTCGCGAAGGCAGCGCAGCTGCTCCTCGACAAGGCCGGGGTCGAGCGCGTCCTCTACCTGGGCGCGGACGACGCGCTGGATCGAGTCGTCGCGGCCTGGGCCGCGGAGCTCGTCGGTGGCAACCCGCGATCCGACCTCGTCTTCGACCGCGCCGCGAAGGCGTGCGCGGTCGCCAGCCCCGAGGCCATCGAGGCGTTCGTCGCCGGCGAGCACGCGCGCCAGCGGCTGAGCGTCCTCACGAGCGTGCCGCCGCCTCCGGGCCGGACCATCGAGCTCTTCGACGGCCGGATCACGATGCTCGTGTTCGACAAGGCCACCCTCGACGAGGACGACATCGCCGGGGCGACGCTCCTCGTGTTCGGCAAGTCCGACGGGCCGGTCATCCACCCCATCGGCTCGCGCCTCTTCTTCTCGCCCGGCGCGCTCCGGGCGGACGCGACCGACACCCCCCAGGGCTCGGCGGTCATCGACGACCAGGCTGGCGGCATTCGGATCGAGATCATCGACGCCGCCGGGGACGTCGCGAGCACGGAGCGGGTCGACGCTCGCCTCCGGGGCGCGAAGATGCGCGTGCAAGGGCCCGCGCCGGTGGCCGCGGAGGCGAGCGTCGATCCCGGCGCCGCGTCGGGCCGAGCCCCCGGGGGCACGGAAGGTGGGGGGTGACGATCGTCGGGGTCTTCGGCGGCAGCTTCAACCCGCCCCACGTCGGACACGTGCTCGCGACCGCATACGCGCTGAGCGTCGCGCGTGTCGAACGGGTCGTGGTGGTCCCGGTCTTTCGGCACCCGTTCTCGAAAGAGCTCGCCCCCTTCGAGGACCGGATGGCGATGTGCGAGCTCGCCTTCGAGGTGCTGCCGAAGGTCACGGTGAGCGACGTGGAGCGCGAGCTCGGCGGCGAGAGCCTCACGCTCCGCACCGTCACGCACCTCGCGGAGGTGCACCCGGGATGGTCGCTTCGCCTCTTGATCGGATCGGACGTCGTCCCCGATCTCCCCAAGTGGCACCGCTGGGACCGCATCAGCGAGATCGCTCCTCCGGTGGTCTTCGAGCGTGCCGGCGCCACGCTCCGCCCCGACCGCGCGCTGCTCCCCGAGATCTCCAGCACCGACATCCGCGCGCTCTTCGCCCGGGGTGACACCGAGGACGTGGATCGCGTGGTCCCGGCGCGGGTCGCCAGCTACGTGAGGGCTCGCGGGCTCTACGGGGTACGGTGCGAAGCGTCGTCATCGTAGGCGCGGGCAAGGTAGGCACCGCGCTCGCGCGCGCCGCGCGCGCCGAGCTGCGCGTGAGGCTCGTCGGCGCCCGATCGATTGGCCGGCCCCTGCGCCCCGCAGACCTCGTGATCCTGGCGTGCCGGGACGGCGCGATCGAGGCGGTCGCCGCGACCCTCGCCCCGGCCTTGCCGCCGCGGCAGGTCGTCGTCCACACGTCGGGTGCTCGGTCCCCGGAGGCGCTCGCCGGGCTCCGCGCGGCCGACCACTCCGTCGGGGCGATGCACCCCCTCGTGAGCTTCGCCGGCGCGTCCGATCCGGAGACCTTGCGCGGCGCGGCGCTCGTCATCACCGGCGACGCCGCCGCCCGCGTCGCGTCGCGGCGGTTCGCGCGGGCGATCGGGATGCGGCCCTTCCAGCCGGCCGCCCTCGACCCCGTCGCCTACCACGCCGCGGCGGCGCTCACGGCGAACGGCGCGGCCGCGCTGGCGTACGCCGCGCGCCGCCTCCTCCGCCGCGCGGGGTTTCCGCCCGAGGCGGACGGTCCGTTGCTCGGCCCGCTTCTGGCGTCGGTCGCGCAGAACGTGACCGCGTACGGACCCGGCCGAGCGCTCACGGGCCCCGTGCGGCGCGGGGACGTCGAGACCGTCGCCCGCCACCTTCGGGTCGCCGCGGAGGAGCACCTGGAGGCGCTCTTCAGCGCGGTCGTGGAGGCGCAGCTCGAGGCCACGGCGGCCCAGGGTGACGTGAGCAGCGCGACGCTCCAGCAAATACGGGGCCACCTGCTCAGGCCCTCCGCGCGGGGCACGCGCAGGGGAGGGCCGCGGATCTAGCCTTTTCGTGGAACGAAGCTCCCACGCGTGGGCGCAGGCGGGACCATCTGGACGAGCGCCCTCGCCGGGAGGGCAGGCCTGGCCGCCTTGGCCGCGCAGGGGGACGGCTGGTTCCGGGCGGGCTGGGTCGCGACCTTGGATCCACTTTGAGCGAGTACCTTTCTGTCCAGCGTTGCCGCCGGGCGGGGAGTGAGTTACCCACGATGTAGGCTTGATGCTTGCGCGCCGTCCTGCCTCCGAGCCGCCGATGACGGCGCCCTCCCTGGGCGAGCCGGCCGCGGAAGCCCAGCGCGAGTCGAGCTTCGGCGCGCTCGAGCGGCTGCTGGAGGGTCGCTCGACGGAGCCTCTCGTCGTCGTGGTCGCACCTCGCGGCGCGCTGCAGGCGCTCGGTGACCACGTCGAGCGCAGGCTGGAAGGGCGCGGCGCCACGGTCTTGCGCACGATCTCGGGCGTCGGCGGGGAGGGCTTCCGCAACGCCGTGCAGCGCCTCCGCGCGGGCGCTCCGTTCCTCCGCGGGCCGCGGCGCCTGGACGCGGCGCCCGTCGACCCGCCGTCGGCGCGCGAGGTGGCGGCCGAGCTGCTCTCGGCGGTCGAGCGCACCCACGTCGCGGCGCGCCCGGCCTGCGTCGTCGTCGTCGATCCGGAGTGCAGCCGGTTCTCGAGGGCCGTCGCCGCCGAGATCGATGCGCACGGCGAGCTCGCCGAGGCGAGCGCGTTTCCGCGCGTCGTGTGGGTGACCGACGCGGCGCCGCCGGGACACCGTCGGGCGGTCGTCCTCGACGAGGAGCTCACGGATGACGACGTGGAGGCGTGGTGGCGTAGCGCGGCTTCGTCCGTCGCCCCAAAGCAGCGCTCCCTGAAGGAGCTGGACGACTGGTGGCGTGCCGCTCGGCTCGCGCAGCCCGCCGCCGCCGCCGGCGCGACCGGCGCACCCCGGAGCGGGGCCGCGGCGGAGCTGCTCGGCGCCCTCCATGCGGCGGGCAGGCCGTGGCCCGAGGCGCGACTCGGAGATCTGCTGCCGGACGAGGAGCGCGCGGGTGCGAGGGCGCTGCTCGCCGCGCTCGCGGCCGGAGGCCTCGTCGACGCGACCGCCGAGGGCGTGATCCCTGCTCCCGGCGTCGTCGCCGCGGCGAGCGACCCGTGCGCGCGTCGCGTGGCGACGGCGCTCGCGCGTGTCTTCCCCGATGATCCGTGGGCGCTGTTCCGCGCCGCCGAGCTGCGGTTCCAGGCGGCGGATCCGACGGACGCAGACCTCGCGGAGGGCGACGTGCTCGCGCAGCGCGCGATCGCGGACGTCGTCGACGGCGAGGCGCGCGGCGACTTCTGGTCGCGCCTCGTCGCCTGCAGTCCCTCGCTGGACGGGGGCATCGGAGGGCCGGCGGGTGCGGCGGCGTCCGCGCGCATGCTCCGGTACGTAGAGCTCGCGTCGTTCACGGGCGATGTGGACATGGCGCTTCGCTACGCGCGGGCCGCGGCTACGGCGGACCCGCAGAGCTCGGAGGCCCGCCTGGCGCTGGGCAAGTGCTACACGGCCATGGGTGACACACCCGCGGCGCTCGTCACGATGGAGAAGGCGACGGAGCTGGCGGAGTCCTCGATGGCGCGCGCACGCGTCTTCGTGGAGCTCGCGGAGGTCCGGTACCGATCGGGCGAGCTCGCGGCGGCCGAGACGGCCGTCGCCGACGCGCTCGCGCTCATCGACGCCGAGCCCCCCGCGCCTGGCGGCCGTCCAGCCCCGGCGGCGATGCAGGTCCGCCTCGACGCCCGCAACGTGTCGGGCAAGGTCCTGCTCGCCCAGGCCGCGTTCGCGGAGGCCGAGCTTCATTTCACGGCGGACTCTTGCGAGGCGGCGCTCGCGCAGCAGCTCGTGGCGGAGCTGCGGGCGCGGGTCAACCGCGCCATCGCGGTGCTCTACCTCGGTCGTCGCCCGGAGGCGCGCGCCCTGCTCGAGGCGGTCCTCGCAGACGCGGAGCGGCGCGGCGAGGCCGTCCGCGCCGGGCACGCGCTCCTCAACCTCGCCGTCATCGCTACGCTCGATCATCGGTACGCGGACGCCCTCGAGATCACCGAGCGCGCCTCCAAGGCGGTGCTGCGGGCAGGGGAGCGACCCGTGTTCGCCCGCTGCTCGGCCAACCTCGCCGATCTGCGCCTGCGGCTCGGGATGTTGAACGAAGCCGAGCAGGCGATCCGCTTCGGCGCGCGGGTGCTTCGCGGCGCGCTGCCCGGCTATCAGGTCGCGCAGTTCACGATCACCCAGGCCCGCGTGCACCTCGCGCGCGGGAGCACGGCGCTCGCCCAGCAGTCCATCATGCAGGCCCTCTCGGAGGTCGGAGCGACCGTGGTCCGGCCCTCTGGGACCCGGCCTTCTGGCGGCGACGCCTCGCGGGGGCCGGGACGTGAGGTCGTGAGCCAGGCGCTGCGCGTCGCCGCACGCGTCGCGCTCGAGGACGGTGACACCGCGCAGGCTCGCGTGCTCATCGATCAGGCGGCCGCGGAGGGTGGTCCGGCGCGCGCCCTGGCCGACGTCGCGGTGCTCCGCGGGCTCCTTGCCCGGGCCCTCGGCGAGGGCTTCGGAGAGCTCGCCGGCGCGGCGCTCGACGCGGCGAGGGACGCCGACGACATCGAGCTCCTCCGGGAGGCGCACACGCTCCTCTTCTTCGCGGCTTGGGACGAGGGGGACTACGTGCGCGCGCGCCACCACCTGAGCTCGGCCGCCTCGTACCGTGATCGCGTCCTCGTAGGGCTCCCCGAGGGGCTGCGGCCGGCTTTCCTGGCCCGCCGGGACCTCGTCGCGTTGGCGCTAGAGGCGCGGGCCTTCGAGGCCGCCGAGGCGGCCGTCCGACCGGCTCACCTCGGAGAGGCGCGCGCGTCGCAGCCGGTCGCGCGCGGTGGCGTCGCGCTCGCCCCGTCGTTCGGGGCGGTGGCCGCGGGTGCGAGCGCTCTCGGGGAGCGCCCCCGGCTCGTGGGCGACGACCCGGCGGTGCGCGCGCTCCACGTCGCCGTTCGGAAGGTTGGCGCTGCCGACACGACGGTCCTCGTCTACGGGGAGAGCGGCACCGGCAAGGAGCTGGTCGCCGAGGCCCACCAAGAGGCGAGCGCTCGACGGGGCGGGCCGCTCGTGAAGGTGAACTGCGCGGCCCTGGTCGAGACCCTCCTCTTGAGCGAGCTGTTCGGCCATGAGAAGGGCTCGTTCACGGGCGCAGCGGCGCGGCGCAGGGGCCGGTTCGAAGCGGCCGAGGGGGGCACGCTCTTCCTCGACGAGATCGGCGACATCTCCCCGCGCACCCAGGTCGCGCTGCTTCGGGTGCTGCAGGAGAAGACGTTCGAGCGCGTCGGGGGCACCACCCCCATCCGCGCCAACGTCCGCGTCGTGTGCGCGACCCACCGGAACCTGAAGCAGCTGGTGGCTCGTGGGGAGTTCCGCGAGGACCTCTACTATCGCTTGTGCGGCGTCGTGCTCGAGGTCCCCGCGCTGCGTGCCCGGCTGGGCGACCTCGGGGCCATCGCCGCGGCGCTCCTCGCACGGATCGCCGCGGAGCGGGGCGGCCCGGTCAAGACCCTCTCCCCGCGGGCGCTCGGCGCGCTCAAGAGCCACGCCTGGCCCGGTAACGTCCGCGAGCTCGAGAACGCCCTGCGCGCGGCGTCGCTGTTCGCGGAGGGGACGTGCCTAGAGCCCGAGGACTTCTCCGAGAACGTCGAGGGCCTGAGGGGGCTTTGTGTCACGCCGGTCGACACGCAGCGGTCGGAGCCGGCGCGCCGAAGCTCGGTGCCGGTCGCGGCGATCTCGTACGATCCGGCTTCTCCCGCGGAGGACTGCGCCGAGGGCGCGCTCGAGGAGCCAGGCACGTGGGTTGCAGCGTCGGACGGCGTGGCCGCTCGATCGTCAATTCCCGCACCCACACCTTCCGATGCGGCGTACGCGCAGGTGCGTTCGGGAACGAGCCTGCATGACATGAAGCGCATCATCGAGCGCGAGTGCATCGCACGCGCGCTCGCGGACGCGGGTGGCAACATCACCCGGGCGGCTGCGCTGCTCGGGATGAAGCGGCCGAGGTTGTCTCAGCTCGTCAAGCAGTACGGGCTCGGTGGGGGCGCCACCGACTCCGACTGTGACGACGAGGGTCTGGAGTCTGAGGAGGACGCATGAAACGGCAAGGCGAACTTGGCAAGGGCTGGAGGGGCGTCGCGCTCGCGGCGTTCCTCCCCCTCTTCGGCTGCCCTCTGATGGGCTGCTTCGGCGACGACTACGGCCCCGAGGACGATCTCGACGACGCCGAGGTCTCGGAAGAGATCACCGTGGGAGAGTCGGACGGCGTCGAGGTGGAGCCGATCGAGGTCCCGGGGTTCGATCCGGCGGAGGAGGAGCTAGGCCTCAACGAGGTTGCCTACAAGGAGTCCGCTCCGGGCGGAGACCGCATGGAGGAGCCCCTGCCGTGGCCCTCGGAGCCGGATCCGGATCCGAACCCCAACCCGGACGATCCCTACAAGAACCTCTTCGACCCGTAGCCGGGCGCGGTGCGCGGCGCATCTCCTCAGCGCCCCGACCGCGTCTCGACGAAGCTCGCGCCCCTTCGAAGCCCGCCACTCGGCGGGCTTCGTCGTTCGTGCCGCCTTCGGGCGGCGATCTCGCCAACGCGGCCTGAACGGGTAACCTGAGGCCGTTGCTCTACGAGCTCCGAACCCGGACGGCGGTGGTCTGCGGCGCGCTCGCCCTGGCGATCGCGGCCTCCGCCCTGCTGCGCGGCCGACCCCGCCGCATCCACCTGCTGTTCGCCGGCTTCGCGGGAGCGCTCGGCCTCTGGTACCTCGCCCAGTCCTTCCAGGGCTTCTTCCAGGCCACCATCTGGCAGCGGTTCACCGGGATCCTCTCGGTGCTGCTCCCTCAGTTCGCGCTCAACCTCTTCGAGGGGGTGGTCCCCCACGAGGCCGGGCGCGCCTCGCGCCTGCTCAAGCTCTCGTGGCTCGCCACGGTGCCGCTCCTGGCGGTCCAGCTGTCGCCTTGGCACGCGGAGACGGCGGTGAACGTCGTCGTGTTCAGCTACGTGTTCGCCCTCATCACGCTGGGCCTCTACTCGCTCGGGCAGCGGGGGGCGAACAGCGCGTCGCGCGCGACGCAGCGGAGGGTCCGCTTCCTCGTCGTGATCGGGGCCCTCGCGGGCTTCGCGACCATCGTCGATTTCCTCTGGCTGGTCGGCGTCCGGTCTCCGCCGGTCGGGGCGGTCCTCTCGGTGGTGTTCCTCTTCGGCTTGTCCCAGGCGCTCGAGAGCGAGCGCCTGCTCGATCTCTCCGAGATGCTCGGGCGGCTCATGGTCGCCGCGTCCGTCGCGTTCCTGATCGCCTTCATCTTCTACGTCTTGCTCACGTTCATCGGGACGTTCAACACGATGTACTTGAACGCGGTCCTGGCGGCGACCGTGGTGCTGGTGGTGTTCGATCCTCTACGAGCCCGCGTGGAGGAGCAGATCCAGCGGCTCTTCTTCCGCGAGCGCTTCGACCTCGAGGGCGCTCTCGCCGAGGCCCGCAAGCGCCTGGTGCACACGCTGGAGGTCGCGGAGATGAGCGAGATCGTGATGGGGGCGCTCGAGCGCTCGCGCCGCGTGACCTCCGCGGGGCTCTACATCGTCGATCAAGAGGGGGCGGGCTTCGATCAGATCGGCGCGCTCGGCGAGGGCGTCCCGCAGCGTGTCGAGGCTGCTACGGCGCGCATGCTCCTCGACCGCCTCGAGGAGGGCAGCGTCCTGCTCGAGGACGTCGAGCGCGAGGTGCGCGAGCGGAGCAAGCGCGGCGATAGGTACGAGGTGGGGGAGGCGATGCTCAGCGCCGCGGAGGTGCTCGGCGGCCTCAAGACGGGCGCGCTCGTGGCCCTCCGCGACGAGCGTCGCGAGATCGTCGGGCTGTTCGCCGTCGCGGACCGCCGTGTCCGCGACGCGCTGTCGCCGGAGGAGGTCGGGCTCCTGGAACAGCTCGCCACCCAGATGGGCGTCGTCATCGAGAACAGCCGCGCCTACCAGCAAATGAAGGAGCGGGATCGCCTCGCGCTGCTCGGCCAGATGGCCGCCGGTCTGGCGCACGAGATCCGCAACCCCCTCGGCGCGATCAAAGGCGCGGCCCAGCTCCTGGGGGAGCCGGCCTCGGGCGCGGGCGGCGAGGATCCGAGCTCGAGAGAGTTCGTCGGGATCATCCTGGAGGAGGTCGAGCGGCTCAACCGGGTGGTCGGCTCGGTCTTGGATCTCGCGCGCCCGAGCGAGCGAGGCGTCGTGCCGGTCGACGTCAACGGCGTCGTGCGGCGTACGCTCCAGGTGCTCTCGGCGGAGCGGACGAACGACGACATCGACATCGGCCTCACGCTCGCGAGCGACCTGCCCCGCGTCGCGATCGATCCGGAGCAGCTCCGTCAGGTCCTCATGAACCTCATCCGGAACGCCGTCCAGGCGATCCAGCTCCGCGGCAAGGTCAACGTTTCTACGCGCGTCCGCTTCGGGCGCGGGACACGCTCGGGGCAGCCGCGCGACGGGGAGGAGGCGTTCGTGGAGATCACCGTCGCCGACACGGGCCCGGGCATCCCGCAGAACGCGCTGCAGAAGCTGTTCCTGCCGTTCTTCACGACGAAGGACAAGGGCACGGGGCTCGGCCTGGCGATCAGCCAGCGGATCGTGCAAGGCGCCGGGGGCCGCATCGAGGTGCGGACCTACGAGGGCAGGGGCTCGACGTTCACCGTGGTGCTCCCCGCGGCCTCGGAGCAGCTGGGCACGCCGACGCCCGGACCGACCGGGCCCGAGGAGGCGCCAGCGTCCGGGCCGTCCTCGGCTCCGTCGCTCGGCGGGGCGCCCGAGATATCGCCCGCCGGCCTCGCGAGGAGGTAGCCTCTCGTCGTGCTGAGCCTTCGAACCTTCGCCCCTCTCCTCCTGGCGCCCCTCGGCTGCTTCACGCCGCTGGACGTCCCCCTCGCCGAGATCCCCAAGCTCCAGAGCCTGGAGGAGGTGATGCACGCCATCGAGACCGTGTCCGGACCCCAATGGAAGAAGGGCGGCTCGGACTCCTATGCGGACGCCGACTGGGACCGCGCCAAGGACGCGTCGGAGCGGCTCTTCGCGCTGTCGGAGCGCGCCAAGTCCTTCTCGCGAGGCGAAGCCTTCGACAAGTACGCCGGGCAGCTGGGGGCTCGGGCGAAGTCGCTCGGCGCCGCCGCTGCGGCCAAGGACGTCGCAGGCGCGAACAAGTCGATCGACGAGCTCAAGGCGACCTGCAAGGCCTGCCACGCCGAGACGCGCTGAGCGGTCGCGCGCTCACGCGCGCTCCGACTTCGCAGGAGGCGCTCCGGCCCCGCGGACGAGCTCGCTGGCGAGCGCCACCGTCTCCTGGTGCGCGGCCACGCGATGGAGGAACGAGGCGCGCGCCTCGGGAGACTTGATCCGAGCGGCGATGCCCCGCAGCGCCGCCTCCGCCTCCTTCGCGCGCTCGGCCGCCTCTGCGGCGAGCCCCGCCTCCGAGAGGGCGAGCGTCAGCGAGTTGCGCACGTAGAACTCGCCCTCCTCGATGCTGCCGAGCGCAACGAGCTCGGCCATGGCGCCCCGGGCGAGCTCGAGGGCGCGCTCGGGCTCGCCGGCGCGCGCCGCCGCGCGGGAGCAGGTCGCCATCGCGCACGTCCTCGCCGTCGAGCGCTCCCACCGCTCGTACCCGGCGATCGCTTGCGCGCAGTCGTCGAGGCGCCCCTGCTCGAGCCGCGTCATCGCGAGGTAGCAGCTCGAGAACCGGTGAAGGGGCGTCTCTGGGTCGTCCACGGCCGCTATCGCCTCGTGGAGGACCGCGATCGCGCGCTCCGGGTCCCCGAGCTGCAGGTGCACGAGCCCCAGGTTGTGCAGCGCCACCTGGGTGACCCGTCCGGCGCCTCTCTCCATCGCCTCCTTGGCCGTGCGCTCGAACTCCGCCCGGGCGAGCTCCCAGCGACCGAGCATCATGTGCGCGTACGCCGTGGAGGCTCGGGCCGCGAGCGCCTCGGAGCGGTTCCCGGCGGCCTCGAAGGCCTCGATGCTCGCGTGGTCGAGGTCGACGCAAGCGTCGATCTCGCCCGAGTACATCGCGAGCCAGGACTTCGCGCGGAGGAGGTGGGCCTTCGCGAGGGGCGTCGCGGCATCGCCGCCCAGGATCTCGACGGCGCGCGCGGCCAGCGGCGTATCGCCGAGGCGCAACAGGCTCATCACGACCTCCGGCAGCGCCGCGAATGGACGCGGCGCTGCCGGGTGCCGCTCGAGCTCCGGCAGGAGCGCGGCGAGGACGGTCGGGAGCCTCGGGTCCTCCAGCTGACCCAGCGCGCGGAGATGCAGCGTCGCCAGGTCGAGCCAAGCCGCGGTGCCGAAGGCCGCCCTCGGGAGGGCCGCGCCCGCCCGCTCGATGCACCGGCGCTGCTGTCCGGTCCAGAAGAGCGCCTTGGCCGCCACGCAGTCCAGGTCGAGATCCGACAGGGCGCGCCGGTCCTCCGCTGGAAGCGCCTCGATCCGCTCGACGAGCTCGAGCGCCTTCGCGGCGTCGTTCTGTTGGACGAGGGCGCGTGCCGCTCGGAGCCAATGCGGCGCTGCGCGCGCGAGGTCACGGCCCAGCGCGAAGTGCCGCGCGACCGTGAGCGGCTCGGGGTCGGCCATCTGCTCGAGCCACGACGCCGCGAGGCGGTGGCCGACGGTGAGGTCGGCGTCGGTGAGCGTCGCGTACGCGGCGTCGCGGACCAGGACATGACGGAACGCGAGCTCTGTCTGCCCGGAGAAGCGAGAGGTCGCCCGGCGCTCCAGGAAGTCCCGGCGCGTCAGCTCGTCCAGCCACGAGGCGACCGTGAGCGCGTCCGAGTCGCCGACGAGCGCGCACACGCCCTCCTGCCAGAAGACGTCCCCGAAGATGCTCGCCGCTCGCAAGACTCGACGCGCGTTGGCTTCCAAGCGCTCCAGCCGCTCCTGCAGGAGCGCGACCACGGAGGTGGGAGCGGCCGACGCGCCCTCCAGCGCAGCCGCCGCGAGCTCCAGCATGAAGAGGGGGTTCCCGGCGCCGTTCTCGACGATCGCGCGCACCTGCTCCGCCGGGGCGGTGGCTCCGAGCTTCGAGCGGACGAGCGCCTCGGACGCTCGCCGAGGCAGGGGCGCGAGCTGGATCTTGTCGAGCTGCCGGTCCGCGAACAGGCGCGGGTGCACCTCGTCCAGGTCCGGGCGCGCCGCGGCGACGAGGAGCAGCTGGGCGTCTTCGAGCTCACCGAGGGCTCGCTCGAGCAGGCGCGCGCTCTGAGCGTCGCAGGCGTGGAGGTCGTCGAGGATGATGACCACGGCGTCGTTGGACGCGAGCGCGCCGAGGACGCGGACCCACTCTCCGAGCGTCCGCTCCGCGAGGAGGCGAGGATCTTGCGCGGCGTCCTGAGCGAGCGGCTGGTTCTCGTCCGCGATCCGCAAGGTCCACTCCAGGAACTGCGTGTCGCTCGGCCCGAGGGCCGGCTCCGCCCAAGCGCGGAGGGCCCTTCGTTGATCCGCCGGGCTGGCGGTCACGTCCAAGCCGAGGAGCGCGCGCAAGACGGCGCACGCCACCGAGAAGCCGACGTCCGAGTGGGCGGGCTCGCAGGACACGAAGCACCAGCGCACGCCGTCGGCCGCGGCCTCGAGGGTGCTCCGGAGCTCGCGCAGGAGGCACGTCTTGCCCTGGCCGACGGGGCCCAGGACGACGACGGTCCGCGCTTGCTCGTCGTCGCGGACGGCCTCCAGCGAGGCGTGGAGCATGCCGAGCTCTCGCTTGCGCCCGACCACGGTGTCCGAGGAAGTGGAGGCGGGCTCGGTGCGCTCCGCGAGGAGCTCGCAGCCGCCCGCGACGCCTCGCAGCGTGAACGCCTCGTGCACGAGCGCGCGGGTCGTGGCGTCGACTCGTATCATCCCGGGGAGGGAAGCCAGCCCGAACGCGCGGGACACCGCGGCGCCCGTGGCGGTCGAGCCCGTGACCTCGGCGAGGTCGGTCGTGACGGCGAACCCACGCCCGGGCGCGACGTCTCTGAGCGCGAGCGCCGCCGTCGCCGCGGTCTTCGCGAGATCGGCGGCGGTCCCAGCCCCGGAGAACGACCCGAGGAGCGTGCCGTCCCACAGAGCGGTGACGCGACCGCCGCGCTTGTCGACCACGCTCTTCGCCGCGTCCAGCGCCGCCCGAACCTCCGCGAGAAGCAGCGTGTCCCCGTCGGCGCGCGGCCCCGCGTCGGAGAGGTCGCGGGCAAGGACGATGCTCGCGACTCGCTTCTCGGCGAGCGACACGTGCCGACTGGACACAGCGCCCGCGCTTCCGGCGGTCGCCAGCAAGGGCTCCATCGCGCCGAGCTCGCGCGCCACCGCTGCTGCGCTCTCGGGACGCCCCTCCGGGTCCTTCGAGAGCATGCTCATCACGAGCACGTCCAGCTCCTTGGGGACGCCTGGGACGGAGGCCCCGATGCGAGGTGGATCCGAGAGGAGGACCTGCGCGAGGCACGCGATCGGCGAGTCGCCCCAGAAGGGCGGCGCCCCAGCCAAGCACTCGTAGAGGACGCACCCGAGGCTGAAGAGGTCGGCCCGACCGTCGACGCGCTCTCCGCCTCGCGCTTGCTCCGGGGCCATGTAGGCCGGAGTGCCGATGGCCGTCCCTGGGTGGGTCAGCGCCGACGACGCCGGTCCAGCGCGCGCGATCCCGAAGTCCAGGATCTTCACCTGATCCGCGCGGCCCCCGACCAGGAAGATGTTGTGTGGCTTCACGTCTCGGTGCACGAGGCCGTGAGCGTGCGTGCTCGCGAGCGCCTCGGCGACCCCCCGGGCTGCGCGCACCGTCTCGAGGAAGGTGACGCCGCGCCCAGCGAGCCGGGCGCCGAGGTCCTCGCCCTCGAGCCACTCCATGACGAGGAAGGCTCCCGTTGCCGTGGCGCCCACGTGCCGGAAGCTCACGATGCCCGGGTGGTCGAGGCCGGACAGGAGCTTGGCCTCGCGGAGGAAGCGCTCCGTCCCGGCCGTGTCGGCCGTCGCCTTGAGCACCTTGATCGCGACGCGGCCGCCCGTCGCTTCGTCGACGCCTCGGAAGACCGCGCCCATCCCGCCCTCCCCGACGAGCGAGAGGACCTGAAAGCGCCCCTCGAGGATGGTGCCCGGCTCGAGCACGAGCAGGCCCTATTCGCCCTGCATCAGGCCGCGGATGCGACCGTCCGGCTCGACGCGCACGCCGAGCGCAGCGGGCTCCTGCGGCAGCCCGGGCATCGTCATGAGCTCTCCGGTGAGCGGGACGGCGAAGCCGGCCCCAGCCGACAAGCGGATCTCGCGGACGACGAGGCGGAAGTCGCGCGGGCGACCCAAGAGGAGGGGATCGTCCGACAGCGAGTACTGGGTCTTGGCCATGCACACGTAGGGGGGCGCCGCCTTCGAGACCCGCGCGAGGTCCTTCTCGGCCTTCGGCGCGAAGACGATGCCCGCCGCCCCGTAGTACCGCTCCGCCACCTTGGATATCTTCACGCGGACCGAGTCCTCGGTGTCGTAGGAGTAGCTGGGGACCGGCGGCGAGGCGTCGCTCGCCTTGCCCAGCTCGATCACCCCTCGCGCCAGATCCAGCGATCCCTCGCCGCCTCGCGCGAACGCTTCGCTCACGAACGCCTGGACACCGCGGGCCTCGCACGCTCTCCGGACCAGCCCGAGCTCTTCCTCGGAGTCGTCGGGGAAGCGGTTGATGCAAACGACGGCCGGGAGCCCGAGCGCGCGTGTCGTCTCCAGGTGTCGCTCCAGGTGAGGGAGGCCGGCCTCTATCCGCTCCGGCTGCCTCTCCTTCGCGGTCTTCGCGGGGGAGCCGCCGTGCACCTTCAGCGCGCGGAGCGTCGCGACCAGCACCACGAGCCGCGGCCACGCGCCGAGCTCGCGGCACTTGATGTCGAGGAACTTCTGGCTGCCCAGATCGAAGCCGAACCCCGCCTCCGTCACCACCCAGTCTGCGCGCTGCAGGCCGAGCCGGGTCGCGACGATCGACGAGCAGCCGTGGGCGATGTTCGCGAACGGCCCCGCGTGCACGAGGGCGGGCCCACCCTCGAGCGTCTGCACCAGGTTCGGCAAGAGCGCGTCCTTGAGGAGCGCCGACATGGCGTTCGCGGCGCCGAGATCCCCGGCGGTGATCAGGTGGCCAGCGTCGGACTGGCCCACCACGATCCGCGCGAGCCGGCCCGTGAGGTCCTCCTGATCCTTCGCCAGCGCGAGGATGGCCATGACCTCGCTGGCTGCCGTGATGTCGAACCGATCCTGCCGAGGCACGCCGTCGGTCTTTCGACCGAGCCCGAGGACGACGCTCCTCAGCGAGCGGTCGTTCATGTCCATGGCGCGGCCCCAGGAGATCTGCCGCGCGTCGAGCCGGCCTTTTTCGCCGGAGCTCAGGCCGAAGTGCACCGCGTTGTCGGCCATGGCGGAGAGCAGGTTGTGCGCGGACGTTATCGCGTGGATGTCGCCGGTGAAGTGAAGGTTGATGTCGTCCGCCGGGTGCAGGCTGGCGCGGCCACCACCCGTGCCGCCGCCCTTGACGCCGAAGACCGGGCCGAGCGACGGCTCGCGGAGGCAGACCACCGTCCGCTCTCCGAGGCGGCGGAGGGCCATCGCGAGGCCGACCGACATCGTCGTCTTCCCCTCCCCGGCGGGCGTGGGGTTGATGGCGGACACGAGGATGAGCCGACCCGGCGTTCCCCCACTCGCCCCGAGCCCGACCTCGACCTTGGCGCGATCCCGACCCCACGGGATCACCTCGTGCCCTGCGAGGCCGAGCTCCTCGGCCACCTCCGTGAGCGGCCTCTGCGACAGGTTCATGTCGCGGAGCTTACAGCGCCCGGCCTCTCCGCGGCACGGGCTGCTGCGAGGGCTACTCGATCTGGACGTAGTTCGATGAGAGCAGCTTCAGCAGGATCTGCGCGGTGTCGAGGTCCGTCGCAGGGCTCTTGTTCAGGATGGTGGCGACGTGCCCGAAGTTGACGGCCAGCTGCAAGACGTCCAGCTCGCTGGCGCTCAGCGCCCGGAGAGGCGCCTGGAGCGGGTGAACGAGCAGGACGCGCGCGTCGAGGTCGGGGAGGCGGTGACGCAGGTTGTTCAGCTCGTCGATCTGTCGGAGCCCCTCCATGAGGACCTCCTGGACGCTGACCTCGATCTCGCCTTCGATCGGCGCCTCGTCGTACGGCTCCAGAGAGAAGGTGCCGGTGGTCCAGGTGAGGATCCGGTAGATGCTCTTGAGCGGCGGGACCTCCTCCAGGTCGTTGATGGAGGCGAACACGATCGTCCCCTTCCGCATCACGATCTTGCCGACGTCCTCGTCGGACTGCACCACGAGGATGCCGCTCTTCTTCGACGTCCCGAGGAGCTGCAGGAGGTCGGGCAGGGGGATCTCGTCGATCGCACCCGACATCGTCTTGCCGGCGCCGCCCCGGTTGTCCTGCTGAGGCCGCCGCACCGCGCCGTTGGACGCGTCGTCGCGGATGACGACCTTGAGGATGCTGGTCCCGATCAGCACGCGGTCACCCTCCTTCAGGTGGCTCCGCTTGATCTTCTCGCCGTTGACGAACGTCCCGTTCGTGGAGCCCAGATCTTCGATGGTGATGTCGGAGTCGGAGCAGGCGATGCGCGCGTGCCTCCGCGACACCATGTCCTCGACGAGCACCATGTCGAGGTCGCTCGACCGGCCGACGATGATCTCCTTGTTCTCTCCCAACGGAAACTCGCCCCCCTGGTACTTCCCCGAAATGAAGCGCAGGGCGAGCTGGCTCAGGGGAACCCTGGGAGGCTGATGATCCATTGTCGGGGCGTTCAAGGGGGATGCCTCGACTCGGCTGCCCCATGGGGACCCGAGCGGCGGAACGAGAGTAGTTTCTTCGAGCGAGTCCGGTCAAGTTGGGTGGTCCCCGAACCTGTGTTAGCCGCTGGTTCATGGATTCCGGTGACCCCCTGGGCCTGCATCGCGTCGTCCCCGAAACCGACCCGGCCGCCCCGCTGCCGCTGCCGCAGCGGGCGATGGTGCTCGACTCCGACCCGGAGAAGCGCTTCGCGTCCGAGATCGTGCTCGAGGTGGAGACCCTGAACATCGACGCCGCGAGCTTCCGCCAGATGGAGGAGGCCGCCGCGAGCGGCGCGGGCAGCGTCGGTGACCAGGTCCTCGCGACGGTCCGGAGGCGGGGGAAGCAGCACAACCCCGTGACAGGCTCCGGGGGCATGCTCCTCGGCCGGGTGACGGAGGTCGGTCCCCTGGTCGAGGACCGGGGGGTGCGGCCGGGCGACCGGGTGGCGACCTTGGCCTCCCTCTCCCTGACCCCTCTGCACCTCCGCGCGATCCGCGCGATCCGCCCCGCGAGCGCCCAGATCGACGTGGAAGGGACCGCCTTTCTCTTCGCCACCGCGCCCTTCGCGAAGATGCCCACGGACCTGGGGGACCGCCTGGCCCTCGCGGTGCTGGACGTAGCGGGGGCCGCCCCCCAAGTGGCCCGCCTCGCCCGGTCGGGCGACACCGTCCTCGTCCTGGGTGCCGGGGGCAAGAGCGGCGTCCTCTGCGCCGCCGAGGCGCGGCGCATGGTGGGGCCGGCAGGGCGGGTCATCGGCCTGGAGAGCCACCCCCCCTACGCCGCCGATCTGGTCGCCCTGGGCCTCTGCGACGTCGTGCTGGAGCACGACGCGCGGGACGCGGTTGGGGTGCGGAACCGCGTGGCCGAGCTGACCGAGGGGGAAGGCGTCGACCTCGCGCTCTCCTGCGTGAACGTCCCGGGCTGCGAGATGGCGGCGATCTGCTCCACGAAGGACCGGGGGAAGGTCTACTTCTTCGCCATGAGCACCTCGTTCACGGCGTGCGCCCTCGGCGCCGAGGGCATCGGCGCGGACGTCGACCTCTACATCGGCAACGGGTACGCCCACGAGCACGCCACGCACTCCTTGGAGCTCGTGAGGAGCGACAACCGCATCCGGTCGCTCTTCGCGGAGCGCTACACCTGACCGCGGAAGCAGCGAACCCCCGTGACCTGGTGGTCACGGGGGCTCGAGCGGCTTCAGCGCCGATCGGGGGACGCCCCGATCAGTCGTAGATGCCCTTCATGCTGGCGTCCGCCATGCGGAAGTCCCGCATCGCTTGCCGCATGAAGACGGGCACCGACTCGTACCGGGCGAGCTTCTCGCACCAGTGGTTGTTCGTGCAGGTGCAGCCGCTGTTGTCGGCCGCGGTGCACGTGGCGTTCAGGCTGCCGACGCTGCTGTCGAACTTGATGCGCGGCTTGCCGGCCACCACGGTCGGGATGCACCAGGTCGCGCTGCCGTCGGCGGACGTGGCCGGGGTGCACTCGTAGGCGAAGTCCGCCAGCTCGTTTGCGTACTCCAGGATGCGGGCGCCGACGCCACGCTGCACGGTCTTGCCGAACAGCACCTCGGTCCCGTACGTCCGGGCGACGTAGATCCGCCCGTCGGGCATGTGGAGCTCGATCCGGTTCTGGAAGCCCGGATCCGAGTCCGCGCCGATCTCCCAGATGCCGAGCAGGTTGATCCAGTGGGTCCGCGCGTTCTCCGGCAGGTAGAGGAGGGTCTGCGCGATGAGCCACTTGTGCTCCTCCCAGCCGACCTGCGGGTCGACCGCCACCGTCTGGGCGGGCGCCTGCGGGTTGAGGGCGTGCGGGATGACGTTGAAGCTGTTGTCGACCTCGCAGGCGCCAGTGCCGGCGGGACAGCCGTACACCGAGCAGACCGTCGCGTTGGGCCCGGGGAAGCACGCCTCGGGCTGCGGGGTCCACCAGGTGACCCAGCCGATGCCCAGCGTGGGGTAGCCGTTCGAGTCCGTCGAGGGCGAGCTGCCGTTCGCGGAGGCGAGGCGAGGACCCTTGAGGGCGTCGTCCAGCGTCAGCTGGTTGCCGAGGAACCTGCGGTACCCGTCCGGGAACAGGTCCGCCATCGAGATGGCGCGGACCCGGGCGTCCACGAAGTCGCTCAGCGAGTCGCTGATGAAGTTGTCGGCCGACTCCGTGAGGAGGTACGGCGCGTACACCTTGTCGTAGTACGAACCGACGTTCATGGTGTAGTCGCGATCGAACTCGCCTTGGTCGTCCGACAGGCGGTTTTCCATCAGCTTGGCGCCGGGGGCCACCTGGCCGAAGAAGCCCGACCCGCCGTCGAACAGCGCGACGTCGTCCGCCACCTGTCCGAACGCGGCGTCGTTGGCCCGAAGGACGTGGTCCCACGGGTCGATGCCCGAGTCGATGCCGTAGTAGCTGTGCTGACCGGTCTGCGGCCGCGTGAACTGCCGCGTGAAGTGGTCGAACGCGATACCCGACGCGAGCAGGTTCTCGGGGAAGAAGTTGTTCGCCGCGAGGGGGAACACGCTGTCGAAGTCGACTCCCACCTCGAGGTAGAACTGCCGGTAGATGTTGACCAGGAGGCCGACGCCCTTGGCGGCGTCTCGCATCTTCTCGTTGTACCGGCCGAGGATGCGGCCCGACTGGGTGCGGACGCTGAACGTCGTGCGCGCCCGGCGGTAGTTGTCGAAGATGTGTCGAGCTTCCTGCTCGGTGATGAGGAAGTTGAACAGCTCGTACGGATCCGCGCCGTTGTCGTGGCGGAACACGGCGAGGTTGCCCGTGTCGGCCCAGCTGTCGGTCGCGAAGCCGTACGGGACGCGGTTCCGGCCCCGTGTCTTCTCGATCGCCCGGCCGGGCGCGCCGTAGAAGCTGTTGCCGCCGACCTCGGTGGGCGTGGCAGGACGCATCTGATCGTACTGCACGTAGTCGACGGGCTGGGTCTTGCACCGGCTCGGTTGGCCGTTGGGCGACACGATGAGCCCGTCCAGCAGGGGGTCCCAGGCCCCGTACTTGGCCTCGTCCCAGTTGACCGGCCGGTACGCCTCCGGGTCGACCGGCGCGCACTGCTGGATGAGCTTCAGCTGGTTCTGGATCTCCGAGTAGTGGAGGGCCTCCCCCGACGACCCGTTGTACTGGTAGCCGAGGATGCCGCCGAACGTGTCGGTCATGTTGAGCAGCGGCTGCGACATCGCCGGGTTGGCGGTGCCGTAGGTCGCGCCGTCCTCGTAGACGCTCATGACGTCGCCGTAGAAGAAGCGCGTGGCGGCGAAGTCGTAGACGCCGAGGCCGATCATGTCCTGGGTCAGCTCACCCGCGTAGTCCATGACGGTGGACTGCTGGAACATGGGCAGGAGGTTGTCCTGCTCGCTTGGCGTCGGCGGGTCGAAGTACCTCGGCCCCACGCACTCCTCACCCGTCGCCGAGACGTCCTCGCACTTCTCGGTGATGGCGCCGTTGTTGGTGCGGAGCTGCCAGTACTGCGGCCGGTAGCCGTACGCGAAGTACGAGCTGATGAAGTTGTGGCGCAGCCCGATGGAGTGACCCATCTCGTGGGCGATGACGTTGTACTGGTACTTCTGCGCGATGTACTTGCGGATGGCTTCCTGCCGCGGGTAGCGGTCGGCCTTGCTGAGCCCAGGCTGCCAGGGACCGAACTTCCTCTCGAGGACCCGGGTGAGGTTGGCGAGCGCGTTCGGCGCGGGGGCCATGATCTCGTCCGCCGAGAGCATGCACGCGCCGCGCGAGGCCAGTCCGAGCTCACGCGCCTGCGCGAAGTCCTTGCGGATCGTCGGGTTCAGGTTGCGGAGGATCGAGGCGGACGCGAGCAGGCCGCTGCCGTGTTGGCCGGCAGCCATCTCGTTGCCCGCCTGCTGGATCTCGGCCCGGTTCATCCCGGCGAGCTGCATCATCGGCTCGGTGATGAGGGCGGCCTCGGTGTTCGTGTTCTGCCCTGCGAGGCGGCGTGCCTCCGTGAACGCCCGGTTCTGGGACGTCACGTAGGGGCTCGCCTGGATCTGCGCGAGGCTCTTCTTCGGATCGGGGTGGAAGAAGCGCTCCTTCATGAGCTTGGTCGCCTTGGAGACGATCTCGGCCTGGATGGGGTCGCGGTTCTCGTCCACCATCGTCCGCGCGTCGAAGGACGGCTCGCCGTTCTCGAAGCTGCGGCCGTCGACCACGGAGAGCTTGCGGCGCTCCACCGTCGCGCGGTCCATGGTGCCGAGGGCGCCCTTGCCGCCAGCGGCGATCGCCGCGGAGGCCCAGTCGCGCACGTAGGTGCCGTCCGTGATCTCCTCGACCGGGATCTCGCCGGCGATGTAGCCGAGCGTGTCGGTGAGGCCCTGGCTGGCCAGGTCGTTCACGTGGGCCCAGACGTTGATGCTGGCCTGGACCTTCTCTCCGGTGCGCGGATCGTCGGAGTCCGCCATGATGCCCCAGGGGGACGGCGTCTGCGGGTTCCGCACCACGTTGACCTGGTGGTACCGGAGGTCGCCCATGCGGACGAAGAAGCCGTTGTCGCAGGTGAGCAGCAGCTCCTGGTCGACGTCCTGCGGCGCGTCGTAGCGGAGCTCGAACTGCTCGTCGCACTGCGCCGCCGTTACGCCCTCGGGGAGCACCTGCCGCTTGTCGCGGGCCTTCTCCTCGGCGGGCATGGCCTTCTGGATGTCCTCGACGCAGAGCGGCGAGTCGCCGGCCTCGACCGGGCTGTGGCAGAGCGTGACCATCTCGGGGAGCTTCGCCGTGGCGATGACCCCGTCCGAGTAGCCACGGGCCGCGCCGATCTCGTCCGCCTGGGCGTCGCAGGCCGCCACGCGGCTCTCCGACCAAGCGGCGCCGCTGACGGCGCTCGCCCACCCGCCGCGGGCCGCGCGGCAATCGTCCACCTCGCGCGCGAGCGCGACGGCGTCCTCGTTCTCGTCCTGCTGGCCGCGGTAGATCGGGAAGTCCGCGTCGCAGCCCTGGCCCGGCCCGTAGAGCGTCAAGCACTCGGCGTACTTGGCGGTCTGGACCGCAGAGCGCATCGCGACGTCCCACTCGTGGGTCGCCCACTCGGTGCCGTCGAAATAGTCGGGGTGCGAGCCCTTCGTGTAGTGCCACACGACCGGCTTCTCCTTGCGGTCGGCGTACGGCAGCGTGCACTTCTGCTCGAACTTGTCGCACTGCGAGCCGTTGCCGACGTACGTGCACTCGTCGTCGGTGCCGTCGCCGTCGGTGTCACGCTCCGGGTCCTCGCCGGCGGGCGTGGTCTCGGCGGTGAAGCAAGCGACCTCGCACTTGCCCGGGAACTTCTCGCTCTCGACCGTGCCCTCGGCGCAGTCGCCCTTGCCCTTGTCCTCGTAGTAGTGGTGCCACTCCCAGATGTTGTAGCGGGCGCCGAACCGGTAGTACTGGTTGTCGGTGATGCCGTAGTTCCGCGCGTAGCCGAAGCGCTCACCGTAGAAGATGCCGAAGGAGCGGAAGCGGTTGCCGTCGAAATCGACCGGCTGGTAGTCGCTCGGGTCCGCTCGGCGGAACGACATCCGGAGCGAGATCTCGATCGGGTTGCAGTTCCCGAACGGGGCGCTGCCGCCGAAGATGTCGTTCGGCAGGTAGCAGGCCGGGAACGTGTCGATGCCCCAGCCCATGTGGGAGAGGTCGATGAGCCCCGGCACCGCGTAGGCCTTCGTCGTGATGTCGAAGTACCCCTCGCTCGTCGCGAAGTGGGGGGCGTCCGGGTGGTTGGGGTCCGTGACGTAGTAGGAGAGCGGCTCGTACTGGATGCCGCCGTAGACGCCGATCAAGGACAGCGTGTCGAAGTCGTACGCGTCCGTGTTCAGGTTCCGGGACCAGTCGACGCGCATGTACTCGCGCAGGTTCCACGGCCGGTCCGAGGCGTTCTCGACGATGACGTTGCTCTCTTCGCCGGTGGTCGGGTTGTAGTCCCGCTTGATGTCGAAGTGGCTCGAGATCGGGAAGACGTAGGCGACCTGGCCGTCGAGGGCCGACGGGGAGTCCCCGTGGTTGTCGGCCGCGATGATGCGGTTGTAGACGATGCGGCCGATGAGGAGATCCTCGGTGACCTCCCACTTGATGACCGACGTGGGCTGCGCGTAGGTCGACGTGAAGAGCCCGTCCTGGGCCGCGCCGTAGCCGACGTCCGTGATGACCGCGCGCGCGTAGAACGACGGGTCGTCTCCGGTGTCGACGAAGTCGGCCCCGATGAAGAACGACTTCGCGAGCACGTTCGGCTGCACCCGGTTGATGGGCTCGCGCTCTTCTGCGCAGCCCATCGCCCCGCTGGCAGCGAGCAAGGTCAAACCCGCCATCCAACCCGCGCCCCTCAGAGCGCGAATCAGTGCACCTTTTTGCGTCATCGGTCGTCCTCCTTCACTGCCGTCACCGAGGGTGCGCGCCCGGAGGCGCTCCCAAGAAGTCGAAAAGAATGCACGAGCGCCCGCCGCGAGGGGCTGGGCCGGGCTCGCTGAGCTCGGAATGGACCGAGCCGTCAGGGCCCTATCGGTCATGACTGGGATCGAGGGGAATAGAGCAAGCTTGGTGCCAGTAGCCTGGCATACGGAAACACTTCATGAATCATGTGGTAAGCGCGGCCGGCGAGGGCCCGTCGTTAGCATCCTGTCGACCGGAGCCTACCCCCGCCGGGCCGTCGCGCCCGCGCGGACGGGCCCGTCTACCACATGGGTTCGGTCGATGGAACGGCCTGGTTGTTATAGGGTCGCTGGGCATGAAGCGACCTCCGCCCCGCCTCGCCGTGCTCTTGGCGTTCGCGCTCCTCGCGTTCCTCGCGCCGACGGTCGGGTGTCCGGCCAACCAGTGCTTCCTCGAGATCTGCCATGGGGCGAGCTGTCGCTGCTCCATCTCTTCGTGCCCCGACGGCGCCGGGTACGACACCAAGCAGGATCGCTGCCGGTGCCTGCGGGGGTACTTCGACATCGCGGGCCAGTGCCTGACGCAGCAGCGGGCGAACGCGTACTGCGGGCCGGGCTACGCGTGGCTGATCCAGCCTGGCGGTCGCGGTGGCTGCCAGAAGCTCTCGTGCCGGCCCGGCGACAAGCTCGACGAGCGCACCGGCTGGTGCATCCCCAAGGAGCAGCTCGCTCAGCAAGCGGGCGTCTCGCTCGGGCAAGGGCAGACGCTCGGCTGCCCGGCGGGCCAGGTGCTCGTCGTCGACGGCGGCAAGAGCGCCTGTGTGCCGGCGGCCCAGAGCTGCGCCAAGGACGAGGTGTGGAACGGGCAGGCGTGCGCGAAGACCGCCCAGTGCCCCACCGGGCAAGCCTTCGACCCGTCCAGCGGTCGCTGCGTGCCGTTCGCCCAATCCGGCGGCGGCGACGAGCTGCAGGTCGACGTGCAGACGTGGGCCCACTCGACGTACGGCCCACCGAACGGCCCCGGCACGCCCGCGTTCTGCTCCTCGTTCGCGAAGAAGCCGCTCTCGTTCGGGGTGTCGCCGGGCGTCACGGCGGCCGTGCGCGTCACCATCTTCCTCACCTTCCCTGGATCCGAGGTGGCCAAGGGACAGTCCGCGTCGTCGGCCGTGTTCGACGTCAGCAACAACCCGGTCCCGGCATCCGGCGCAGAGGAGGTCCAGGCGGCGGTGCTCTCCTCGTTCCAGGCGCTCGTCGCCGGTGGGGGGCGGGCGAACACCCCTGGGGCTCAGACCACGGTGAGGTGCCTCGTCACGAACGCGAGCGCCCCCGTCGTCGTGCCAGAGACGGGCGGGGTCTGAGGCTCACGGCCTCGAGAGCACGCTCTGGATCACGCTCGCGCGCACGGCCTTCAACCCGCTGCAGGCGACCACCGTGTCGCGCTCGATCTCGAAGTTCCTGGCGCTCGGCGCGATCTTCGCGAACGAGACGGTGAGGCGCGCCCCGTCGAAGCGCGCCCGCAGGGGCTTGCCGTCGACCTCGGTCCAGACCTCTTGGCAGGTGTTTCGAGACCGCGGGTCGAAGCCCATGCCTCGCGGCGGCAGCGGGCGGATCTTGTCCTCCACGCGGTAGCCACCGGCCGGGTCCGCGCGCAGGACGAAGCGCGCCTCGTCCTTTCGATAGTCGGTCGGCGCGAGCTGCGCCTCATCCATCACGCGAAACTCCACCGCGGCGCCCACGCGAACCGCCTCGAAGTCCGTCCCGCCCTCCGAGCGCCACCTGCCAGCCACCAAGTCGAGCGGGTCGGGGGGCGCCTCGGTGGTCGCGCCCGCGGCGACGCCGCTGGGCGCGGCCTCGGCGGTCGGCAGCTCCGGCCGGTCGCGAGGCCTGGGCGGGTCGGGTCGCCACAGCAACCACGCCGCCGCCCCGGCGGCGCCGAGCGGGAGGAAGACGACGATCGTGACCACCAGCGCGCGTGAGCCGCGCGAGGCGCTCGCGTCGGCGGCGCTCGCCCCCGCGGCGGTAGGGGAGGCGTCCCTGACGCCCGGCGGCGTGACCGAGGGCGCGGCGCCGCGGGTCAGGGACGCGCCCGAGAGGCCGAGGTGGGTCGAGCGCGGGGGAAGGTGGGCGTCCAGCGTCGCGAGGAACTCCTCCGTGGACGCGAACCGGTCCTCGCGGTCCTTCGCGCACGCCTTGACCAACACCTCGTCGAGCCACGCAGGCAGGTCGGGCCGCTCGTCCGTCACCTTGGGCAGCGGCTCCTCCACGTGCTTGCGCATGAGCTCGTATGACGACTCCGCCACGAAGGGCACCCGCCCGGTCAGCAGCTCGAACAGCAGGACGCCGAGGGCGTAGATGTCCACGCGCTTGTCGAGGTCCTTCCGCCCTTGGACCTGCTCGGGAGACATGTACCAGAGCGATCCGATGATCCCCTTCGTGTTGCCCTCGCCGATCCGCGCCTGCTCCTCCGGCTTGGCGATCCCGAAGTCCGTGACCTTCGCGACGCCGTCCTTCTGTCGAACGAGGACGTTGGCGGGCTTGAGATCGCGGTGGATGATGCCCTCCTGGTGCGCCGCGCCCACGCCGAGGAGCACCTGACGAAACAGGTCCATCGCCTCGGGGAGCGGGATGTGCGCCTTCTTCGCCGCGTACCGGCGGATCGTCCCGTCGAGGCTCTCTCCCTCGAAGTACTGCAACACCAGCCAGAGCCCCGAGGCGTCCTGGACGACCGCGTTGAGGTGCACCACGTTCGGGTGGTCGA
>CAZBJI010000004.1:0-139205 GCA_964492175.1 uncultured Polyangiaceae bacterium | reverse complement strand
CCGCGTGGCACTGCGGGGCCTGCGGGCACATCACGGTGACCCGCGACGACGCGGTCGCCGCGTGCTCGAAGTGCGGCGCCGCGTCGCCTCGGCAAGACGAGGACGTGCTCGACACGTGGTTCTCCTCTGCGCTCTGGCCCTTCTCGACCATGTCGTGGCCGGAGCAGACGCCGGAGCTCGAGAAGTTCTACCCCGCGAGCGACCTCGAGACGGGCTACGACATCCTGTTCTTCTGGGTGGCGCGCATGATGATGATGGGCATCCACTTCATGGGGAAGCCTCCGTTCGCGCGGGTGCTGCTCCACGGCCTCGTGGTGGACGAGACCGGCGACAAGATGAGCAAGGTGAAGGGGAACGTGATCGACCCGCTCGATCTCATCCACGGCGCGGCGTTCGAGGAGGTCGTCCAGAAGGCGCTCCCCGGCGCGCCGCCGGAGGAGGCGCTGAAGAAGTTCAAGAGAGCCTACCCCTCCGCGGCCTCGCTGGGCTCGAGCTTCCCCGCCTACGGCGCGGACGCGCTGCGCATCACGCTGGCCAGCTACTCTCCGCAGTCCAAGCGCATCCCCCTCAGCCTGAAGAAGGTCGAGGGATATCGACACTTCTGCAACAAGCTGTGGAACCTGACGCGGTTCGCGCTCCCGTACCTCGAGGGCGTCAGCGTCGGGGAGGCCGCGCCGCCGGCCACGCTGCTGGCGTCCAGGTGGCTCCTCTCGCGTCTTCGGTCGACCGCGATCGCGGTGCGCGAGGGGATCGCCGCGTTCCGACTCGACGAGTCGACGCAGGCGCTCTACCGCTTCGTGTGGAACGAGCTCTGCGACTGGTACCTCGAGGTCTCGAAGCCGGTCTTGACGGGCGCGGACCCGGCGCAGCGGGAGGAGGCGCGGAGCGTGCTCGCGTACGCGCTCGAGCGGAGCCTCCGGCTGCTGCACCCGATCATCCCCTACATCACCGAGGAGCTCTGGCAGCGGGTGCCCCGCCCCGCCGGCTCGCCCGTCTCGCTGTGCCTCGCCTCCTTCCCCGACGCCGACGTGGCGCCGGCCGACCCGGCCGCCGAGCGGGAGATGGGTGCGCTCATGGAGGTCATCGGCGCGGCGCGCACGATCCGCAGCGAGCACGAGGTCCACCCGAGCGCGGCGATCGACGTGACGCTGCGCACCGACGACGAGGCGCTGCGAGCCCTCTTGGATCGCGAGGCCGTGGCCGTCCGCACCCTGGTCAAGACGAAGGAGCTGACGATCACGGGCCGCGGGGGCGCGCGGCCGAAGGGCGCGGTGATGAACGCGGCCGCGGACGTCGACGTCCTCGTCTCGCTCGTGGGTCTCGTGGATCCAGAGAAGGAGACGCTCCGCGTGGACCGGGAGATCAAGCGCGTCGAGAAGGACATCGTCGCGCTGGAGAAGAAGCTCGCCCTGCCGTCGTTCGCCGAGAAGGCCCCGAGGTCGGTCGTGGAGGAGTCAGGGGCCCTGCTCGAGGAGCTCAAGCGCAAGCGCGTCGCCTTGGACGAGGCGCGCGGGATAGCCGGCGAGCTCCGCGAGCAGGCGCCGAGCTGACGGGGGCGCGGTGGACGAGCTCGAGCGCCTCGCGAGCGCGGGCGGCCTAGCACGCGCCGCCGCCAGCGACCGGCTCCTCGTCCTCACGCCGACGGGGGAGATCGTCGAACGGGACGCGGCGGGCGCCGAGATCCGTCGCGCGCCGGTCGGCGCCGCTCCCGAGATCGCGGGGGCGCGCGCCGTCGCCCTCGACGCTCGGCGCCGCGTCGCGATCGCGACGGACGCCGAGGTCCACGTCGGGGCGGCGGACGAGGGCGAGGCGGTGACGTTCGCGGCCTCCGGCGTCGTCGCGCTCGCGTCGGGGCCCGGGAGCTTCTTCGCGGCCACCGAGGGGAGCGTGCTGTCCCTCACGGAGGGCACGCGCAAGGCGGTGACGCTCGGAGCCATCGATCTCTGCCCGACACACCTCGCCGTCAGCCGCTCCGGACGGTACCTGGCGGTCGCCAGCGACGCGCGCGCGGCCGTCTACTTCACGGAGGAGTGGCGGCGCGTCCTCGACGTGGCGCTCGGGGAGGGGCGGACCGAGGGGCTCGCGCTGGACGGAGAGCAGCTGGTGATCGCGCGGTCGACGGGCCTCCGTCGCGAGCGCTTCGCCGATCCGCCGGAGGCCGCCGAGGCGCCGCGCGCCCAGGCCGAGACGCCGCTCGTGCTCCGCGGCAACCCGCTCCGGTGGCTCTCCGGCGGCGCGGTCGCGCTCGTCGGTCTGTTGCTCGGCATGCTCGCGGTGATGTTGCCGTGGAGCAGCCGGCACGGGGTGATCGGCGGCGCCGCCGCGACGCTCCTCACGACCGCGGGGGTGTTGGCGCTGCTCGGCTTCTTCAGCGACCGCGGCGAGCGGATCCCGGTGGCCTCGGTCGCGCGCCCCGCCGCGTGGGCGCTCGCGGGGGCGCTCGCGACCTTCGTGGCGCTCCGGCTCGCGGTCCGAGGCGCGATAGGCCCGTGGGACGCGGCGATCTACGTCCCGGCTACGTTCCTGTTCGCCGTCTGGAGCGCGGGGCGGCTCGGCGCGGCGCTCGGGTACCTCTCCGACGGGCGCCCGGTCCATCGGCGCGAGGGCTTCTGGCTCATCGTCATCAGCACGTTGGTCCTCCTGCCGGCCCTCGGCAGCCGCTCCCTCACCGATCCGTGGGAGACGCACTACGGCGAGGTCGCGCGCGAGATCCTCGCTCGCCAGGACTGGATCACCCTGTGGTGGGCGCACGAGAAGTTCTTCATGTCGAAGCCGGTCCTCGGCTTCTGGATGCAGTCGCTCTCGATGGCCGCCCTCGGGGTCGGGTACGAGCCGGGCCGCATGCTCGCCGAGGTGGTGCCCGGGAGCCCGCCATGGCCCGAGTGGGCGGTGCGCTTCCCCACCTTCCTCGTGACGCTGGGCGCGACCTACGTCCTCTACAAGGCGATCGCCAGGACCTTCGGCGCGCGGGCGGGGCTCTTCGGCGGGGTCGTGCTCACCACCATGCCGCAGTGGTTCTTCATCGCGAACCAGACGATGACGGACATGCCGTTCGTCGCGACGATGACCGCCGCGCTCGGCTTCTTCCTCCTCGCGGCGCACGAGGACCCCGACCGCGAGGTCCGGACCGTCGAGCTCAAGGTCGGGTCGCGGACGGTGGGCCTCTCTGCCCGGCACCTCGTGGTCGGCGCGGTGGTCGCGCTCGTGGTCCCGCAGATCGTCTACCTCGTCACGCGGAACCTCGAGATCGCGCTCGACCCGGCCTTCGGCCTCCGCATGCCGCCGATCCAGCCGGCGGTCGACTCGTTCGTGTTCGGCTCGGCCGACAACTGCGGCGCCTCGCCGGGCAACCCGAAGTGCGAGCAGCTCCTGCCGGAGTACCGGCGCTTCTACCCGGCCCTCCAGGCGCTCTTGTGGGCCCAGGTCCTCGCCGTGTTCGCGTGGCTCGTGTGGGGGGAGCGCCGCGCCCAGCGCCTCCTGTTCATCGCCGCGTTCCTCTGCGCGGCGCTCTCGACGATGGCCAAGGGCCCCGCGGGCCTCGTCCTCCCGGTCGCCGCGGTCCTCGGGTACCTGGTCGTGACCCGCCGGTTCGGTCTCCTGCTGCGCATGGAGCTCGCCGCGGGAGCCATGTCGACCCTCGCCGTGGCTGCCCCCTGGTTCGTCGCGATGTACGTTCGCCACGGCAGCGCGTTCACCGACCGCCTGTTCTTCTACGACATGGTCAAGCGTGCGTTCGGCCACGCGCACGACACCAACGAGGGCGACGACGTCAGCTTCCGCTACTACGTGTGGCAGCTCGGGTACGCGACCTTCCCCTGGATCGGGCTCGGCCCGCTGGCGCTCTTTGGCCAGCGTGACCGGGCGAGGACCGAAGAGAGAGACGAGACGGACGCGCGCGGAACCTTCGCGCTGCTCTTCGCTTGGGTGATCGCTACCTTCGCGCTCTTCTCTTACATGCAGACGAAGTTCCACCACTACATCTTGCCCGCGCTGCCGGCGCTGGCGGCGCTCACGGGGATCGCGGTCGACCGGGTCTGGGGCGCCGTGCCGACCGAAGGGGTGCGCGAGCTTCGTCGAAGGGCGGTCGCTCTGTCGATCGGGCCGGCGCTCGCGTTCGGGGCGCTGCTCACCGCGAAGCCGACGTGGGGGGGCGCGCTGGCGCTGCTCGCCCTCGGGTGCGCGGCGGTGGTGGGCCTCGGACTCACGAGCGAGCGAGCGCAACCCGTGGGCGACAGGTACCGGGCCGCCACGACCTCCCTCGCGCTCGTGGGCGGCGCCGCGCTCGTCGCGCTGGCCGGCCGGGACCTCGCGGCCGACCGAGCGGAGCAGCCGAGCGGCGCCCGCCTCATGCACCTGTTCTCGTACGACTACGGGCGCGCCTGGCCCGAGCACCTGGATTTCTCGGGGCCCCTCTGGGCGTTCACGTTCGCCGCGTCGGTGCTGCTCGCAGCGGCAGCCTCGGAGCGCCTCCGCCGCGCGGCGCTCTCGGCCTTCGCGGCGACCGCGGTGTGCTTCGCCGGGTGGGCCCTGGACGCCTACTTCGCGAAGACGGCGCCCCATTTCGGGCAGCGAGAGACGATCCTCCGGTACTACGGCGCGAACGAAGAAGAGGCCGGGCCGCTCGTCGCGTATCAGATGAACTGGAAGGGCGAGAACTTCTACACCGGCAACCAGGTCGCGATCCTCCTCGATCGGGGCAAGGAGGCGCGGGCGTGGTTCTCGACCCACAGGAAGAAGGGGCAGAAGACCTTCTACGTCGTCCTCATCCCGGGCATGGAGGACGCGCTGCAGAGCGACCTAGGCAAGGCGGTGGACCTCCAGCCGCTGACGACCGCGGAGCAGAACAACAAGTTCACGCTCTTGCGCGCCCGTTACCCCTGAGGCCTTGAGTCCCCGCGCCGCCGTGCCGTTCGAGATCCGTGGTCGGATCGAGGCTCAGGTTCCGTTTCCAGACGCCCTACGCCGGCGGCGGAGCGGACCCGGCGCAGGCCGAGGGAGCGCTCCTCGCGATGGCGGTCGAGAAGCTGTTCTCGAGCGCCCACTACAGGCCGCCGATGTTGCCGGACGTCGCGCTGCGCGTCCTCGAGCTCTCCCGCGCTCCGGACGTCTCGTTCGCGAGCATCGTCGATCTCGTCGAGAGCGATCCCATGTTCGCCATGTCGGTCCTGAAGCTCGCCTCGTCGCCGGTGTATGCGAGCCGGACCCCGCCGCGGACGATCCAGCAGGCGCTCCTCCGTCTGGGCCTCCAGACGATGACCGACATCTGCCTACAGGCGGCCCTCACCGCGCGCGTGTTCCGGGCTCCGGGCCAGGACACCGCGATGCGCCAGCTCCGTGAGCACTCGATCGGGCTGGCGCACGTCTCGCGGCTGGTCTCGGAGAGATCGAGCGCCCCGGCGGAGACGGCCTTCACCGTCGGGCTCCTGCAAGAGGTCGGCGTCTCCGCCGGCATCGTGGCCCTCGGCACCGCCGCGCTCTGGCCGGCGAAGGCCCAGCCCGCGGTGGACTGGTCCGTCCTCCTCGCCGTGCGCCCCCAGCTGACCGAGCGTCTCGTGAGCGCGTGGCGGCTGCCGCTGGAGCTCGCCGCGCAGCTCGGCGGCAGCCAGGCGCGCTGCACGGACACCGGCCGGGCGACGCTGGTGATCGCGAAGGATATCACGGCGACGCTCGGGTACGGCCTGCCGGGAGAGCGCGTGAAGGCAGAGAGCGTGGACGAGGCGCGCTCGATGCTCGGGCTCACCTTCAGCGAGCTCCAGACCGTAGGACAAGAGGCGCGACGGCTGGTCGCCAAGGCGCTGTAGCTCAGGGGCGCCGCCGTCGACGCCTACCGGGTGACGAGCACCGCGATCACGGCGACGACCGCGAGGACGCCAGCGACGACGGCCGCCACTTTGAGCCAGGAGATCGGCGCGGTGCCGAACGCGATCCGCGCGTCCTGCCCATGCACGACGCCTCGGTAGAGCTTGCCGCGGTATCGGTACGCGAGGATGAACGCCGGGAGCGCCAGCCGCTTGGAGTCCAGGCCCCGCAGGAGGACGCTGACGTGGCAGTTGCGCACGCGGCTCCCCGGGACCTCTCCGCGGGAGACGCGGTCGGTCGCGGTGGACTCCACGGCGGCGGCGATGATGGCGCGGGCGGCGGAGCGTTGCACGTCGAACCGCTCGACGATCGCGGTCGCCGGGCCGCGCGGCGCCGGTTCGGCCGTCCGGAGATCGAAGCCGGGCGCGAGGCGGCGGACCTCCTCCGCCTCGAGCCCGCGCGACGCGCTGACGAGGACGCTCTCGAAGCGCATGGGCGTCTGCCCCGCGTGGGGTGCCCAAGCGCTCCGCCGAGCCCCCTGGTCCGAGTCGGCGGCCCAGCTCACGAGCGCCTCGGCGTCGAAGACCCACGCCGCAAAGAAGAGCGGCCGGAGGTTCGCGACCGTCGCCCCACGCGCCAGATCCGAAGGGCGGAAGAACCCGAGCGTGCCCATCCACGCCCGCAGCGCGCGCTCGGCTTCCTCGGCGCCGGTCCGGAACGGGAGGAAGCTCTCCGCCGCCTCCACCGGATCGTGCGGCTCCTCCAGGTGCGTGATGGATCCACAGAACACGCAGCGCGTCCCGCGGTGCTCGGCGGAGAACGTGACCGCCGCCCCACAGGTCCCGCATCGAAGGATCTTGGCGACAGCCGCGGCCGGCGCCGCGTCGGCCGCCGCGGGGGCCGGCTCGGCGCAGATGGCGCAGCGGGTGTCGCCCGCCTCGAGGAGCGTCTGGCACCGCGCGCAGGCGCTCACCCCTGCCCCCTCAGCGCGAAGTAGAGGGCGACGCCGACCGCGACGACGACGAGGACCGCCGCCGCCACCCGCTGCCACGAGATGGGCGCCTTCCCCCAGGCGCGGCCGGTCTGCCCGTTGATGACGAGCCTCACCGGCGGTCGATCCGCCCGGTACCGGACGGCGAGGACCCAGATGGGCACGAGCACGAGGCTGGCGGTCTCGCGCTCGAACGTGGTCGTGAACTGGAGGCTCGCGTGCGAGTCCCCGGGCATCAGGCGATCGAGGGCGCGACCGACGTCCAGCTGCGCCTCGGCTCGGGCCTGCGCGAGGCACGTGGAGAGGCCGAGGGACGGCTCCTCCGCGAGCCACCCTTGCACGTGCCCGACGTCGTAGCGCCGCAGCGCGCGGAGATCGAACGGCTCTACCGCCTCCAGGACCGAGCTCGGCAGGCCGCGCGAGGCGCTGACCACCACGTCCTTCACGTAGCCAGCCCACCGGCCAGCGAGAGAACGCCACTCCGTCTTGGTGACGGTCCGCGTGCGGGTCTCGGTCTTTCCGTTCTCCGTGACGGTGTACGTCTCGGTCTCCGTGTACTCCTCGCCGATCTTGGCGGTGTAGTCGGCGCGCGCCACCGCGCCGTAGAGGTACGCCGGGAGGTAGACGCCGCGGACGTCGTCGAACGAGGCGCTGCGGACTCCGCCGTCCGTGAACGGGCCGCGCGACCGGGTCCACGCGCGGGCGCGCTCGAGCGCGGTCTCGCGACCCATCACGAAGGCGACGCAGAAATCCGGGTTCGGGACGTCGGCGCGCGCGGGGCGCGCGAGCACCGAGGGGCAGGCGCAGTACGGGCATTTCGCGGTCCTCGCGCCCTCGAACCGGAGCGCCGCGCCGCACTCCTCGCACGTCAGCGATTCATCGCCCATCCAGCCGACGCGACGATACATCATCGCCTTCGATCCGGAGGGCGCGCCCTCTCACGGCGAGACATCGACCCCCGCGCCCGCGGCCTGAGCGGTCTGCCCCTCGTAGAACTGCGCGGCCCACCGCCGATACCGGAGGATGGGCCCATCACCCGCCGCGAGGGCGGGCTTCGCGACGAACCGCTTGTTCTGCCAGATCACGAAGTCCTGCAGGACGTCACTCTCGAAGATGCGAAAGCTCCGCTCGTGGACGAGACGCTCCACGAGGCGCGACGCGAGCTTGGAGAGCTTGACCGCGCGCAGCGGGCCCGACAGCGGGCTGGCGTCGAGGCTCCGAAGCGTGGCGGAGATGCGGAGCTCGAGCGCCATGTCGTCCACCGGCGTCGCGTAGACGAAGTTCTTGTACTCGAGGCCGAGCGAAGGGATGCGCGTGGCGACGTAGGAGTACCCGAGCCCGTGCACGTGCGCGTCGAACTCCGCGAGCACGCCGCCGAAGCCGCTGCCGAGGAGCCCGACGGGGCGGAAGAACTCGTACGTGGCCCGGAGGGACGCGCCGTCCGTGACGAGGTCGCCGATCATGCGCGGCCGCTCGTAGCCGTGAACCACGCCAAGGTGGCCGATGTCGACGCTGTTCTCCGTCGTGTCCTGGGGATGCCCGCGCAGCGAGAACTTCGCCCTCTTCTGCGGCAGGAACGCGGTCAGGTCGAGCCGCGGCACATGGAAGGTCGGCGGTCCGCCCCTCGGGTCCAGCCACAAGAGGACCACCTCGTGGTCCTCGAACACGTGCCACGTGCCGATGCTCGTGCGAGGGGGCTTCGTGCCGTAGCCGGTCGAGAGGCACGTCCCGTCGGTCCCGAAGGTGAAGCCGTGGAAGGGACACCGGAGCGCGCGGCCGACGACCGTGCCCCCGTGGCCGAGGTGCGCGCCGAGGTGCGGGCACACGGGGTCCACGGCGCCGAGCGCCCCGTCCTCCGTCCTGAAGAGCACGACCTCGCGGCCGCCGAGGCGCCGCGTCGTGACGGAGCCGCGCGGGAACTCGTCGCTGAAGCCGACGGAGTACCAACCCTTGGGGAACGGCGGCAGGACCGCTTCCGAGGCCATCGGGCCGAATCTTAGAGCCGTTCCGAAAAAAGTGATCACGCCTCCTGGCGGAGGGGAATAGGTGGGTGAACGTCGCGCGTGCGGCGCCCACGGTTGCCGGCCCCGGCGCGCAAGAGCGGGCGGAGCGGCCGCCGAGCCCTCGCGCGCGAGGGTGCTTCCGTTCGGAGCGCGAGGATCGCCCGCGCCGACGGAGCGCCACCACCGGGGCCACGAGCGCGGTCCGCCACGGCGGGCCACGCCTCGTCCTTCATTCCTCTCTCTTCTCTCTCGTCCTGCCTGCGGCAGGCATGGAGGCAGTCATGCGCGCGGAGCTCGTCAAGTCGGTTCAAGGTGTAATCGCCCTGGGGGTCGTGTTCATCCTCACGGGCGCCAACGGCAACGAAGGCTGCGGGTTCCCCGGGGACGGGGGCGACGGCGACGACGGCGGGTCGGGCGGAGGTCAGATCGTCTGTCCCGCAGGCTCCCAGCCGACCCTCGTCTGTGACGACGCGTCGGGCCTGTGCTGGGAAGACTGCGTGGTGGATCCGGTTTGCCCGGAGGGCACGGAGCCTGCGTACGTGTGCGAGGAGATCCTGCCGATGGATCCCAGCTGCATGGCGGAGGATTGCGGCGGCGGCGGCGCGCAGTGCTACGAGACGTGCGTCCCGGTCGATCCTTGCGGCCCCGATCACCACGAGGAGTGGATCTGCGAAGAGTACGGGATGCCGCAGCCGAACTGCGACGAGCCCCCGGGGGGCTGCTACCCGATCTGCGTGCCGGACGACCCGTGCGGCCCGGGGATGCACGAGGAGTGGATCTGCGACCCAGGCGATCCCATGAACCCTGGCGATCCGAATGATCCCATGGGGGACTGCTACCCGGTGTGCGTGCCCGATCCGATCTGTGGTCCTGGCTACCACGAGGAGATCGTCTGCGGCCCGACCGACCCGGCGCAGGAGGACGGCGGGATGCTCCCACCCGACGAGTGCGTCGTCACGTGCGTGCCCGACGAGCTCTGCCCGCCGGGGACGCACGAAGAGATCGTCTGTGAGGAGCCGGAGCCCCCTCCGATGGGGGATCCGGGGATGGGGACCGACGATCCCTTCTGTTACACGACCTGCCTCCCGGACGAGCCAGAGTGCCCCCCTGGCACGGTCGCGGTCCAGGTGTGCGAGGACGACGGGATGGGCGGCTTCGGGTGCTGGCTGGAGTGCCTCCCCGTGGAGGACCCGTCGATGCCTCCCGCGGAGTGACGCGCCCGATCATGCGGGCAAGGGGCCCCTCCGGGGCCCCGCTCCCCTCTCTGCGTCACGGCTGCGCGAAGTAGCAAGCGAGCTGGTGGCTGTCCCGCGAGTGCGCGCAGAGCGCCTTCGCGTCCTCCGACACCGCCACGGCGTGGAAGGCGGCGTCGTGCGCCGAGAGGACCTCGTAGCCCCCGGGCTCCAGGATGCGAATCCCTGCACCACCGCCGACGACGGCGACCGCGTCGAGCCCGATCCACGCCGCGTCTGCGGGAGCGCCGCCACGCCACTGGTGCACGACCTTCGCGGTAGCGACGTCGACGATCAGCGGCTCGCCCGGCTTCGGCGTCACGAACAGCCTGCGCGCGTCGGCGGACGGCACCGCGATCGAGGGGACGCTGCCCTTGACGAGCGTTCGCCACGCCTGCGCGCCGGGCGCGTGGAGCGCGACGCTCTGCTCGAAGACGCCCACGATCAGGCCGCTGTCGCTCGTGGACAGCCACGAGGCGTAGGTGACCCCCGGGAGCTCCAGCTCCTGCTGGAGCGCCGCCTTCTTCCGCTCGTAGATCCTGAGGCGCGCGCGCAGCGGCTTCTTGGCCTCTTGCTTCAGGAGCACTTGAACGACGATCGGTGTCGCGCGATATCCCGGCGTTCACCGCCGTCTCTTCGAAGGTCACGACGGTCGAGCTCTCCAAGGTCGGCCAAGCCACGCGCCGGATCTCGAAGGGACAGACCACGACGAAGCTCCCGTCGCGCTCGCGCGCGACCGCGAGCGCGTGACACGAGCGGCGCACCGACTGCACCTCCTTGCCGTCGCTGCGCGCGTAGGAGGCGACCGCGCTGCGGCCGAACAACACGACCTCTCCCGACGCTGCGAACGCCATCTCGGACACGTCGTGCAGCGCCGGGACCTCCCAGCGGCGGGGGAACCGCTCGAAGCCGGTGCGCGGCGCAGGCCGTGCCTTCGCCGAGGCGCTCGCCGCGCCTCGGGCGGCGTCTCCCCGGTCGGAGGCACCGCACCCGGAGAGCGCGAGGGCCGTGACCAGGACGGCCGACCTCACGCCGACCCCAGCGTCCGCTCGACCGCGTCGAGCAGCGCGGGGAGGGTGGCCGCCTCGGACGTGACGGCCACGCGGAGCCCCGCCGCCTCCGCCGCCGCCGTCGTCACCGGTCCGATGCTCGCGACGAGCAGGCGCTCCGACAGCTCGTGCAGTCGAGGACCGAGCGCTTCGGCGAGCGCCGTCACGGTGCTGTTCGACGTCAGCAAGAGGACGTCCACCGCGCCCTCCGCGAAGAGCGCCTCGAGCTCCGCGGCGCGCTCTCTCCCGAGCGTCACGGTCTCGTACACTGGGGCCACGTCCACCTCGACGCCCGCCGCGCGCAGCGTGTCCGGCAGGACGTCGCGCGCCACGAGGGCGCGCGGCAAGAGGACTCGAGCGCCCCCGACCGCCTCCCGCGTCCGGCCGAGATCCGCGAGGCAAGCGGCGGCCAGCCCTTCGCCGCGCGAGTCCGCGGGCACGACGTCCGGCGCGATCCCTCTCGCGGCGAGCGCCCGCGCGGTGCCCTCCCCGATCGCGGCGACGCGCGCCCCCCCGAGGGCGCGAGCGTCCTTGCCCACCTCGGTCAGCAGCGCGAAGAACCGGCTGACCGCGTTCTGGCTCGTGAACACCACCAGATCGTACGCGCCGAGCGCCGCCACCGCGCGGCGCGCGGGCGCGAGGTCGGCGGGGGGCCTGACCGCGAGAAGCGCGACGGAGACCGGCTCCGCTCCGCGGGCGCGCACGAGGTCCTCCGTCTCCTCGGCTTGGTGCCCCGCGCGCGCCACGAGCACCCGCTTGCCGAACAGAGGCCGCGTGTCGAACCACCGGAGTTCCCGCCGCAGCGCCGCGACCTCTCCGAGGACGGCGAGAACGGGTGACGAGAGCGCCGCCGCCTCCACCGCTCGCGGGAGGTCCGAGAGGGTCGCCTCGACGACCCGCTGCGAGGGGAGGGTCCCCGACTGAATCGCGACGGCGGGTGTTTCGGGCGACCAGCCCGCGTCACGGACCAGCGCCGCGCAGATCTCCGGCAGGCGCGAGAGCCCCATGAGGACGCAGACCGTGCCTCCGAGCCCACGCAGCTTGGCGAAGTCGTAGGCGACCCCCGCCCGCGTCGTCCCGCTCACGAACAGGACGCTCGAGGCCAGATCGCGGTGCGTGAGGGAGATCCCGGCGTAGGCGGCGGCCGCGAGCGGCGAGGTCACGCCGGGCACCACCTCGAAGCGAACCCCGGCGCGAAGCAGGGCCTCACACTCCTCGGAGCCCCGGCCGAAGAGGAACGGATCCCCCCCCTTGAGGCGGACGACGCTCTTGCCCGCACGGGCGAGCTCCACGGTCATCGCGTCGATCTGGGCCTGCTTGAGCTGCTTGGCGTGCGGATCCCGGCCGCGCTTGCCCACGTTGCGGAGGAGCGCTTCAGGGTTGACAAGACGCAAGAGGGCCGGATGCACGAGCTCGTCGTGGAGCACCGCGTCAGCGGAGCGCAGCAGCTCGAGGCCACGGCGGGTCAGGAGGCCGGGATCCCCCGGGCCAGCGCCGACCAGATACACCGTCCCGCTCGATGCCACCATCCGGAACAACGTTAGTGGGGTGCGGCCCGTCTTGACAATCGGGTGGACCCTCGCCAAAAAGCAGCTTCCCGCGCTAGCAAGACGAGGTGGGGGGCCGTGGACTTGATGGCAGTCAAATTTCGCTCCGACGCCCTGGATATCAAGGGTGCTGACCGGTGGTTCGTCACCGACGGGCTGGCGGCCGTGGGTCCGGTCCGGTTGGATCTCCTCGCGCGTGGTGTCGCGGCCGGCCGCGTCCCTCTCGACAGTTTCGTCCGGCACGAGGGCTGGAAGGTCTGGCGCCCGCTCACGGACTTCACCGAGTACGTGGACGACGGCGCCGCTGCCCCCCACACGGAGGCGGGCCCCACCACGCGCGTACCGCTCTCGGCGCTCACGTTCATGGAGGAGGAGCGGTCGGTCGACGACCGCGCGACGGTGGAGCTCGGGAGCGGCGAGGACGGAGAGCTCGAGCTGAAGTCGTTCGCCTCGACCGGAGAGGTGCCTACCCTGGGCTCCCGAGGACTGAGCGCGCCTGGTGACGCTTCGCACGGCGCCGCGGACGTGCCCACCCAGGGCTCGCGGGACCTGCTCGGCGCGGACCGCCCCACGCTCGCTTCCTACCTCGACGACGACGAAGAGACGAAGGTGCCGGAGAAGCGCAAGTCGGTCGCGCCGAGCCCCTCGGCGCCCCGAGCGCGGTCGGTGCCCCCGCCGCCTCCCGTCGGGCCGCCGCAGCGGAGGACGCTGCCACCACCGTCCATCCCGCCTCCCCGCCCACGCACCATCCCTCCGGGCGCTGGGTCGCCCGCGCCGGCCACGGCGGCCCCGGTGACCGCTGCGCCCGTGACGAAGGGCTCCGTCCCGCCTCCCGCCGCGCTCCCGCGGGTCTCCGGGGTGGTGACGCCCGGCGGGCGATCGTCGCAGCCTCCGCAGTCGAGCGCGCTCGTCGGGGCGCGCGCGGAAGGTACCGACGACGTGCAGGGCTCCCGCGCAGGCTGGGGGTACGCGCAGCCGTTCGAGTCGGGCGAGATCCTCCCGGAGGACGACCTCGCCGGCGCGGCGGACCTCTCCGACGCCCTCCTGCTGCTGCTGGGGGCCGCGGTGCGCCGCTGCCACGCGGAGGTCGCGCTGCTCCACCGGCTGGCGGACGAGGGCGCCACGGTCGCGTGCGCCCACGGCCCCGGCACGCTGGACTTGCTCGGGACGCGCACCCGCCTGCTCGACCCTGCCGTGGTCGCCGCCGCTGGCGGTCACATCGTGGTCGCGGAGCCCGTCGCAGGGAACGCCGGGGAGGCCACGATGGCACGCCTGCGCAAGTCTGGGCTCGATCCGGAGGGCGCTGCGATGTTTCCCCTCCGCCCGAGGAACCGGTTGCTCGGCTTCCTGGAGCTAGGCCGGAGGTCACGCTTCACCTTGCGCGAGCTCTCGCGCGTGGAGGAGCTGGTGGCCGCGTTCTCGGAGCGCGCGGCGGAGAGCGGCTGGACGCCCTGACGCCCCTCTGGCACGGGGGGCCTTCGCTCGCGGCGCGGCACCCGCCGGCCGCGCGCCAGCCCGGAAGGACACCGTGCGCGCCGCCGATCTCGTCGAGCTCGACCAGGACCACCCGGGGTTTCGGGACCGCGCGTACCGCGCCCGGCGCGACGCGATCGCGCGGCTCGCGCTGACCCACGAGCGAGGGCGGCCGGTCCCGAACGTCGACTACACGGCCGAGGAGCACGAGGTGTGGCGCACGGTCTGGGCGCATCTCGACCCGCTCCACGCGCGGTACGCGTGCGCCGCCTACCGCGAGGGCGCGGAGGCGCTGTCCCTGACGCGAGAGCGGATCCCCCAGCTCTCCGAGGTCAACGCGACGCTCAGTGCACGGACCGGGTTCTCCATGCAGCCCGTGGCGGGGCTCGTGACGCCCAGGCTGTTCATGGAGGCCCTCGACGAGGGCACGTTCCTCGCCACACAGTACATGCGCCACCACTCGAGGCCGCTCTACACACCGGAGCCGGACGTGGTGCACGAGATCGTCGGCCACGCTCCGACGCTCATGGAGGCGCGCTTCGTCCGGCTGAACCGCGCGTTCGGCGAGGCTACGAAGCGCGCCGACGACGCGCGCACGCTCGCGCTCATCCGCCTGTATTGGTACACGCTCGAGTTCGGGGTGGTGGAGGAGCAGGGGCGACTCGCGGTCTTCGGCGCGGGCCTGCTCTCCTCGTACGGAGAGCTCGGACGCTTCGAGAAGGAGGCACGCCTCGTCCCGCTCGACCTCGGGCGCGTCGTCGACACCCCGTTCGATCCCACGCAGTACCAGGAGACCCTGTTCGTCGCCGCCGACTTCGATCGCATGCTGGAGGAGGTCGAGGCGTTCCTCGACGCGTGACGCGTCGTCGCTCGCTGGAGCTTCGCCTCCACGGCCCGCCGGACGCCCCTGGACCATCACCTCGCGAGGCTTCGAGCCGCTGCGGTCGAAGACGGCCCGCGCTCGGGTGGCCCAGCGGCTGGTCCCGATCGGCGACGCCTCCGTTGTTTGCGTGGAAACTTGGTTTCCACGGGACTAGCTTGTCCCTGATGTTCCCTCACGTCCGCCCGCGTCGCCTCCGGCGGAGCCCCGCGATTCGCGCGCTCGTCCGCGAGACCTCCCTCCGTCCGGACGACCTCATCCTGCCGTTGTTCTTCAGCGAGTCGCTCACCGAGCCGCGGCCGGTGGGGACGATGCCCGGCGTCTTCCAGCTCCCGGTGAGCGCAGCGGCGGACCAGGCGCGGCAGGCTCGGAGCCTCGGCCTCGGCGGCGTCATCCTCTTCGGGCTCCCCGCCCAGAAGGATCCGCGCGGCGAGGGCGCTTGCAGCGCGGACGGGCCGGTCCCGCGCGCGGTGCGCGCGATGAAGGACGCCGCGCCGGAGCTGCTCGTGATCACGGACACCTGCGTGGACGAGTACACCGACCACGGCCACTGCGGCGTCCTCACCACCGACGCCCGCGGCGAGACCGTGGTCGACAACGACGCCACCATCGACGTCCTCGCTCGATCCGCCCTCGCCCAGGCGAAGGCCGGCGCGGACGTCGTCGCGCCGAGCGACATGATGGATGGCCGCGTGGGGGCGATCCGGCGCGCGCTGGACGCGGACGGGGCGACGGACGTCGCCATCCTCTCCTACGCGGTGAAGTACGCGTCCTCCTTCTACGGCCCCTTCCGCGAGGCCGCCGACTGCGCGCCGAAGTTTGGGGATCGGTCCGGGTACCAGATGGATCCCGGCAATGCGCGCGAGGCGCTGCGCGAGCTCGGGCTGGACGAGGCAGAGGGCGCGGACATGGTCATGGTGAAGCCAGCGCTGCCCTACCTGGACGTCCTCTGGCGTGTGCGCAACGCGACGACCCTGCCGCTCGGCGCGTACAACGTGAGCGGCGAGTATGCGATGATCAAGGCCGCCGCCCAGGCGGGCATGATCGACGAGAAGCGCGCCACGCTCGAGGCGCTGCTCTCCATCCGGCGTGCCGGCGCGGACTTCATCCTCACCTACCATGCGATCGATGTGGCGAAGTGGCTGGGCGCTTGAGGCTGGGGTCGCGGCGGCGGCCCTCTCGCTCCTCGGCTGTGACGTCCTCACCGGAGGCTGCGGCGACGACCTGAACGAGGACCCGCCGGCGCGCTACACCGAGGGGACGACGGAGAACGGGCACTACGTGTCGAGCTCGTGGGACGTGGAGTCGCTGCTGGATTTTCCTCCTGGACAGGCGATCCGCTTCGAGCACGGCCTCGGGGAGCCGCCCTCCAGCTGGCAGGCCTACATCGCCACCGCGCGGGACGGGGACGGCGCCGAGATCGTCCTCTCCACCGGGGAGGTCGAGCTCGTGTCCATCGACGCCACCGCCCTCACGGTCAGGAACGGCACGTGCGCGGACCTCTACCTGCTCGTCACCGCCGAGAGCCGCTAGAGGTAGCGGTGGAGAGAGCAGCGACGGCCGCGCCGAGCGGCGTGAGGCCGTCGCGCTCGGTACCCTGCTAGTCTCGGGGCCGCGACGCTCCCAGCCCCGCGGGGACGCTCGCCTCCACCCGCACCGGGAGAGCTCGCACTCCGTGACCATCACCGCCAGCCGAGATCGGATCTACGCGCCGGAGCTCGACGGGGCGCTCGCGTGGCTCAACGTCGCCCGCCCCATCACGATGCGCGAGCTTCGCGGCCAGGTCGTCATCCTCGACTTCTGGACCTACTGCTGCATCAACTGCGTCCACGTGGCGCCCACGCTGCGCGAGCTCGAGCGCAGGTACCGCGGCCGTCCCCTGTCTGTGATCGGCGTGCACAGCGGCAAGTTCGCCGCCGAGAAGGACCCGAAGCGGATCCGAGAGGCCGTGGGTCGCTACGGCATCGAGCATCCCGTGGCGGTCGACCACGAGATGGCCATCTGGAGCCGCTACGCGATCCGGTCGTGGCCGACGCTCGTCGTCGTCCAGCCCGACGGGCGCATCGCCGCGATCGCCCCAGGCGAGCCCGACCTCGAGACGCTCGACGCGTTCGTGGCGAAGCTCCTCGCGGAGGCGCGCGAGGCCGGCACGCTGAGAGAGCGCGCCGTCGAGCTCGAGAGCCACCCGCCCGCCGAGCGGGAGCCGCTCTGCTATCCGGGGAAGGTGGCGTCCCTCCCGGAGCGGCGCTTCGCCGTCGCTGACAGCGGACACCACCGCGTCCTCGTGTGCGGGGCTCAAGGAGACGTCCTCGCTACGTTCGGCGGCGGACGCAGGGGCCACAGGGACGGGGTCGGCGAGGACGCCGCGTTCGACGATCCGCAAGGGATGTGCTTCCACGAGGGCGCCCTCTACGCCGCGGACAGCCGGAACCACCTGCTGCGGCGGCTCGACCTCGACACCCGCGCCGTCACGACCGTGGCCGGGACCGGCCGCCTGGGCGTCCACGCACCCGAGGGACCGGCCGACGCGCTGAGCACGAGCTTGCGATCACCTTGGGACCTCTGCGCGGTCGGCGACGCAATCTACGTCGCCATGGCGGGCGGCCACCAGATCTGGCGGTTCCTCCCCGCGGCGGGAACCCTGGAGGTGTTCGCGGGGACGGGCGTCGAGACCCTCATCGACGGCGACGTGCGGACGAGCGCGTGGGCTCAACCCTCGGGGCTGAGCGCGTTCGGGTCGACGCTCTACGTCGCCGACAGCGAGACGAGCGCCATCCGCGCGGTGGACCTGCAGAGGGGCACCGTGACCACGCTGCTCGGGCTCGGCCTCTTCGACTTCGGCGACGGGGATGGCGACGACGACCGCGACGTGGCCATGCTGCAGCACTGCCTCGGCGTCGCCGCGGACGCGGCGGGGATCGTGATCGCCGACACCTACAACGGCAAGATCAAGCGATGGTCGCCGCACCCGGCGCATACGAGCCGCAAGCCTCGCGGCCGGATCCGCACGCTCCTCGACGGCCTGCACGAGCCAGCCTCGGTCGCCATCGACACCGACGGCACGATCCTCATCGCCGACACCAACGCCCACCGCCTCCTCCGGTGGCGGGACGGTACGGCCACCGAGATCACGATCACCGGGGCGCCGAAGGCCCAGCGAGGCAGCCTCACCATCCCGCCGCGCGGCGAGGCGCCGAAGACGGGCGTGGACGGCTGGTTCACGACCCGGCTCGAGCTGCCCCCCGAGGCGGGTCTCGCCGCCGGCGAGGCCACGCTCACCGTCGTGCTCGGCGCGCCCGCGGGCCTCGCCCTGGCGCCGGGCTCGCCCATCTCGGTGGCCGCCGAGGTGTCGCGCCGCTCGGACCTCCTGATGCTGCGGCGTCCGCGCCTGGATCTGACGACGGCGGGGGGCACCACGCAGCCGATCACCGTGGGCGCCCACGTGCTGCCGATCGGCGCGCCGAGCGTGGAGGCCGAGGTCGTCCTGACGATCGACTACGTCGCGTGCGACGACGACGACCACGCCGCCTGTTCCCCCGCCCGGCTGAACGTCCGCCTGCCGGTGCGGCTCCTCAAGGACTCCGGGAGCCACCAGCTGGAGTACGCGGTCGCCCTCGAGGGTGGCCCGAGCGCGCCGGAGCCCGAGGGGACGGCGTGACGTCCCGAGAGTCGCTGTCTCTGTCTGCGTCACCCGAGGTCAGAGCGCGACGCCCGCCTCTCCATCCGCGACGCTCTCGCGCAGCTCGGCGGCCTGGGCGAGCTTTCCACGAGCAGATCGCAGCTTGAAGGCCAGGTACGCCCACGTGCCGGCGAAGGTGGCCGCCGTGAAGGCGAGCGCCAGGCCGATCCGCCACACGCCGCCGCTACGCGGCTCGCCCCGCGACGCGAGCAGGAAGGGGAGCCAGACACAGAAGCCGAGCACGAGGAAGGCGAGGAGGCCCTGCGCGAAGCGCAGGAGCGCGACGTCGACCCTCCTGCGCCGCCACTCGAGCTCCACGAACGCCGCCACCGTCTCCCCGGACGCCGACCACGTCCCCTTCCGCACGTGCACCGAGTACGCGAGCGCCACGACGAACGCCGGCAGCACCGCGGACGCCAGCGGCCAGACCACCGGCTTCGTCATGCTCAACACGAGGAACACGCCCATCCCGAACAGGTACGCCGCGACGTCGCCGACCGCCTTGGCGACGTGCACCCACTGCCGGCGCCGCACGGTGCGCGCGATCTCCCGCGCCGCGACGCCAGGCTCGGGGGCGTGCCGAAAGTCTCCCGACCACTCTCCCCAGTCGTCATCGCCCTTCATCTTCACCTCCGACGGCCCGCCTCAGCTCCGCGCGGGCGCGGCTGAGCCGGACCCCGACGTTGTTCACCGTGATGCCGAGGACGTCGGCTATCTCCTCGTGCGAGAGGCCCTCGAGGGCCATGGTGAGGACGGCGCGCCCGCCCGGTGGGAGCGCTCGGATGCCTCGCCAGAGCGCCTCGCGCCGGCGCGCGGCGCCGACGCTCTCCTCGGGCGTCGGGGCGTCGGACTCCTCGCCGCGTAGCGGCTCCGGCTCGGAGCGCCTGCGGCCAGCGAACGAGAGCCCGCGGTTGTGGGCGACCCGGAACACGAACGTGCGCTCCGAGCACTCACCGCGGAAGCGCGGAAGCGCCTTCCACAGCCCCAGCGCGATCTCCTGCAGGAGATCCTCCGTCTCGGCCGTGCGAGCCGCGTACGTCCGGGCGACCCTGCGGAGGCCCGCGCCGTGCCGCTCGAGCAGCGCCGCCAGACGCACCTCGGGCTCCGCCTCGTCCGCCCGGCGAGGGGAGGCGGCCTCCGCGGCTGGGGACGCGGGCGCGCGGCGCCCGCTCATGGGGAGCCCACCGGAGAGCGCGACGCGGCGCGCCGCGTGGGGTTCGATCGCCACTCCCTGGTAGTCCCCTCCACGCGAGAAACCTTACGTCCCCGACGACCGTTTGGTCACGCGTGCGCGTCCACGGTCGGCGGCCGCGCGCTGAGGGGCTCCTGCTCCTTGGCGAACTGGAGCGCGTGAAGTCGGGCGTACACACCGTCGTGGGCCAAGAGGTCCTCGTGTGTCCCCTGCTCCACCACGCGCCCTCGATGGAAGACCACGATGCGATCGGCGGCCCGGATCGTGGAGAGGCGGTGCGCGATCACCAGCGAGGTCCGGCCCTCGAGCACCAGCTCCACCGCGCGCTGGAGGCGCGCCTCCGTGTCGCTGTCGATGTTCGCGGTCGCCTCGTCCAGGACCAGGATCTGCGGATCTTTGTAGAGGGCCCGCGCGAACGCCAAGAGCTGCCGCTCGCCCGCGGAGAAGTTCGAGCCGCGCTCGTTCACCGGCGCCTCGAGGCCGCCAGCCCGCCGCTCGAACAGATCGAGCGCGCCGACGCGCTCGAGGGCTCGCCGGACGCGCTCGAGGTCCGGCGAGGCCTCGCCCGCGGCGACGTTCGTCGCGACGGTGCCCGGGAAGAGGAACACGTCCTGCGGGACGACGGCGAAGTGGCTGCGCAGCTCGTCGCGCCCTACGTCCTCCACGTTCCGGCCGAACACCCGGACCGCCCCCTCCTGGACGTCGTAGAGACGCAGGAACAGCGACGCGACCGTCGTCTTGCCTGCCCCGGTGGCGCCGACGAGCGCGACCCGCTCGCCGCGGGCGATCTGGACCGAGACGTCCCGGAGCACCGGCGCCCCGGGCTTGTAGCCGAAGGTCACGTGGTCGAGCTCGAGCGCCGGCGCGCCCTCGACGACGGGCGGCGCGGCGCCGGTGGCGTCGGGTCGGATCCGGTGCGGCGCGTCCTCGTCCTGGTTGTCGAAGAGCTCGAACACGCGCTCGGCGCCGGTCATCGCGGACTGGACCAGGTTGTAGCGCGACGACAGGTCCCGGATCGGGAGGAAGAACATCTCGATGTACGCGACGAAGGCGAAGAGCGTCCCGAACGTGACGTGCTCGCCGGCCGACTGGACGCCCGCGGCCCACAGCACCGACGCGATGCAGAGGCTCGAGATCATCTCGAGCGCGGCGTCCATGGACGCGTCGAGGACGATGGACCGGTTGTTCGCGTCGCGGTACGACCGGTTGATCTCGTCGAACTCGGCGGCGGCCGCCTCCTCCCGGGCGAACGCCTGCACGATCGCCATGCCGCTCACCTGCTCGTTGAGCTGGGCGTTCATGCGGGCGGTCTTGGCGCGCACCTCCCGGAAGGCCTCCCGAATGCGCCGGCGTGTCCAGTTCACGACGAGCAAGATCGGAGGGACGCACACGAAGGCGATCAGCGACATCTTCCAGTCGAGCGAGACGAGGACCACCACGATCACGACCAGCCGGAGGAGGTCCCCGATCGCGTTCAAGGCCCCCGAGGCGAACATTTCGTTGATGGCGTCGACGTCGTTCGTGACGCGCGTGACGAGGCGCCCGACCGGGGTCCGATCGAAGAACGCCAGACTGCGCGTATGGAGGAACCGGAAGACCGCGGTCCGGAGGTCCCGCATGGCCTTCGCTCCGCCCGCCTGCATCAGGTAGAGCTGCGGGAACGCGATGACCTGCTCGACCACGATGAGGCCCGTGAGGAGCAGCCCCGCGCGCGTGATGGCTCCAGGGTGGACGCCGATCCCGTCGAGGCCCTCGCGCATGACGAGCGGCCGCAGGAGCGCCAGCGTCGACGCGAGCAGGAGGAGCGCGATCGATCCGTACAGGTAGAAGCGGTGCGGGCGGACGTAGGGCCAGAGCGCGAGGAGGTTGCGCGCGTCGTACTCCCCGAGGCGCCCCTCCTCGTGGAACTTCGCGAGCGCCTTCTCGCCGCGCGTGGCCGCCGCGTCCTCCCTGCTCACGTGAGCTCTCCGCGGCCCTCGTCGTCTTCGAGGCCGGCCTCGAGGGCTTGCTCCTTCGCGAAGGCCGCGTAGACGCCGCCGGCCTCGACGAGGTCGTCGTGGGTCCCTCTCTCGACGACGCGGCCCGCGTCGAGGACGAGGACCCGGTCGCACCGGCGAGCCGCGGCGACGCGGTGCGTGATGAGGATCACGGTCCGCCGCGCCTTCTCCCGCTCGATGGCGTCGAGGATGGCGGTCTCGGTCTTGGCGTCCACCGCCGACAAGGGATCGTCGAGGACGAGGACCGGGGACTCGCGCAGGAGGGCGCGCGCGAGCGCGGTGCGCTGCCGTTGTCCACCCGAGAGCTGGACGCCGCGCTCTCCGACCACCGTGTCGAACCCGTCCGGGAGGCGCTCGATGTCTTCGTGGACCGCCGCCCGCTTCGCCGCCCCGCGGATGGCCGCGTCGGCCTCGGGGGACTCCGTGTCGTCGAGCGAGTACCCGATGTTCTTGGTGACGGTGGTCGAGAAGAGGAACGCGTCCTGCTGCGCATACCCGATGCTGGACCGCACGCGGTGGAGCTCGAGATCGCACACGTCGTCGCCGTCCAGGAAGACCGTGCCGCGAGGCGTCGGCATGAGCCGCGAGAGCAGAACGGCGATCGTGCTCTTGCCCGATCCCGTCCGCCCCACGATCGCGAGCGAGGACCCCGGCGCGACCTCGAACGCCACGTCCTCGAGCACCCGCCGCTCGTCGTCGTAGGAGAACGTGAGCCCCTTCACCTCCACGTGGCCGCGCACGGGCGCCTCTCGCGTGAGCGAACCGCTGACGATGTCCGGCGTCGCGTCGAAGACGGTCTTCAGCCGCTCGTAGCCGGCGCGACCACGCTGGACGATCGCGGAGACGAACCCCAGCGCCAGGAGCGGCCAGGTGAGGCGCATGAGCGCGAGCCAGAACGACACGAAGTCCCCGCCGGACATCTGCCCCGCCTCGAGCAGCGTCCCGCCGTACCAGAAGACGACGAGGACGCCGACGGCGCTGATCGTCCCCATCACGGGGAACATCGCCCCGCGGACGCGGGCGAGCGCGAGGCCCTTCTCCAGGTAGTCCTGGCTGTGCACCTCGAAGGCGGCGAGCTCGCTCGGTCCGAGACCGAACGCCCGCACGACCCGCACGCCCGTGAGGCTGGCGAGGACGCGGTCGCTCATCTTGCCGATGGCCTCTTGGTTCTCCCTCGTGCGGTTGAACATCCGCCACGAGAACGCCTTCGTCGCGAACCAGAGCCCAGGGAGCGTCACGAAGCTCGCCAGGGTGAGGCGCGGCGAGATGGTGAGCATGACGTAGAGCGCGCTCGAGAGCGCGAACACGCTCGAGATGACGTTCAGCACGCCGAAGCCCAGGAGGAGCCGCACCTGCGTGAGATCGTTCGTGGCCCGGCTCATGATGTCGCCGGTCGGCATCGTGCGGAAGAACGACGGGCCGAGCTTCTGGAGCCGATCCACGAGGATGGCGCGGAGCTCGTACTCGACGTTGCGCCCGGCCGTGAAGATGGCGATGCGGGAGAGCACACGAACCACCGCGGCGCTGACGCTGACGGCGAAGATCATGAGGGCGGCCGCCCGCGCGTCGTCGCCGCGCATGGCGTTGGCGGCGTTCACCGCGTCGCTGACGAGGAAATCCCGCCGCGCCATCAAGTACTGCTGCGCCGCGAGCAGCACCCCGCCGGCGGCGTAGATCGGCAGCTTGTCCACGAGCTGCCCCCGCAGCGTGAGCGGGTAGGCGGCGACGGAGGAGGACATCATCGAGGGGGTGGACGGTCGCGAAGAGGAGACTCCAGGAGGACTTCGATGTGGAACGTGGACGAGCCAGGGTCGCCCGCCGTTACGTCCGAGACGGTGACGTCCGGAGAGACTGCGCGCTCGACGATGCCGTGGAGGACCCCGACGTACCACGACCGCAGGAGCGGAGAGACCATGCCGAAGTCCGACACGTGAAGGACGCCCACCTCGGTCGTCGCCCGGTCCACCTTCCAGCTACCGAAGTCCATGAACCTCCCCACGATGACCGGGCAGCGCTGGATGACCTCCGGCAGCGTGGCTGGGAGGATCAGCGTCTTGACGAAGGGGGCGATCTCCCGCTCCACGGCCGCCCTTCCGAGCTCCCGAAGATCCCCGACGTCGAGCCCGAGCACGCGGGACGCGATCTCCACGTAGACCCTGACGGCCTCGATGTCGTGCGCCTCGAGGGCGCTCGGCCGACCCCGGCGGAGCTCCTCGGCGTGGGCGTCGGGGAGCAGGGCGACGACGCGCTCCCGCCCCTCCTCGCCGAACCGGCGCTCGATCTCCGCGTCGATGGAGAGGAGCACGAGGCCGCGCGCGCACCGGCGTCGCGGACCGGGGAGCGGCGAGGCCTGCCGTCGCGGGGCCGCGGGCGCCGCGAGCGTCGCGCCGACCTCTTGGCCGTGCGCGCCGACGGGGCGCGACGACCGCCTGGACCGGGGCTCGCCTTCGCGCTTGCTCTCCGCGTCGGTCATCGCGCCCATCCTGGACCACGACCGGCCCGGAATCCAGGTCCAAGGAGGCTCACGTCGCGCCCCGCCGCAGCGCCAGCAGGCGGTCGGTGATCTCGGCGAAGCCCGCGCCCATGGGGGCGCTGGCGACGTAGCGCGGCGGGATCGTGAGCCTCCGCAGGTGCCCGCGGACGTTCGACACGCCGAAGGTCAGCCCGAAAGAGGCGAACCCCGACGCGTCGTTCGCGCTGTCGCCGACGAAGGCGGCCGTCCGGAGCGCGCGCACCGGGTCGCGACCTCTCCGCCGAACGAACGCGGCGAAGCCGGACGCCTTGTCGTACGCCTCCAGCGTGAGGTGAACGTGGATGCTCGACGCGAACGTGCGCGCGCCGCGCGCCACGACCGCGTCCTGTACCCGCCGCACCACGTCGGCTGGGACGCGGGCGCGCTCGCCTACGTCGAGGGCGACGTCGGTCCGACGCGCCCAGTTGTCGTCGGCCAGCGCGATCCCCGCGTGCTCGGCGCACACCTCCCTCGCGATCTCGAGCAGCGCGGACCTGCGGGTTGCTCGCTCGTCCTCCCCGAGCGGGTCGTCCACGGCGACGCGGCCGCTCTCGTCGCGCGTCCACGCGACCGCGCCGTTCTCGGCGATCGCCGCGGTGATGGGCCACTGCCGGACGGCGATCTCCGCGAAGCCGGAGGGCCGCCCGGTCGCGGCGACCGCAGCGAGCCCCGCGGTCCGCAGCGCGTGGAGGGCGCGGAAAGCGTCGAGCGTGAGCGCGCCGTGGTCGAGCAGCGTGTCGTCCAGGTCGAACACGACGGTGTCGACGCGCCGCGCCTCCTCCGCGGTGACGGCGGCGAGCGGGCGGCTCACGTCACCCGAGCGCCTCGATCCGCGCGATCACGCTCTTGAGGTAGAGGCCTTCGGGGAACGCCGCCGGCACCGGGTGGTCCGGGCTCTGGATGTGGCGCTCGAGCACGACCGCCTGCATGTTCGCGTCGCGCGCGCCGTGCGCGAGCGCGCGCACGAGGTCGTCGTGCGAGACCGCGCCGGAGCACGACGAGAGGACGAGGAGCCCACCAGGCTTGGTCGCCACGCACGCCGACCGCGCGATCCTCCGGTAGGCGCCGAGCGCGGCCTCCAGCTTCCCACGCGAGGGCGCGAGCTTGGGGGGATCGCACAGGACGAGGTCGACGCCGCCGTCCGACGACGCCCGCTCGAGGGCCGCGTGCGCATCCCCCTTCTGCACCTCGATGACGCCGCTCAAGCCGTTGCGCCGGGCCGTCTCCGCGGCCACCTCCGCGGCGAGCGCGCTCTCGTCCACCGCGAGCACGCTGGTGGCGCCGCCCCGCGCTGCAGCGAGCGCGAACGATCCGACGAACGAGTAGGCGTCGAGGACGCGACGGCCCGCGGAGAGCGCCTCCACGCGGTCTCGGAGGGTGCGCTGATCCAAGTAGAAACCCGTCTTCTGCCCGAGGGCGAGGGGCAGCTCGTAGGAGAAGCCGCGCTCCTTGAACGTGAGCGCATCGAGGCCGGCGTCTCCCCGCACGATGCCACCGCCGACCGACACGCCCTCGATCCTCGCCGCCGCCTCACCCGTCCGGTCGATGATGGCGCGTGGCGCGAGCGCCTCCTCGAGCGCCGCGAAGATGGCGCCCTGCAGCCGCTGGACCCCGAGCGTGTTGAGCTGGACGCAGACCACGTCGCCGAGGACGTCGGCGATGAGCCCCGGCAGCCCGTCTCCTTCTCCGTGGATGAGCCGGTAGGCGTCCGTCCCTTCGTCGGGCAGGCCGAGGCTCCTCCGGAGAGTCACCGCCCTGCCGACGCGCTCACGAAACAGGGCCCCGTCGATGGGCCGGTCCGCCCGCGTGAAGATCCTCACGGAGATGGCGGACTTGGGGCTGTAGAGCCCCCTCCCGAGGAGGCGCCCGTGGGGGTCGAACACGCTGACCTCGTCCCCGGCCAGCGGCCCGCCCTCTACCTCGGCCACGGCCTGCTGGAACACCCAAGGGTGGCCCGTGTGCACCGGTCGCACGTGGCCCGGCTTCAGGACGACCCTCGGCATGGGAAAGAACCTTAGCCGATCCGCCGGGTCGGGAGAGGACGCAGCGTGCCAGGGGGGGTGTGAACCGACGCTCACAGGGGAGCCCCCGGCTCCCGAAAATCGGCCACGCCAGGGGCGTGTCTCCTGGCACCTACGTTGCTACCATCCCTCAGGGACCGTCGGTCCCGATAGGAGTCCTGATGCGCCGCTGGTGGGTCCTGCCGAGCTTCCTGCTCCCGCTCTCGATTGCGCCCTCGGTCGCCTGGGCCGAGGACTGCCCGCCGGGCAGCTGGTTCTGCGAGGAGGTCGACGTTCCCAAGCCCGACGCCGAGGCGGACCCCGAGGCGGAGAGCGACGTCGAGGCGCAGCCCGAGCAGCCCGCGGCGACCAAGAAGGCGTCGAAAAAGAAGAAGAAGGTCAAGAAGAAGAAGAAGAAGAAGGCCCAGGAGGTCGAGGTCGACGCGGACGGCGACACCGTGGTCGTGGTCGAGGGTGACGACGACGACACGACGGTCGTCGTCGTGGAGCGGACCGCAAAACCTGCGCCGCCCGCAGCCCCGGCGAAGAAGAAGAAGCGGAAGTGGGCCGAGCGCTTCGGGCTGAACCTGCGGCTCGAGGGCGCCGCGTTCCCCGGCGCCGAGGGTGTGTACGAGGACGTCGGGATGGGCGGCGTCGGCGCGAGCTTCCGGTGGCGCCCGAGCCCGTACTTCGCCTTCGATCTCGGCACCGACATCCTCGGCGGCAACGACTACTACGGCCACGAGCGCGTCGAGTTCTCGGGGGCGCTCTCCGGGCTCGTCTACTTCAACCCGCAGCATCGGGTGCAGGTGTACGCGATCGGCGGCGTGCACGCGTCCCACGCGTGGATCGACACGTCCGACGACTACCTCTACGACGACTACTACCGCTACGACGACGGCCACGACGTCGAGCACGACTACATCGGCGGCCACGGCGGGCTCGGCGTGGAGTTCCGCATCGCGCGCCACATCGCGCTGCACATCGACGGCATGGCGCTCATCCGACACAAGGTCGACGACAGCCCGCCCGAGTTCACGGACGGGGCAGGGAACTCGACGAACACGTCGGGGGCAGGCCTCTTCCGCGCCGGCATCATCTTCTGGTGGTGAGCGCCTGATCCTTCGCCAGCGGCGCTCTTTCGGCCCCGCACGAGCGCGGACCCGTGGCACGCTTCGGGCGTGGTGCGCCGGGTGCTCGCCTACGCGATCTACCCACTCCTGACCGGGGGTGCCGTCGCGTTCTGCGTGTGGGCGCTCGGGCGCGGCTGGCCCGCGTGGGCGATCGGGGTCGCCGTGGTCGGCGCGTCCGCCGCTGCGGTCGAGGGGCTGGAGCGGCTCATCCCGTACCGGCGCGCGTGGTCGGTGCCGCGCGGCGATCGCGCCACGGACCTGTGGCACTTCGCGATCTCGAACCGCGCGTTCGACCTCGGCGCGTTCGTCGCGATCTCCGCCTTCGTTCCGCTCGGCGGTGCGCTCACGAGCTGGCTCGGCTTCACGCTCTGGCCGCACGCCTGGCCGCTCGCGGCGCAGGCCGCGCTGGCGCTCGCCCTGGTGGAGCTCCCCTGGTACTGGGTGCACCGCCTCGAGCACACGTCACCGCTCTTGTGGCGCCTCCACGCGGTGCACCACAGCGCACAGCGGATGTACTGGTGGAACGTGGCCCGCAACCACCCGCTCGACAACTTCGTGAGCGCCGCGGCGTCGGTCGCCCTGCTCGCGCTCGCAGGCGCGGGGGAGGCCCCCCTCGCGCTCGTGGCCGCCTTCTCGGGCGCACACGCGATGCTCCAGCACTCGAACGTCGACCAACGCACCGGCTTCCTGGACCTGTTCTTCACGACCGCGCGCGTACACCGCTGGCACCACTCCCCTCGCCTCGAAGAGTCGCGGGCGAACTACTGCCCGACCATCACGCTCTGGGACTGGGTGTTCGGCACGCGCCGCTTCGACGCCGCCGCGGAGCCGCCCGTGGAGCTCGGGATCGGGCCTGAGCCTGCGACGTTCCCGGCCGGCTACGCCGCCCAGCTCCGGTCCCCGTTCGATCCGACCCTCTGGCGACGGTGAGCGCCCCTTCGACGCTCCACACCGGATCGCGCGCGGCCTCACCGGGCTGGCTCGACTGGGCGCTCTGGCCCGTGCTCGTCACCACGCCCACGGCCGCCGCGGCCTGGCTCCTCGAGCGTCGCCTCCCCGGGGTCGCCGTCACGGTGCTGGTGGTCGGCGTCTTCACCGCGCTCGTGGCGGTCCTCGAGCGCGCGCGGCCGGATCGCGTCGAGCACGTTCCGCTCGATCAACCGCTCCACCGGGAGGTAGCCCACTTCCTCCTGAGCTTCGAGCTCGGCTACGGCCTCGCCCTCGCGGCCAGCGCCGTCCTCGCCCAGGCGCTCAGCGCGCTCGTGGCGATCCCGCGGTGGCCCGGCGGCTGGCCGATGGCGCTCCAGATGCTGGTCGGCGTGCTCGCCTACGAGGCCACCAGCTACTGGCAGCACCGGCTCTTCCACGCGCGCCAAGGGCTCTGGCGCTTCCACGCGCTCCACCACAGCGGGCCGAGGCTCAACCTGGTGCGCGCGGTCCGCTTTCACGCGGTGGACATCTTCGCGGCGTCCTTCGTCGCCTACGCGCCCTTGATCGTCCTCGGCGCACCCGACCGGCTCTTCACGCTGCTCGGCGTCCTCCTCTCCACGCTCGGGGTCCTCCAGCACGCAAACGTCCGCGTGCGAACGCCGGCGTGGCTGGACTGGCTCGTTTGCACGCCGGCCGTCCACCGGCACCACCACTCGATCGATCGCGGCGAGAGCGATCGGAACTTCGGCAACACGCTCATGATCTTCGACGTGCTCTTCGGGACCTACGCGAGGCCACGCCCAGGCGGCCCGGCGGTGATGGGCATCGAAGACGACCAGGTCCCGCGCGACCTCTGGGGACAGATCAGCGGGCCTTTCAGGCGCTGAGCGCAGTGGAGGGCTGCAGCCGCAGCGCTGCATGCAGGCCGGAGGCTGCAGGGGCGCGGACGGGAAATCGACGTGATTTCAGCGCACTCCGCGGGCGTCTCCCTCGGCACCGCCGTTGCGATGCCGGGAGCAGGAGGTGCTCCGTGCTCGGTCAATGGCTCATCGTGCTCGCCGTCGACGCCGTCCGCTACCTGGTGGCGGCCAGCGGCGCGTTCTTCCTCTTCTGGGTCTGGGGTCGAGAGCGGTTCCGGCGCCGCCTCATCCCGCCTGCGTTCCCTCGCGTCGAGAAGCTGATCCACGACATGAAGTGGTCGGCCTCCACGGTGGTCGTCTTCTCGCTCATCGGCGTCACGTCCCTCTACGCGGGCAGGGCGGGCATCCTCCGGCGCTACCCGGACGTGAGCGAGTACGGCGTGGCCTACCTCGCGTTCAGCGTCGTGCTCCTCATCGTCCTCCAGGACACGTACTTCTACTGGACCCACCGCGCGATGCACCACCCGCTGCTCTACCGATGGTTCCACCGGATCCACCACGCGTCGACGAGCCCGTCCCCGTGGACGGCCTACGCGTTCTCGCCGCTCGAGGCCGCGGTGCACGCCGCGTTCGTCCCGCTCCTCTGGTTCTTCGTCCCGCTCCACGAGGCAGCCGTGTTTCTCTTCATGATCTTCATGCTCGCGCGCAACGTGCTCGGCCACCTCTCGATGGAGCTCTACCCGTCGGGGTTCACCCGCGGCGCCTTCTGGGGCTGGCACACGACCACGACCCACCACGGCCTGCACCACCAACACTTCCGCACGAACTACGGGCTCTACTTCACCTTTTGGGATCGGCTCATGGGCACGACCCACGCTCGCTACCACGAGGAGTTCGAGCGGGTGGCGGGCCGGTGACGTTTACAGCGGCGGTGGGGCGAGCGAACATCGTGCGAACGACGGTGCCGGACCGAGCGATCACCGTGAGCCGGGAGCCGCACCACGACGCGGTCCGCGCCGAGGCGAGGCGGCTCGCCGGGCACCGCGTGGCGTTCTTCGGGCACGCGCTCGCCTGGGCCGGGGTCGGGCTCCTCCTGCTCGTCGTCGCCGGCTTCCGCGCGGCCGTCATCGTCGCCCTGGCGTGGGGGATCGGCCTCGCCGCGCATGGCTACTTCGCCGTCCTCGCGCCCCGGTACCGGCGCATGTGGACGGAGGAAGAGGTGAGCCAGCGCCTGGCCGGCGCCGCCACCCCCGAGCGCCTCTCCACCGAGGAGCGGCACGCCCGGTCGCTCGAGGAGCTGGCCGCCTCCATCGCCCACGAGATCAGGAACCCGATCACGGCGGCGAAGAGCCTGCTCCAACAGATCACGGAGGACCCGAGCTCCGCCGACAACCCGGAGTACGCGCGCGTGGCGCTCGACGAGCTCGACCGCGTGGAGCGGTCCGTCTCGCACCTCCTCCGCTACGCCCGCGACGAGGAGGTGCGCTTCGAGCAGGTGGACCTCTCGGACGTCGTCGCGGCGGCGCTCGGCGCGCTCTCGGACAGGATCGCGAAGAGCAAGGCGCGCGTGGAGCGCGACGCCGACTTCGAGGCGAAGCTCCGCGGCGACCCAGAGAAGCTGCGCCGCGTGGTGATGAACCTCGTCGACAACGCGCTCGACGCGCTCGACGACGCAGGGGACGCCGCGGATCCCCACGTGCGCGTGTCTTCGGGGCGGAGCCTGGCCGGCGACCAGGTCTGGCTCCGCGTGAAGGACAATGGACCTGGCATCGATCCGGCGCTCTTGCCGCGGATCTGGAGCCCGTTCTTCACGTCCAAGAAGCGAGGCACCGGGCTCGGCCTGGCGATCACCAAGAAGCTCGTGGACGCGCACGGAGGCACGATCGAGGTGACCTCGTCACGGCCAGGTGGGACCGAGCTCGTCGCGACCTTCCCGGCCGCGCGCGCGGGAGATCCTTGAACGCGCACATCTTGATCGTCGAGGACGAGCGCGCGATCCAGATCGCCCTGGCGGGCCTGCTCAAGAAGCGGGGCTACGACGTCACCGTGACCGGGGACGCCGACTCCGCGATCGACGCGCTGGCAGCCGGACGCGTCGACCTCGTCCTCGCCGACGTCGCCCTCGGCGCCGGCAAGAGCGGCCTCGACGTCCTCTCGGCCGCGACGGACCTCCAACCTGGGACGCCCGTCGTGCTCATCACGGCTCACGGGAGCGAGAAGCTGGCCGTCCAGGCGATGAAGGCGGGCGCCGCCGACTACGTGCCCAAGCCGTTCGACAACGACGAGATCCGCCTCGTGATCGAGCGGGCCCTGGACCGCACGCGGCTCGAGCGCGAGCACCGCCTCCTGCTGGATCGCGTCGAGCGGGAGCAGGGCTTCGGCGCGCTCATCGGGACGGGGCCCCGCATGAGGAAGGTGTTCGACGCGGTGCAGCGCGTCGCGCCCACCGATCTCACGGTCCTCGTGCGGGGTGAGAGCGGCACCGGCAAGGAGCTCGTGGCGCAGGCGCTCCACGACACGAGCCCTCGCAAGGAGCGCCCGCTCGTCGCGGTGAACTGCGCGGCCATCAGCCAGGAACTCGTGGAGAGCGAGCTCTTCGGACACGAGCGCGGCGCGTTCAGCGGCGCCGACGCTCGGCGCGTCGGGCGGTTCGAGGTCGCCGACCGCGGGACGATCTTCCTCGACGAGATCGGCGACATGCCGCTCGCGACGCAGGCCAAGGTGCTCCGCGTCCTGCAGGAACGCGCGTTCGAGCGGGTCGGAGGGAACGCCACGATCCGGGTCGACGTGCGCGTCGTGGCCGCGACCCACAGAGACCTCGAGGCGGAGGTGAAGGCCGGCCGGTTCCGGGAGGATCTCTACTACCGCCTCCGCGTCGTCGAGATCACGCTGCCCCCGCTGCGGGACCGCAGCGACGACATCCCCGCGCTGGCGGCGCGCTTCCTCGGTGCCCTCGCCGGACGCCTCGGTCGGGAGCCGCCGTCGCTCGGGCCCGCGGCGCTCTCGAGCCTGCTCCAGCACCGGTGGCCCGGGAACGTGCGCGAGCTGAAGAGCGCGGTCGAGCGGGCCGCCGTGCTCGCGCCCGGCGCCGTGATCGAGCCGCGAGACCTCGACCTCTCCCCCGGGCGCGGCGTCGCGAGCGGGCCGCTCGAGGCGCCGGTCGGCGACGACCTCCCGTTCGCGGAGGCGAAGCGCAGGGCGACGCTGGCGTTCGAGCGGGGCTACCTCCTCGCCGCGCTCGCCCGCCACGACGGGAACGTCTCGCGGACGGCCGAGGCCATCGGCATGGTGCGGCAGAGCCTCCAGCAGAAGATCCGGGAGCTCGGGCTCCGGGGCGACGAGCCCACAGACGGGTCCTGACATGGGCGCAGGCATGCGCTCCCCGAAGGGGCGCGCCACGGGGCCTCTCCGTCGGGTGAGAGCTCGCGTGTCGGACCCCCGCAGGCGTCGAGCTGGGATCGAGTTGCTGCCGCGCCCTGGATCAACGATGTAGGCGGCCCCTGCGTGATCCCGCACCTCGACCCGAGAGCCCAGCTCTCCACGCTCACCCGTGCGTTCCTGGACGAGCTCGCTTCACGCGGGTTCTCGGGCGAGATCCGGACGGACTACGCGACGCGCCTCGTCGCCGCGACGGACAACAGCGTCTACCAGATCCTGCCCGCCGCCGTCGTCTTCCCCAGGAGCGAGCCCGACGTCTCGCTCGCGCTCCGGCTCGCCCACGAGGAGCGCTACGCCGAGGTCACCCTCAGCCCTCGCGGCGGCGGCACGGGCACGAACGGGCAGTCGCTGAGCGAGGGCGTCGTCCTCGACCTGTCGCGCCACCTCGACGCGATCCTCGAGACGAACCTCGCCGAGGGTTGGGTGCGGGTCCAGCCGGGCGTCGTGCTGGACCAGCTGAACGCGCACCTCCGGCCCCACGGCGTCTTCTTCGCGCCGAACCTCTCGCCCTCGAGCCGCGCCACGATAGGCGGGATGGTGGCGACCGACGCGTCCGGGAAGGGGTCGCGCGTGTACGGCAAGACCAGCCAGCACGTCCTCTCCCTCCGCGCGGTGCTCGTCGACGGATCGGTCCTCGACGCGCGTCCGCTCGACGCGCGGGAGCTCGACCGTGAGAAGCAGCGCGAAGATCTCAGAGGGTCCGTCTTCCGTGTGGTGGACGAGGTCGTCTCCACGCACGCGGGCGCCATCGAGGCGACGCTCCCGCGGATCGCGCGGTTCATGACGGGCTACGATCTCGCGCACGTCCGGCGAGGCGACGGCCGCTTCGACCTCAAGAGCGTCATCTGCGGATCGGAGGGCACCCTCGCCGTCGTCACCGAGGCCAAGCTCCGGCTCACCAAGCTCCCGGCGCACCGAGCGCTCGTGGCGGTGCGCTACGCGCGGTTCGACGACGCGCTTCGAGCAGCGGAGGTGCTCGTCCGCAGCGATCCGGGGGCGATCGAGACGATCGACGACACGATCGTCGGTCTCGCGAAGAAGGACGTCATCTGGCACGCGGTGGAGCGGCTCCTCGAGCGGGCCGCGGACGAGCCGCCGCTCGCCGCGATCAACCTCGTGGAGTTCGAGTCGGACGATTCGGACGTCGTGGCCGCCAAGGTGACCGAGCTTCGGGGGACGCTCGACGCCGCGGCGGGCGCCACCGGCGCGGCCTCGGGCTACACCGTGGTGACCGATCCGAAGGACATCGCCGCCCTGTGGACGCTCCGCAAGAAGGGCGTGGGCCTGCTCGGCAACGTCGCCGGCGACAGGCGCCCCGTGCCCTTCGTGGAGGACACGGCCGTCCCGCCAGAGCGCCTCGCCGACTACATCGTCGAGTTCCGGCGGATCCTCGACCGCCACGGGCTGCGCTACGGGATGTTCGGCCACGTCGACGTCGGCTGCCTGCACGTGAGGCCGGCTCTGGACATGCGCGACGAGCGCGACGAGCAGCTCCTCCGCACGATCAGCGACGAGGTCGTCGCGCTGGTGAAGCGGTACGGCGGCGTCCTCTGGGGCGAGCACGGCAAGGGGTTCCGCGGCGAGTACACGCCCGTGTTCCTGGGACCGGAGCTCTACGGGGCGCTGCGGAGGGTGAAGGGCGCGTTCGATCCGAAGAACCAGCTCAACCCGGGCAAGCTGGCGACGCCGCCCGGCGAGGCGGCGCCGCTCACGAGCATCGACACGGTCAAGCGGGGCACGTACGACCGGCAGATCCTCCCCGTCGTGCGCGAGCGCTTCGACGTCGCGGTGCACTGCAACGGCAACGGCGCTTGCTTCGACTGGGACCCCGACACCGTCATGTGTCCCTCCTTCCTCGTCACCCGCGACAGGATCCAGTCGCCCAAGGGGCGCGCCGGCATCCTCCGCGAGTGGCTCCGGCTCCTAGGCCGCGCGGGCCACGACGCGGGCGTGACACCGGGCGGCGGCGGCGGCCTCTCGCTCGGGCGCGCTCGCGCCGCGGAGGCAGACGACTTCTCCCACGAGGTCTACGACGCGATGAAGGGCTGCTTCGCCTGCAAGGCGTGCGCGACGCAGTGCCCCGTCAAGGTCGACGTCCCGAGCCTCCGCGCCGACTTCCTCGCGCAGTACCACACGCGGTATCGCCGCCCGCTGAAGGACTACTTCGTCGCGCTGCTGGAGCTCAGCCTCGTCGTCATGGGGCTCTTCCCTCGCCTCTTCAACCGCCTGCTGGGCGCGAGGCTCTCGCGACGGGCGCTCGAGCGGCTGGTGGGCATCGTGGACACGCCCCTCCTCGCCGAGCGGCCTCTGGAGGAGGGGCTCCGGCTCCGCGGCGCGCCGCGCTTCGATCCGGCGACGCTCGTCGCGCTCGACGACGCGGAGCGCGCGCGCACGGTCCTCGTCGCGCAGGACGCGTTCACCACTTTCTACGAACCGGAGGTGGCGCTGGCTGCGTACGACGTGCTCACCCGGCTCGGACGCCGCGTGGTGTTCCTCCCGTTCCGCGAGAACGGCAAGGGCCTACACGTCAAGGGCTTCACGGCGCGCTTCCGGGTCGTGGCCGAGCGGCAGGCGGCGGCGCTGCGTGAGGTCGCGAAGCTGGGCATCCCCATCGTGGGGCTGGAGCCGGCCGTCGCGCTCACCTACAGGGACGAGTACGTCCACGCCCTGGGCGCCGAGGCGGTGCCCTTCCGCGTGCTGCTCCTCCAGGAGTACCTCTCGGAGCTCTCCGCGGAGCTCGCGGCCGCCGCGCGCGCCGGCGCGGCCCCGTCCGAGCCTCTCCGGCTCTTCGGGCACTGCACCGAGCGGACCGCCGCCGTCGCGTCGCAGGCGCAGTGGGTGAAGGTCTTCCGCGCCGTAGGCGCGGAGCTCGAGAGCGTCTCCACGGGCTGCTGCGGGATGTGCGGAGCCTTCGGTCACGAGGCCGAGCACCTCGCGGCCTCACGTCGCGCCTTCGCGCTGAGCTGGGAGAGAGCGCTCGGCGCGAAGGGGTGCGAGCCGTCGCGGGTGCTCGTCACGGGGCACTCGTGCCGGAGCCAGGTCGAGCGCTTCGCGGGCTTCACGGCGAGGCACCCGATCGAGGCGCTCCTCGAGCTCTTGCGGGAGGGTGGTGAGCCGCCGGCTCAGGGCGTGGCCGGATAGACGAGCCAGTGGCGCGCCCCGGGCTCCCCGTACTGGCTGCCCGACTCCGCGGAGAGAACCAGATCGGGCTTGCCGTCCCCGGTCAGATCCGTCGTGGCGAAGTAGTTCTCCCCGGGGTCGTAGTCACCGCCGCCGAGCGTGATGAACCCGATCTCCGAGTACCCTCCGTCCGGCGTGCTCCACGTGATCGGTTCGCTCGCGAAGCCGCTGCCCGTGTTCTCGTAGAGCAGCCAGTGCCGCGCGCCGACCTCGCCGTATTGGCTCCCCGACTGCGCCGACAGGACCAAGTCGGGCAGCTTGTCGCCGGTGAGATCCGCCGTGGCGAAGTAGTTCTCACCGGGGTCGTAGTCACCGCCGCCGAGCGTGATGAACCCGATCTCCGAGTAGCCCCCGTCCGGCGTGCTCCACGTGATGGGCGCGCCGGAGAACCCGCTGCCGGTGTTCTCGTAGACCAGCCAGTGCCGCGCCCCCGGCGAGCCGAGCTGCGACCCCGACTGCGCCGAGACGACGAGGTCCGGGAGGCCGTCCCCGGTCATGTCGACCGTCGCGAAGTAGTTCTCGCCGGGATCGTAGTCACCGCCCGCCATCGTGATGAACCCGATCTCCGAGTAGCCCCCGTCCGGCGTGCTCCACGTCGTCGGGGTCGCGTCGAAGCTCGTGGCCGGGACGAAGGGCACGTCCTCGCCCCCCGAGCCCTTCCCGGCGCCTTCGCCGTCGCCGTCACCGTCGCCGTCCGCGTCCCCGCCGGAGCCGTCGTCGCAGGCCGGTGCGGCCAGGAGCGAGAGCGCGAAGAGAGCGACCAGCGAGCGCGGGGAAAGCAAGGGCACGGCGACCTCCGAACGTGGCGCCGCGAGGGCGGCGGAACCACGTACGCGGGCGGCGCGAAAATCTTCCCAGGCTCGGTCGGGCGCCCGCGGACCTCAGGGTCCGTCGACGTCCCCCGCCACGCGGATCCCGCCGAAGAAGAACATCGTCGCCACCGCGTCGTAGCCGAAGAACTTGTGCACGTAGCCGAGCTCGACGGCGAAGTGATCCGTGATCTGAACGTAGGGCGCGACGGCGAGCGCGAACTTCATCGCGCGGATCCTGTCGCGCACGCCGTCCTCGTAGCCGGGCGTGTAGGCGGCGTCGTAGGCCTCGTCCACTCGCTGCGTCAGATCCCCCTCGAAGTAGGGGCCCGTCGCGATCCCCATCTTGAGCACGCGGTCGGCGAACCGCGGGGAGTCGAAGTGGAGCAGCGTGGTGATCGCCACCGCGGCGTTCTGCCCCTCGTCGCCCCCGAAGTCCCCGGAGCCGACGTAGATCCGGTTCGAAAACCCGAACCAGCTCGTGAGGTGGACGCCCGTCTGCGTCCCGCCGGCCACGTAGTCGACGCGAGGGAGCACCCACTTGCCGTGCTGCACACCGATCGGGATCGTCCCCTGGAGGAAGAGCCCGAACGAGTGCGTGGCCTCGTGGATGAGGTTCGCGCCGATGGAGGGCGTGATGAGCCAGCCGCGATCCGACGGGTGAAACTCGCAGACCCCGCCCGGGAGCTGGCGCGCGATGCACCGCGCGGGGCCCGGCAGCTCCGGGTCGACGCGGTCCTCGTCGGCGGAGGTCTCCGCCGGCACGTCGTAGAGCGTGTGGTCGAGGCGTACGAAGAAGTCCTGGAACGGCCCGACGGTGCCGATCGTGTAGCCGCTCCCGAACTGGTAGAGCAGCCACTTCGCCTTCTGCCACGACGCCTTGTTCTCGGTCGGCTCGATCAGCCCGAACTCGTAGCCGACGCGAACGAACGCATCGAGCTCGCCGGGGTGGCCCCCGACCGGCACCGACACGAACGCCTCCGCGCTCTCCGTCCAGCACCAAGCGGCGCACGCGAGCAGCCCACCGAGCGCGATCTTCATCCCCAGCCTCCGCATGGTGGCAGAGGGTACGTCAGTCCGGGGCGTTTCGTTTCATCGTTGCGCCGGGAGGCGGCCTCGGGCCGGCGCGGTCGGGCACGTGTGGGGGCGACTGCTTCCTGGCCGCAGGGCCGCTCACTTGGCCGGGGCGAGCCCCGCGCTCGCCGACGCGGTCGGCGCCGGGCCGCGCGCGCCCTTCGCGCGCTCCAGGGAGCGCACCATGGCGACGAGCTCGAGGCTCTCGTCCCGGGAGAGCCCAGGTTTTCCGAGCGCGAGGTGCACGGCGCCGGCGACGTGAACGCAGTAGTCGGTGTCGCCGAGCCGCTTGCAGACTCCGACGTCATGGTGCGTGTCGGAGAGGACGGGCTTGTCCCCGTCCTTGCGCCCGAGGACGCGCGACCGCTTGATGACGGCGTCGGGGGCGTCCAGGGTGAGCTCACCGGGGACGGCCGCGGCGCGGAACTCTCGCAGGAACTTCTGGGTGTCGGACTTGCCGCCGGGTGGGTGCTCGGAGAGGTGCACGTCCACGCCGCCCTTCGTCTCGGACGACATGCTCCAGACCTCTGCGTTCCAGAGGGCCGCCGCGTCCTGGGTCATGGTGGGCTCACCGAGCCCGAGGCTGGGAGGAGATCGGAACGCGATGGACATCGGCTCGAAGGGGGCGCGGGGCCAGCTGGCGCTCGGCGGGACCACGACCGCCACGGCCGGCGGCGCGGCGGAGGGCGCCGTCACCGATGACGCGCTCGCCGTCGGCAGAGGGATCACCGTCGCGTCGCTGCACGAGGTACCGCTCAGCAGCGCGAGGCAGGCGCATCTCCGGAGCCACATCCCGCCAGGATGATACTCCTCGGGCGAGCCGCCGCACCGGTCAGCGCAGGAATCTTGGTCAGACCGCGGCGCGGCGCCGCACGCGCAGGCCGAGCCAGGCGACGGAGAGCAGCACGACGCCGGGCCACCCGTCGCTCGGCATCGGCGCATGCGAGACGCTGCACCGCAGCTCGAGCGGGATGCACCGATCGAGCGTAGGAGCCGTTGGCTCGGTGTCGTCGCCCGGCGGGGCGCTGCCCTCGCCGGAGGCGCCGCCCTCGGCGGAGGTGCCGCCCGCGCCGGCGCCGCCGTCCGCGCTTCCCCCGCCACCCTCGGACGTCGAGCCGCCTGCGCCGCCCTCGCCCGATGGCGCGCCACCTCCGCCGCAGTCTCGACAGCCAGGCGGCGGCAAGAGCGGCGCCAGGAAGTCCTCGTAGTAGGCCGAGACCCGGGCGTACGTGGCGACCTTCTCGCACATCGCGTCGCCCGTGGACGCGACGCCGACCACCCGGCGCGCGCCGCCCACGTCGGCGTAGGCGGGGCCTCCGGAGTCACCGAAGCACGCAGTCTTGCCCGTCGTTCCGTCGAAGCGGAGGTGCGTGGGGAGCTCGGAGGCGACGTTGACGTCGACGCGATTTCGGAGCGTCTGGAACGCGTCCGGGACGTGCGGACCGGAGTAGGTGCGGCCGTATCCCGACAACGTAACGAGATCGCCGACGGCCACGTCGTCGGCGCCCTCCACCATCGGCGTGACGGCCGTGGCCGGGGTGGCGCCCTCGAAGACCACCATCGCGACGTCCGCGCTGAAGGTCTGGGGATCGTACGCGGGGTGCGCGTGCCACGAGATCGGCTGGTACGCCGCGCCGCACGCGGCGCCCGGGGGCTCGACCGCGCAGTCGCGCCAGTCTGTCGCCTCGTAGACGTGCGTCATCTCTCCCTGTACGCAGTGCGCGGCGGTGAGCACGTAGCCGAGCGATCCGGCGGTCGCCACGACGGTGCCCGAGCAGAGCCCGGTCGCGCCGTCCTCCCGGGTGAAGAGCAGCGCCACCGTGGATCGGTTCTGATCGTCGACGGCGCCTCCGATGATGCCGTCCTGGGTCGCAGCGACCCCCGCGCCCTCCCCGCCGGCGTCGGTGGGGCAGATCTCGAGCTCGCACGCCGGCGTGACGGCGAAGATCAGCGCCGCGAAGAGTACGGTACGCATGGGCTGCGACCGAGTACGGCACGGTCCCCCGCCAGCCCAAGGGACGACGTGGATCTGGGCTCAGGAACGGATCTTCTTCGCCGCCGCGCGGAGCGTGAGCTCCTCGGAGATGTCGAGCGCCGGGGCGTCCTCGAACTTGCAGACCAGGCAGCGGGAGGCGCCGCCGGCCTTCTCGCAGAGCTCCGGCATCGGGAGCTCGTCCACCTTCATCCCGCTCCGCTCGATCGCGCTCTTCACGCGCGGCGGGATGATCGTGGGCGCGAGGACCGTGTCCCCCACGGGGAGGCCGTTGGTCGCGTAGAGCTTGATCTCTTCTTCCGACACGAGGTGCATCCGGTCCTTGCCGAAGCGGGCCTCGAGGAGGGCGAAGGAGTCCTCCTCGATCACGTCGGCGCACACGAACACCGTCCCGGCGTGAGACAGCGGGAGCATCGCCATGTTGCCGTGGAACGCCGGATCACGGATCTCGATCTCGAGCACTTCTCCCGAGAAGTGGCCGCGCGCCGCCTGCACCCCGATGAGGTCGGTGCGCCCGCCATAGAAGAGGACCGTGGAGCCGTCGAACGTCGCCACGTCACCCTGGCCCTCCCAGATCCCCACCCCGAGCTCGATCGTCTCGAAGCCCAGCGACTCGACCAGCGGCCGCCAGAGGTCCTTCTCGCCGCGGCGATGCTCGGGCTTCATTCGCGGCAGCAGGAAGCGGGGCTTGCCACCGGGGCGCAGCGGCGGAAGCGGGTGCCCGGCCTCGGCGGCGTAGGGCAACCCGGTGAGATCGGGCGTCGGCGGATCCAAGACGACCACCGTCGCTCCCGACGCCTCGATCCGCTCCGCGAGGGCGAGCCACTCGAGGCGCGCGCGCGCAGCGTCGACGTCGGACGCCGCGCGGCTCCGAAAGTTCGCGCGGCCTCGGATCGACCAGCCCGCGTGAGGCGGCGACATGAAGTAGACGTCCATCCCGGTCCGGCAATGTAGCCTAGGGGCGCGGTGGCCTACACCTACGAGTTCCCTCGTCCCGGTCTGGCGGTCGATTGTGTCGTGTTCGGGCTTGCGGCCGGGGAGCTGTCGGTCCTGCTCATCGAGCGGGGAGCCCCCCCCTTCGAAGGTGCGTGGGCGTTGCCCGGCGGCTTCGTGCGAATCGACGAGACGATAGATTCCGCCGCGCGCCGCGAGCTCGTCGAGGAGGCGGGCGTCCACATCGCGCACCTCGAGCAGCTCTACACCTTCGGCGCCGTCGATCGAGACCCGCGCGACCGGGTGGTGTCCGTCGCGTACTTCGCCCTCGTGAAGCAGGGCGACCACGAGCTGCGCCCCTCCACCGACGCGCGGCGGGCGGCGTGGTTTCCTCACGCCGGGCTTCCCCCGCTCGCGTTCGACCACGCCGAGATCGTTTCTGTCGCGATCGAGCGCCTCCGCGCCAAGGTCCGGTACAAGCCCCTCGGCTTCGAGCTCTTGCCCGATCGCTTCACGCTCACGCAGCTCCAGCGGCTCTACGAGGTCGTGCTCGGACGGAAGCTCGACAAGAGAAACTTTCGGAAGAAGGTGCTCGCGCTCGGGTTCGTGGTCGCGACGCGAGAGCACGAGGAGGGCGTGCGCCACCGCGCGGCGCAGCTCTTTCGCTTCGACCGCGCCGCGTACCAAGCGCTCGAGGCGCGAGGCTTCGACCTCGACCTGGCCTAGTGGGCAGGCTCGACGGCGCGAGGTATGTTGACCCGTCGATGAGTGCCCCGACGCGCACGACCTTGCTCGGGCTCGCCCTGTCGGGTGCGGCCGGCTGCTCGTTCGTCCTGGGGTTCCCCGACGACATCGTCCTCGACGCCGGAGCGACGGGGGGCGCGGGCGGGGGCAACGTCGGCGGAGGCGGCGCGGGCCTCGGCGGCGAGGGTGGCGCGGGCGGCGCGGGCGGCGCGGCCGAGTGTCCGGACACGAGCTCGGTGCCTGTCGCGGAGGAGCTGCTCGCGTTCTTCAGCGGCGGCTCCTTCGACGCCTCCAGCATCTCGGGGGTGGCGCGCGGCGACGCCGGCACGTTCCTGACGGGGTCGTACGCGGGTGGCGGCACCTTCGGGTTGCCGGCGTCGATGAACACCACGGTCTACGCGGTCGAGCGGTCCGACGCGGGCGCCGTCACGCCGCTCTCCGCCGTCATCGCGTGCGAGCCGCTCAACGGAAGCTTCGGCACGTTCGGCGCCACGTTGGTCGGGCAGGACCCCGTCGTCGTCGGCTTCGTACCGGCGAGCGGCGTCGCCACGCAGGTCGGCTTCAGCGAGGCTGGCACGCCGCCTTGTGGGGGACCCGACGTCACCACGGTGGGCGCGGCAGGCGGGACGAACAGCTTGATCCCGTTCGTCGCGAACCTCGCGGTCGCCGGCGGAGGCCTCACCGTCAGCGATCTCGCCGACGGCACGCTCCTCGACGCCGCGACCGGGCCGAGCGGCGTCGTGGCGCTGGGCGTCGCCAACGCCCGCGGCGACGTCTGGGGCCAGCCGGCCGTGGCCGCCGACCTGGCCTACCACCTCGTGCGGTTCGCGCCTGGGCTGACAGGCGTCACCGACGTCGCCGCCACGGCGCATCTCACGGACAACACGGGCTACCCGAGCGCCGTGGACCTCGTCGGCGCGGTCGCCGTCGGCGCCGACGACACCGTCTACGCAACGGGCAAGCGGTGCCGAGGCGGCGGAGGGATGTGCGGGAACGATCACGGTCTCATGGTCCTGCGCTGGCCCCTCGGAGGGAGCGTGATCTACCCGGGCGAGACCCCGGGCACGCCGGGCAACGCGTTCGGCGCTGCCATCGCGCTGGCGGGAGACAGGCTCATCATCGGCGGCGGCTTCGACGGCGACATCCCCGCCCCGGGCGACGACCCGAGCGCGCAGAACCTCACCGATCCGCTCGTGATGTCGGTCGATCCGCTCGATCCGCTGAACGGCGTCGACTGGACGTATCCACCCCCGGGAGGCGACCCCGAGACCGATTTCGGCGACTGGGAGGCGGTGGTCGATCTGGCCGTGGTCGCGCCGCCTGGGTGCGCCGGCGTCGTGTACGTGGTGGGCTGCACGGCCGGCCCCTTCGCGACCTTCGAGAACTGCAAGCACCCGTACGCGGACAGCGACAAGGGTGGGTTCCTGCTCAAGCTCGATCTGGAGACCGGCGCGCGGCTCGGGCCCGTGCAGTTCTTCGGGCCCGTCGACCCGCAGCTGGGCATGTTCTCCCCGACGGCGCTCGCGGCCGACGACGCGGGCGTGTTCGTGGCGTTCCACCTCCTGGGTGCGGCGAACCCCGGGCCGGCCGTGGGCCAGCTCAGCGCGACGTCGTCGACGGCGAACGCGCTCCTGCTGCGGTTCTCACCTTGACGCGGTCCTCGACCGTGCGCCCGGTCGGCGTCAGATCTGGCGCTCGCTCAGCCACTCCGCGATCGTCTCGAGGGACGCAGGATCCAGGTTCGCGGTCTGGATGTCGTCCCGCCAGCACGCCGACGGGATGATCCCGAGGTCGAACCGGGTGCCCAGGTAGAAGGTCTGCTTCCGGTATCGCCCGTTCGCCTGCTGGACGAGCACGGACGCGTAGACGGGTGTCGGCTCGTCGACGTCGGGCGCCACGGCGTTGGCTGCTTGCGCCGGGCTCGCCCAGACGCCGCTCACCTCCTCGCCACCCCCGGCGTCGTCGAACGCCTCGGAATGGTTCCACATGTTCTCAGCGGTCGCGTTCTTCACGGTGTCCCTCCTGTGGGTGCTCACCCGGAGGGACTGCACGACGCGTGCCGGCTCGCGCCGCACGTGACCCTACTGGGGCACCTCGGTCTCGCACGTCGAGGTGCAGCCGTCGCCGCTCACCGTGTTGCCGTCATCGCACTCCTCGCCGAACGAGCTCTGCACGATGCCGTCCCCACACCGAGGTCCGAGGGTGCAGTTTTGGTTGCAGCCACCGTAGCTCCCGTCGTTGGCCGCGCCGTCATCGCACTGCTCGCCGAACAGGCTGTTGATCTGGCCGTCGCCGCAGTAGGCGCCGAAGACGCAGCCCGGCGCGCAGCCGGGGGTGCCTCCGAAGTTGTAGGTGGCCAGGTTGATGCCGGCGTCGCACTCCTCGGGTGGGTCCTGCAGGATCGCGTCGCCGCAGCCCGGCCCCGGCGTGCAGTCGGGCATGCAGCCGCCGTAGCTCCCGTCGTTGACGCCGTCGTCGCACGTCTCGTCGCCCGCCACGATGCCGTCTCCGCAGAACGTGTCGCAGGTGCTCTTCGCGCTCACGAACCCGTTCAGCGTGAGGTTGAAGTTCGACTGATCCGTGTGGCGCTCCGCGTGGAACAGGGCGATCTCGTAGACGTTGCCCGTGACCAAGCCGAGCGCCATCGCGGTGGGCGGGTCGAGCGTGAAGGAGCCGGACCGCTGCGGGTGCAGGCCGCCGAGATCGAGCGCGAGCTCGCCCGCGATGAACACCCACACGTCGTCGTCCCCCGAGAACTGGAGCTGCTCGCCGCCCTGGAACGTGAACCACGTGCGGACCTCGGACGTGAAGCCGAAGTTGTGCCCGTTGAAGATGTTCTCGTTGCCGGACTGAACCCAGCCGAGGCCGTCGAGCGGGAAGAACGTGGCGTCGGGGAAGTAATAGCTCTGGTCCGGCTGCTGGTTCAGCGTGAGCGTCGTGACGAGCTTCACGTTCACGCCCGCGACGTCGATGAACCACAGGACGAACGCAGCTTGCGTCGTGGTCTGCTGGCCGTAGGGGCACGGGCCGATCAGCGACGCCTCGCAGATCCCCGTGTACACGGGCTTGCCGTCCAGACCGAGCGTGGGGGCCACGAGGCCGAGCGTCGCCTGCACGCCGCCGAACGACTCGAAGTCCCCGTGCTTCGTGTTGCCCGCGGTGGGGAGGGCGATGAAGTCGCGGAAGGCGATCGGGACGACGAGCGTGGGGGGGAGGGCGCCCGCGACGTCGATGCACGTGAAGCCCGCCTCGATGGTGCACGCGGAGGAGCAGCCGTCGCCGCTTGTGGCGTTGCCGTCGTCGCACTCCTCCATGTCCGCGGGCAGGATCAGCCCGTCGCCGCACGCCGAGACGCACGGGCCGCCCATCGGACAGCTCGGCTCGACCTGGCAGAAGGGGTTGCACCCATCGCCGATGTCGTCGTTGCCGTCGTCGCAAGGCTCGTCTCCCTCCTGGATGCCGTCGTTGCAGACGGTGAGGTGGCACGGCGCGCCCGGCAGATCACACGCCCACCCGAACTCGCGCTGGCACGTGTCGGAGCAGCCGTCGCCCGACATGGGCGGCATGTCGTCGTCCTCGCACTCTTCGTTGCCGGCGATGATGCCGTCGCCGCAGGCCGCGGCGAAGCACGGCTGCCCGGGCTGCGGGCACTGCCACCCCGGCTCGGTCTCGCAGGTATCGGAGCACCCGTCACCGGCGACGGCGTCACCGTCGTCACAGGTCTCCTGTCCGGTGACCAGGCCGTCGCCGCAGACCACGGTCGAGACACACGGCTGGCCGGGCACCGGGCACGCGAAGTCTTGCTCGACGGTGGAGCAGTCCGCTGAGCACCCGTCCCCGGGCGTGTTGTTGCCGTCGTCGCAGCCCTCTCCGTCGGCCACCTGGATGACGCCGTCGCCGCAGCCCGTGGTGTCGGCGCCGCCGGTTCCGCCTTGGCCCGACGCCTGTCCTCCGCCCCCCGAAGCCGGGATGCCGGCGCCCGTGGTGGCGGTGCTGGTGGGCCCGCCGTCGTCCGCGCCGCCTCCCCCGTCCCCCGGCCCGACCACGATCGAGGCGTCTCCACACGCGAGCGAGGCCGCCCCCGCCGCGGCCAGGAGGTGCACGAGCGGCGCTCCGCGACGAAGAAAGGTCATCGGATGAGGCTACGAACCACGGACTCCACCGGTCAAGCGCGGCCGGCGCGCGGCGGCGCTCGAGCCCGGCGCGCGATGAGCCGTAAACGTTGCAGGAGGCATCCCCTCGGGCTAACGGTAGGCGTCTCTCCGAGAGAGGCCGCTGTACGTATGGCACCCTCGATCAGACAGGTGTTGGCCGGGGTGGTCGCGACGCTCGCGATCGGCGTCGCCCTGCGCGCGCCCGCGGCGGCGGAGACCAAGAACGAACCGGGCGAGACGAAGCGCGCCGTCTTCGTCCCCGAGAAGCCCACCGAGAAATCCCAGACCCAGAAGTCGGTGGACGATCGCGGGGGCGTCAACCCCTGCATGTCCGAGGATCCGGGCAACGGGGTCTACGAGCCGTGGAACCGCGCCCCGAGCATGGGGCAGATGCTCATCCCTGCGCGCGGCGGCGTGACCAAGGACGGCCGCTTCGACGTGGTGATCCACTTCCACGGCCACGACCCGGTCCGGAAGGAGTTCGTCCGCGTGATGGACGGCGCGGTGCTCGTGGGCATCACGCTCGGGATCGGATCGGGCGCCTACAGCGAGGCGTTCGCCTCGCCGAACGCGTTCAAGGAGCTCCTCGCCAGCGTCGAGGAGGAGGTCGCGAAGAAGCGGGATCTGAAGAGCGCCAAGGTGCGCAAGGTCGCGCTCACCGCGTGGAGCGCCGGGTACGGCGCGGTGGAGCAGATCCTCCGCCAGAAGCAGGGCAAGGAGCAGGTCGACGCGGTCGTCCTCCTCGACGGCTTGCACTCGGGCTACGACGCCGACGGCTCGCTCCAGGACAACCAGCTCGCGCCGTTCGTGGACTTCGCCAAGCGCGCCAAGGCGGGCAAGCGCTTCATGTACGTGAGCCACTCGTCCATCATCCCGCCCGGCTACTCCTCGACGACGGAGACGGCCGGCTACCTGGTCCACGCGCTCGGGGCGAAGTACAAGCCGTCGAAGCGTCGCAAGGATCGCTGGGGGCTCGAGCTGAACCACAAGTTCGACGCGGGGAACTTCCACGTCCGCGGGTACGACGGCAACGACAAGATGGACCACTGCGCGCACATCGGGCTCCTGCGCGACGTCCTCAAGACCCACGTCAAGCCGCGCTGGAAGACCCCGAAGGGCTTCGGCCCCAAGAAGGACGGCGCCAAGGGCGCCGACAAGTCCGAGAAGGCGGCCAGGCCCGACAAGGACAAGAAGAAGTCGAAGAAGAAGACGGCGAAGAAGGTCGCCCCGAGCTGACCCGCCGGCGCAGGCCGCCCCGCACCCGCCGCGTGCGTGGTATGGCATCGCACCATGCTCCCGTACGCGGTGGCGATGGCAGGCCTCTGCGCGCTGCTCCTGTTCGCCGTGCACGCCGAGCGAAAGGCGCTCGAGTGGGTGGTGAAGCCGCTCGCCGCGCTCACGTTCGTCGCCGCGGCGTGGCGCGCAGGCGCGCTCTCCTCCACCTACGGGACCGTGATGCTCCTCGGCCTGGCGCTGGCCGCGGCCGGAGACGTCCTCCTCATCCCGAAGGACCGGCGCGCCTTCCTCGGCGGGCTCGTGAGCTTCCTGCTCGGACACGTGGCGTACGCGGTCGCCTTTGCCCTACGCGGCCTCGACCTCGCGTGGACCGCCCTCGCCGCTGCTGCGCTCGCCGCGGCCGCGGTGCCCATCCTCCGGTGGCTCTGGCCCCACGTGGAGCCGCGGATGAAGGGCCCGGTCGCCGCCTACGTCGTAGTCATCACGGCGATGGTGGCGCTCGCCGTCGGGGACTTCGCGGCGCGTGGGAACCTGGCCGTCGTCGTCGGCGCGGTGGGCTTCTATCTCTCGGATCTCTCCGTCGCACGCGAGCGCTTCGTCCAGCCCGGGTTCGTGAACCGTGCGTGGGGCCTGCCGCTCTATTTCGCAGCGCAGCTGGTCCTCGCGAGCACGGTCGGCGATCCGTGAGGACGCCTGCTCCCACGTGAGGCACCTCGGCGACCGCCGCCTCCGGCCGCCAACAAGACCCGCGATCCTTCGGTCGGACGAGAGAGCTGCCGGAGACGAAGCGACCGCACGGAGCGCGCCCCGAGCCGGCGGCTCGCCTCGGTCGACCGGGCTCGCCCGGAGACGGCTTGCGCCCGGACCGGGTTCGCGCGACGAGGCCCGCCGTCGTGCTCGCCGCCTGGTCTCGCCTCCGCGCCGCCTTCGATCCGTACCTCGGCGGCCTCATGCGCGAGGTGGATGAGGAGATGCTCGCGTACCGCCGCGAGCACGGCCACGCCAAGGCGAACCTCCGCGCGCTGTGGGTGGTGGTGACCGCGGTCGCCTGCGCCGTGATCATCAAGTACCTGGGCGGTGGAGACGACATCAAGCGGGTGGTCGGCCTGATAGGCGGGCTCGGCTTCGACGAGGCGGCGGCCGACGTGCACGAGTGGCTGCGGTTCGCGGAGGACAAGCGGCTGAACCAGCGGATCGTCTGGTGCGTCGTCCGCATCGTGGGCTACGGCGTCCTCCCGGCGCTCGTGATCCGGTTCGTCCTGCGCGAGCGGCTCGCGGCGTACGGCCTCTCGCTCCGCGGAGCAGGTCACGCGCGCACCTACCTGCTCCTCTTCGCCGTGGTCGTCCCGCCCCTCGTCCTCGCGTCCTACGGTGCCGGGTTCCAGGCGAAGTACCCGTACTACCGGTTCGCCGAAGGCGAGGCCCTCTGGCCGACCCTCCTCTATTGGGAGCTCCTCTACGGCTCTCAGTTCTTCGCCCTCGAGCTCTTCTTTCGCGGGCTGCTCATCCACGGGCTGCGCCAGACGCTCGGCTACTCCGCCGTCTTCTTCCCCATCGTGCCCTACGTGATGATCCACTTCGGCAAGCCCCTCCCCGAGGCGCTCGGCTCGGCGATCGCGGGGTTCGTGCTCGGGACGCTCAGCCTGAAGACCCGGTCGATCGTCGGGGGCGCCTGCATCCACGTGGCCGTCGCGGTGTCCATGGACCTGCTCAGCCTCTGGCACCGCGGGTTCTTCGGCTAGCCCTCGGCGCGGTCCCTTGTGCAAAGGCTTACCTCTCTTTGCACATCGAGTGCACGACCGCGTCCGCGCTCGGGCCGGCGTCGTGGCTCGGCGGGCCGCCCCAGCCAACCCCACGCTCGGGCGATCGCGCTCGAGGGCCCGCTTGATCCGGCGAAGGAGCGAGAGATCCCCGGAGAAGGTGCCCCTGGGCAACGCGGCGCCCTCCACGCGCTGACTACACTCGACGCCTCCCGAGCGTGCGCCCTGGATCACGCGCGCACCCACCCGGCGCGGGGCGGCGCGCGGCTTGCTCTGTCGACTGCTCATGATCCGCCTGACCACCCTGCGCCGCGCCCAGGTCCTGCTCACCGTCGGCCTGCTCGCGCTCGTCGGCTGCGAGCCGCTCGAGCCGGGGGCCGACGAGAGTGAGGACGCCGACGAGCACGAGGCGGGCGTCAGCGCGGTCGTGGAGGCGGGGACGCCGCTCCGGGTGACGGCGAGCGCGCTGAACCTGCGCGCCGGCGCCGGCACGAGCGCGAAGATCCTCGACGTGCTCGAGGGCGGCACGGTCCTCGTCTGTGTCGAGACGAGCGGCGACGACGGGTGGGTGCACGTCGAGTTCGAGGGCACGGAGGGCTGGGTGTCCCGCAAGTACGTCGAGGTCCTCGAGACCAACGAGGGCGACAGCGGTGGCACCTGCGACCCCGCCCGCGCGGAGGGGTCGGTGAGCGTGTACCAGAAGGCGCTGCACGACTCGATCGCCTGGGCGGAGGGGACGCGCGGCTACTCCAAGGACGGCTACGACGTGATGTACTCGTTCAAGCTCGCGCCAAGCTGCGGTGCACACCCGAACCAGTGCGTGAAGGCCGGCGGCTCTTGCTCCACGGCAGCAGGTCGCTACCAGTTCCTGATCGGCACCTGGAGCTCGGTGAAGAGCGCGAACGATCTGCCGAGCTTCGAGCCGGAGAATCAGGAGCTCGGCGCCCAGTACCTGGTGAAGACCGTGCGGAAGGTGTCGGTGCCGACGACGCGTGCGATGACCGCGTCCGAGTTCTCCAACGCGATGTCGAAGCTCTCCTGGGAGTGGGCGTCGCTGCCCCCGGGCCGGTATGGCCAGCCGGCCAAGAGCGCCTCGCAGATGCGGACCATGTACTGCAGCCTCGCCGGATGTTGACCCCGAGCAGCGCCGCTCGTCGCCATGGCGCGCTCCTCGTCGCGGGGGGAGCAGCGGCCGTCATCGCTCTCTTCGCGCTCCGAGGCGGTCCGACGGCGACCGCGAGCGAAGCAGGCTCGGGGCCGCGCTCCACGGAACGCTCGGTCGAGGACGGACGCGAGGTCGAGCGCCCCACGACCGCTCGGCAGCGACGCGGCCGCGAAAGGCCCACGGCGCCGACCTCCGACGCACCGGGTGCGCCGGCGCAGGAGGAGGCGCCGCCGCCCACGCCGCCGGACGTCACCGACCCCGCCGTAGGCGCCGTCCTGCGCGCACGAGGCGACCGCACGCCCGCTGGGACGCGCGCGCTCGTCGCGAGCCTCACGAGCCGCAACGACGTGGTCGTGGCGGAGGCGACGCGCGCGCTGATCGAGCGCGACGCGACCGACGCCATCTCGGCGCTCGCTCGGATCGATCTCCGGCAGGCCGCGGGCAGCGGTCTCTCGATCATCGACGCCCTGGGCAGGCTGGCCGGCTGCGCGTCGGACGCCGATCGCGGCGTCGCGGTCGACCGGCTGATCGCCATGCTCGAGGAAGAGCGGCGGCGCGGCGCGCGGGAGAGCGCCGGCAACCTGCTCCAGATCTACGAGGCGCTCGGCCAGACGGGCGACCCCAAGGCAGCGGCGCCGCTCGAGGCGGAGCTCGCCGACGCGGCCGTGCCGCGCGCGCACAAGGTGGTGATCGTCGCCGCGCTGGTCCACTTGGCGAGGCCCTCGAGCCGTCCGGCGCTCGAGGCGGCGCTCACCCTGGAGGCCGCGGCCCAGGGGAGCGATCCGTTCGAGGAAGAGATCCGCGTCGAGCTCGTCGGGGCGCTCGAGGGTGCGCTGAAGATCCTCTGACGCCGCCGCGCCGAGGGCCTCCGTGCGGCGGCGCTCTCGTTCCTTCGTCGCGGGGTGGAGGTGCGCCGACCCGCGACGACCACGCGCGCGATGCGCGACCGGCGCGTGGGCCCGTCACGGGCCGTCGGCTCGAGCGCTCCGCCCAGAACCACATGTAAGAGCGGGAGAAACTGTCCTTGCCAGAAACGGAATGACGTGTCATTCTTCTCGCATGCAGTCAGCGGCTCGACCGAGGCTCCCAGGGAAGGTCCACGTCGCCATCATCGGCGGCGGCTTCTCCGGGTTGGGGATGGCGATCGAGCTGCTCGGCCGGGGCATGCGCGACTTCGTGGTGCTGGAGAAGGGCTCGCAGCTCGGCGGCACGTGGCGCGAGAACACCTATCCGGGCTGCGCGTGCGACGTGCCGTCGCTGCTCTACTCGTACTCCTACGAGCGCAAGAGCGACTGGAGCCGCGTGTTCGCGGAGCAGCCGCAGATTCAAGCCTACCTGCTCGACGTCGCGGAGCGCCGCGGCGTGATGCCCCACGTCGAGCTCGGCACCGAGGTGGAGAGCTCCCGGTGGGACGAGTCCGCCAGGCGCTGGCGACTCTCGACGAGCCGAGGGGAGATCGAGGCGCGGTTCATCGTGATCGGTCCGGGGCCGCTCCATGAGCCGAGGCTTCCGGACCTCCCGGGCATCGGCTCGTTCCGCGGCACCATGTTTCACTCCGCGGAGTGGCGACACGACGTCGACCTCCGCGGGAGGCGGGTCGCCGTGCTCGGGACCGGGTCCTCCGCCATCCAGCTCGTGCCGAAGATCCAGCCGCTCGTCGAGCGACTCTTCGTGTTCCAGCGGACCGCGCCCTGGGTCCTGCCCAAGCCGGACCGGGAGATCTCGAAGCCCGAGCAGTGGCTGCTGCGACACGTGCCCGGGCTCCAGCGCGGACTGCGGAGCACGATCTACGGCGCGAGCGAGCTGTTGCAGCTCGCGCAGCGCCACCCGAGCGTCATGCGAAGGCTGTCGGCGTTGGGGCTCTGGCACCTGAAGAAGCAGGTGCGCGATCCCGAGCTCCGGCAGCACCTCACGCCGCGCTTCACCCTCGGCTGCAAGCGCCTGCTCCTCTCGAACGACTACTACCCCGCGCTCCAAGCTCCCAACACGCAGCTCGTGCCGCACGCGGTGCGGGAGGTCGGAGAGACCGGGGTCATCGGCGCGGACGGCGTGCGCCGCGAGGTCGACACGATCATCTTCGGCACGGGCTTCCACACGACCGACGCGAGGAGCTTCGGCCGGGTGGTCGGCCGCGGTGGCAAGAGCCTGGAGGAGACGTGGGCCGGGAGCCCCGAGGCCTACCTGGGCACCACGTGCCACGGCTTCCCCAACGCGTTCCTGATGATCGGGCCGAACCTCGGCAACGGACACGGCTCCGCCTTCGTCCTGATCGAGGCGCAGGCGCGCTACATCGCCGACGGGATCCGCGCGGCCGACCGGGCGGGAGCGGCCACGGTCGAGGTGCGGCGCTCGGTGCAGCGCGCGTGGAACGAGGAGGTGCAGGCAGCGCTCTCCGGCACCGTGTTCAACGCAGGCGGCTGCGCGAGCTGGTACATCGACAAGAACGGCCGCAACAGCTCCATCTATCCCTGGACGACGATCGACCTCCGCCGTCGCCTCCGGCGGTTCGACGCCGACGCGTTCGAGCCTTCTCCCGTCCGGCCGCGGCCCAGGCCGCGGCGAGCCCGTCCCCCCGAGATGCGACTCGCCGGCGCGGTCGTCGCCATCACCGGCGGCGCCCGCGGCATCGGCCTCGCGACCGCCCGCCGCTTCGCCGACGAGGGGGCGATCGTCTGCCTCGGCGATCTGGATCTCGGCGAGGCCCGAAAGGCCGCCGCGACCCTCGGGCCGCGCGGGCACGCCTACCGCCTGGACGTCTCGGAGCGCGCCTCGTTCGCGTCGTTCGTCGACCGCGTCGAGGCGGAGCACGGCCCCATCGACGTGCTCGTCAACAACGCCGGCGTGATGCCGACGGGCCGGTTCCTCGAGGAGGGCGACGAGGTGGACCGGGCGGCGATGAGCGTGAACCACTTCGGCACGTCGCTCGGCATGCGGCTCGTGCTGCCCCGCATGGTCGCGCGCGGCAGCGGTCACGTCGTGAACGTGGCGTCGCTCGCTGGCAAGCTGGAGGTCCCGTACATGGCCACGTACGTCGCCAGCAAGCACGCGACCGTCGGCCTCACCGGCGCCGTGAGGCAGGAGCTCGAGGGCACGGGCGTCACGCTCACGCTGGTGATGCCCGGCGCCGTGAAGACGCGGCTCAGCGGGGGCATCCCGCTCCACGGGCTCGTGGCCCAGGATCCGGACGACGTCGCGCGCGGGGTCCTCCGGAGCTGTCGAACGCGCCAGGCGGACGTCGTCGTGCCGCGCGCGTTCGCGGGCGCGCCCGCGCTGGCGGCGCTCCTGCCGCGCCGCCTCCTCGGCGAGCTCTTCGCCTCGCTGGAGCCGACGCGCCTCCTCACCGAGGACGTACGCTCCGCGCGCTCCTCCTACGAGAGCGCGGTCCGCGGGCACGGCGCGCCGCTGGAGGCCCGCTCATGACCGCCGCGAAGAGGCGGCGTCGCGGGCTCGTCTTCGGCTGCGGCGGCTCGCTCGGCCACGCTTGGGCGGTCTGCGCCCTGCGCCGGCTCGAGCAGAGGACCGGCTTCGATCCCCGCACCGTGGACGTCATCGTCGGCACGTCGGCCGGCGCGGTCCTCGCGGCGATGGTCGGCGCCGGCGTCGGCCCGGCCGAGCTCCACGCGCGGCTCGACCGCACGCTCGAGAGGGCCCAGCGCGACGCCGCGGCGGCCGGCGACCACCTCCCGCCCGCGCCCCGCGGCCTCCCGCTCTCGGTACGGCTCTTCGCGCAGGGTCTCCTCGGCGCGAGGCCGCCCCTCGTGGGGCTCGCCGGCCTCCTTCCGCCCGGCCGGGAGCCGGGGCTCGCCGTGGAGCAGCCGGTCGCGTCGCTCGAGACGACCGCGGGGTGGGTGCGCCACCCGCGGACCTGGATCGTCACCATCGACTGCGCGACGGGCGAGCGCATCGCGTTCGGGCGCGAGGGAGCGCCGCCCGCGACGATCCGCGAGGCGGTGGCGGCGTCGTGCGCGGTGCCAGGCTGGGTCGCGCCGGTCGACATCGGCGGTCGCCGCTACCTCGACGGCGGCGTCGTCTCGCCCACGTCGGCGGACCTCCTCCTGGGCGAGGGGCTCGACGAGGTGATCGTCATCTCGCCGCTCACGTCGCGTCACTTCGCCTGGCCGCGCTCCCTGGCGCAGGCGGCGGAGCGCGTGCTGAGGAGCCACATGTCTCGAACGCTGCAGCGTGAGGTCGACGCGCTCGAAGCCGCGGGCGTCGAGGTGACGCGGCTGGAGCCGACGGCGCGCGATCTCGCGCTCATGGGGCCGAACTTCATGGATCGACGCCGAGCGCGCGCCGTGCTCCAGACATGGGCGTGACGAGCCGAGCCGCCGAGCGTGTGGAGCTGCGCCGCGAGGAGATCCTCGACGCCTCGGAGCGGATTTTCGCCGAGAAGGGCTACCACGCCACCGGCATCGCCGACATCGCGGCCGCGCTCGGCATCGGGCACGGCACGTTCTACCGCTACTTCAAGAACAAGCACGACATCGCGCTGCACGTGTTCGACCGCGTGATGATGCGCTTCGCCGAGGCCGGGCTCAGCGAGGACCCGACCGAGAGCGACAGCCTCGCGGCCTACCGCGATCAGTCGCGCCGGATCTTGCTGCGCTGGTTGGAGCTCGGGGCGTCGGCCCCGCACGTCCTGCGCTTCTTCCACGAGCAGTCGATGGTGATCGACGGCGAGCGCCTGGCGCGCATGATCGACACGTACAACGCGCACATGGCTCGCTTCCTCCAGAACGGCGTGGACAAGCGGTTCCTCCGCGCGGACCTGGACGTGCGCGCCACCTCCGAGATGCTCGTCGCGCTCATCATGGAGGGGACCCGCCGCACGCTCGCGATGCCGGACGAGGGCGCGCGCCGTCGCTGGGCAGAGGCGGGCCTGGCGCTCATGTTCGACGGCGTCCGCGCGCGGTAGCGCCGTCAGCCCCGCGCGGCGCGCTTCTTCTTCCGCCGCCGCGTCGCGGCGAGCTCGCGCCGGACGACGGCCGACTCGGCGTAGTGAGCGTGGGCGCGCGTGATCACGCCGGCCACCACGCCGTGGCAGGAAGGGCACTCGGGCGCGTCCGGCGGCAGGGGCGCGCGGCACCCCGGCTCGGAGCAGACGTCGCTCCGGAACGCCGAGCCGACGACGGAGCCTGCCGCGCCCAGCCCGATGACCAAGAAGATCGGAGCGTCCACGCCCGCCGCGGCCACGGCGACGCCCCCGACCGATCCGAGGAGCGCCCCGAGGCCCGGGCTCCCCCTGCGAAGCCGAAAGACGGGCCGCAGATGGGAGGGCACCGCGGTGAGGCGCCTCGGGCCCTCGGCCGCGTCGTCCCAGACGTGGTGACATTTGAGGCACCGGTGTCGCTTGGGCCCGAAGAGCGCGACCAGAGGAAAGAACACCAACATCAGCGGGCTCACGCTGCCGCCGCTCGTGAGGCGCGCGCGCCCGAAGTAGCAGAACGCTAGCTCGCAGCGCGGGCAGCGGACGGCCTCCGGATCGCCCCCGGAGCCGTCGTTCTCGGCGAGCGCCCGCGGCGCCGCGCGCCGCCCCTCCGCGAGGTGCACGGTCGCGTTCCCCGCGTCGGCGGCCCGCACGGCGAGCCGGATGCCCCCCGCCGCCTGGCTGAGGAGCGGGTTGAACCCGGTCGGCTCGAAGACGAACGCCTCGACCCCGATGGCGTCGAGATCCGCCCGCGCCATCTCGGCCTCGACGACGTCGAGGAACGTCGCCACGGTGACGAGCTCCGTCTCGCCCGGGTCCGACTCCGGCTTGTCGCGGTAGCCAGACATTCCCCCAGAGTGCACGCCACCTGGCGCCGGTCAACCCGAGCCGACCGAAAGATGACAGACCCCGGCGTCCGCCCGCGGCATGATGCCGAGCGCCATGAAGCACGCTGCCCTCGGCCTCTACACCTACGTCGAGTTCGGCGCGACGGTCCTCGCCTTCCTCCCCGTCATGGGCGCCTCGTGGCTCAGGCACCGAGGCGATCCGACGCAGCGCCGCCCGGGCCGCTGGATGCGCCGCCTCGGCTTCGCCACCAGCGCGCTCACTCCCCTCTGGAAGTTCCGCGTGGAGGGGTCGGGGCCGAGGGACATCGGCGAGCGCGCCTACGTGGTGATCGCGAACCACGAGTCCACCGCCGATCCCTTCCTGCTCTCGTGGCTCCCGTGGGACATGCGCTGGGTCGCCAAGGAGGAGCTGTTCAAGGTCCCGATCATCGGCTGGGCGTTCAAGTTCAGCGGGGACATCCCGCTCCGGCGCGGCGACGGCGAGAGCGTCCGCGCGACCATGGCGGAGTGCAAGCGCTCCATCGAGCACGGGATCTCGATCATGATGTTCCCCGAGGGGACTCGGTCGAAGACCGGACGCCTGCTGCCGTTCCGAGACGGCGCCTTCCGCCTCGCGATCGAGACCGGTGTGCCGGTGCTCCCGGTCGCGATCGTCGGGACACGCGACTGCATCCGCAAGGGCTCGCGCTGGCTGGGCAACGCGAGCGCCACGGCGCGCGTCCTCTCCCCTATTCCGACGGCCGGCCTCACCTTCGACGACGTCCCGATGCTCCGCGAGAGAGCGCGCGCCGCGGTCCAGGCGGCCGTGGACGCCATGCGCCTCGAGGCCGGCAGGGCCCCGGCCGAGCCCGCGGACCACGACGGGCCCCGGCACGAGAGCGCCGCGGCTCCGCCTGGGTGATCGTGCGCCTGGTCCTCCTGAGCGACACGCACCTCTTCCACCGCCGCCTCGAGCTCCCCGCCGGCGACGTGCTGATCCACGCGGGTGACTTCTGCGGCTCGGGCCGGCGAGAGCAGGTCGTGGAGTTCGCGGCCTTCTTCCGCGCGCTGCCCCATCGCCACAAGATCGTCATCGCCGGCAACCACGACCGCGCCCTCGAGCTCGATCCCGATCTCGGCCCGGCGCTGTTCGAGGGGTGCCACTACTTGCTCGACGCGGGCGTGACGATCGAAGGCCTCTCCGTCTGGGGCTCGCCCTGGCAGCCCGAGTACCACAGCATGGCGTTCAACCTTCCCCGCGGCCGGGCGCTCCGGGAGCGCTGGGCGCTCATCCCCACGGACGTCGACGTGCTCGTGACCCACGGCCCTCCCCACGGCATCCTGGACAGGACGCTCAGCGATCACGAGGCCGGCTGCGACGAGCTGCTCGCGGCGCTGCAGCGGGTGCGCCCGCGCCTCCACGTGTTCGGTCACATCCACGAGGGGTACGGTCGCCACGAGGAGCACGGGACGCTCTTCGTGAACGCGTCCATCTGCACCCCGGCGTACGAGCCGACGAACCCGCCGGTCGTCGTGGACCTCCAAGCCGGGTAGGGACGAAGTCGCGGTCCGAAGATGAGGGTCCTCTGCGTCGAGCGAACCCCTCCACGCCTTCCGGTCCGCGAGCTACGATGGAGCCATGACGAGACTTACTCCTTTCTTCCATGCTCTCGCGCTCGTGTGCCTCCCAGGCCTCCTCGGGTGCGGAGACGACGCGGCGACGGGCGGGGCGGGCGCCGGCGCCGGCGGTGGTGGCGGGGCTGGCGGCGGTGCCGCGAACCCTCGCTGGACGAGCGGCGAGCGGCTGAAGATCGTGGTGCAGCGCGCGGGCGACGCGGAGCAGTTCTTTAGCATCCAGGACACGGTGCTGGGCCAGGAGTGCGACGTCTCGACCGCGGCCGACGGGCAGCTCCGGTGCGTGCCCCGCGCCCGGGGGAGCGTCGTGTACGCCGACGCCGCTTGCACGCAGCCCATCGTGGCATCCTACGGCGACCCCTGCGCTCCGCAGGCCCCCATGACGGCCAGCCAATACGAGCCCGACCCCAGCGGCTGCGGGCTCGACTGGCAGCGGTCGTTCGAGGTCGGCGCCGCGATCACCACGCCCCCTCCCACGATCTTCATGCGTGACCCGCAGGGCGGCTGCTACGACGCCGGCGTTGGCGCCGAGCTCTTCGCGCTCGGCCCCGAGATCCCCCCGGAGAGCATGGCCGCCATCTCGGTGGTGGAGGAGCCTCGCGGCGACGCGCTGCGGGCGCGGTGGCAGGAGAGCGACGACGGGTTTCGGCTCCTCGACTACGTCGCCTACGACGTCGTCCACCAGAACGAGTGCACCGCGTCCGACGGCTTCGCCGTGCCCGTCTGTGCGCCGTTCACACTCTACGGCTCGACGGGGTACTTCGCGGACGCGACGTGCAGCGGAGGGGGCGGGCTCTACGTGCTCTCCGCGACCGACACGTGCCCGACGCCCACGCTCGGGGTCGTCGCGCAGACCGACCCGACCGACGCGTGCGTGTACGAGCCTCACGTCTACGTGGTGGGTGACCCGGTCTCGCCCGCCTACGTCGAAGACGGCCTCGGCGGGTGCGTAGAGCAGGGCGATCCGAACCTCCGGTTCTTGGCCCTGGGCGCCCAGATCCCCGACGAAGAGCTGCCCGCGGTGGAGTGGGTCGACGAGGGCACCGGACCGGTGCGGCTCCGGTCGGCGTATGCGGCAGGCGCGCCCCTCCTGCGGGGTGGAAACTTCGTGCGCGAGGACGGTCAGCTCTGCTTCCCCTACTCCTTCCAGGATGGCGTGGTCCGCTGCGGGCCCCCGACGCTCGCCTACTCGGGGTCGGGGGCGAGCCGGCTCTACGCCGACGCGAGCTGCACGCAGATCGTGGTGGAGCTCTACCCGTCGTGCGGAGCGGCGCCCGAGGTCGCGGTCGTCGCGGGTGACGACCCGGACACGTGCGCGTTCGCCGCGGCGATTCACACGCTCGGCGCCGCGCACACGGCATCGGTGTACCGCTCCACCAGCCCGGGCGCCTGCGCCCCGACCACCCCCACCGCCGGGGTGACCTACCGGCTCGTGGGCGAGCGCATCCCCGACGATCAGTTCGTCGCGGTGACCACCGAGACGCTGCCCTGAGCCCGTGCCCGGGCCGGCGGCCGACGCCGCCGGCTCGCGCCCCGAGTCAGCGGAGCCCCTGCCGCGCGAGGAGCGCGTCCACGCTCGGGTCACGGCCGCGAAAGTCGCGGTAGAGGATCTCCGGATCATCGCTGTCCCCTCGCTCGAGGATCGCAGACCGGAATGCGTCACCCACGCCTCGGTCGAAGATGCCGGCCTCGAGGAACCGGCTGAACGCGTCGGCCTCGAGCACCTCCGCCCACTTGTACGAGTAGTAGCCGGCGGCGTATCCCACGGGGCTCGCGAAGAGGTGCGCGAAGCTCGTGATCATGGAGAACGACTGGGGGAGCTTCGCCGTCACGTGCGGCTGCAAGACCGCACGGGATCGCTCGACGGGATCCTCCCCCGAGGTGGGGTCGAAGCCCCTGTGGAGATCCAGATCCACCTCGGCGTAGCCGAGCTGCTGCATCTGCGCGCTCGCCACGCGGAAGTTTCTCGCGCGGGAGAGCTTGTCGAACAGGTCGTCGGGGAGAGGCTCACCGGTCGTGTGGTGCCGCGCGATGAGGTCGACCGCCTCGCGCTGCCAGGTCCAGTTCTCCATGATCTGGCTCGGCAGCTCGACGAAGTCCCAGGCGACGCTGGTCCCGGCCAAGCGGCGGACCGGCACCTTGCTGAGACACAGGTGCATGAGGTGGCCCAGCTCGTGAAACAAGGTCTCGACCTCGCGGTGGCTGAGGAGCGCCGGGGTGTCGCCGAGGGGCGGCGTGAAGTTGGCGGCGACCACGGCCGCGTGCGCGTCCGGGGGCGTCGCCGTCCTGAGCGGCGCCATCCAGGCGCCCTGCACCTTGTTGTCGCGCGGGAAGAGGTCCAGGTACACCGTCGCGAGGGTCTGACCGCCCTCGTCGAGCATCCGGTAGGGCCGCACGGACGAGTCCCACGTCGGGAGGTCCTGGGCCTCGAGCCGCACCCCATAGAGCCGCCGCAGGATCTCGAACAGCCCCGAGAGCACCGTCTCGAGCGGGAAGTACGGGCGGAGGAGCTCCTCGTCGAAGTCGAAGAGGGCCTTGCGCTGTTTCTCGGACCAGTAGGCCACGTCCCAGGCCTCGAGCGGCCGCCCCGCGAACGCCTGGAGCGCGGCGCGCTCTCGCTCGAAGTGCGCCTGCGTGCGATCGCGGAGCTCGCCGACGAAGCCCTGCGCCTTGCCCCCGCTCTTGGCCATCCGGTCCACCGTGGTGAAGTCGGAGAAGTCCGAGAAGCCGAGGAGCGACGCCTTGCGCCGTCGGAGCTGCAGGATCTCCCGAATCAGCGGGCCGTTGTCGTGCTCGCCGCTCGAGGCGCGCCCCGTGTGTCCGCGGTAGAGCGTCTCGCGCAGCGCTGCGTCGTCGAGGTACATGATGGCGGGCGTGAAGCTCGGGGCGTGGAGGGTGAAGCGGTGCCCATCGAGGCCCTTCTGCGCTGCGCTGTCGCGCGCGGCCCGCTTCGCGAGCTCCGGCAGCCCCGCGAGGCGGGACTCGTCGGTCACCACCAGCTCGAAGCCGTTCGTCGAGTCGAGGACGTTCTGCTGGAACTTGGTCGTGAGGCGCGTGAGCGCCACGTCGATCTCGGTGAGCTCCTTCTTGCCCTCCGGGGAGAGCTCGGCGCCGTGCCGTCGGAACTCGTCGAGCGTCTTCTTCACGTGACGCCCGCGGACCGCGGTCAGACGGGCCGCGCCGTCGGACTCGGCGAGCTCCTTCAGAGCGACGTAGAGCCCCGCGTGCAGGGGCAGCTCCGACCAGAAGGCGGAGAGCTTCGGCTGCGCCTCGTTCCACGCGGCGCGAAACGCTGGGCTCGTCGCGGCGCTCTCGAGGTGCTCGCAGACGACCATGAGGCGCTCCAGGTTCTCCGTCGCCGCCTCGAGCGCCCCGAGCGTCGCGTCGTACGTGCGGGCGGTGGACGGGTCGGCGATGCGATCGACGGCGAAGCGCGCGGCTGCGAGGAGCGCGTCGGTGGCGGGCTCGACGTGCTCGGGGCGGATGCGGTCGAACGGGATCGGATCGCCGAGCGCCACGAGCGGGTTGTCGTCACCGAGGGGGGAGGTAGCCATGTCGTACCAGCCTTGCCCGACCTTTCCGCCAGAGCAAGTCACATGGGCGCCGGTGGACGTCGTGGGGGGGCCAGGTACCCAGATTCGGCCTCCGCGTGCTGCGTGCTCGACGCGAACGACCGTCGGCCGTCATCCCCCAGGCGGGAGGTAGCCGTCTCGCAGCAAGCTGGCCCGCCCCGTGGGCCACAGCATGCAGTTCTCGCTCGAGCCGGGCACTCGGTACACCTGGACGAGCGGGCCGCCGTCCCCGTCCGAGTCCTTCAGACTGACGACGATGTCGAGCGTACCGTCGCCGTCTGCGTCGGCGACCGTCGGCACGGGCATCGCGCCGCGCCCCGGGAGCGGCAGGCGGTGCTGGAGGTTGCCGCCGCCGTCCAGGATGAAGAGCTCGCCGAACCCGTCCTGGGTCGAGTACGTGTTGAACACGATCTCGGGGGCGCCGTCCCCCGTCAGGTCGACCACGAGCACGCCGCCGGTCGCCACGACGTCGCTCTGTGTGTAGGAGACCTCGAAGAGCACCTGCGCGGCCGCGTCCACGGCGTGGATCCTCCCGTCGAAGCCGGCGAACACCATCTCGGGGCCGGGCCGGGTGAGGTCCAGATCCGCGACGGTGACCTGGTTCGTGATCGCGACGATGTTGTTGTCGCCGTAGTCCCAGAGGCCGCTCAGGTACCCCGGGAAATGCTTCGGCGTGGTCCACGCGGCCGGGCGGGTCCCGTCGTGGTTCATGACCCAGAGGGCGACACCCTGCTCGCGGTCGTCCTGAGCCGCGTTCTGCACCGAGGCGAGGTAGACGAGCTCGGCGCGACCGTCGCCGTCGAGATCGGCGATCGCCGGGGCCGTGTTCGTGTGGTGCGCCTGGAGGGCGGTGGACTCGTCCTCCGCGTAGCCTTGGTGCGCCTCGGCCAGATCGTGGAGCCCACGGACCCCGTGGAACTTGGTCTTGTTCTCGAACTCCGGCGCGCAGTCGAACGCGAAGCCGTTGCCCTTGTGCAGCGAGTTGTACGCGTTGTCCTGCGTCGCGAAGACGTCGCTCACCCCGTCCGCGTCCACGTCGCCGATCGCGACGTTTTGATCGTAGCCGTTGTAGACGTAGCAAGCGTCGTCGCAGCCGGAGGCGCCGCTCGTGTTGGGTGGGAACCCCGGCACGATGGATCCGTCGCTCTTCACGGCGAGCACGATGTCGCGCTGCCCGTTCTGCTCCAGGTTCTGCGTCGTGACCGCGACGAGCTCGAGGTCCCCGCCGCCGTCGATGTCTCCGGCCGCGAGGCTCCGGAGCTCCCCGCGCCAGGTGACGGGGAACCCCGGGAGCGCGTTGCCGGCAGCGTCCCACGCGTAGATCTTGTCGTCCGAGGACTGCGCGACCTCGAGGCCGGGCGCGCTCGGCACGAGATCTGCCACCACGGGCGACGCCCAGCAACGTCCCTCGACGTCGTTCTTCCACAGGATGGTGCCGTCGGCGTGCCACGCGATCACCCGACCGTGCCGCGCGACCACGATCTCGGGCGTGCCGTCGGCGTCGAGGTCCGCCACGGCGGGGGAGGCGAGCCACGCCTCGTGCCACTGGTCGGAGAGCGTGTACGCGAGCTCGGGGGTTGCGACCGTCGTGCCGCCACCCGCGGGCGCCGGGTCGCAGGAGGGCGCCGGCGGTTGGACGGCGCCGCCGCCGACCCCGGCGGGTCCGGACGGGCCGCTCGAGTCGTCTCCGCCGGCACCCGCGTCGTCTCCGCAGCCGACGACGTAGGCGGGCGGGAGCGCCACCGCCGAGAGGAGCGTGAGGAACGAGGCGTGACGGAGGCGCATGCTCGAAGGATAGCGCTGGTTTGGCTTGCGCTTCCACGCTCGACCTGACGATAAAGAGGTCATGACGACCGCGGTCTCCATCGTCGGCGTGAGCGGCTTCTCGGGCGTGGAGCTCCTCCGGCTCATCGCTCGGAGACCCGAGCTCGCCGTCACCAGCGTGCTCAGCGACCGGTGGCGAGGCGAGCGCACGGGCGCGCACGTGAGCGGGCTGCCGGCCCGCGACGCGGCGCTGGTGGTGCGCGGACAGAGCGAGGCCCTCGCGGCGGCCGCCGACGCGGACGTCGTCCTGCTCGCGACGCCGGCAGAGGCCTCGGCGGAGCTCGCGCCCCGGATCCTCGCGCTCGGCAAGCGCGTCGTGGATCTCTCCGGCGCGTTCCGCTTGACCGACGTCGACAGCTTCCGGGCCCACTACGGGTTCGAGCACCCCGAGCCGGCGCTCCTCGGGGAGGCGCACTATGGGCTGCCCCAGGTCCCAGCCGCGCACGGCGCGGCGCCGCCCATCACGTCGGCGCGGCTCGTGGCGAACCCCGGGTGCTACGCGACGGCGGCGATCCTCCCGCTCGCGCCGCTGCTCGCGGCCGGCCTCATCGACCCGACTGCGATCTTCGTCGACGGAAAGAGCGGCGTGACCGGCGCGGGGCGCAAGCTCGCCGAGGCGTACTTGTTCACCGAGGTCAGCGAGAACATGACGCCCTACCGCGTCGCCAAGCACCAGCACGCCCCGGAGATCGAGCTCGTGCTCGCGCGCGCGGCGGGACGCGAGGTCTCCGTGACGTTCGCGCCTCACCTCGTACCGCTCAAGCGCGGGCTCATCGCGACCTCCTTCGGGCGCCTCGCGGAGGGCGCCGGCCCCGAGGCGTTGGAGACGGCGGTCGCCGACGCCTACGGCGGCGCGGCCTCACCCCTCGGCGAGCGGATCGTGGAGGTGACGGCGCCGGAGGAGGTCTCCGTGCAAGCGGTCTGGTGCACCCCCAAGGCCCGGTTGGGCGTGCGAGGGGACGCGCGCCGGCGCTCGTTCGTCGCCGTCTGTGCGATCGACAACCTCATGAAGGGCGCCGCGTCCCAGGCCCTCGAGAACCTGCTCCGCATGATCGGGAAAGCGCCCGGGTGAGATGACGCTTGCGCGGACGTGGCGCACGTTGGCACGGATGGCAGGGAAGCGCAGGGTTTTCAAGGCATGCACGTCGCGGCGTGTTGGCGCGAAGCTTGCGATGGATCGCATCATGTCCGCCTCCTCGACCCTCCGCGTCCTCGGTCTCATCGGCACCTCGGCCTTCGCGCTCGCCCTCCCGCAGGCCTGCGTCGTCGTGGACCCCAACTGCGAGGCCGCGCCGAGCTGCGGGGACGACGTCGAGGTGGAGGTCTGTCCGACGGGCGAGACCTGCTACGAGGCCGAAGAGTGCGGCACCGACATCCTCTGCATGGTGGTGGTGGAGCAGTGCCTGGCCGAGCCGACCTGTGGACCGGGCCAGGTGCAGGTGGCGGTCTGCCCGAACGGCGTGCAGTGCGAGACGGTGAGCGCTTGCGGAAGCAGCGTCCTCTGCGCCCCGTCCGGCCCTTGCACCACGTCGGCCGACTGCGGCCCGTTCGACTTCTGCGACTTCAGCGACGGGCTCTGCGGGGCAGGCGTCGCGGGCGAGTGCGTCCCGCGCCCCGAAGCCTGCACCGACGGACCCGCGGTCTGCTACTGCGACGGCACCGCAAGCATGCCGAGCGACATCTCGTGCGAGGGCTGGATGGGCCGCGACTTCGACTCGACCGGGACCGCATGCGCGCTCGGTCCGACGGCGTTCGCGTGCGCCCAGTACATCTGCGACGGGGGCACCGACGACTTCTGCCGACTCACGACGGATGACACCGGCGGTCCCCCGAGCGCGAGCTGCAGCGCGAACCCGGCGTGCGACCCGTCCGCCTGCGCCTGTTTGACGGAGGAGATCGCGGCGTGCGGAGGGACGTGCGTGGACGGCCCGAACGGCCCCACGATCACGTGTCCGGGCGGGTGAGGTCTCCGGCGAGCGCGTAGCTCGCCAGAAGTTCCCGACCAGCGCCTCGCCCGGCCGTTCGCGTCTCCTCCACGCCACGGTATCGAGAGCCCCGTGCTCGCCGGTCTCTTTCTCCTCGCGCTTCGACGGCGGACCCGGTCGTCCAGCTAGGGCTAGAGTGCGATGCGCCGTCTACCCGCGATCTCCAAGTTGGGAGGACTGCTCGTATGCGCCTCTTGCCACAGCGCGCCCTCGAGCGACCCGTGCATCCTCCATTGCCAGACGGCCAACGAGGTAGAGGACTGTGAGCGGCATCCCGACTGCGAGGAGAGCTGCGCCCTCGTCGACTCGACGTATGGGCCGTACTGTTCCGTCACAAGAAGTGAGTACTATCGATGCGCTGCGGAGCAGCAGCTCGAGTGCCGTGACGGGCGCCCCGCCGCGCCGGGATGCGACCGGCAACTCAGCGCGGTCGCGGATTGTGACGTCTGCGGTCGCTACTGCCTCGCGGCGAAGACTGCCGGATGCGAGGCTCCTGACTGCATGGATGCGTGCACCGCTGCGCGCGAGCTCTCCTGCGGATTCCTCGATGATCTCTTGCGCTGCAGGGGGGTGCCCGACCGGGTCTGCGGGGTAGATGGAGTTGTTCGCTCGGGGGACTGCGACGCGGTCTTCGACGAGCACGTCGCGTTCAAGAGCGGACAGTAGCCGGGCCAGCAAGAGCCAGAGCAGAAGGCCGCTGCGCGGGCGCCGCACCTCCCGCGTTTGCCCCGACCCGACGCCGCCGACACGGAGGGCTATTCCTGGGGGCTCGACGCGAGCGCCTTGTAGTCCCACGCCTGCTCGAGCGGCACCGGCCCGGGCCCGAAGAGGCCCATGTCCGCCGAGCGGCCGGTGTACGGCTGGTAACCTTGGCACCAGACGACGCCGTCGGTCTTGAGAGCGCACAGCGAGAATCCCCCGATCTCGAAATCCACGACGGAGGACATGTTGTCGGCCTTGATCGGCGCGGTGACGGCGCCCGAGCTCGGCTTGCCCATCTTTCCGTCGTTGTTGGGTCCCCAGCACCAGACCGCATCCTGTAGATCCAGCGCGCACGTGGCGTACGCGACGGAAATGTCCTTGACGGGGGGCAGCCCCACGACCTGGACAGGCACGGAAGAGAAGTCGTCCCAGGGAAGATTCGCCATGGCGTATTCGCCACCGTCGCCGAGCTCACCTCGCCAGTCGGTGCCCCAGCACCACACCGTGGCGTCCTCGAGGAGGGCGCACGCAAAAGCGCCACCGCAGTCGACCTTCACCGCGCCGCGAAGACCCTGCACCGGTCGGGGCTCCAGCCGCTCGGTGGTGGTGCCGTCCCCGAGCTGCCCCGCGATGTTGTGTCCCCAGCACCACACCTCCCCTCCTTCGAGGGTGACGGCACAGCCGAAGGAGCACGTCGACACGTGCCTCACCTTCGGGAGTCCCGGGACCGGTTGAATCTCGGCGGAGTACTGGGGCGTGCTGAAGAGGAACTCACCCCACCAGACTGCGGTGTCATCTTCCAGGATGGCCACGATGGGCCCACCGGGCGCGATGAGCTTGGCCCCATCGAGCGCCGACACGCGCACCGGGACGCCGTCGCCCGCGGTCGGATCGTCTGTCGGCGCGAGGAGAGGGGGATAGGATGACCACATCGACACGGTGCCGTCCGGGTGCATCGCGAAGCCACCGAAGCCGGCGGGGATGATCTTGGTCGCGCAGGAGATGCCGTTCGCCAGGCCCGGGTGTCGCCAGATGCCCGGCCACTCGGGGACGGTGGACTGCGCGCCGTTGTTGTCGCCCCAGCATTTGGCGCTGCCGTCGCTGTAGAGGGCGAAGGTGGCTCCCCCCCCCCATGGCCAGGTCGACGACGTGCGGGTCCTCGATCGGCAGGGTGCACGGCCGAGGGTCGGAGCGGCGAGGCGCCGGATGCGTCGTCTCCTCCGCGCACCCTGGCGCCGCGCTCGCGACGACCAGCGCCGCGGTGAACGCACAGAGAGGGGAGCTAGAGCACATCGGTGACGAGCGGCGCGGCGGAGGCGCCGTGCATCGCGATGCTCCGAGCCCGGAGGTGGCCCTCCTCGGACGCGATGACCTCGAGCGCATCGTCTGGATCGTAGGCGGGGAGAATGTCGAACGCCATGATGCCCCGCGGCTAGGCCCGACCGCTTCGGCCACGCGAATAGGTAGGCTCCCCCCCCCACCTCGGATCCACAACGACGCCTCTTGCTCGCCTCTTGCGGCGATCGCGAACGATAGTTGCTTCTCACAGTATCGTCGCGGGCGCGGACTCCGCGCACTCCCCGCGCGTCCACTCCACTCGTCTGGTTGCCTCCAGCCCGCCCGGGCCGGAGCCTATTCCTGGGGGCTCGACGCGAGCGCCTTGTAGTCCCACGCCTGCTCGAGCGGCACCGGCCCGGGCCCGAAGAGGCCCATGTCCGCCGAGCGGCCAGTATAGGTCTGGTTGCCCTGACACCAGACGACGCCGTCGGCCTTGAGGGCGCAGAGCGCTACTCCGACCTCCACGTCCACGACGGAGGACATGTTGTCAGCCGGGACCGGCGCCGTGACGGCGCTCGAGCTCGGCTTGCTGATCTCACGGTCGCGGTTGGGTCCCCAGCACCAGAGCGTGGCGTGCCGGTCCAGCGCACAGGCGATGCTGTCGACGAAGATGTCTTTGATCGGGGGGAGCCCCGCGACCTGAACCGGCACGGTGGAGAAGGTGTCCCATGGGCCGTTCCACAAGAACGCCTCGCCGCCGTCGCCGAGCTGGCCTCGCCAGTCGGTCCCCCAGCACCACACAGTTGCGTCCTCGAGCAACGCGCAAGCGAACACTTCGCCACACGCAACCTTCACCGCGCCGCGAAGTCCCGTCACCGGTCCAGGCTCCAACCGGTCTTGTGTGGTGCCGTCGCCTAGTTGCCCCGCGATGTTGTTGCCCCAGCACCACACCTCCCCGCCTTCGAGCGTGACGGCGCACGCCCCCCCCGATCCGGAGACATGCTTGACCTTTGGAAGGCCATCGACGGGACGAATCGTGAACACTGGTATGTCATCGCTTCCGGGGTCCCAGGAAACGGCGGTGTCATCCGCCAGGATGGCCAGGATGGGCCCCCCCGCAGCGATGAGCTTGGCCCCGTCGAGGGCGGACACGCGTACCGGAATGCCGTCGCCGGCGGTCGGGTCGTCCGTCGGGGCGAGCAGAGGAGGAAACGACGACCACATCGACACGGTGCCGTCCGGGTGCATCGCGAAGCCGCCGTAGGCCGCGGGGATGATCTTGGTCGCGCAAGAGACTCGGTTCGCCAGGCCCGGGTGTCGCCAGATGCCCGGCCACTCGGGGACGGTGCACCGCCCGCCGCTGTTGTCGCCCCAGCACTTGGCGCTGCCGTCGCTGTAGAGGGCGAAAGCGGTGCCCCCCGAAACGGCGACGTCGACGACGTGCGGCTCCTCAATCGGGAGGCTGCACGGGCGAGGGTCGGAGCGGCGGGGTGCTGGATGGATCGTCTCCTCCGCGCACCCTGGCGCCGCGCTCGCGACGACCAGCGCCGCGGCGACCGCACGGCGAGGGCTACAGCGCATCGAAGAGGTCACCCGGGTGCCAGAGCCCCTGATCCTCGAAGAACCGGGCTGTCGTCAGGAGCTGCGTGATGTCAGCGTTGCCGAGGGAGATGTCGAGGTTGAACGCGACGGCGATGGTGAGGCTGGGGCTCACGCCGTTCTGGGGCAGGACGTGGACGAGGAGCGCCCCGCCTCCCGGCATCATGCCGTTGTGGAAGAGCACCGTGGTCGATATCCCCGGGATCGCGCTCGTCGCCGCCGTCGCGCTCGTATAGAAGAAGCCTCGGCCGGTTCCGGAGACGGGCACGGTCATGCCGAGCATGCCCGGGACCTGGTACGGGGCCGTGAGCTGCTGCACCTGGTCGAAGCCGAGGAGCTCCGGCCGTATGGCGCCCGGGTCCATCGACGACACCAGCCTGACCAGCTCCACGATGGACATCGTCCAGCCGGTCGCGCCCGCCATGAACGTCGCGTCCTCCCCATACTGCCAGGCCTCGAGGCCTCCGCTCGGGCCCTGGAGCACGCCGGGGCTGCGCAGGTGGCAGGGCGCGTCTCCGAGGGCGCGGCTCACGGGCCAGGAGGGGCCGTAGGGGTGGGCGCGCTCCGAGGTGAGGTCCCACCAGTCGAGGATCCGCTCGACGTACTTGCTGTAGTCCGCGGTACCCGGAGCCATGTCCAACTTGCCTCGCCACCTCGAGAGGATCTCTCTGAGCGCGATGTAGTTCCAGTTGCTGTAGTTGGCGGTGAGCTTGGGGAGCTGGCTCACGGCGGTGAGGCTCTGCGAGGTCGCGCCCAGGAACTCCCGCAGGGCGCCCGGTACGAGGGGCCCAGCGAGCTCCGCGACTTGGAAGCCGTCGAAGCTCGCAGTCCCGTCGTTGGTCCCTCCCCAGCCCGACCGGTGGACGAGGAGCTCCTCCACGCGGATCGCGTCGAGGGCCGGTGCGTTCGGCGCGCCGGCGAGGCCGAGCGCGTCCTTCACCGTCGTCGCGAGCCCGTCCGGGACCGCGACCGCGGCCGCCACGATCGCCATCCCTGTCAGGGGCTTCGACACGCTGCCGATGCGCAGGTTGGAGTGCACCGAGGCGACGGGGTATCCCTCCTCGGCCCGGGTCACCGCCGTGGCGTGCACACAGCGGCCATTGCGGGCGACCACCGCGACGCCGACGCGCGCGCCCGTCGCGTTCAGCTTGCTCTCCAGGAAGTCCACGAAGCTCGGCGCCTGGAGGGTCGAGACCGTCGGCACGATCTCGGTGGCTTGCGTGGGCGGGGGACCGCCACCCGTCGGGCCGCGCGGAGGACGCGGAACCCTCCCGAGCCACCCGCTGGCGGGAGCGCCCTCCGAACGGCCCGCGCGGGGCTCGACGTCGGCTGGCGACGTGTCCGCGCGCGCGCTCGCATCGTTCGACCCAGCGCCGAAGGCACCGAGGTCGACCTGAGGAAGGCCGCCCGCGCTCGCGAGGTCGACGAGGGGTCCGACGACGGTCGTCTTCCGGCCGAGCGGCTTCGTCATTCCGGCGGGCGCCGAGAGGACGCAAAACCACGTCGCATCGCCCACGCCGTTCGCCCCGACGTGGATCGGCCAGCGATTCAACACGGAGAGCTCCTGGATCTGGTCGAGCATCGCGTAGAGCTGCATCGGGCCGTGGCAGCGCACCCCCCCGGTGAACGACGACTGGGCCATCTGGGGCGGCCACGGCTCGTACGTGTCGCCGAGCCACAGGCTCAGCGTGTCGGGCGGGAGCACGAGGTCGTTCGGTTGGTACCCGAGGCCCACGAGCAACGCGTCCAGCCCTTGCTGCAGGAGCGGCGGGCCGTCGGCGAGGAGCGGCGGCTTCTCGTCCGCGAGGCGCATCATGGTCGGTCCCGGCACGACGATCTCCGGACGCGCCCAGCCCCGCTGCATCGCCTCGTAGAACGCCGACTGCGCGAAAGACGAGGCCCCACCCGGCTGGCGGTAAATCGCGAAGGGGAAGCTCCGTGTCGGGCTCGGATCCACCACCATCGCGTAGAACGGCACCGACGCCCCCCCCGCGGGGAGCCCGAACGAGAAGACGTCGAGAGAGAGCGGGACCCCGGCGCCGAGGACGGCTCCGAACTCGGTCTTCGGATCGGGCACCACCACGGCGGAGACTGCGGTCGGCGTGGCGCGCTTCTCGAAGACGAACCCGTACACGAAGCCTTGCTCGTCCCCAGTGGCCGAGATCTTGACGGCGTGAAAGCCCTCGGCCGCTTGGGCGGCCAGCAGGGCGGGGACACCGAGGAGACCCACGTCGAGCACCGTGCGTTGCTCAGGCCCGGAGCCGGGCAGCAGCACGACGGTGACGAGCGGCGCGGCGGAGGCGCCGTGCATCGCGATGCTCCGAACCCGGAGGTGGCCCTCCTCGGACGCGATGATGTCGAGCGCATCGTCTGGATCGTAGGCGGGGAGAAAGCCGAACGCCATGATGCCTCGCGTCTAGGCCCGCCCGCGGCCGGTGGCGTACACCCTCACGTGGGCGCCGGGCCCGGTGCCGTCGAGCCAGATGCGGAGCCGCAAGAGCCGCAGGTTGGGCTCCGGATACGCGATGAATCCATCGACGACCGTGGTCCCGGTCGTGGAGAGCGATGCGCGCTCGACCTCCGGAGCAGTGCGGATGTCTGCCCAGGTGCGGCCGTCCGCGGAGTGCTCCGCCTGCACGCTGAGCAGGACGCTCCCGCCCCCGGACACCTCATCCACGACGACCTGCAGCGCCACGCGCGACACGCTCCCGAGCACCCCCTCCCACTTCGACGCCGTGTAGGCGTCCACGCCCGCCCCGAACACGAAGTCGTCGAACACGAGCTCCACGAAATGGCGCGCCATGGGGAGCTCCGTCAGGTGAGATCCCGAAGCGTGACCCAGACGCGGACGTGGGCGTCTGGCGCCGTGCCACCCAAGCGAATGCTGAGCCGAGCCAGGGGGTGGGCGGGGCGCGACCCGGAGTCGAAGCCAACGAGGCTCGTCACGCTCCCGACGGCGAGCGCGCCGTCCACCTCGGCCACCGTGTTCTTGGCGCCCCAGGTCCGTCCGTCGGCCGAGTGCTCCACCTGCACCGTGAGCGTGGGCGCGGTCCCCGTGACGCCGTCGGCGACGACCTGGATCGCGGCCCGTTCCCTGGCGCCGAGCACGCAGTGGAGGTCCGATGACGTGAAGACGTCCGCGGTGCCCGTCACGCGGTCGTCGAACACGAGCGCCGTCTCCGGCCACGTGGCGCCCGGCGTTCGTGGGAGCCCGAACCGGGGCGGCACCGCGTTCCTCTCTCGATCGTCCACGGGCGGCCTCGCTAGGGTCTGTCTCGGCCGGTGACGTAGAGCTTCACGTGCGCCTGAGGGCTCGTGCCGCCGAGCGCGACGCGTAGACGAACCCGCGTGTGAGACGGGCTCGCACCGCTCTCGACGCCCGTGAACTGGTTCGTCGCTGCGGCGCTCAGACTCTGCACGTTGATCTCCGGTGTCCCGCTCTTCGAGGACCAGTTTCGCCCATCCGAGCCGTGCTCCACCTGCACCGTGAGCGTAGGGCTGGTGCCCGTCACCTGGTCGACCACGGCGTGCACGGCGAATCGGTCCGGCGTGCCGAGCAAGAGATCGGCCTCCGGGGTGCTGTACGCGCTCGCGGTCCCCACCACGAAGTCGTCGAACACGAGCTCTACGAAGCGGCGCATCGTCCCCTCCTCCTCACGCCAGGTCGCGCCCCGTCACCCAGATCTTGACGTGCGCCTGCGGCGACGTCCCCCCGAGCGTGATCTCCAGACGCACGTACCCGTGCGACGGGTTCGTCCCCAGCTCGTACCCGGTGAGGACGTTGGTGGCGCCCGAGGCCAGCGCCGTCGCTGGTATCTCGGCGGTGCCGCTCTTGTCGCTCCAGTTCCTTTGGTCGCTGGAGTGCTCCTGACGGACAAGGAGCGTCGGCGACGTGCCGGTCACCTGGTCTGCTATCGCTTGGAGGGCGAGGCGCTCCGTGCGTCCCAGCAGATCGTTGTGCTCGGGTGAGGTGTAGACCGTCACCGCCCCCACCACGAACTCGTCGAACACCAGCGTCGAGCTTCGCCTCGGCATCGTGCTCCCTCCTCCACCGCTCCACAGATCCTCTCGCGGTGCACGAACGTGGGCGGCGTACGCAAGGCTCACCGTCCCGAGCTGCCTCTCGACGCGCCGCATTTCGTCCTCCACCCCTTGCGCCTCGACCCGATCGGCCGAGGAGAGTGAACCTGGATCCGCCATGCTCGATTGTCGAGGCCCAACCGCTTCGACGACGCGAATAGGTAGGACCCCCCCCCCACATCGGATCCACAACGACGCCTCTTGCTCGCGATCGCCCATATTTGTTTCTCCACCAACTATCTCCGCGTGTGACCACGCCGTCTCGAGCAACGGCTCACGACCTCGGACATCGGCGGTCCCCCGAGCGCGAGCTGCAGCGCGAGCGTGGCGTGCGACCCGTCCGCGTGTGCGTGCCTCGCGGACGAGATCGCGGCGTGCGGAGGCACCGCGAGGACGGCCCGAACGGCCCCACGATCACGTGCCCGGGCGGCTGACCGCGCGCGGCTCAGGCGCCGAGGTCGTAGCTCGTCACGACCTCCACCGCGTCCGAGAGCGAGAGGCGGACGGGGCACGACTCGGCGGTCGCGACGAGCGCGAGGCGCGCGTCGGCCGACAGCCCCCGGGCCGCCGGGTCGGGGAGCGTCACGCCCACGACGAGCTTCGCCACGCGCCGGGGCGGCGCAGTGGTCATGTGCTTCTCGACCCGGGCCGTGAGGCCCTCCAGCGCCCAACCCTCTCTGCGCGCGTGGATCCCCATCACCGTGAGCATGCACGTCGCGAGCGAGGTCGCGAGAGAGTCGGTGGGGGAGAAGGCCTCGCCCTTGCCGTGGTTGTCGCGCGGAGCGTCGGTCTGCAGCGCGCTCCCGGAGGGCTCGTGCGTGGCGCGGCACCGCAGGTCGCCGAGGTACTCGACGTCGATCCTGACCATGGAGCGAATCTAGCAGCGCGGCAGGGCTCCGCCGCCCGGTGAGTGGGGTGCTGCCGTGTCATTTTCCCCACTCCTCGGGTGCGTGAGGCGCGAGGGGACCTGGTTGGCCCTTCGCCCGAGGCTCGTCGTCGGGCTGACCCGAGCCCGACCTGTGCGCGCGCGACGAGCGGCCTCGCCATGCGGAGCATGGTCGTGGCGGTGTGCTCACACCGCTACGGCCCGATCTCGGTCGGCGCGGTCTCCAGGGACCGAGCGCTCGAGCGTCGGCGGTCTCGCCACCACCGCTCCGCGTCCTCCGGGGTCCAGGGGTGGTCCTCCTGCAGGGCGCGGATGCGCGCCTCGATCACCTCCGCCGACGCGGGCCGCTCCGCCGGATCCTTCGCGAGGCAGTCGAGGATGAGCCGATCGAGCCCGGGATCCACGGGGCCGGGGGCGTGCGCGGAGGCGGGCGGCGGCGGATCGTGGACGTGCTGCAAGAGCACCTTGAGGGGAGTCTCTCCGAGGAACACGAGGCGGCCGGTAAGGAGCCAGAAGGCGACACACCCGAGGGCATACAGGTCCGCGCGCGCGTCCACGGTCCCCGTGAGCACCATCTCGGGGGCCATGTACGGCGGCGTCCCGAGCACCGCGTTCGCCTTCGTGAGGGGGGCGCCGGGCTCGGCGAGGCCAGGCTCCGCGGCGGCCTTGACGAGACCGAAGTCGAGCACCTTCACGAAGTCTCGCTCGCGGCCATACACGCTGACGAGCAGGTTGGCGGGCTTGATGTCGCGGTGGCAGAGCCCGCGGTCGTGAGCCTCGTCGAGCGATTTGCAGACCTGACGCAAGAGGTGCAGGACCCTCGCCTGCGGCAAGGGGCCCTCGTCGCGGACGAGGCGCTCCAGGTCGACGCCCTCGATGAGCTCCATCACGTAATAGAACGTCCCCTCCTGCGACACGCCAAAGTCGTAGACCTGGATGGTGTGCGGGGATCGAAGCAGGGCCGTGGCCTGCGCCTCCCGCTCGAAGCGCACGACGTCCGCTCCCCCTTGGTCCTTCGCCGGCTCGATGAGCTTGATCGCCGCGGGACGGGCGAGCAGATCGTGCTCGGCCTTCCAGACCTCCCCCATGCCGCCCTTCCCGAGCCGCTCGACGAGCCGGTAGCTCCCCATGCGGCGCGCGGCGTCCACGCTCTTGACCAGGCCATAGACGACCTGGCTCACGAAGGTGGCTGCGACGGCGACGGCGATCGGCCCGAAGGCGATCGCGGCCACCTGCGCCCACGTCGGCGCCGGCAACCCGCGCGCCACGGCGACGCCGAGCGCCGCCGGTTCCATCAGGGCTGCGCTCATCGAGGCGAGCAGCGTGCGCCGCGGAGGGTTCGGTATCAGCGCGGCGAACAGCAGAATGACGATCGCCACGGGGGACACTTCGCGAAAGCCGTCGCCGGGCGCCCACGGGAACGAGTGACGGAGCGTCGCGACGAGGAACGCGAGGACGACCTCGTAGCCGAAGCCGATGTCCAGCCGGAGGCCGACGCCGAGGTCCGCACGGCCGAGCAAGTGCCGCACGACGAGGGAGAGCCCGACGAGCGTGCACATCACCGTGACGGTCAACCCCCTCGCCTCGTGGATCGGCGAGCCCTTCGGCGACAGGGCCAGCATGACGAGCACGGCGACGGCGGGAGCGACCGAGGCGGCGACGGTGAGGAGGCGGAGCCTCCGGACTGCCTCGATCTGCGGATCGGCGCCGTAGGCGCCGCCCACGCGGCCCAGGGAAGGCTGCGCGCCATCGCGGGAGGTGGGGCCGCTCATGGACGCCCACGGCGCGCGCGACCCACGACGGCGGTCCCCCGGGCGGTCCTCACGCAGGAACGGTAGCCCAGCCTCCCCGCCCGCCGGTCAAGAAATTCGCGGCCTCACGAGGGTGAAGCGACGGCGATCACGCTCCTGGCATGCGCGCTCCGGCGCGCTGGTGTCTCATGGGGCGATGGAGCGATGGACGCGCGTCGGCCTGCGGTGGGGGTGCCTCGCGGCCTGCTCGTCCGCGGCGCTCGGCTGCCTCACCGCCGCCGCGCCGCTCGGTGGATCGGGGACGGAGGCGACCACGACCCAGCCCGCCGCGATCGAACCTCCGCCGTGCCCGACGCCCGCGGAGGTGGCGGCGACGCCCGCGCCGCGCGAGCCCCCGGTCGCGGTCGCGCTCGCGCGCCTCGTGGTCCCCCACGCGGGCCTCACCACGCCGGCGCGCCGCCTCGACGTCGGCGACGTGGAACACCCCGGCTGGATCATCGTGGCGCGCCACGGCCCACCGCGCATCAAGCCGCAGATCAGCCACCGCGGCGTCGCGGACGACGTCGTCTCTCTGCGCGGCGCGCACGGGGAGGCGTGGCAGGCGTGGCGCGCCGCCACGCGGGCGCGGTGGGATGTCGAGCGCGGCCTCGCCGCGGCACGCGCGGCGGTCGCGGCGGCGACGGCGGGTGGCCCGGCGCTCTCGGCGTGCGACCGGACCGCGATCGCCGAGCTCGAGGATCGTCTGCCCGCGCTCGAGGTCTCCGCCGAACGAGCGCGCGAGCGCCTGGTCGACGCGCTCGAGGCGGTCGCAGACGCGGATCGAGACGCGGGGGTGCGCGTCGCCCTCGCAGCCGCCTTGGAAGCGGGTATCCCCGCCGAGCGCGTCGCGGCGCAGGTGGTCCCGGTGATGCGGCTCTTCTCCCAGGTCGCCGACGACGCGGAGGCGTCCCCCCGGCTCCGCGCGACGGCCCTGACCCAGATGGCGCGCGTCCTGGACGGTCTGGAAGAGCACGGCGCCGCCGCGTCCGCGCTCGAGCGCCTGTTCGCGCTGTCGGACGAGCCGTCGCTCCGCGCGGAGGCGGCCTACCGGCTCGGCGCGCTCTCGCTGGATCCCGCCCGGGCTCGCGCCTGGTACACGCGGGCGGTCGAGCTGGGAGGGCCGCTCTCCGATCCGATCGTCGCCGCCCTCGCCGCGCACGAGCTCGCCTACGTGGACGCCGAAGCTGCGCGCGCGAGCGAGAGCCTGAGCGCCGCCGCCACCAGCGCGACCCTGGCCGCGACGAGCGCTCCGTTCGGCGACGACCCCGATCCGATGAGCCTCACGGACTTCATCGCGCGCGCGCTCGTGAGCCAGCGTCCCACGGACCTCTCTCCGGCGATCCCCAAGCCGCTCGCCGTGCTCGTGGCAGCCGAGCTGGCGAAGGACGCCGAGCGGCGGCGCGACTGGGACGGCGCCACGCGCGCGCTCGAGGCCCTCGTCGATCTCGCGTCCCCCGAAGAGAAGTCCGTCGCAGAGGCCAAGGCGAGCCTCGAGCGCGTCGCGAGGTCGCGGGAGGCCGCCGCGAAGGACCCTCGCGCGGAGCTGCGGCTCCGCTTGGCCGCCGTGCTCGACGGGTGCCGCGAGACCGGCCCGCTGACCCGACCGCTCGGGCTGCAGATCGACACGCGGACGGCGAAGGTCGAGGCGACCCCCGACCCGAAGAGGGTGGACGCACAGGCGTCGGAGCGCCTCCTCGCATGCGTGCGTGATCTCGGCGCCGAGCACCTCAGGAGCTTGCCGCCGCTGCTCGTCTCGGCGCGCGTCGTCGACCCGCGCCGCTGACGCGCGGGACGCGGGGCGCGAGTCCGCGTACGTTCTCCGAACGGATGGACTCCGCCCAGCTCATCGACGCGGCGCTCTTCGCCGCGATCCCTCGGTACGGCGACCTGGCGATCCACGCCGTCATCGATCTCCGCCGGAGGCTCGAGCGCACGGAGCTCGAGCGAGCTCTCGCGGCCACCATCGCCGACTTCCCGGTGCTGGGCCGGCGGTATCGGCCCGGCTTCTGGCGCGACCGCTGGGTCCCCGTCGAATCTCCCGTCTCGAGCGCCGTCCACGTCGACGCCGGAGACCTCGAGGCGCGCACGGAGCACTGGCTCAGGCACGATCTCGCGCCCACCGTCGAGCGCCCGATCCGCGTCGTCGCCCTGCCCCGAGAGCGCGGCACCCGGCTGATCCTCTCGGTCCTCCACCTCGCGGTCGACGGGGCGGGCGTCGCCGCGGTCGGCCACGTGTTCGGCTCCCACCTCTACGGCGTCGCGCCGAGCCTCCCCGTCGACCGCCGCCGTGACGTCTGGAGCGTCCTCGAGCGCCTCCGCTGGTTCCACCTCCCGGTCCTGATCCGCGACCTCGGCGCGACGGCGCTGCAGCCGCTCCGTCACCTCTCCGCGGCGCCGCGCCTCCGCGACTACCCCGCCTCCGGCGATCGCGCGACGTGCTGGAGGCACGTGCTCATCACCGCGGACCAGCTCGCCGAAGTACGCGGCCGACTGCCCCCGCGGACCAGCGTGAACGACCTGCTCGTCGCGGTCTTCGCGCGGGTGGCTGCGACCCGCTCCGAGCGCCGCTCGGTCGTCGTGACCTACACGATGGATCTCCGGCGCTACGGCCGTACGGCGCGCCTCATCGCCGCGAACTCCTCGTCGATCCTGAGCGCGGTCGTGCGCCGCGAGGACACGCGCGACCTCCCCAGGGCCGCCGCCGCGGTGAGCGCCCTCACTTCCGCGCAGCGAAGGGGCCTCGCGGGCCCCGCCTTCGTGCTCGGCCCCCAGCTCCTCGCCGCCGCCGTGCCGCACGCGATCACGCGCTCCCTCGTCGGCGCCGTGAGCCCCGTCATCGTCGAGCTCCCGCTGCGCCACGGGCTCATCCTCACGAACGTCGGGCGCATCGACGACGGGGTCCGCGCGTTCGGGGACGACATCGCGGCGCTGCGCATCGTGGGGCCGAACGTGAGGGGGCTCTCGATCCCGTTGGTCGTAGCGTTCGGCTTTCGCGGCGATCTCCACCTGGAGCTCTTCGGCGCGCCGGGTCTCGGCGCGGGTGCGCTGCAGGAGATGGAGCGCGAGATCTACGCGGCGCTCGAGCTCGACCGAGCGCCCGTCGGCTGAGGACCACCGCTACGCGGGCTCGCCGATCACGCGCGCCCCGATGGGCGGCGCCGGCGAGGCGCGCGCGCGACCCCAGCTCTCCACGCCCTGTTAGGCTCCCGGGCGATGCGACCGCGCGTGAGCGCCCTCCTGCCGTACTTCATCGCCGCGGGGTGCACGTCGGAGCCCCCTTCGGACCGGGAGGCCAGCGCCCGCGCGAGCGCGGCCTCGGAGACGGCGCCCGTCGGCCCCGGCCCCGACGTGGTGCTCCAGGAGCGGCTGCGGAGAGCGGCGCGGGACGTCGCGGAGACCGACGCGGCGCGCGGCCCGAGCCCGCTCTACGCGCCCGGCCAGGTCGCGGAGCCGACGGCGGGGCCGGGCTCCTCGGCTCCTCGCCTGAAGTCCTCCGCGGCCTCCGTAGAGGGGCGCCTGCCGCCGGAGGTGATCCAGCGCATCGTGCGCCAGAACCATGCCCGCTTCAGGAGCTGCTACGCAGCGGGGCTCGAGAAGGCCCCCGATCTGCGCGGACGGGTGACGGTCACCTTCACGATCTCCTCGACCGGAGCCGTGGGCGGCGTGAAGCACACGAGCGACCTCGCGGATCTTGCAGTCGCCGCTTGTGTGGCCCGCGCGTTCGGTCTCCTGAGCTTTCCCCCGCCCGACGGCGGCGTGGTCCGGGTCACGTACCCGATCGACCTCTCCCCCGCCGGCGCGCCGGAGCCCGCCCCAGCGCCGCGGCCCGCGTCCGCCGCGGACTCCGAGGGCCCGTGGCCCATCGTGAGCCTCGACGCGCAGCAGGTTCGGGTGGACGGCCAGGCAGCCGGGAGCGTCGCGGCAACCTTGGAGAGCGGTCGCGTGCAGAAGATCGAAGCGCTCCTCGATCGGCTGACGGCGCGGCGGGAAGAGTGGGTGGCCAAGCACCGGGACCGCCCCTTCCCCGGGATCGCCGGCCTCCGCGCGGAGAGCGGCGTTCCCGCGTTGGCGCTCAAGAGCGTCTTCAAGACGATGGCCCTCGCGGGCTACGCCAAGCTCTCGCTGCAGTCGGCGGCGGAGCCGCGGCTCATCGTAGAGGTCGCGCCCGAGATCGAGGATCCCTTCTCGCTCTCGGGGCCGCCGGCAGAGGAGACCCTCCCCCAGGTGGCCTTCCTCGACGTGAGCGCTTCCGGGATCGCCCTCACCTGGCGGAGGGGATCGAGCGTGCTCCACGAGCAGCGCTTCGCCCTCGACGATCCCCTCGGCGAGCGGCTCTGCGCGTCCTGGAGCGAGCGCGGCGCCCACCGAGAGGCGACCGACCTTCGCCTCGATCGGCTCGTGCTCCGCGCGGCGAACGACGTCCCCTCCGAGGCTCTCGTCCGGGTCGCGGGGAGGGCGCTCACGTGCGAGCGGACGCAGCGCGTCGCCATGACGCCGGACCGCCGAGTTCCGGCCTTCTGGATCCAGCTCACGACCCGGTAGCTTCGCCGCGCGCGTCAGCCCCAGCGACGCGCGAGATCCTGCGCGATGTGCGCGAAGAGCCCGACGCCGGCGACGCAGAAGAGCGCGTAGCCGAGCGTCCGCTCCCCGCTCATCACGAGGATCGCGCCGGCGACGGCCAGCCCTGCGACGACGAAGCCGGAGAAGAGGCGCCGGCCCAGCCGGTCGAGCGCCGTCGGGAGGCGCGTGTCGGTCGTCTGGATGCTGAGGCGCCCCATGCGGACGTCGTCGAGGACCTCGCGGCCGAGCTGCGGCAGATCGTAGGTCGCCCCGCCGAGACGCTCGATGCCGCGGAGGAGATCGTTGCCGATCCGCTGGGGGGAGTACCGCTTCTTCAGCAGCTCGAGGAAGTAGGGCTTCGCCTCCTCGAGGACGTCGAGCTCGGGGTGGATCTCCTTGCCCACGCCCTCGATCGTCATGAGCGCCTTGCCGACGAGCATGAAGTCGGGCGGGATCTCCAGGCCGAACTTCTTCGCGCCCCCGACGAGATCCGCGATGAGGCGGTTGAGCTCCAGGTCCTTGAGCTGCTTGCCGAGGTACTTGTCGCTCAGGGTGGCCACCTCCGCGCGGTACGCTCGCATGTCGACGCGCTTCGTCGGCGTCCCGATCGCGTACAGGGCGTCGGCGAGCGCCTCCTGATCGTTGCGGCCGAGCGCGACCATCATGTCGACGCACCGGTCGCGCATCTCGGGCGACAGGCGCCCGACCATGCCCAGATCGATGAGCCCGAGCACGGGCGCGTCCGGCTCCCCCGAGATCAGGATGTTCCCGGGGTGGGGGTCCGCGTGGAAGAAGCCGTCCTCGAAGATCATCTTGATGAGCACGCGCAAGGCCGTGCTCGCGATCCTTTCCCCCGAGAAGCCGTCGTCGCGGATGGCGTCGTAGACCTTCTTCCCCGGCAGCAGCTCGAGCGTGAGGACCTCCTTCGTCGAGGCGCCCCGGTACGGCAGCGGGAAGCGCACGGACGGATCGCCCGCGAAGTTCTTGCGGAAGCGCTCGGCGTTCTCCGCCTCGAGCGTGAAGTCGAGCTCGGCCGTGATCGCTCGGTCGAACTGCTCGACGAGCCCCCGAGGTGCATACGTCCTCGACTCCGGGATGGTCCGCTCCACCAGCCGGGCCAGGTGGTGGAGGAGCTCCACGTCGCTCGCGACGGTCGTCCGGATCCCGGGGCGCTGCACCTTCACGACGACCTGCTGCGGACCGTCCTCGTGCCGGAGCACGGCGCGGTGCACCTGGCCGATGGACGCGGCGGCGAGCGGCTGGTCGTCGAAGGACTCGAACAGAGAGTCGATCGTCGCGCCGAGCGACGCCTCGATGGCCTCGCGGATCTGGTCCGAAGGGAGCGGGGAGACCTCGTCCTGCAGCTTCTTCAGCTCGACGATCCACTCGCGCGGCAGCACGTCCGACCGCGTCGATGCGATCTGGCCGAGCTTGACGAAGGAGGGGCCGAGGTCCATCGCGACGAGCCGGACGCGCTCGGCCATCGGGCTCTTGGAGAGCTCCCGCGGGTCGGGTCTCTCGGGCGGATCGCTCTCGAGCCGCGGCTCGGCCTCCTCCTCCTCCGCGCCCGCCTTCGCCTTGGAGGACCGCAACCCGAGCCCGATGCGGCGCGCGACGTCGGCGAAGCCGTGCCGGAACAGGACGACGTTGATCTGCCGCAGTCGGTCGAGCTCGCGGATCGTGGAGAAGATCGCGACCACGTCAGCGAACCCGGACGACGCTGCCGCGCTCGCGGTCGCTGGGCAGGACCGCCGTCCAGCCCGCGGGCAGACGCGGGGAGGTGAACCAGAAGAGCCGCTGGGCGTCGAGGGGCGCGAGGTTCACGCAGCCATGGCTCCGCACGTTGCCGAAGGACCGGTGCCAGAACGCGCCGTGGAGCCCGACGCCCTTGGCGAAGTACTGGACGTAGGGGACGTTCTCCATCCGGTAGAAGCGGCTGGCGTTCTCGTCCTCGAGGTTGTCCATGTTCGCCGACGCGAGCTTGACCCAGACGCGGGTCGTGCCCTTCGGCGTCTCGCTGGTGGACCCCGGGCGTCCCTTCCCCGTCGAGACGAGCGTGGAGAACACGGGCTTCGCGCCCTCGTAGGCGACGAGGGTCTGCGTCGCGAGCTCCACGTCGATCCACCGCTCGCCGGCGAGGACGTCGACGTCCTCTGGGGGATCGGCGAACGTCGGGCGCTTGAGGTCCTTGGAGAGGACCCACTTGTCCTCGCCGACGCGCGTGAACTTCTGGAAGGTGCCGCTCTCCTCGAACGCCGGCACCTTGACGAACTGCGCGAGCGACTCGCTCGTGGGCTTCGCCGCGCTGGGGCCGGAGTAGACCCGCGCGCTCGTGACGCCCACCCAGGCGATGCCGATGGATCTATCCCCGCCGTGCTGCAGCTCGGCCCCCTGGAACGAGAAGGGTCGCGTCGGCGAGAGATCCCGCATCGGCACCCACAGCTCGTTGCCGGTGAGCCCGTACCGGGCTCCGTCGACCACGCGCTCCTCCATCACCGCCACGGCGAACCCTGGCTCGAGCTGGGCGTCCGCCTGGCCGACCTCGACCTCGACGAGCTTGCGGTAGCCCTGGGATCCGTCGGGGCCGACGAAGTAGTACCGATAAGGCAGCCCGTCGGCGCTGGGCTCGAACGTCCGCGAGGTGGCCGGCACCGGGGCGCCGCGCGAGAGCTCGGTGTGGTCGCCGCAGACCCACGCGCTCGGCCCGACGTTGAACCAAGGCGCGCGGCACCCGGGGCCCGTGCGCGCGGCGAAGAAGGGCAGCCGACTCTCACGCGCGGCGGAGCCGCGCCGAGCCGCCGCGCCCTTCGGCTCCACGAGGATGCTCTCGTCGGTGCGAACGATGCGCACGGCGGTCGCCCACTCGGGGGTCGCGGCGTCCGCGTCGGTCCACGGGCCCGCGTCCCCGGGCGAGGCGCCCGCCCCGACAGGCAGAGAGACCGCCAAGGCGAACGCGGCGAGCGCCGGGGCGGCCCGGCTCGGCGGGTCGTGAGGCACGCGCGGCGGAGACCCGGTCTCCACGGGATCAGCGATACGAGAAGCGGATCTCGTGGTCGCAGATCCGGAAGAGATCACCCTCGGCGATCGCCTTCCTCGCGATGCGCTGACCGTTGTACTCGACGCCGTTCGTCGAGCCCATGTCGACCATGTAGTACTGCCCGTTGAGGAACTCGACCATCGCGTGCTGGCGCGACACGTTCGGATCCTTGATCGTCATGTCGCTCGACTGCTTGCCGCGGCCGACGATGAACCGATCCTTCGTCACGGGGAAGCGCTGGCCCTGATAGATGATGTTGAGCTGGCTGTTGTTGGGCGCCGGCTGCGCCATCGGCGGAGGCTGCTGCTGCTGCTGCTGCGGCGCGCCGTAGCCCTGGGGCGGCCCGTATCCGGGCGGGGGAGGCGGCGGGGGCGCGAACTGCTGCTGCTGCTGCTGTTGGTAGTAGTTCGGCGCCGGCGGCGGCTGGAACTGGTTCGGCGGCGGCGGCGGGGGAGGAACGGACGGCGGCTTGCGAGGCATGCCTCCCCCTGGGGGCGGGGGCGGGGGCGCCGGCGCGCGCACGCTCGCGGGAGCGCCGGGCGGGCGGGGCCCGGGGGGGGGCGGCGGCAGGCTTCCTCGCTTGGGGCTCCCCGGCGGTCCAGGGATCGGCGGCGGACCGGGTGGCATCCCCGGCGGAGGAGGCGGCATCCGACTGCCCGGCTGCTGGGGCTGGCCGTACTGCGGGTGCTGACCGTACCCCTGCGGCGGCTGCGGCGCGCCGTAGGGAGGCTGCTGCATCTGGGGGGGCATCGCGGGGGGCTGCGGCGGCATCGGAGGCCCGCCCTGCGGGCCCGTCTGGAACGCCTGACCGGGGAACGGCGTGCGGGGACCGGGGCTCGGGCTGTAGCTGCGCTGCCGCGCGTACTGCTTCATCGACTCGTTGATCAGGTAGTCGATCGAGCACTCGAGCTCGCGGGCCATCTGCTCGAAGGTCTCCCACAGGACATCCCGACACTGGAACGTTCGGGCGCTCTTCTTGTTCGGATCCGCGCTCATCGGTGGATGCTCACTTCTTCTCCGTGGCCTTCTGCTCGGCCGCCTTCTTCGCCGCTTCGCGGTCCTTGATCGCCGGATGCACGCAGAGCTTCACGTAGTCCCCGATGCTCTTCAGGTCCTTCAGCTCTTTGTCGTCTGGCTTCGCGGGATCCTTCGGCACGTAGCAGGCCCACTTGCAGTCCGGGTCGGTGTCGCAGACCGGCACCGGCATCGGGTCCGACTCCAGCGCGGTCAGCGCGGCCGAGTCGGCCGCCGTTCCGTGCGTGAGGTAGAAGCTTATCGCGGTCGTCCGCACCGCCGGCGACGGGTCGGTGATGAACTTGGCGAGCAGCTCGCGGTGCGTCCCCTCCTTCAGATCGCCGATCATGGCGCCGTAGGTGATCGCCTCGGGCATGCCGAAGCCCTTGACGTCCTTGGCGGGCAGCTTGGCCATGAACTCGTCGAGCTGCTTGAGCGTGCTCATCTTCAGCACGATCGACGCCGAGGCTCGTCGGACCTTCCATTTGTCGGATTTGAACCCCTCGTAGAGCCGATCGACCACTTTTTCGCGAGGCATCTCTCCGATGCGGCGAAACGCGAGGTCGAGCACCTCGGGGGGCGAGTCGGACAGCGCGATCTCGAAGATGCGCTTCATGTCCTCCTCTTTCTTCGGGTCCAGGCGTAGCTCCAGGGCGGCCAGGCTGGCGGCGCGGCGCTCTTTCTTGTGCTTCGGCTCACGGGCGAAATCGAGGCAGAAGTCGACCGCCGCGCGGCCCCCCACCCGCTTGAGCGTGCCGAAGACGCGCATCAGCTCCTCGTCCTGGTACTGCTCGAGCTGAGCCTTGAACTGATCGGCCGTGGGCTCGAGCTTGGAGCGCTTGTTGGCCTCCTCGAGCTGCGGGGTCTTCACCTTCACCCACTCGTCGCTGATGACGTACTTGGCCACGTCGACCAAGGCCGCGGAGGCCGCCTCCTTGGTCGCGTCCGTGCCCAGGTCGGAGATCAACCCGGCGATCTTCTCCAGGTTGCGCGAGTCCCGGGTGAGGAGCTTCGGCAGCCCGACCACGGCCTCCGGCCCGAGGTACCTGAGGAGCTGCTCCATCCCGTAGGTCTGGATGCGGTTTTCGAGCCTTCGCTCGAAGTCCGCCATGGCCCAGTCGATGAGCGCGGTCTTCAAGGACGCCTTCAGCGCCTCGTCCGCGAGCAAGACCTGCTTCTCGTAGGTGAGGATCGCGTAGGCGGCGTCCTTGAAGGCGATGGTCGGGTCCGGGGGGGCGGCCTGCCCGGCCTGGACCGTGGGCGGCGGCTTCTTCAGCTCGCTGACCATGGCCGGGATGAGACCGGCGAGGATCGGGGCTCGCTCCTCCGGCGGGATCTCGGACAGGGTGTCCGCGAGGATCTCGATACCCACCGTCCTGCCGCCCCGCGGCTTCATCCGGATGAGCGACAGCGCCGCCTCCACCCGGAGCGGCGTCTCGTACTTCGGGGCGAGCAGCACCGCCTTCAGACGGGTGGGGCCGTTCTGCGTCCCCTCCCACCTGTGGATGTTCTCCTCATCGACCCGACAGCTCGCTAGCGCGCCCAGCGCGCAAGTCGCGAGGACCGCGGCCGCGAGCGGGGATGCAAAGCGCCATGCTTGAAGCCGCCCTACCGTGCCGTTCTTTCGCATTCCGTCGTTCGTCCCCGAAGGAGCGAACATGGTACTTGTCCCTGCCGATACACCAAAGATTTTTCGTGGTTCCGGGGTCGCCGAGGCGGCTGGGCTGACCGGATTCGCAGTGCCCGCCGCGCAGAGGGCCTGAACCGTCCAAGCGAACTTGGCCGCGGCTACCAGACCCGACATATGACGGGACCTCTCGCGCAGCGATGTGGATCCCCTTCCTGTCCTCCAAGGCCGAGGCCGAGGCCGTGGCGGCGCCCACGAAGCGCCCCCGGGGAGAGCCGCGCCCGCCGGCGCGCGAACCGGCCCCCGACTCCGCGGGCTCGCTCACGCGCATGGCGCACTCGTTCGCCCGAGAGAGCGCCGCGGTCGGCTTCCTCGCGTGCGCGCTCTACGCGGCCCTGGCGCTGCTGTCCTACCAGGGTGATCCGCAGAACGCAGACGTGCGCGGCGCCGACTGGGTCGGCCCCGTCGGGGCGACCGTGGCCGAGGTGCTGGTCACGGCGGTGGGGTTCGCGGCGTGGATCCTCCCCGTGGAGCTCGCCGCCGTCGGCCTCGCGCTCGTCACGGACGCGGCGGCGCGGCCGAGGTCCGCCCGCGCCGGGGGCCTGCGGTTCCTCGGCGACGTCGCCATCGTCACCATCGCCGCCGCCCTCGCGCACGTCGCCCTCCCCGACGCGCAGGCCTTCGGCGCGATGCCCTTCGGCGGGCTCCTCGGCGCGCACGCCGGCGAGCTGATGCGGGCGCTCTTCAGCAGCCTGGGGTCCTACATCATCGGGCTGACGTTGATCGCCCTCATCCTCGTGGCGCGCGCGTCCTTCTCGTTCATCGAGGGCGCGCGCAGCGCCATCGCAGTCGCGGCGCGAGCGAAGGAGAAGGGCGCCGACGGCGCGCGGCGCGTCGCGGCTGCCTGGGAGCAGGCTCGAGCGCTCGAGCGGGAGCAACGAGAGGTGGACGAGCCCCAGATCAAGCGACCGGAGGAGCCGGACGCGATCATCGCCGCGCTCAGCGACGACGCGGGGGAGGTCGAGCCGCCGGCGGAGCGAGACGAGCCCGAGCCCGTGGACGTCTCACGACTCCTCTCGCTCGCGCACGAAGCTCCGACTCCTTCCCCCAGGGAAGCCGCGCCGGTGGCGGGGACGCCGGCGCCGGTGACGGAGGACGTGGAGACCCCGTCGCCGCTCATGCCCGTCGCGACGAGCCCCAAGTCCAGGCCGGCGGCGCCGAAGGCGGTGAAGATCGTGGACACCTCCGCCGCGCGCGTCACCTTGAAGGGGCCCAAGCCTTCGACGACGTCCAGCGCAGGCTTCAAGCTGCCTTCGCTGGATTTCCTCGAGCCTCCCGAGGGCGGAGCGATCGTCGTCAACGAGGAGCAGCTCAAGCAGACCGCCGCCTTGCTCGAGAAGACGCTGGCCGACTACGGAGTGAGCGGCAGGGTCGAGGAGATCCACCCGGGGCCCACGGTCACGACGTTCGAGGTGTCGCCGGCGGCGGGCACCAAGGTGTCGAAGGTCGCGAGCCTGGCGGACGACCTCGCGCTCGGCCTCTCCCGCAAGGTGCGCATCATCGCCCCGATCCCGGGCAAGAACCGCATCGGGTTCGAGATCCCCAACGCCAAGCGCGCGCCGGTCAACATGCGCGAGCTCGTCGAGGATCGCAGGTTCGTCGAGATGAAGGCGCCGCTACCCTGCGTGATGGGGCGCGACATCGTGGGCGCGCCCTACTTCGCAGACCTCGCGTCGATGCCGCACGTCATCGTGGCCGGCGCGACGGGGGCCGGCAAGAGCGTGGGGCTGAACGTCATCCTCGTCAGCCTGCTCTACCGCAAGCCGCCCGAGGAGCTCCGGCTGCTCATGATCGATCCCAAGGTGGTCGAGCTCGCGCCTTACGACGGAATCCCGCACATGCTCCTTCCCGTCGTGACGGACATGAAGCAAGCGGCCAACGCCCTGAAGTGGGCCGTCGACGAGATGGAGCGGCGGTACATGATGTTCGCTGGGGCCGGGACGAAGAACATCACGACGTACAACGGCTTCGTCGAGCGTGTGCTCCGCGGCGAGGCGAAGGCGCCCCGGGGGCCGAGCGTGGTGTCGGCCGTCGGGGCGAACGGAGCCGAGGTGGAGGTCCCCGCGGCGAAGGACGGCAGCGACGCGGAGCCGCCGAAGAAGCTCCCGTACATCGTGATCGTCATCGACGAGTTCGCCGACCTGATGATGCAGCAGGGCAAGGACGTGGAGGCGTGCGTCGCCCGCCTGGCGCAGAAGGCGCGCGCCGCCGGGATGCACGTCATCCTCGCGACCCAGCGCCCGAGCGTGGACGTCATCACGGGCATGATCAAGGCGAACTTCCCCACCCGCGTGGCGTTCCGCGTCTCGCAGAAGGTCGACAGCCGGACCATCCTGGACGAGCAGGGCGCCGAGCACCTCCTCGGCCGGGGCGACATGCTCGTGAAGATGAACGGCACCAACGAGGTGCGGCGCGTCCAATGCCCGTTCATCTCGGAGGAGGAGGCCCAGCGCGTCACCGACCACCTCCGGACGCAGGGCAAGCCCGTCTATGACGAGAGCATCCTCCGTCCCCGCGACGAGGACGGCGAAGAGGAGGGAGCCGAGGATCTCGAGGGGGATCCGATGTACGACCAGGCGGTCCGGATCGTCGCCGACACCCGCCGCTGCTCGACCTCGTGGCTCCAGCGAAAGCTCGGGATCGGCTACAACCGGGCCGCCAAGCTCGTGGAGGCCATGGAGCGGCGGGGCCTGGTGGGACCCGCGAACGGCGCAAAAGATCGCGAAGTCCTCGTCGCGGCCTTGTGAACCGGGGGCTCCGGGCCGTCCGGAGGCGTACGATGAGGGGCGCGGCCGGCGGGATCGGTCGCCTTCGGGAAGGACACATGCGCGACTCGGCGGCAGAGGCCATCATCCGTTCATCTCCCACTCGGGACGCGAGGCAGCCTCACCGAGGGCACGCCGTTTGCGTCGGGAAAGACCGCGTGGGAGGCCGCCCAGCTCCTTTGACTTTGTCGGAGAAGTGCTTCATACGCCCAGAGAGCATGCGGGACGAGTGCGACCGGACGCGCCTGATCGCCGAGCTGGCTGGTCTGCTTCGCGAGTGCGATCTCCCCGATGAGGCCCGCACCGCGGGGCTCACGTTGATCGGCTACCTCGCCCGGCGGATGCCCGGGGAGCTGCCCAGCACCGTGGGCGTTCGGGAGGTCGGCGCCCAGGCGCGCGCCTGCAGCTTCGGGTTCCGCCGAGTCCTGAAGAAGCGCGTCAGCGCCTGAGGGGACGACCGAAACGCGTCTTGCTCGGACGCGCGCTGTGATACGTCTTGTCTCCTCCGCATGGGGGACGAGCTGTCGCTCCTACCCGAGACCCGCCCCGAGGACGCCGAAGACGTCGTCTGGGGGCTCCAGACCGCCACGGCCCTCTGGGGACGCGGCGAGATGCGCGAAGCGCTGGTTTGGATCCGCCGCGCGGCCGAAGCTGCGGCGTCGGCAGGTCAGGACCACCGCGCCGCCGACCTGGCCAAGCGGGCCGTCGACCTCGAGCAGCTCTTCGCGACGCCCGGCAGCGTCGCGCCGCCGTCCACCGCGCCTCGGCCCGTCGGATCGGCCGCGGGCACGACGCCGCCGATGCCGCACGTGTCGGCCACGAGGCCCCCCAAGCCACCACCGGTCGCGGCCGCGGAGGCCGAGCTGATCGAGCCGGACGAGGAGCTGAGCGACGAGGAGACCCACGATCTCGGCCCGGCGCTCGCGGCCGCGAGCGCGCTCGCCGGGCCGCACGCCTCCGCACCCTACGGCCCGCCGCCGGCGCACCCGCTCGCGTCCACGCAGACCTCGCCCGTCGTCGCGTTCCCTACCGCGGCGCCGCCCGCCTCCGCGGGTTGGGGCCAGCAACCTCCGCCGGGAGCGCCCGCGCCGAAGAGCGTCGCCCCGCAGGCCGCGCCTCAGCGACAAGCCGCGCCCACCAGCGGTGGAGCGCCGGCCAGGCCGTTCAACCCGACCGCGTCGGGCCAGTACCCGGTGCCAAACCGAGGCCCGGCGACCTCGGGACAGCATCACGCCGTGCAGGCGCCGCCGAGCGCGGCGCCCACGCGACCGTCGGCACCGCCTCCGGCTCCGTTCGCACCACCGCCCGTCGCCGCGACGCCCGTCGCCGCGGCGCCAGCGCCCCCAGCGGCGGGGGCTCCAGCTGCTTTCCCCGCACCCTCGGTCGCTGGGCCGGCGGTCGCCGCGACGCCCTCGGCGCCGCAGCCCATCGCGGGCGGCCAGAGCCTCGCCGCCTCGCCACCGGCCGGCGTGATCCCGAGCTCTCCCCAGGCGCTACCTCACGGCGCCGCCGCCGGGCCGCATGGGGCGCCCCCCGCCGGGGTGGTCCAAGCCCAGTCGGCCGCAGCGCCCCCTGAGCCCGCGGCGGTTCAATCCACCGGGGTCTCCGCGGTCATGGCCGCCATTTCGCCCGCCGCGATGCAGGCCTCACGGAAGAAGCACCGCGCCCCGATCCTCGATCCCTGGGGAGACGAGGCGCCCCCCGAGGAGCCGGCGCCGAGGACCATCGGCCATCGGCCCGACGCGGTCTCCGACGAGTCCGACATCCTGACCTCGGCGCCGCCGATCGACGTGACGTTGAAGCGCAAGCCACCGCCGCCGCCCCCCCCGGCGCCGAAGCGCACCGCGACCCTTACGGGTGCCCCGGACGGGCCGACCTTCGAGGCGGCCGCCCGCTCCCGCCTCGCGAGCTTGGCCGACGATTCGGGCCCGCGTGAGGGGCGCACGCCTCCGCCCCCGCCGACACGGAAGCCGACGCTCCCGCCCGGCGCCACGGCGCAGTCGGTCGCTGCCGGTGCGGCCGTGGCAGCTGGTGGGGCTCCTCCGCCCGATGGCGCCGAGCGCAAGAGCATCCCCCCTCCCCCGGAGGCCGCCGAGCCGAGCTCGGAGCGCAAGAGCCTCCCGCCGCCTCCGCCGCCCCGTGAGCGGCGCACCACGCCTCCGCCCGAGCGCCGCAGCGTGCCGCCCCCGCCCCCCGTCGCCGCCCCGGCGCCTGCGCAACCGGCGGCGCCGCTGCCGGCCGACCCTCCCGCCCTGTTCGGCGAGGGTTTGCCGAGCGACAAGGCAGCCTCGCCAGGGGCGGCCGCCGCGCCCGCACAGTCCGTTGGTGCACCGAACGTCGGTGCACCAATGACTCCGCCCGCGGCGCCCACGGAGCACAAGACGGATCCGCCGCCGGCGACGATGCCTGCGGCGGAGGTGGCGGCGCGTCGCTCGACGGTGCAGCCGCTGACGCCCGCCGCACGCCCGCCGAGCGCGCCGCCTCCGGCCGTGCCGCCTGCCGTCGTGCCGCCTGCCGCCGTGCCGCCTCCGGCCGTGCCGCCTCCGGCCGTGCCACCTCCGCCTCGACCCCCTACGATCCCCCCGCCCCCGGGGCCCGCGCCCCCGCCAGAGGGCGCCCCGCAGGTCGCGCCGCCGCCCGCGTCCCATGTCGGCCCGGGCGCCGCGACGGCCGAGCCGCCCCGGGCGCCGAGCCAGCCTCCCCGCCCGGCGACCGTCCCGCCCCCTCCGCGAGCCCCCTCCGCCCCCCCCGCGGGGGCGGCGCCGATCCCCAAGACGAAGCCCGCCACCGTCCCGCCCCAGCATCGCACGCTCGGCGGGCTGAGCTTGGAGACGGTGGAGGCGTTCGCCGATCTGTCGCCCGAGGTGCAGCGCGACCTCGTCCTGGCCGCGAAGGTCTCCGAGCTCGGCGTGGACGAAGAGGTGAGCGGGTTCGGCGCCGCGCTCCTCCTGCGCGGCGCCGGCGCGGTCTGCGCGACGGTGGCGGACGTCGCCGCCGCGCCGATCCGCGAGGCGACGCTCGCCCCGGCGTTCACGAGCAACCCCGAGGGCGCGCCCATCCGCGTCGTCGCGACCGAGCCGTCCACCGTCGCCGTGTGGGACAGGGACACGCTGGAGGACGCGCTCAAGGCGTCGCCCTGGGTGGTCGAAGACCTGACGGCTCGGGGCGACCGCCTCGCCGCCGCCGCGGGAGCCACGATGGGACCGCTCGGAGACCTGGACGAGGCGAGCCGGTTCATGGCCCTCGAGCACCTGACCCTCCGCGTGCTCGGACCGGAGGAGGTGTACCTGGCCGCGGGCGCCGAGGTCGCCGGCCTCGCCATCGTGGGCGCAGGTGCGCTCATGCTCGAGGCGTCGAGCGGCGCCATGACCTTCAGCGCGGGCGACGTGGTGCTGGCGGACTCGGTCATGGAGGGCGGGACCACGGAGGGCGCGGTCAAGGCCGGCCCGAGCGGCGCCCTCGTGCTGGCGGCGAGCCGGATGAAGACCCTGGAGCTCTTCTCCACGATCCCGAGCTTGCTCGAGCTGCTCCGCGTCGTGTGAGGGACGACCCCGAGCGCCCCCGAGCGATGGGGCCCCTGCGGCGCCGAGCCCTGCCGTGAGCCTGAGGGAAGGGAGCCGCGCCACGCCGGGTTCGATTCGCGGGGGACGGCGTGAGCGAACTCGGCCACGATGGTCGCATGCGCGCGTCCTCGCTCCGAAACCTCGGGCTGTCGTCGGTGCTGATCGTCGTTTCGGTCGCGTGCGGTGACGACGCCGCCCAGTCGGGCGCCGGCGCCGCCGGATCGGGCGCGGGCGGGCCCGGATCACCGAGCGCCTCCACCGGCGCGGGGCCCTCCGCCACCGGGGCGACGGTGGGTGTCGGTGGCGGTGTCGCCGGCCCAGGCATCGCGGCGGCCTACCCCGGAGACGTGGGGATCGGCTCGCACCCCTCCGTGCTCTTCTTCGAGGACTTCGAGGACGCCGACACCGCGGCCCTCGTCGCAGGGTTCGACTCGGCGAGCGACCCGAGCCGCTTCACGCTCACGGGGGACGTCCCGCCCGGCGCAGCCGCGGGATCGCAGAGCGCGCGAGCCAGCGCGACCGGCGCCGAGGGCATCACGCTGTTCAAGACATTGCCCACGCAGCAAGGGAGCGTCTTCACGCGCTACTACGTGAAGTACGAAGACCCGACGTTCTACCACCACACCGGGATGTGGCTCGGCGGCTTCAACCCTCCGAGCCAATGGCCCCAGGGGACCGCCGGGATCCGCCCGAACGGAGCGGACTTCTTCCATACGGGCTTCGAGCCGATGAACGGGACGCTCGGTCTCGATCACTACGCGCAGTGGCCGAGCATGGACTGCTTCATGGAGCCGGGCGGCTGCTGGGGCAACGTCTTCAACCGAGGCGCAGAGCCCGTCGTGCCCAGCGCCGCGTGGTCGTGCGTCGAGCTCTTGATGAAGATGAACACACCCGGGTCGTCGGACGGGGAGCTCGCCGTCTGGATCGGCGGCGCTCTCGTCCAGCACCTCCTTCCCGGCTCGCCGAGCTTCAACCGCCTGGGCAACGGCGTGTGGGAGCCCGATCCCGGCGGGACCCCGTTCCCCGGCTTCGACTGGCGATCCACGCCCGACCTAGGCATGAACTTCATCTGGCTGAACTTCTACGTCGACGACGCTCCGAGCGCGATGAGCTGGGACCAGGTGGTCGTGGCGACCGAGCGCGTCGGCTGCCTCGCCGGCGGGTGACTCGCGTCTCGCCGCGCCACGGCGCGGGTCGCGCTCGCCCGTTTCGTGCCTCGTCGAGCGCCCCCGCGCTCGCGTGCTACCTTCGGCGGCGCGGTGACGAACGAGGGCCCCCCGGAGTTCGCTCGTGCCTTCACGCCGCTCCTCCTCGGGTTCGGCGCGATAGGTCACCCGCCCGCCGCGCTGTGGGGCGCCTTCGCCGCGGCCATGGAGCGGCGCGGCCACACCTCCTTCGAGGATCTCCTCGCGCGCGGGCAGGCGACGGTGAGCGACGTCTGGAAGGAGGCGCTCTCCCCGCTCCCGACGTTCGCGGCGCTCCGTGCGGGCGCGGCCGTCCCCGTCGGGGCGTACGCCGTGGTCGACTACCTCGCGGCGTGCTGTGAGAACGTGGAGGAGGGGCTGCGCCGGCTCACCCGCTACTTCACGCTGGTGCGCCCCGGTGTCCGGATCGAGCTCCGCGTCGAGGCCGACCGCGCGCGCGTGGACTACCAAGACGAGCGCCGAGACGATCCGTTCTTCGATCAGTGGACGACCGGCGTGATCGTCCAGCGCTTCAGGGGCGCGACGGGGCTCCGGTTCGCGCTGCTCGAGGCGCGCTTCCGCGCCGCGGAGGGCTCGGCCGCCGACGCTGCGGAGGCGCGGGAGCTCCTCGGGTGCTCCCCCACGGTCGGCGCCGAGGTAGGCGGCTTCACGATCGGCCTCGACGTGTGGCGCGCGCCTCTCCTACTCCGCGACGAGCGGATGCGGCAGAGCCTCGAGGCCCACGCCGAGAGCCTCCTCGCGGAGCACGGCGAGGGGCCCGACGCGACGCAGCGCCGCGTCCGCGAGGCGATCGCCGGCGAGCTCCGAGGCGGCGACCCGTCCATCCAGACCGTCGCCAAGAAGCTCGCGACGACGCCGCGGACGCTGCAGCGGCGCCTCGCCGAGCAGGGCGTCAGCTACCAGCAGGTGGTGGACGGACTGCGCGCGGAGCTCGCGGAGCGCTACCTGGAGCGGGAGCGCCTCGCGATCACCGAGGTCGCGTTCCTGCTCGGGTACTCGGAGGCGAGCTCGTTCGCCCGCGCCTACCGCCGGTGGAAGGGCCGGAGCCCCGTGGAGTCCCGGCGCGAGCGCCGCGACGCTCAATAGGCTCCGAAGGAGTCCACCGCGTCGAGCTTCGCGCGGGCGACGTCCCACGTGAGCGCGACCACGTCGTCGGCCGATCCGGTCCACTGCGTCGTCTTCCCCGTGTAGGAGAGCTCCGCCGTCCGTTGCATCGCCTCGAGGTGCGCGCCGGACGCGACGAACGCGTACATGGCCTCCTCGCTCGTCCACACGCCCATCGTCCGCGCGACGCCGCAGCCGTCGTCGGTCGCGAGCCCGTACGCGACGAGCCCCTCCGACTGGCCGAGCTGGACGAGGACCTTGCCGACCGCCGCGAAGAAGGCGTCTTGTTGCTCCGGCTTCACGTAGATCTGCGTCGCGTGCAGCACGTAGCTCGCCTGCGGCGCGCCGGTGAGGCCCGTCTCGGGGTCGTAGCCGGGGCCGGAGAGCGGCCGCCCCTCGCTGAAGGCGACCTCCTCGCAGTCGTAGAGGTGAGCGTACGGATCGCCAGGGTCGCCCCCCTGCCCGCCCGCTCCGCTGGTGACCCCGTTCGCGGCGCCTCCTCCGCCGCCCTCGCCCGAGCTCGACCCCTCGTCGCCGCACGCGGCGGCCACGACCAGCATCAACCCCGCCATCGTCCATCCCTTCATCGGTCAGCCCTCTCTTCCCGTGGGGGACACCGTCCGGACGACGCCGAAGATCACCTCCTCGAACGTCCGCCCGAGCCGCTTCGAGGCGAAGCCTCGGCGCGTCCCCATGTTCTTCACCTCGACCTCGTCCCCTCGCGAGAGCCCCCCGCGCATGGTCACCACCCACCGCGCGGAGCCGTCCGGCGACGCCACCGCGGCGTAGGTGTACGGCCCCGCGCGCAGCACCTCGACGATCGTCCCGCGCAGCTCTCGGTCCGCCGGCCCGGGAGGCTCGACGGCCGAGAGCGGGTTCTTGACGGCGACCACGGCGGCCGCCTCCTCGAGCGCCCCTCCGCCCCGCTCCTCCACGGAGCAGGCAGCGAGGATCGAGCTACACAGCAACAAGCCTACGGTCGCGACGCGTTGGTTCTCCACGACGCCTCCTTGGTGAAGAGACCGTAGGTCGCGCGCCCGGAGGGCGCGCGACAGCCCGCGCCAATCTCGCGACCGAGCGCGCCAAGCGTCGACGAAGACCTGCCGCCGCGCCGGGCGGGGCGTCTCAGTCGCCCGGCGTGGGCGCGGGCGCAGGGCCCGCGGCGCCGCCGGGCTCGCCATCCGCCGGTCGAGCGTCGGTCGGCGGCTCCGGGGGCGCCTCGGCGCGCGAGGGCAGCCGCGGGCTCGGCAGATCTCGGTCGATCACCCACTTCAGCTCGCTGTTGCCTTGTGCGCCCGCGAACCGGAGGCCGACCCACTCCGCGTCCGGCGAGATCGTGGGGCGGCCGTTGGTCTTGGTCACCGGGAACTTGATCCGGAAGGCGAGGTGAAAGCCGGTGATGTACGGGTAGTACGTCTTCTCGATGGCGTTCGGCCGCTTGATGGCCACGATCTCCTCGGGCGCGATCTCGTTGCCGGTGGAGTCGATGAGGCGCACGATCCAGGCGCTGTCGGGCTTGGTGAGATCGTTGAACCGTCGCTCTCCGCCGGTGATGGCCACGAAGAAATGGTGCCCCGTCTTGGTCTCGTCGAGCGTGCGCGTGAGGAGCTTCTTCCGCTGCTCGATCGTCAGACGGTAGTCCTGGCCGTAGCGCACGACGTACGCCCAGCGGAAATCCCACGACTCGAACGTCGCGGTGCTCTGCAGGAGGTTGTCCAGCTCGGCGAGGGTGATGAGATCCTCCGTGCGCGTCCACCGCTGCAGGACGTCCTCGTAGTCGGTGGCCACGTACTCGCGTGGTCCGTCCCGCAAGCTGACGGTCGTCGGTGAGCACGCGACGAGGCAGAGCAGGCAGAGGCCCGAGAGGAGCGGGAGGATGCGGCGCAGGCGGCGCGTCACGGCACGTAGGGTACGTCCGCGGTGTCGCCGAGCGCCACCCGCACGTGCACGCGGGCCGCGAAGAAGGCGGTGGCGATGCCCTCGAGCGGCGTGGACAGCGGAAACAGGAACGACAGCCCGGGCTCCACCGGGCGCACACGCAGCCGCAGCGTAGGCGAGAGCGTGAAGGCGGCGCGCTCGTTGTCCTTCACATCCGCCGTGACCGAGTAGATCTGCCAGAGCTCCAGGCCGGCGGTGACCCTCGGGAGGGGCTCCCACCCGACGAAGGTCCCGATGCGCGCCACGACGTCGCCTCGGTCGAGGTCGACCGCGTAGGAGACGTCGAGGCCTTGTCGGAGCTGGAGCACGAAGGCGCCCACGAGCACCCGGGCGTCGAACGCAGGGCGCGCGGTCAGGATCGTCCCCGAGAAATACCCGGTGTCCCAGGGGCGGACGACGCGCACGAGCCCCGCGAGCTCGGCGTTTGGCTCGTCCCGTGGGAGCGGCACCACGAGGCCCAGGCCGCCGCCGGCCGCGAGCCCGGCCTCGTCGTCGAACGCCACCGCCCGCGCCCACAGCTCGGGGTTGCCGTAGAGGAGCGCTCGACCCGCCCCTGGCGCGGCGGCGGACGCGAGATCCCAGGCGAGCCCCGCGTGCCACGAGCGCGAGCCGAGCGGCACCTCGGTGGAGAGGTGCGACAGCCAGAGGAACGCGTTGCCCGCGTCGTCCGGGCGGCCGACGCCGGCGCCCGAATAGACGATCTCGAGGGTCGCTGAGCGCTCGGTCAGCGAGGGCATCGTGGGGGGCGCCTCCCGATCGACGGACGGCTCATCGGCGGCCGCGGCTCCGGGCGGCGCGGCGACCAGCAGGGCGGGCAGGAGCGCGACGGCCGCCGTCGCGCGCGCGGGCCTCCGCCGCGGCACGCTACTTCGATCCTGCCAGCCCGAAGTCGTTCGCGAACGTGACGTAGATCATGAGGCCGAGCATCATCACCAGGCCGATGGCGTGGATGTGCATCTCGATCGTCGGGTTCGCGCGCCGCCGCGTGGCGGCCTCGTAGCTGAGAAACATCAGCCTGCCGCCGTCGAGGGCAGGGATGGGGAGGAGGTTGAAGGCCGCGAGGTAGGCGCTCAGGACGCCGAGGAGCTTGAGGAACTCACCCCAGCCTTCGTCGGCGACCTTCTTCATCTCCTGGACCATGCGGGCCGGGCCGCCGAGCTTCTCCTCGCTCTTGCCCCGCGCCCAATCCGACAGAGAGACGAGCATCCGCTTGACCACGAGGGGGGGCGTCATCACGGCGTCCACGCCAGCCTCGCGAAACGTGGCGGGGACCTTCTTCACGAACGGCCGAACGCCCACGCACACCTTCTGCCTGCAGTCCGGGATCGCCTGCGGCCGGACGGTGAGCGTGATCCGCTCGCCCTCCCGCACCACCACCATCGGGAGATCGACCTCGCCGGCCGCGACGATCTTCGGGCTGATGTCGCCGAAGGCCGACACCGGCTCGCCGCCGATGGACTCGAGCACGTCACCGTCCTTCATCCCCGCGACCGCGGCAGGCGCCCCCGGCGAGACGCTGACCTGGGTGGGATCCCCGAGGACCTCCTTGCCGTCGATGTAGAGAGGCAGGAAGAAGAACACCGACGCGAAGACGTAGTTCGCCGCCGGCCCCGCGAAGATCGTGACGATGCGAGCCCAGAGCCCCGCGTTCGCGTAGGAGCCCTTGTCCCGAGGATCGCTCTCCTCCATCGGGTTCATCCCCGCGATCATCACGTACGCGAGGAACGGGATCATCGCGACCTGGAACACGGTGGGGCCGTGCCGCTCCGGATCGTGCTTGAAGAGCCGGAACTTCACCCGATCCCCGAACGAAACGAAGGTCCAGAAGCCGGCCTCGGGCTGGACCCGGAAGAAGGTGGGCCCGAAACCGATGGAGAACTTGAGCACCCTCAGCCCGAAGGCGCGCGCGGCGAAGTAATGGCCGGCTTCGTGGACGACCATGAGGACGGCCAAGCCCAGGATCGCGACGAGGTACGTCATCTGGCCCAGCGAGCTTAGCGTGGCCCGCGCGTGGACGCTCACCCCGATGTCGCATCGCGCTGCCCGGGCGTCCGGCGCGTCGCCGGCATGGAAACCCCGCGTCCGCGAGGCTAGAGTGGGCCCGTGGATCGTTCCTTGCTTTTCCGCGCTCGAGCGCGCGGGCGGAGGGGGGGCAACGCGATCGAGACCGTGATCGTGCTGAGCGTCGTCGCGCTGGTCGCGACGGCGGCCTATCAGATCTTCGGGTGAGCCCCGGGGGCCGAGGGGAGCGCCAGGGCCTGCCCGTGGGGTCACGGAACTTCGCGCGGCGCCACATGGTCTACGATGGGGAGCGCGTCCCGAGATCCTGAGCGGGGCCCGTACGTCCAAACGGACTCGGAGGCACGATGGTTCGAAATTGGGTGTGGGCCGGGGTGGTCACGACGACGCTGGGCGTGGGGTGCGGCGAGGTCGGCTCGAAAGAGGCGCCTGCTTCGCTGAACGCCGACCGAGCGGGCGCCGCGTCGGCTCGGTCCCAGGAGCGTGAAGGGGCGCCGAGCCGCGACGACGTCAGCGGAGCCTCCAAGGACGAGGCCGCCGCGCCCAACGAGGCCTTCGGTCTCGACGGGTCGGGCGAGGGCAAGGCCGGGGCCAAGAGCAGAGGCCCGGGACGGGGGCTGGGCGGAAACCAGCCCGCCCCCCAGGCGGCCGATCCTGGGGACGCGCAGCCCAGAGCCGACACGCGAGCGCAAGCGACGAGCGCGCCGGCGGCGCCGCCCCCCCTCAAGGAGCTCGACAAGTACCTCGTGCCGCCGAAGGGCGGCCGTCCGGCCGTCCAGCAGGCGTCGGACGACGAACGCCCGCCGGCGCACGCGCAGGGGGAGGCGCCCATCGACCCCAACGGACGCTTCGCCACCACGTACCGGCCGGGCGGAGGTCACCTCGCGGCGTTCGAGTCCGCCGTCGCGGCCGGCATCGTCCCCGCCAGCGAGCGGGAGATCGCAGGGGACATCGGCGCGAGGTACGCGCCCGCCTTGGACGCGCCCAAGGAGGGCGCGCTGCGCTTCGAGGTCGACTTCGAGCGGAACAAGCTCGCGCCGAGCGGAGGCCCGCTCCACCTGCGGATGGCGCTGCGGTCGAGCTCGACGAAGGCGAGCGATCGCCCGCAGCTCTCGGTGGTCGTGGTGATGGATGTCAGCGGCTCGATGCGCGGCAAGCTCATCGAGTCGGCGCGGGACGCCGCGTCCCAGCTCGTCGACAAGCTCGAGCCGACCGACGACTTCTCCGTCGTGACCTTCTCCACGGACGCCAACGTCAAGATCCCCATCGGCCGGGTCGGCTCTCGGAAGGCGGAGCTGAAGAAGGCCATCGGCGAGATCGTGGAGGGAGGCGGGACCAACATCGGCGGGGGACTGCAGCTCGCCTACGAGCAGATGGCGAGCCCCAAGGTGTCGAAGGACTCCGTCCGCGTCGTCATGCTCATGTCCGACGGCCGCGCGAACGAGGGCATCACGAACCAGCGCGCCCTCGCGAGCCTCGCCCTGGAGGCGTTTCAGAAGGGGATCCAGACCAGCTCGTTCGGCTTGGGCACCGACTACGACGGTCCCCTCATGAGCCAGATCGCGGGCGACGGCGCGGGGGGCTACTACTACCTCCGCGACGCCGCGCAGGTGCCGGCGTCGCTGACGACGGAGCTCGAAAAGCGGCTGGACCCGGTCGCCACCGCGGTGGAGGTGCGCGTGCGCCTGAAGCCCTCGGTGGAGCTGTTGAACGTGTACGGGTCGAGGCGGCTCGGCGCGGCGGAGGCCGCGCGCGTCCGCGCAGTGGAGGTCGCGGAGGACCAGCACACGCAGAAGCGCGACGGCATCAAGTCGAACCGCAAGGACGACGTCGAGGGGGGCATGCGCTTCTTCATGCCGGCGTTCGCCCGCGACGACAGCCACGCGCTGCTCCTCAAGGTCCGCCTGCCCGAGGGCGTGGGCCAGAAGGACATCGCGCTCGTCGAAGTGAAGTACAAGGACCGGCTCCTCAAGAAGAACGTGACGACCGAGCTCCCCATCAAGATCGCGTACGCGAACAGCGACGCGGAGAGCGCGGCCTCGCAGAACCCGTCGGTGGCGCGCACGGTGCAGGGCTTCGCCGCGGGCGAGGCGCTGATGAAGGCGGCCGCGCTCATCGGCCAGAGCCGGAACCAGCAGGCGATCGACCTGCTGGGAGAGCGGGAGGGCCTGCTCCACCACGCGGCGTTCACGCTCGACGAGCCGCTGTTCGTGGAGGACGCGAAGCGCCTCGCTCGGCTCCGCGTGCACGCGGCCGGCCGGGGACAGCTCCGGGACCCGCTGGTCGTCGCGATGATGATGGAGACCGCTGGCAGCGTCCACCTGCGCTGAGCGCCTCGGGCTCGCCGCGCTTGCGCCCCCCTCTGGTTCGCCGTCAGATAAGCGGGAGACCATGCCGACCCTCCGCCTGGACCGCCTCGCCGAGCATGTCGCCGTCGAGCCCGGCGGGGAGATCCGCTTCAAGGGCAGCTTCCGGTCGACCTTCGACGGCGCCGAGATCGACGCCGCGACCACCACCTGGCCCGAGGGCACCCCCGGGGGCGCAGGCGTGGACGCCGGCGGCCTCATCGACTTCAAGAGCGGCGGCTTCCACGTAACTTCGCGCGATCCCAAGACCCACGAGGTGGTCGCGGTCGCCACGGGTGATCCGGCGCCGATCTGCGCCAAGCTCGGGGTGCAGGCGCCGTGCCTGCCGCTCCGCATGTTGCCGCTCTCGCAGACGCGGCTCGTGACGATGGACGAGTGGCGCAGCTCCCTGAAGGGCGCCATCCAGTACGAGGTGGCGAGCCCGCCGCCCGCGGCGGCGTACGCGCCGGTCCTGGACGCCGCGACCCACCCCGCGGTGATCGGTGCGGCAGGCGTCGCAGGGGTGGCCGCGATCCTCGGGCTCGTGTGGGTCGTGCGACGCCGGCAGAAGCTCTCTCCGATGGGGCAGCTCCGCGACGCGGTGGCGCGCGTGACCAAGAAGCTGAAGACCGCCGACGCCGCGTTCGCCGCGACCGTGACGCCCGTCGTCGCCCGCGCCCTCGAGGTGGTGACGGAGAAGCAGGTGGACCCGGCGAGCAAGGAGGGCCGGCGCGTGCGCGACATCTTGCTCCGCGTGGAGGCCAAGCTCGACGAGGTCAAGGCGGAGAGCAAGGCGGCGAAGGAGCAGGCGGCCGCGGACGAGTTCGCGGCCGAGATGGAGGCCGCGCTCGAGGCCGCGCGCGAGGCCGACGCCAGCGCCCGGCGGGTGTGACGTGGTCGAGCTGAACGTCGACCTCGGCGAGCTCGAGGACGAGCCGGAGGAGCTCACGTGGCTCGCCACCGTCGCCAACATCGCGTGCGGCGGGCACGCCGGCGGCGGCGAGATCATGCGCCGAGCGCTGTCCCGCGCGCGTACCGCCGGGACGCGGGTCGCCGCGCACCCCTCGTACCCGGACCGCGCCGGCTTCGGGCGCGCCACGCGGTTCTGCGAGCCCGACGAGGCGAAGGCAGAGGTGGCGGCGCAGTGCGCGCGTCTCCGGGACGAGGCAGCGCCGATGGGGATCGCGGTCGTGACCGTGAAGGCTCACGGCGCGCTCTACCACGACGCGGCCACGCTCCCGGACTACGCGGCGGCGCTCATCGAAGGGGCGGCGCTGGCGCTGCCCGGGCTCCGGTCGATCGTGGGCCCGCCCGACACGGCGCTCCAGGACATCGTCCAGGTCCGGGGGCTCGGCTACGAGCGCGAGGGCTTCGTCGACCGCCGATACGAGGCGGACCTTCGCCTCGTCCCTCGGTCACGACACGACGCGCTCCTCACCGATCCGGAGAGCTGCGTGTCCCAGGCGCTCATGCTCGCGAAGGTCGGGCGCTTCGACACGCTCTGCATGCACGGAGACACCCCGGGCGCCGTCGGGCTGGTCACCCGGGTGCGCGCGGCGCTGAGCCAGGCTGGGCTCCTCTCGCCGGGGGCCTCGGTTGCGCGCTGAGCCGGCCTCGGGCGGCTACCTCCTCCGCCCGGATCTGGCGGGCGATCTCGTGGCGCGGGCGCGACGGCTCACGGCCTGGTCCGCGGCGCTCCAGGCGCTCAGCCCGAGCGCGGACGTCGTGCAGGGCGGGTCGAGCATCCTCGTCCTGGGCGCGGAGCTCCCGAGCGAGGCGGAGCTCGCCCGCATCGCGCCACCCGAGGCGCCCTCGCCCTCGCGCGGTACGCGCCACGAGATCGAGGTCGTCTACGACGGCCCGGATCTGCTCGCCGTCGCCGAGCACGCGGGCGTCGACGCGGCGACGGTGGCCCGCCTGCACGCCGCGACGGAGTACACCGCCGTCGTGACGGGCTTCCTGCCGGGGTTCGCCTACCTGGCCGAGCTCGATCCGGCGCTCCAGATGTCGCGCCTCCCCTCGCCCCGCCGCCGCGTCGACCGCGGCGCGGTCGGCGTCGCCGGGCCGCTCACGGGCGTCTATCCGCTGACCTCGCCCGGGGGCTGGCGCTGGATCGGCGACGCCGTCGACCCGCGGCTCTTCGAGCCCGCCCGCGTGCCGCCACGCCGTGTGGCGGTCCTCGACACCGTGCGCTTCGTGCCCCGCGCAGGCGCCCCGAGACCGCCCGACCGGCCGCTCCGTGGCGAGCCCGCTCGCGCGGCGAGGCCCAGCCTCCTCGTCCTGAAGGTGCGGTCGCTCGTCACGGTGCAGGATCTCGGACGACCCGGCCGGCGCGGCGAGGGGATCCCGCTCGGCGGGGCGCTGGATCCGGAGGCTCTGATCGCCGCGAACCGCGCCGTCGGCAACGCGACGGGGGAGGCGGGGATCGAGGTCTTCGCGGGCGAGCTCCTCGTCCGCGCGCTCGACGACGTCGTCGTGAGCGTCGACGGCGCGAGCGCGCGCGGGCTGCGGCCGGGGGAGGAGCTCCACGTCGGCTGCGGCGCCCGGGCCACGCGCTACGTCGCCGTGCGCGGGGGGATCGACGTCCCTCGCGTCCTCGGGTCTCGCGGCACGCTCGTCGTCGCAGGCTTCGGCGGCTTGGCCGGCCGCCCGCTCCGCGCGCGTGACGAGCTCGGGCACGGCGAGGACCCCGGGACGGCGCTCGCTGGCGCAGAAACGGGAGAAGCAGGAGATCGGGGCGCGGCCGCGGGTGACGCCGCGCTGCTCGACGTGCGCCCCGCCGCGGAGGACGGCCGCCTCGGCGCAGGCGCGCTCGATGAGCTGTGCCGCGGCAGGTTCTCGGTGTCGGCGGCGCGCGACCGCGTGGGCGCTCGGCTCGACGGACCGCGCCTCCCGCGCGCCGATGGCGATCGCGCGCTCCCCGATCCGGTGCAGCCCGGCGCGATCCAGGTCTCGGGCGACGGCGTGCCGATCGTGCTCGGCCCCGAGTGCGCCACGACCGGAGGCTACCCGGTCGTCGCGGAGCTGACCGCGGCGTCGCAGGCGGAGCTTGCGCGGATCGCGATCGGCGGCAGCGTCCGCTTCCGTCTGGCGCGCTGATCTACTCCGCGATCTCCGCGCTCGCGAGGGCGCCCGTCCCGCCAGCGATGAGGACGCGGCCATCCTGCAGCAGGGTCACCGTCGCGAGCGCCCTCGGCTCTCCGAGGGGCGGCAGCGCGGTCCACGCGTGCGTCGAGGCGTCGAAGATCAGGAGCTCGTCGAGGGTGTCACCGGTGATCTGGTTGAACCCCCCCACGACGAGCGCGTTGCCGGACTCGAGCGTGACCGCCTCCGAGCCCGTGCGCGGAGCGCCGATGTCCGGGCCGGCGGTCCACGCGCCGGTGGCTGGATCGAAGAGCTCCGTCACGCCGACGGGTCCGACGTTGGCGACCTTGCCCGCCGCGGCGAGCACGACGCCCGTGCCGAGCAGCGCCACCACCGGCCGAAGACGCGCGTTCGCCAAGGGCGCGAGCTGCGAGAAAGCACCGCTCCAGGCGTCGAACGCCTCGACGCGCTTCAGGCTCGCGAAGTCGTTCGCTCCTCCAACGAGGAGAGGCGTGCCGGACGGGAGCACCACCGCGCCGAACAGCATCCTCGATCCGGCGAGCGGACCGGTCGCCGAGAACGTGCGCGTCCCGGGGTCGAACCGCTCGGCGGTGGCGAGCGCCTTGCCGTAGAAGCAGCTTGGAACGCTGGTGCACGCCGATCCTACCTCATCGCCGCTCCCCCCCACGACGAGCACGCCGCCGCCGGGCAAGGGCAGCGCGTGGTGACCGGCGCGAGGTCCGGCCATGGCGGCCTCGGCGATCACGCCCACCGCCGGATCGTAGACGAGCGCCGTCTCGAGCGCGCCGTCCGGCGAGGGGCTGCCGTTCTGGTTGCTGCGCGCGCCGCCGACGACCAGCAGCGTCCCGTCGCCGAGCAGCGTCGTCGTGTGGTTGGCCCGCGGCTCCGGGAGCGGTGGCAAGCCGCTCCACGTCTCGGTGCTGGGATCGAAGACCTCCGCGGACGCGAGGGGCTCTCTGCCCGCGGTCTCTCCGCCGAGGACCACGACGCGGCCGTCCGGCAGGAGCGTCGCAGTGTGATGACTGCGGCCCTCGGCGAGGGAGCTCGTCGCCCGAACGGAAGTGGGATCCGGGCGCGGCAGGTCGGCTCCGCCGGCGCCGCCTACGCCACCCCCTGCGCCGCCTTCGGCCGACGGCGGTTCGCCGCCCGTGGACTCGATGGCGTCCGAGCAGGACGCCGTCCCCCACGCGAGCAGCCCTACCTGGAGCCAGGCCGCGGCGCCGCGGCAGCGGGACGTCGGGAGCATTCGCCTAGCTATGAGCCGGCGAGGCAACGCCGCAACCTCCGCCCTCGCGAACGGATCCATCTTGAGCCGTGGCGTTGGCGCGCGAAGAGCGGCCCGCGGCGCTGGGCCCGCGGCGGACCGCGGCATGTTGACGCACCTCGCGGCAAACTGCCGCACCGGAGTAGTTTTTTCCAACGTGGCTGAGCCACCCGCCGGACCTCGGGCGTCCAGGGGACGGTGCGCGAAATTCCGCGCCCTTTTGCCGGATGGCCCGGCCGAACCTCGCCCCCTCCTCGAGTCGGGGAGGTTGGGCTGAGCGCCCGCTCTCCGGAGCGGGTGGTCGACGGGACGCAGGGGTCAACCCAACACCCCCCCGGGCGTCCGGCTTCATCGGAGGATACCCATGAACATCAAGCTCGTTGCGATTGGTCTGTTCGTTCTTGCCGTGGTTGCTTGCGGCGGTGGCAAGAAGGACGCGGAGGGCGCCGACGGCGCCGCCACGGCCGCCCCGGCCGACACCGGCGCGCCCGCCGACACGGCCGCCCCGGCCGACACGGCTGCCCCCGCTGGCGCGGGCGGCGGCGCTGCCAAGTGAACTGTGCGCGGAGAGCCAGGTCCCTGGCGGCCTGATCGCTCTCTGCGCTAGCGCGCGTCGACCGCGACGAGCGCTTGGAGGCCGACCGAGAGGTCGGCCTTCGCCTTTCCATGCGCGGCGGCTGCACGCCGCGCATCGCCCGTGCTAGCGAGGGCGCTCGAAACGCCCCATGAGTCGCATGGCAGCGTCCCGTCGGGTGGAGAGCGGTCTCCGCCCGGCCTCGAGCAGAGGGTCCCCGTGAACAAAGCAGGTGGTACCACGCAGCTCGGTGTGCCCTCCACCCCCGGACGGGCCAGCGAGCCAACCAAGAGGTCGCCCTCCGATGGCGTCGGCCTGCGTCACCTCGCGGGCGCGCTCTGCGCCGCGGGCTTCCTCGCGGCCGCCGCGGTGGCCGGCTGCGGGCGCTCGGGGCCGTACGATCTCACCCTGGCCTCCGAGCCCAAGGATTGCGGCGAGGGGATCTGCGACACGCAGAGCGGCGAGGCGTGCGACAACTGCCCCGTCGACTGCGGGTTCTGCCCGGGCTGCGGGGACGGAGCCTGCGCCGCAACCGAGAGCTGCTCGAACTGCCCGGTCGACTGCGGCGTCTGCAAAGACTGCGGCGACGGCGCCTGCGAAGGCCTGGAGACGTGCGCGACGTGCGTCCAGGACTGCGGGCTCTGCGACAGCTGCGGGAACATGGTGTGCGACGCGTCCGAGACCTGCGCGAGCTGCCCAGTGGACTGCGGGCTCTGCGCGACGTGCGGCAATGGAGCGTGCGACGGGACGGAGACTTGCTCGAGCTGCCCCAGCGACTGCGGCGTCTGCCAGAACTGCGGCAACGGGTTCTGCGACACCGGGGAGGACTGCCTGAGCTGCGCCCCCGACTGCGGCGTCTGCCAGACGTGCGGCAACGGCGTCTGCAACCCGATGAACGAGAACTGCTTCCTCTGTCCCGCGGACTGCGGGCCGTGCGCGGGCTGCCCCGACGGGCTCTGCAACGGGAACGAGACCTGCGCGTCTTGCCAGCCGGACTGCGGCGTCTGCTCGGTGTGCCCGAACGGCCAGTGTGAGGACTTCGAGACGTGCGCGATCTGCCCCCAGGACTGCGGCCAGTGCATGCCCATCGGCTGTCTGGAGATCGTGACGTGCGCGTTCGGCTGCATCGATCTGAACCAGGATCCGCCGGCCTTCAGCATCACCTGCGTCGCCAACTGCGTCTCGCTCGGGTGCGCCGACGTCCAGTTCTTCGTCGACCAAGTCCTCAACTGCGCCGTCGCGAACCTGCCGACCTGCGGCGGCGACTTCGGCTGCATCCAATCCGAGTGCGGGGAAGAGATCTCCGCCTGCTTGAACGCCTTCTGCGAGTGAGGCCGGAGCGCGCGTGAGCGACGAACAGGAAGAGATCCCCGTTCGGCTGGAGCGCCGCGACGCCGTCGGCGTCATCGTCGTGGACCGCGAGCCGCGCCGGAACGCGCTCTCGCGCAAGACCCTCCGCGAGCTCGGCCGCGTCGCGCGCGAGCTCTCCGCAGATCCGGCGATCCGCGCGATCGTCGTGACCGGGGCCGGCGACAAGGTCTTCTGCGCCGGGGCGGACCTGAAGGAGCGGCAAGGCTTCACGAACGAGGACGTGCGCGTGCAGGTGGGGCTCTACCGGACCGAGCTCGCCGCGCTCGACCACAGCCCGAAGCCGGTGGTCGCCGCCCTGAACGGCAGCGCGTTCGGCGGAGGGCTCGAGCTCGCGCTGGTGTGCGACCTCCGCGTCGCGGCGCCCCACGCGCTCCTCGGCCTGCCCGAGACGACGCTCGGCATCATCCCCGGCGCCGGCGGCACCCAGAGGCTCCCCCGCGTCGTCGGGGAGGCCCGCGCGAAGGAGCTGATCCTCCTCGGGCGGCCGCTCACCGCGGAGCAGGCGCTCGCGTGGGGCCTCGTCAACCGCGTCTCCCCTCCCGGAGTGAACGTGGTGGACGACGTCATCGCATGGATCGAGCCCATCGCGCACGGCGCCCCCATCGCCCAGGCCGCCGCGCTCGCCGCGATCGACGACTCGTTCGACGTCCCCCTCGCCCACGGCCTCGAGCTCGAGCGCGTCCACTACGACGAGACGCTCCGCAGCGAGGACCGGACCGAGGCCCTCCGCGCCTTCGCCGAGAAGCGCAAGCCGCAGTTCCGGGGCCGCTGAGGGACTCCCATCGACGCCCAGGGCGTCCCGCTTGTCGCGCCGACGGCCCGAGGAGAAGGTACCTCCATGTGGAAGAAGGGCGCGGCGGTCGGGCTCGGGGCGGCGCTCGCGTGCTGGGGGGTCGCCGCTTCCGCGGACACCGTCGTCATCGCGCCGATGAAGGACAACAGCATCTACGACGAGTCGGGCGCGCTCTCGAACGGCCAAGGACCGGGCCTCTTCGCGGGGCGCACGAACGACTCGTTCCACCGGCGGGCGCTGCTGAAGTTCAACGTGGCCGCGGCGATCCCGCCGGGGTCCACGATCACCGCGGCCGAGCTGCGCCTCTACGTGTCGCAGGCGAACGCGGCCGCCGTCCCGGTGGATCTGCACCGGCTGCTCGCCGACTGGGGCGAGGGGACGTCCGTCGCGCCGGGCAACGGCGGGACGGGGACCGCCGCGACGGCCGGCGACGCGACCTGGACGCACCGCATCTTCAGCGCCACCCCGTGGACCACGCCGGGGGGCGACTACGCCGCGGGGCCGAGCGCGACGGTGACGGCCGCGGGGATCGGCAGCACCGCGAGCTTCAGCTCCGCCGGCGTGATCGCGGACGTGCAGAGCTGGCTCGACACGCCGGCCCAGAACCACGGCTGGATCCTGATCGCGCAGACGCCCCAGGTCGGCCAGGCGCGGCGCTTCGACAGCCGCGAGTTCCCGGACGCGGCGCGCAGGCCGGCGCTCGAGGTCACCTTCACCGCGTCGGGGACGGTGGGGGCGTGCTGCCTGCCGGACGGCAGCTGCAGCACGGTGCTCGATCCGGGGAGCGCGTGCGGCGGCTCGTACCAAGGGGTCGGCACGAGCTGCTCGAGCGTCTCGTGTCCCCAGCCGACCGGGGCGTGTTGCATCGCCAACGCCAGCGCCACGTGCCTCGACGTGACGGCCGTGGGCTGCGGAGTGGCGGGCGGTACGTTTCAGGGCGCGTTCGTCGCGTGCGCGACCGATCTCTGCCCGGTCGTCCCGACGCCGTTCCTCGACCCGCTCCCCATCCCCGCGGTGGCGCAGCCCACGAGCGGATCACCAGGCGGCCCCGCCAGCTACGACGTGTCGTTCGTCCAGTTCCAGCAGGTCCTGCACAGCGAGCTGCCACCCACGACCGTGTGGGGCTTCGATGACGGATCCGGCGGAGCCTTCCCGGGGCCCACGTTCGAGGCGAGCATGGGCGCGCCGATCGACGTGAACTGGATCAACGACCTGCGCGACGGCTCGAACCAGCTCCTCACCTCGCACCACCTGCCGGTGGACCTCTGCCCGATGGGCGCGACCGACGACGCCAAGGCGGTCATGCACTTGCACGGGCTCAACGTCGCGGCCGCGTTCGATGGGCACCCCGAGCTCACGCTCCTTCCCGGCGAGAGCGCGGTCTACGACTACCCGAACCTCCAGACCAACGCGACGCTCTGGTACCACGATCACTCGCTCGGGGTGACGCGGCTCAACGTGGCGATGGGCCTGGCCGGCGCCTACCTGCTCCGCGACCCGCAAGAGGCGGCCCTCGGGCTCCCCGACCAGGCCTACGAGATCCCGATGTTGATCACGGACCGGCGGTTCAACGCCGACGGCTCCTTCCGCTACCCCGCGGCGTGGACCGAGCACGTCCTCGGCAACACGATCCTCGTGAACGGGCGCGTGTGGCCGTACTTGGACGTCGATCAGGGCAAGTACAGGCTCCGGTGGATCAACGCCTCGGGCTCACGCGCGTACCGGCTCAAGCTCTCGAACGGCGCCACGTTCCACCAGATCGGCTCGGACGGCGGGCTGCTCGAGGCCCCCGTGCCCGTCACGGAGGTCCTCCTCCTGCCGGGCGAACGAGCCGACGTCGTGATCGACTTCGCGCCGTACGCGGCGGGGACGCAGATCGAGCTCCTGAACGACGCGCCGGCGCCCTACCCCGGCCCGATGAGCATGGACGACATCCCGAACGTGATGCGCTTCGTGGTGCAGCCGAACGCGGGGCACACGGCGCCGCTCCCAGCCGCCCTCCAGACGGTGAACCTCCCCACCCCGGGCGGGCCCGTCCGCGACTTCGTCCTCCAGCGCGAGGCCGGCACGTGCGGTGGCGCCACGTGGACCATCAACGGCCTCGGGTTCGACGACATCACGGAGATGCCGCAGCTCGGCAGCACCGAGATCTGGACGTTCATCAACCGGTCCGGGCTCGCGCACCCGATGCACATCCACCTCGTGATGTTCCGCGTGATCGATCGCCAGCCGTTCATCGTCCTCGACGACCAAGTCGTGATCTCGGGTCCGCCCGTCCCGCCGCTCCCGACGGAGCAGGGGTACAAGGACACGGTGCGCGTGGAGCCGGGCGAGATCGTGCGGGTCGCGGTGCGCTTCGAGAACTTCGTCGGCGACTACGTCTACCACTGCCACATCCTGGAGCACGAGGATCACGAGATGATGCGGCAGTTCCAGACCTTCACGACGTGCGGCGACGGCGCGATGGCCATCGGGCTCGAGGGCTGCGACGACGGCAACTACGATCCGACCGACTCCTGCCCCGACGGCTCGACGGGCTCTTGCCAGCCCGCGTTCTGCGGCGACGGCTACATCTGGTCGACCGACGGCGGCGTCGAGACGTGCGACATGGGCGGCGAGGCGATGTACTGCGACGACGACTGCACCGTCGCGGCCTGCGGCGACGGCAACCTGAACGAGACGTCCGGGGAGGCGTGCGACGACGGCAACGGCGTCGACGGCGACGGCTGCTCGGCGTTCTGCGAGATCGAAGATCCCGGGAGCGGCGGCGCCGGCGGGGGCTCGAGCCCGAGCACGACCAGCTCCGCCGCTGGCGTCGGAGCCGGCGACGGGGCGGGGGGCGGCCTCGGAGGAGCCGGCGGCGCTGGCGGAGCGGACGGCGGCGAGGTCGGAAGCGGCTGCCCCTGCCAGGCGGCGCGCGTCCCTCGAAAGACCAATGATTGGTGGGCCTTCGCAGTCGTGGGGGGCCTCCTGGCCGCGAGGCGGCGGCGCTCGCCGATCCCGAAGCTGCCCTCCTGAGGAGCACAGTCTCCCTGGCTTGGACCGGCACAGTTCGGATCTGTACTGGCTCGCCACTCCTGCTCTGTGCCCGTCCAGGGACGCCCGCGCTGCTACGCTGGGTCCCCATGCTGGACGACGGGGCGCTCCTCTATTCGCGCGTGGCCGGGGACGTGGCGGCGCTGATCGAGCGGGGCGCGCTCCGCCCCGGAGATCGGCTGCCGTCGGTCCGGAGGCTGTGCCGGGACCGATCGGTGAGCGTGGCGACGGTGCTCGCCGCGTACCGCAAGCTCGAGGGGGATGGGCTCGTGGAGGCGCGGCCGAAGTCGGGGCACTTCGTGCGGCGTCTGGAGCAGGCTCCGCCGCGCCGCGCGGCGCCGCGCGCGCGGCTCTCCTTGTCGCCCGCGAAGGTCTCCGTCTCGGCGAGCGTCACCGCGCTGCTCGAGTCGATGCGGGACCCCTCCGTCGTGGCGCTCGGCGGCGGCGTCGTGGATCCGGAGCTGCTCCCGATCCGCGCGCTGAACCGCACCCTCGCCTCGCTCGCCCGCGAGCTCGGAACGGCCGGCGCGGCCTACGACCTTCCGCCCGGCAACGCGACGCTCCGCCGGCAGCTCGCGAAGCGATCGCTCTCGTGGGGAGTCTCGCTCGGGGAGGACGACCTCGTGACCACCATCGGCGCGATGGAGGCGATGCACCTGGCGCTCCGCGCGACCACCAAGCCGGGTGACACCGTGGCCGTCGCATCGCCGACCTACTTCGGCCTGCTGCAGCTCGTGGAGGAGCTGAACCTGCGCGCGCTCGAGATCCCGAGCAGCGAGCGGACCGGGCTCGACCTCGACGCGCTCGAGCGCGCCCTGACGCAGACCAGCGTGGCGGCCGTCCTCTGCATGCCCACGTTCGACAACCCCCTCGGATCGCTCATGAGCGAGTCGGCGAAGGAGCGATTGGTGAAGACGCTCGCCCGGCGGGAGATCCCCCTCATCGAGGACGACGTCTACGGCGAGCTCGCGCTCGACGGGTCCCGACCGCGGCCCGCGAAGGCGTTCGACCGGAGCGGGCTGGTGCTCCTCTGCGGCTCGGTCTCCAAGACGCTCGCCGCAGGCTATCGCGTCGGATGGATCGCGCCCGGGAAGTTCAAGGAGCGCGTCGAGCGGCTCAAGTTCTCGATGACGCTGGCGTGCCCGACGCTGATGCAGATGGCCGTCGCCGAGTACCTCCAGAGCGGTGGGTACGACCGCCACCTGAGATCGCTGCGAGCGCACTTCGCGGTGCAGGTGCGGCGCTACCGGGAGGCGGTCGCCTCGCACTTCCCCGAGGGGACGCGCGTGTCCGAGCCGCTCGGCGGGTACGTGCTCTGGGTGGAGCTCCCGCGCGGCGTGGACGCCTTCCGCCTCCAGGCCCAGGCGCTCGAGCACGGGGTCGCCATCGCCCCGGGGCCCATTTTCTCCGCGCGCGGCGCCTACGAGAGCCACATCCGCATCAGCTGCACGCAGAAGTTCGGGCCCCGCGTGGAGGAGTCGCTCGTGACGGTCGGCCGCCTGGCGGACGCGCTGGCCGCGCCGGCGCGGCGAGCGGTGTAGCCGCGGAGGAAGCGACTCGGCTACCCTCTGCGGCTGGCGTGCGAGCGCGGAGGATTCCGATGGCGAGTTGGGTCTGGAACATGTCGGCGCTCGGCGTCGCGCTCGCGGCGAGCGGTTGCGGCGCGGACGTCCGGAAGAGCTGCGAGAACGCGTGCGAGCGGGTTCAGGACTGCGGCAACCAGACCGCCTCCTGCGACGAGCTCTGCGACGAGGCCGTCGAGGTGGCGGAGGACTTCGACTGCACCTCGGAGACGGCCTCCTTCTACGACTGCGTCGCGGCGTCGAGCGAGTGCGGCGAGGACATCTTCGACGGGGACGTCTGCCAAGAGGAGTACAAGGAGCTCTTCTCGTGCGCGCTGGACTACTGCATCAACAACCTCAGCGACCCAGCGTGCACGGGGGATCCGGAGGGTGGAGAGGGCGGAGGGACCTCGGGATGATGCGGCACCTCGTGCGCGCGCTCGGGCTCGCCGCGATCGTCAGCACCGGCTGCCAGGACGAGTTCGAAGAGGAGTGCAGCGCGTTCTGCCCCGGAGAGCCCACGATCTGCCCCCAGGGCAACGTGGACTGCACCCGCACGTGCGCGGACCAGACCCGCTCGGCGGATCCCCAGGGCTGCCGCGCAGAGTCGGTGGCCTACTGGCGGTGCCTGACCGAGACCGACCTCTGCTCCGAGACGGTGCCGGAGGAGTGCAAGAACGAGTTCGACGCGTTCTACGTCTGTCTCGGCGGCGAGCTCGAGGGCGGCGGCGCGGGTGGGTGAGCTGCGCGCCATGGGGCGCGCCGCGCTCTTCGCCAGCGCGTGCGCGGCGACCTGGTCCTGCACCCCCGACGTGACCGGTGGCTGTGAGGAGGTCTGCGCGGCGGCGAACGACTGCGTCGCGGTCCCGGTGGACTGTGGGACGTTCTGCGGGGACGTCGCGAAGAACGCGGAGGCGACGAGCTGTGAAGGCCCGACCGACGCGTATTACGACTGCCGCAAGGAGGCCCAGGCGTGTGACGAGGCGGCCTGCGACGCCGAGTACGGCGAGGTCCGGGTCTGCCTCCTCGACTTCTGCGACGAGAACCCGAAGCACGAGCTGTGCGATTTCGGTGGGGGCTGACGCGCGCTCGGTCAACCGGATACGATCGCGCGGTCGTGCTTGATCCCGAGCAGCACCTCCAGCCGGGGCGCGTCCTCGCCGGGCGCTACAGGCTCACCGAGCCGCTGGCGCGAGGCGGGATGGGCCGCGTGTGGGGCGCTCACCACCTGGAGCTCGACGTCCCCGTCGCGCTCAAGTTCATGGCGCCGTCGCTGGTGGAGCTGCCGGACGCGCGGGAGCGGTTCAAGCGCGAGGCGCGCGCCGCCGCGGCGCTCCGGAGCCCGCACGTCGTGCAGGTGCTCGACTTCGGCGTCGAGGACGACACCCCGTACATCGTGATGGAGCGCTTGGTGGGGGAGGACCTCAGCGCCCGCCTCGCGCGCACCGGCCGGCTCGGGCTCGACGAGGCCGCGGTCATGCTCACCCAGGCCGCCAAGGCCCTCGATCTCGCGGCGGAGGCGGGCGTCGTGCACTGCGACTTGAAGCCGGCGAACGTCTTCCTCGCCCGGTCGGGCCGAGACGAGTCGGTGAAGATCCTCGATTTCGGCGTCGCCCGGTGGCGATCGTCGGGGGGGCCCGCGACGAACGGCTGGGCGGGCTCGCCCCACTACATGAGCCCGGAGCAGGCGACCTCGCAGCCGACGATCGATCACCGCAGCGACCTCTGGTCCCTCGCCGTCATCCTGTTTCGCGCCGTGGTCGGGCAGCGGCCGTTCGAGGGGCAGGAGGTCGGGGACGTCATCCTCGCGATCCTCGAGCTGCCCATCCCCAAGCCCACCGAGCGCGACGCTTCGCTCCCTCGCGAGCTCGACGCGTTCTTCCTGAAGGCGCTCGCCCGCGAGCCCGGCGCGCGGTTTCGGTCGGCCGGGGAGATGGCGGCCGCCTTCGCGCGCGTCGCGGCATCCGCGCCGCCCTCGGAGATCACGGCGGAGCATCGCCCGCCCCTGCCGCCGGGCGACGCTCCCCCTGACGTCGCCACGCTCCTCACGGTGTCCACGCAGAGCGGGCCCGCGGCCGCGGCCCGCAAGCGGTCGCGCGCCGCGTGGGTCGTCGGGGGCGCGGCGCTCGCGGTGGCCGCGGCGGCGACGCTGAGCGTGCCCACCGTGGACCACGCGGCGCCTGCACCGGAGGCGACGTCCCCCTCGCCGGCGGGCCCGCCGGCTCCTTCGTCCGACGGAGGCGAAGACGCCGTCAGCTCCGCCCTCGCGGTCGCGGTCGAGCCCCGCGCAGCCCCATCGCCGACCGTCCCTCCGCCCCCGACGCCGTCACCACCCGCGGACGCTCCCTCCGGAGCGAGCGCCGCGCCGGTCCGCGGACCAGCTCGGTCTGCGAGCCGACCGACGCTGGCCGCCCCCCCGGCGCCGCAGCCCACCCCAGCGACGGCCGCCGCCGAGCGACCGGCGGACGGTCGCCACGAGGTCCTCGGCTACTGACGCGCACCATGCGGCCCCGCACGACCCCGATGATCGCCCTCCTGGCGCTCCTCTCGGCCGTCGCGCTGCTCCCCTCCGACGCGCGCGCCGGACGGCCCGAGGCGCGGGTGCTCGGCGAGGAGGCGCTCGCGCTCTACGAGCAGGGCGACTGGGAGGGAGCCTTCTCCAAGTTCCGCCAGGCGGAGGCCGAGTTCCATGCGCCGACCAACCTGCTGTTCATGGCGCGCTGCCGCGCGCGCCAGAGCCGGCTGATCGAAGCGCGTAGGCTGTACCAGAGCATCGCGTCGCTCGACCTCGGCCCCGACCCGCCCGCGCAGTTCCAGGAGGCGAAGGCCGCGGCGCTGGCCGAGGGAGGCGCGCTCGACGCGCGCATCCCCATGCTCGTCGTGGGACTGGGGACCGCGGCGCCCGTCGGGACCGTCCTGCGCGTCGACCGAGCCACCTTCCCGCGCGAGCAGCTCGGCGCGCCCATCCCGCTCGACCCGGGCTCGCACCAGGTGACCGTGGAGGCGCCTGGGCGGCGGCCCTCGTCGACGAGCGTGACGCTCGCGGAGGGATCCGGCGTCACGCGGGTGCAGCTCGAGCTCGCGGATCCGACGCCGACGGAGCGTGCGGTGGCGGACGTCGAGACCGAGCCGGTGCTCTGGCCCGCGGCGCTCGGCTTTGCGTTCGGGGGGACCGGCGTCGCCGCGGGGATCGCCACGGCGCTCGCCGCGAACCAGATCCTGGTCGGGGTCCTCGAGACCTGCGTCGACGACCGGTGCCCGCCCTCCGCCGAGCCCGACGTGAGCACCGCGGGGACGCTCGCCGACCTCTCCACCGCGTCGTTCATCTTCGGAGGCGCCGGGCTCGCCGCCGGGACTCTCCTCGCGATCTTCCCCCCGACGCGGAGGATCACGCCGCGCGTCTCGCTCTCGCCCTCCGGGGTCACCCTCACGGCGACCTTCTGAGCCGCCGCGGGGGTGCGCTCGCGCGACGCGCGGTGTACCCTCCGGGCGATGCCGGCAGAGCAGCCAGAGCCGCGCGACGCCGTCGAGAGCGCCGTCCTCGAGGCGCTCGAAGAGGGCGACCTGCAGCGCGCCGCCACGGAGCTCTTGCGGGGGTACGGAGCGGAGATCCTTCGCTTCGTCGGCGCGATGCACCGCGACGGGGACGAGGCGGCCGACGTCTTCTCCGCGTTCACCGAGGCCATGTGGCACGCGCTGCCCTCGTTCGAGCGGCGCAGCTCGCTCCGGACGTGGGCGTACGCGATCGCGCGCCGATGCTCGCTGCAACACCGCCGGAGCGCGCGCCGCCGCAACGCCCGGTTCGAGGCGCTGCCGGAGGTCACGGCGCTGCTCGACGTGGAGGCGCAGATCCGCACGGCCACGTTGACGTTCCTGCGCACCGAGCGCCGCTCCAAGCTGGCGGCCATCCGGGACGCGCTGCCGGAGGACGACCGGGTGCTCCTCATGCTGCGCGTGGACAAGAAGCTCCCGTGGACCGACGTGGCGCTCGTGCTCGCCGGAGAGGACGCCCCCGAGCTCTCGGCGGAGGAGCTGAAGCGCGAGGGCGCCCGGCTCCGCAAGCGCTTCCAGGTCCTGAAGGAGAAGCTGCGGGAGATCGGCCTCCGCGAAGGCCTCCTCACCAGCCCCGCCGAGTGAAGCCCGCCGCATGACGCCGGACGAGCAGTCGACCATCGAGCCGACGGAGAGCATCGACGCGTTCCTGGAGGATCTCGCCCGGGCCTCGCTCGCACCGACCGGCCCGCTCCTGCCCACGCTCCACGCCGGCTCGATCATCGCGCGGCGGTACGAGCTGGTGCGGCCGCTCGGCCGCGGGGCGCACGGCGTCGTTTGGAGCTCCAAGGATCGCCTGACGGGGACCGAGGTGGCCCTCAAGGTGCTCGCGCGCAGCTCGCCGGCTCACGCGGCACGGGTGTGCGCCGAGGTCGGCTCGCTGCGCATGCTGCGCGTGCCGGGGGTCGTGCGCCTCCTCGACGACGGGCTGGAGGGCGGCTCGCTGTTCTTCGTCATGCCGCTGACGGACGGGCGGGCGTTCCCGGGCGTGGGCGCGCCGTGTCCGTGGTCGAGCATCGCGGGCGTGAGCGAGCTCTTGCTCGAGACGATGGCGCACGTGCACTCTGCGGGCGTCGTCCATCGAGATCTGAAGCCCGCCAACGTGCTCGTGAGTGACGCGGGGCGCGTGACGGTGCTCGACTTCGGGCTCGCGCTCGCCCCCACGTTCGACGGGCTGCTCGAGCGGCACCGCGTGGCGGGGACACCTGCGTACCTGGCGCCCGAGCAAGCGGACGGCCAGGAGGTCGACGCGCGCGCCGACCTCTACGCCATCGGCTGCATGCTCTACGGAGCGCTGGCCGGCCGCCTGCCTCATCGAGCGGCGGACGTCCCTGCCCTCCTCCGCGCCAAGCGCACGAGGCCGCCGCCGCTCCGCGATCTCGCGCCCGACGTGCCGCTGCACGTGGCGGACACCATCGACGCGCTGCTCGCGACGAGCCCCGCCGAGCGTCCGAGCTCGGGGCTCGACGCGCTCGAGCGCCTGCGGCGGACGGGCGCGCCGGCTCGAGGCGCCGATCCGACGGGCCCCTCCCTCTCCTCCGTACGCGAGCCGCTCACCGAGGAAGGCCTCAGGGGTCTCTTCGCCGGGACCGATCGCCTGGGCTGGGCGCGCGAGGACGCCGCGCGCCTGCTCTTCGAGCGGACGGCCGGCGATCCCCCACGCGTGGAGGCGGAGCTCGCGGCGTGGATCCGCGCGGGCTGGTGTAGGTGGGCGCCGGGGACCGGCCTCCTCATCGACGAAGACGCGGTGGACCGGCTGGAGATGGGGCTCGAGTTCGAGCCCCATGGCCGCGCGACGGACGAGGCGCACGCGGCGCTCGTCTCCCGCGCCGAGCGCGCGACCACGCTCGCGCACGAGCTCGCGGAGCGCGGACGCCTCGGGCACGCGGCCGCCGTGCTCCACGAGGCCCTCGCGGCGGTGCGGTTCGTGGACCCGCGGCCGAACCACGTGATCACCCGCGCGCTCTCGCTCTGGGTCGAGGTCGCGGTGGCGATGGGCACGCCTCGCGCGCTGGACCAAGCCCTCTACGAGGTCTGCCGCCTGGTCGATCCTCCGCCCTTGGTGACCGATCTGGAGGCGCTGGTCCGGGCGGCGCTCGCCGTAGGGGCGTGGACGCCCCGCGCGCTCGATCTCGCGTCCGAGGTACCCCCCTTCGAGGATCCGGCCCTCGAGCGCCTCCGCCACGGCGTGCGCGTGACCGCGGCGCGGCGTGTATCGCTCGAGCGTGAGCAGGAGGTCGCCGAGAGCCTGGCGGCGGAGACGGGGCCGGCCGCGCCCGCCGAGACGCGCGCGGCGCTCGCCGGCTGGCTCGGCCGGCTGCGCTATCGGCAGGGGCGCTTCCTCGAGTGCGCCGCGCTCCACGCCGAGGCAGCGGCCGGCACCACCTGGGCGACCCGACGCGTCGCCTCGCTCGTGAGCCAAGCGTCGGCGCTCATGGAGGCCTTCGCGTTCGACGAGGCCGCGGCGGTCGCCGCGCCTCTGCTCGACCTCGCGCGCGAGACGCGCCACGTGTACCTGCGCGCGCAGGCAGGATGGCTCGTGCGGCTCCTGGGCTACCGGCGCGGCGAGCTCACCGAGCCCGATCCGGGGTGGGTCGAGGCGGTCGCGGCGCTCGGGATGGCGGAGCTCGAGGGCCTCGTGTGCATGACCGAGGCCTCCATCGCGTGGCGAGGCGAGGACGACGCCGCCGCCACCGCGCTCGCGAGCCGCGCGAAGCGCGCCTGGGCCTCCGTGGGCGACCGCGGCGGGGGGCTGTTGCTCGCCTCCGCGCTCGTGGTGGCCTGCACCCCCCCGGGCGGCGCTCCGCCGGAGGGCGAGGTCGCGGCGCTCGCCGAGCAGGCCCTGAAGAGCGACACGCCGGGCGTGGGCGTCCAGGTGCTGGGCCTGGTCGCGCCACGCTGGCAGGGCGAGCCGCCGGACGACGGACGCGTCGCGGCGCTCGCCGCCGAGATCCCGCGCGAGCACTGGGCGCGGCGCGTGGACATCCTCTCGGTCGACGAGGCGCTCGCGCGCGTCAGCGCGATCAGGACGTGCAGGTCGCTCGGATGAGCTGAAAGCTGGAGCTCCCCATCCCGGTCGGGTTGCGGATGGAGCTGGCGACCTCACGGAAGATGTACCGGGTCGTCACGTCAGGCGACGACGTGGGTCCGGACTGGTAGCTCGGGTACACGTAGGCCCGCCGCTGGTAGCCGAACTCACCCACCCCCGTGACCCCTGCGAGATAGAGCTGCCACGTCTCGACGCAGCTCGTGATCGACGAGCCCTGGACGTAGACGAACCCGACCTCGTACCCGTTCTGGATGATCTGGTACCGCGTGAACTTGCTCGGATCCGGGGTGTAGGGCGAGACCTGTCCGACGCCGACCTCCGACTTCACCCTCCGCTTCGCGCCCGCCTTCGAGGCGGCGCCCTTCGCGACTCGCTTGGTTGCCATGCTTCCTCCTCCGGCGCGTATGAAAGCACGAGCCGGGGCGTCGCGGACCCCGTGAGGTTTTTTCCATCACATCCTCCGGGACCGGCCACTACCTCCTCAGACCGCCGGGCTTCGGAGCTTCGTGGCGCCTCGGCGCTGCCCGCGGAGGGGGCGCCCCGAGGCCCGACGGTCGACCATTTCGGGAGGGCGACCATGAACATGGTGACGGACTTCGACGAAGAGCCCTGTATCTCCCGCTTCGAGGTCGCCCCCGGGCGGCTCGTCGCCGGCACCTCGGTCCTCCTCGTCGCCGACTGCGTGGCCTCGCGACCAGGGGCGCGCTTGCAGCTCTCCAGCGCGCCGTCGAACTACGCCATCCACCCGACGTCGGTCCCCCTCAACCCGGGGATCAACCTGGTCCGGGTGCGCGTGTTCGTGCACGGGCCCCCAGGACGCCTGGCGCTGACGGGAAGGCTGGAGGGAGTGGCGCGCGAGGACACCGTCCTGGTGGAGGCCGCGCCGCGTTCGCAGTGAGGGATGGCTGCGAGAGCGGCAGTCCTGCGTAGGGACCGGCAGGGCGTGGCACCACTCGGGTGGTCCGCGAGCGAGCGGCAGTCCTCGAGTGCCCCGTGGCACCGTCTTTGCGATACTCCACCTGTCGCCCGGGCGGGGCGGGGTGAGCTCCTCTCACCTCCGGCCACTGGACGACACGGCAGGTAGGCCAATCCGATGCCCGGCGCTCGCTCCTCGATGGTGCTCCTCGCTGCGACCGCGCTGCTCGGCAGCGCGTGCCGGGAGATCCTCGGTATCGAGGATCTGTCGTTCGATCTCGAGGGCGGCGGAGGGACAGGCGCGGGAGGCGAGTCTGCGGGCCCGGGCGGCGGCGGCTCCGCCGAAGGCGGGGGCGGCGGGAGCACGACCAGCGGAGAAGGGGGCTCGGGCGGCGGGGTGGTCGGCTGTCCCGCGGCCACGGCGGCGCGCTCCGGCGTGCCCACGCTGTGGTCGTCGCTCGACTCGGCGGAGGCGGTGGTCGCGCCCAAGGTCGGCTTCGGCGCAGGCTCCGTCATCGGCTCGCCCAGCTTCGTCCCTGCGCTGACCGACGGCGGGCTCTCCCTCGCGGGGCCCGAGCAGGCGGCCGCGTGGCCTGCGGCGCTCGAAGAAGGGAAGGTCAACGCGACCCTCGCCGCCGGCTCGCTGGACGTATGCCTCCGCCCCGACGCCGACCACGACGCCTCGGGGTCGCTCCCCATCTTCGCGATCCGGAGCGGCACCGACGTGCGGCTCGCGCTCACGAAGGAGAGGGGCGGCGCCCTCGCCGCGACCTGGGCGTTCATGGATGCCCAGGGCGCCAGCCGTGCGGGGGCGGACGCCTACGAGATGGCGGCGGGGACGTGGCACCGGCTGAGCATGACGTGGGCCTTCGAGGCGGGAGCCGCCGAGGTCGCGCTCTACGTGGACGGGGTCGAGCTCGTAGCGGAGACGGAGGGCGAGGCGCCGCCGGCGACCCCCGACACCCCGATCGGCTTCGTCGCGGTCCTCGGTGGAGGGGCGGATTCCCACGGGACGTTCGACGAGCTGGTCGTGTACCCGAGCCCCGTACCGCCGTGATCATCGCCGCTCCGAGGCGCTGGTAGACTCGCGTCGATGGCCGCTGAGAAGGACGCCGAGACGCTGCCGAGCACGCAGGCTTCGCGCGGCCTCTACGCGACCAAGCGGATGTGTGTGGCGACGATCGCCCTGCATCCGCACCTCGAGCGCGCGGGCGAGCGCGCCGTGCTCGGGCCCCTGGAGCGCCTGGACGCCACGGTCTCGCGCACGAGCCCCGATTTCCTGGCCCCCGATCAGCTCTCCGGGAGCCCGCTCTCCGACCGGAGCGTGAGCCGCCAAGGTCCGCGGTTCCTCACGGACGGCGGCGGCCTGAGGGTGGAGTCGCCCACCCCCATCCACCTCGACGGGGGCCCCGGCGTGACGTCCTTGCGCATCTCGCCGATGCACCTCGACCAAGGCGCGGTGGTGCGGGTCGGGAGGGTCGTGCTGGTCCTCTCGACGATCGCCACGGTGCGCAGAGCCGGGCCCGCGTACGGCATGGTAGGCCGGAGCGACGGCGTCGAGCGCATCCGGGACCTCATCGATCGCGTGGCCGCCGAGCCGGTGCCCGTGCTCGTGCGGGGCGAGTCCGGCACCGGCAAGGAGCTCGTGGCGAGGGCGATCCACGGCCACGGCGCTCGACGTGACGGCCCGTTCGTCGCGCTGAACATGGGCGCCCTCCCCACCGGCACCGCGGTCGCCGAGCTCTTCGGCCACCAGCGCGGGAGCTTCACGGGCGCCGTAGGCGATCACGACGGGGCGTTCGGCGCGGCGGACGGCGGCACCCTCTTCCTCGACGAGATCGGCGCCGCCGACCAGCAGGTCCAAGGGATGCTGCTCCGCGCGCTGGAGCTCGGGGAGATCCGACGGGTGGGCGGCAAGACGACGCGCCGCGTGGACGTCCGGGTCGTGGCGGCGACGGACGTCGACCTCGAGCGCAGCGTCCAAGAGGGATCGTTCCGCCTGCCGCTCCTGCATCGGCTGGCGGGCTTCGAGATCGAGGTCCCGCCGCTCCGGTCCCGGCGCGAGGACATCGGCGCCCTGTTCGTCCACTTCCTGCGGGCGTCGCTCGGATCGCTCTCTAGCGAGGTGAGCACCACCGATCCCCCCTGGCTGCCCGCGGACGTGATGGAGCGGCTCCTTTCGTGCGACTGGCCCGGGAACCTCCGCCAGCTCAAGAACGTGGCGGCGCAGATCGCCATCGCGAACCGCGGGCTCCCGCAGGCTCGGCTCCCCGACGCCGTGGCGCGGCAGCTCGATGGGCAAGCCGCGGCGGCGCCGTCGTCCGGCCAGACGAAAGAGCGCGTCGCCTCTCTCGACGATCTACCGGACGAGGAGGTGCTGAGCGCCCTCTCCGGAGCCGATTTCGAGCCCACCGCTGCGGCGCGGGCGCTCGGCGTCGCGAAGTCCTCCGTCTACCAGCTCATGGAGCGGCTCCACATCCGCACCGCCGGCAGCCTCACCCGCGAGGAGATCCTCGCCGCCCGGTCGTCCGAAGCAGGAGACCTGCGCCGCATGGCGTCGGCGCTCCGCGTGTCCAGGCGCGGGCTCAAGCGGCGCATGACGGAGCTCGAGCTGCCGGAGTAGCCGGCGCGAACGTTTTCTGGACGTTCGCGCGAGGTCTCCGGAGGAGCACCGCCCCCGCGCGCGAGCGAGGCGACGACGCGGCCCTCCGCTCGTCGGCGAGCGCCGAGGGCCGGCCGCCGCGCGCGGACTGAGCGTGGCCCGCGACGGAGCCTGGCACCCTTCGTGCGTAGGGTCGACGGGCGGAGGCCACGATGAAGACCTTGAGGTTCCTTCCTTCCACCTTGTGCGTGCTCGCGACCCTCGGCTGGGCCGCGGCTTTGGGCTGCGGCGACAGCGATGACGACAGCCTCTTCGGAGGGAACGGACAGGGCGGCGCGGGCTCCCAGACGACGGCGGCCGGGCCCGGCGTCACGAGCGCCACGACCGCCACCACGGCCACCACCGGAACCACCGGCACGAGCAGCGTCACGAACGGATCGGGGACGACCACCGGAATGCCGATGTGCGGGGACTTCATCTGCGAGCCGTCGGAGTGCGGAGTCTGCTCCCCAGACTGCGGCGCGGTCTGCAACGCCGCGTGCGGCGACGGCACGTGCGACGCGAACGAGGACTGCATGAGCTGCCCGGCTGACTGCCAGACCGGCTGCGGCGACGGCTGCTGTCTCCTCGGAGAGAACTGCCAGAACTGCGCGGCCGACTGCATCACCGTCGAGGGCTGCGACCCGAGCGCCTGCGGCAACGGCCAGTGCAACTACTACCTGAGCGAGACGTGCCTCAACTGCGCCGACTGCTTCGGGCTCTGCGACTGCGGGGACGGAGCGTGCGCGGGGCCAGAGACCTCGCAGAACTGCCCAGCCGACTGCAACAACGGCTGACCAAGACTCCCCGGGGCCTCGGGGGGGGGCCCCGGCTCCTTTTTTTCTGCAGCGGCCTTCGAGCCTCCGCGCTAAGAGCTGCCTGGTTCTCCTTCCGGAGGTCTCAGCGATGGCTTGGAAGTTCGTCCGCTCTCTGGCCCTCACGGCGGGTCTCACGGCCGCGGCGATCGCCGGCGCTTGCGCCGCGAATCCGACGGACACCGGCGGCGTCGGAGCGGCGGAGGCCACGGGTGGCTCTGGGGGCGGATCCACGACGACGAACGGCGTGGGCGGGGGCTTCGGTGACGGCGGGGGCCTGCCGATGGGGCAGGTCATCGTCATCGACCCGCCCATGTTCACGCTCGACGTCGACTCCGGCAACATCGTCGGGCAGCCGGTGACGGCCACGATCCTCGGGCAGGACGTCACGAACCTCGTCACCTGGTCGTTCGACAAGCCGTACATCGGGGACGTGACCGGCGGGCAGTTCCTCCCGACGGGCAACGCGGGCGGCGTCGGCAAGCTCTCGGCGGTGCTCGGGACCTCCTACGGCGAAGCGACGGCCACGGTCTACGTGACCAAGGTGGTGGGCGCGGGCCTCGTGGATCCCACGGCGAAGGCGGCGCTCGACAGCCCGTCGTCTACGCCCGATCCCACGATGGACTTCATGTACCCGTACGACGAGACGGTGTTCCCGCTCGACGTGCTGGGCCCGGAGCTCATGTGGAACGGCTCGCTCGGCGGTGACGTCTACAAGCTCCGCATCCAGGAGACGTACCTCGACTACACGGAGTACTTCACGGCGGATCCGCCGTCGCGCCACCTCCTGACGGAGACGGACTGGCAGGGCATCGGGCAGTCGGGCAACGGCGCCCAGAGCGACCCGCTCGCGGTGTCCCTCGGTCGCTACAGCGGCGGCGTCGCGTACGAGCCCGAGCAGCGCACGTGGCGGATCGCGAAGGGCAAGCTGAAGGGCGTCGTCTACTACTGGGAGCTGCCTGACGCCTGCGGGTCCGGCAACGGCCGCGTGTTGCGCATCAAGCCGAGCTCGGATCAGGCGGTGGAGTTCTACCAGCCGGGAGGCTGCTGGGGTTGCCACACGGTGAGCCGCAACGGCCAGAAGATGATGGCGACGCTCGATCAGGGCTTCCCCTTCCCGCAGGTGACGATCGATCTCTCTACGGACCCGGCGACCCCCGGCAGCATCAACCAGAGCAGCCTGCTCACGGGCACGTTCGGCGCGTTCAACGACAAGGGCGACCGGCTGATCCTCAGCAACGACGACTCGGGGAGCAGCAGCAAGCTCCTCACCATCGTCGACGCCAACACGGGCGCGGCGCTCGCGGGGAACGTGATGGGGACGGGCTGCGGGGAGCCCGCGTGGTCGCCCGACGGGACCAAGCTCGCCGCCATCTGCGGGCTCGGCGCCGGCGGCTGGGTCTTCGACGTGGGCACGGGTCACCTCTCCGTGGCGGACGTGGCCCCCAACGGCTTCACCGTCTCCAACGTCCAGACGATCATCCCGCAGGCAGGTGCCCCGGGGCGACCGGCGTATCCGAGCTTCGCGCCCGGGTCGGAGTTCATCGCCTACGGGCGACCGACCCAGGGGTCGCGCTCCACCGGGGACGGGACGCTCTGGCTCACGGACACCACCGGCACCAACGTGAAGCAGCTCCTCAACGCGAGCGACGACAACAAGAGCTTCAACCCCGTGTTCGCGCCGCTCCGCGCCGGCGGCTACTTCTGGCTCGTCTACATCTCGCGCCGCGACTACGGGAACCGGCTCGTCGGCGCGAACCGTCAGCAGCTCTGGATCACGGCCATCCAGGATCCGCCCACGGCGGAGGACCCTTCCCACCCGCCGTTCTACCTTCGCGGCCAGGAGGACTGCGGCAAGAGCGAGAACGCGTACTTCGCCCTGGAGCCCTGCAAGGCGCTGGGCGAGATGTGCGAGTCGGGCGCGGACTGCTGCGACGGCAACTGCATCAAGGACCCCGTCACCGGCATCTACGAGTGCGGACTGCCTGCGGACTGCGCGCTCGACGGGAACGCCTGCGAGACGGCGGCGGATTGCTGCAACCCGTCGGCGCTCTGCATCGACGGGTTCTGCACGCCCGAGATCCCGCGCTAGCCGGATCGCGCAGCCGGCGCTTCGTCCGGTCGAGACGACGCGGTCACGCCGGAGCCCGAGATCCGCCGGGCGGATCCCCCGCGGCGCTCCCCTCGACGAGCGCCCGGTGCTCGGGGATCTCGGTCAGGAACGCCGCGCGTAGCGCCTCGTCGTCGATCTTGCCGGCGCGCTCGAGCAGCCTCGCGCGCGCCTCCGCCCTGGCGGCCGCCGCCGCCTCCGAGTCGCCGGCCGCGTCCAGACACGCCGCGAGCGCGACGCCGACGAGGCCCTCGCCCTCTTCTCCATGGGTGCCCGCCGCCACGAGACGGTGCCCCTCGCGCGCCTCCGCGAGCGCCTCGGCCACGCGGCCTTGGGCGGCCAGCGCGGAGGCGAGGACGGCCAGCGAGTAGGCGCGCATCGACGGCGTCGCCACGACGAGAGCCGCCCGCGCCTCCCGCTCTGCCGCCAGCGCGTCGCCTCGCAGGAGCTCGACCCGCGCGAGGTACGCCCGGGCGCCGACCTCGATGCGCCGGTCCTTCTGCGCCAGACACTCGGCGAGCGCCTCGGCGAGCAAGATCCGCCCTTCGTCGAGCCGGCCTTGGAACGCGACGGCCAACCCCAGGTTGTGCTTCGCGACGGTCCGCGCCGTCCCGAGGCCGAGGCGCTCGGCCCTCTCCATCGCGCCCCGCAGCTCCCGCTCCGCGTGGAGCAGGCGGCCGAGCGCCAGCTCCGCGAAGCCGACCGAGGCGCCGAGCGTCGTCGCGCTGCGCGCGTCCCCCGCCCGCTCGAGCGCGGCGACGGCGAGCCGCGACTCGGTCAGGTAGGTCGCGCGCTCTCCGCGGTGCAGCGCGTGATAGCCGCGCACGCGAGCGCGCCACCCGACGCCGAGGTCTCCGAAGATGGGCGCGAGCACCTCGAGCGCCGCCAGGGCGCGCTCCGCCTCGGGGCGGTGCCCCGCGTAGAGGAGCTGGACGCCCGCCGCGGCGAGCCCCAGGAGCAAGGGCACGTGCCGCACCCCCCGTTCGAAGCTCTCTACGAGGCTCCTCGCGGCGAGCAGCAGCGGCTCGGGGTGCCCCAGCCTCCCGCTGGCACCGACGATCTCGGTCGCGGCGGCGCACCACGACGGACCGTCGGGCGGCAACCTCGAGAAGGCCTCGAGCGCCGCTCGCTCGGCGCGCTCGTGGTCGGCCAGCCACTTGTGCGCCTGCGCCTCCGACAAGAGCAGCTCACCCTCGAGCTCTCGGTCCGGCTCGCACGCGAGCCCGCGCGCTGCGCGCTGGAGCGCGCCCTCGTAGTCGTATCCCTCGAGCGCCTGCACGGCGGCGCGGTGGAACCAGCGCGCCGCGCGCTCCGCCTGCCCGGCGCGCTGGTGGTGCTCGGCGAGGACCAGCGCCTGCTCCTCTCCGGTGGCCTCCAGCCACTCGACGGCGAGCTCGTGCCCGAGGCGTCGATCCTCCGCGGTGAGCGCGGCGTACGCCGCCTCGTGGAGGAGGGCGTGGCGAAACACCAGCTCCTCCTGGCCGGCGAAGCGCGCGGGCCCCCTCCGCGAGATCGCCTCTCGCTCCACCAGGTGCTCGAGGTACGCGTCGAAGCCCGGCGCTCCCGCCGCACCGCCGAGGAGCGCGAGCACGCCGTCGCGCCAGAACGTCGGGCCGAAGACGCTGGCCGCCCGGAGGAGCCTGCGCGCGTCGGCGTCGAGCTCGTCGAGCCGGGCGTGCGCCATCGCCAGCACCGTCTCCGGCAGCCGGTCGCCTCGCCCTTCGGCGACCGAGCGGATGAGCTCCTCCAGGTAGAACGCGTTCCCCTGCGCGCGCTCGAGCACCGTGCTCCCGTGCTCGGCCAGCCCCGCGTCCCCGAGCACCTCCCGCACGAGCCGCTCGGCGGCGCGGCGAGGGAGGGGCGGCAGCTTGATCTCGAACGTGTCCCGCGCCGCGAGCAGCCCCGGGAACGCGTCGTGGACCTCGGGACGAGCGAGGCAGAGCACCATCAGGGGACGCTCTGCCAGCGCGCCGAGCGCCGCGTCCACGAGCCGGACCGTGGGCACGTCGCCCCAGTGGAGGTCCTCGAGCACGAGCAGGACCGGGGACCGATCGCAAGCGCCCGCTAGCACGGCGATGAACGCGGCTCGGATGCGGTCGCTCATGGTGCCCTGGTCGGCCGTCGCAGCGCGGAACGCCGCGCTGGGCTCGTCGGACGGCGGGAGCCCTATCATCTGCGCCACGAACTCGGCCTGTATTCGCGCGTCCGCGACGCCGAGCTCCCCGAGCTTGACCTCGAGCGCGGCGCGCTGCGCCCTCGGCGCCTCGCCGCTCGGGACGTCGAGCGCGCCCCGGACCGCCGAGGCGAGGAGGGCGAACGCCGCGCCCCGCGCGAGCGGGTCACCTCGCCCGACCCAGACGGCGACGGGGCCGGCGCCTCCCGCCTTCACGCCGCTCACGAACTCGTGCCTGAGCCGCGACTTGCCCACGCCCGCGGCCGCGGTCACGAGGGCCACCCGAGCGCACGAGTCGAGCACGCACTGATCCAGCGTCGCGCGGAGGACGCTCAGCTCGCGCTCACGGCCGACGCACGGGGTCGTCCGACCAAGCAGCGTGCGCGCGGCGGGCGCCCGCTCCCGCTCCGCTACGAGCTCAGGTCCCTCCTCGGTCTCGCGCACCTCGAAGCGCTGCCCGAGGAGGCCCTTCGTCATCCGATCGATCGCGATCGGCCTGTCCCGGAGCGCCCGCTGTCGCTCGAGAGAGGCGGCGCGCGCGGGATCCATCGGAGGCGGCGAGCTCGGCGCCGCCACGCCCACGCCCGATCCTGGCGGTCGCGATCGCGGCGGCTCGGAGAGCCGGGGCGGAGGCGTGAGGGCGCGACGCAGCGCCTCGGTGGCGCGATCGATCACCTCGTTGGCCTCCGTGTGGTGGGTGCCCTCCGCCCACCCCGTCGCCACGGCCAGCGGCGCGTGGGGCGCGATCTCACGGAGCGCGACGGCGCACCGCGCGGCCCTCACCGCGAGGTCGGTCGCCGCCGAGCCCGCGCTGAGGGAGAGCGCCACCACGCCGCCGCTCAGGATCACGAGGGTCGCGTCGAACCGCCGGCCGAGCGCGCGGAGCGCCGTCTCGAGCGGGGGATCGTCTGCGTCCGACGGGACCGCCGCCCCGGATCCAGGCATCTCGATCGTCGCGAGCTCCTCGGCGGACCCCAGATCGAGGTGCGCCAGGACGACGCTCATCACGCGCCGCTCGGTCCCCGTCAGCGCGGAGGTCGCGCCCGGGAGGGGCGCGGCGGCGTCGCCCTCCACGCGCCCGAGCGCCTCGAGCTCCTTGGCGGCGGCCGCGCCGTCCGCGGGGCGCCGATCCGGCCTCCGCGAGAGCCACCTCACGAGCAGCTCCTCGAGCGCGACCGGCAGCTCGGGCCGGAGCTCGCGCAGGCGAGGCGCCGGCTCGAGCATCATGCGGACCAGCACCGCGATCTCGTCGGCGCCCGCGAACGGCCGCCGCCCGGTCAGGCAGGTGAAGAGCAAGCAGCCGAGCGCGAAGACGTCCGCCCGCGCGTCGATGATCCCATCACCCCTCGCCTGCTCCGGCGCCATGTATCCAGGGGTGCCCAGCACCACACCCGCGCGCGTCAGCTCCTCGCCGACCGGCACGGCGCGCCTCGCGACGCCGAAGTCGACCACCTTGACGGCGCGCGGATCGCCTCCCACCAAGATCAAGTTCGACGGCTTCAGGTCCCGGTGCACCATGCCGTGGCGGTGCACGTGCCCCACGGCCTCGGCGACCCGCCGGACCAGATCGATGCCTTCGGTCACGGCCACCCCCCCCTGCCGCAAGCGATGCGCGAGGCTCTCTCCCTCCAACCACTCGAGGACGAGCACCACGTGCGCGCCGGGGAGGAGCGGCGCGGGCACCTCGGGGCGCTCGGCCAGCGCGAGGAGCGGCAGGCTGGCGAGCCCGTGCGCGACGTAGCGGACGATGCCCGGGTGGCGGAGCTGGCGCAGGATCCCGACCTCGCGCTCGAAGCGCGGGAGGTGGATCGCGGCGTCCTCGCGGAGGACCTTGATCGCCACACGCTCCCCCGTCGCGTGATCGAGGCCCTCGTAGACTTGCCCCATCCCCCCCGTCGCCACGAGCCGGGCGACGGAGAAGCGCGCCGGAGAGAACGCGTCGTCGGGGAGCGCCGGGCCCTCCGTCAAGGCCGCCTCGCGAACGCGGCCGGGGCGGGCATCAGATCCCCTCGGTCGGCTGCCGGTGCACGCGCACCACGCCCTCGAGGCGCCGCGAGACGTGGACCCGGCCTTCTCCGTCGACGATCACCGCGCCGACGTCGGGCTGCGCTTCCACGAGCGCGAGCCCCTCCTCGGGGCCGAGGATGAACGCGGCGTCGTCGATCGCGTCGGCGGTGAACGCGTCTCTCGCCCACACCGTCACGCTGCGTGACTTCGTCGCGGGGTACCCCGTCCGAGGATCGATGATGTGGTGGTAGCGCTTGCCATCCTTCACGAAGGAGCGCTCGTAGTCACCCGCCGTGGAGAACGCGTGGTCCTCGAGCTCGAGCATGGCGAAGTAGTCCTCGGGCCCGCGCCCCCGAGGGTCTCGCACACCGACCCTGAACCTGCTCCCGTCGGGCTTCCTTCCGCGGGCGAACAGGTCTCCGCCGGCCTGCACGAAGAAGCCCCGGAGCTTCGCCTCGTCCAGGACGCGCGCGGCGGCGTCCACGGCGTAGCCCTTCGCGATCCCGCCGAGGTTGATGCGCATCCCCTCCACGCCGAGCTTCACGGTGGACGCCGCGGGGTCGACCTCGATCCGCCGGTAGTCGATGAGCTTCTGCGCGGCGCGGATGGACTTGAGCACGGGGACGCTCCCGTCGACGCCCTCGTCGAACTTCCAGAGCCCGCGCATCGCATCGAACGAGATGTCGAAGACGCCCTTGGACTCGCGACCGATCCAGAGGCTCTTCTCGATCACCGCGAAGGTCTCGGGCCCGACGGCGACGGCGCTCCGGCCAGCCGCCGCGTTGATCATCGAGACCTCCGAGGTCTCCACCCACGTCGACATGATCCTCTCGAGCCGCTGCACCTCACGGAAGCTCTGCGCCATCGCCCGCTTGGTGGCCGCCTCGTCGACCTCGGGCGTGGTGTACGCGACGACGACGACCTTGGTCCCCATCGCCGCCTGTTCGAGCGTGATCTTCAGCGGGGTGAACGGGGGCGCCGCGCTGGCGGCGGGCTTGGCCTCGCTCGCGGTCTGGACCGGCGCTGGCACGACGACGCGCGGAGGCTCGGCGCAGCCGTGCGTCGCCATGGCGGCGGCGCCGAGCAGCGCGAGCGTCCCGGCGGCGCGGCCGCGGCTCATCGCCGGGCGCGCTCGTGCTCGGCCTTGGCCGCGTCCCGGAGCGCGCGGTCGCCGAGCACGTCCCGGGCGAGGAGCGCGAGCGCCTTGGCCGCGTCGACCATCGCCGCGTAGCCACGGTCGCTCGCGGCGCACGCCGCGAAGGCCCGCTGGTGGCACGTGGTCTCGCCCTCGTCGCAGATCGCGAGCCACGGGTGGATCGAAGGCACGGCGTGGGAGACGTCCCCCATGTCGGTCGAGCCCGTCCCGACGGACGGATCGGTCTCGCGCGCGGTGCGGCCGAGGGTCCCGAGGTGCTCGCCGAAGCGCCGCGCCAGCGCCAGGTTGTTGCGCATGTCGCGGTACCCGCGCCGCACCTCCACCTCCACCTCGACGCCGCAGGCCAGGGCCGCCCCCTTCGCGCAGCGCACGGCGATCTCCTGCACGCGCTCGAGCTCCCCCGTGTCGAAGGCGCGCACGCTGAACTCGCACGCCGCGCGCTCCGGGATGATGTTCACGGCGTCCCCGCCGTGCGTCACGTAGCCGTGAACCCGCACCCCGTCCTTGAAGTGGACGCGCTGCGCGTCGATGAGCTGGAACGTCTGGAGACACGCGGTGAGCGCGCTCGCCCCGTCCCACGGCGCCACCGCGGCGTGCGAGGCGTGCCCACGAAAGGTGAAGGTGAGGTAGGAGTTCGCGAGCGTCGGGTGGGCGAGCAGATCACGGTCGAAGGGGTGGAACATCATGGCCGCGTCCACCCCCGCGAAGGCGCCCGCCTCGAGCAGCTTGATCTTCCCGCCGCCGCCCTCCTCCGCGGGCGTCCCGAGCAGCTCCACCTCGCCGCCGAGCTCCGAGGCCCGCCGGGCGAGCGCCAAGAACGCGCCGAGCGCGCCGCCGGCGATGAGGTTGTGGCCGCAGGCGTGCCCGATCTCGGGGAGGGCGTCGTACTCGGCCAGGATGGCGACGCGACCACCTCCCGGCTTCCCCGCCCGCGCGCGGAAGGCGGTGTCCATGCCGCCGACGCCGCGCTCGACCGTCAGGCCCTCGGCCTCGACGGCCTCCGTCAGCCACGCCGCCGCGCGGTGCTCTTCGAACCTGAGCTCGGGGCTCGCGTGGATCTTCGCCGCCACCTCCCGCACGCGCGCGGAGACGGCGTCGACGTCGGAGAGCACGGTCTGATCCGGGATCCCCATGATCGCTACTGGCAGATGCCCCCGCTGCAGTTCAGCCCGCCGTCGCAGTCGAGGTTGCCCACGCAGTGGCAGACGTTGGTGGCCGAGTTGCACGAGTCTCCCCAGTTCTCGGGCGACTCGCAGTCGGCGTTCCCGAAGCAGCCGCAGGTCTCCAGCGAGAAGTTGCAGACCTTCCCGGCGAGACTCTGCCCGCAGTCCGCGTTCCCGTTGCAGCCGCACACGCCGCTGTTGAGGCAGTCGTTCCCCTTCACGTTGCCGGCGCAGTGCGCGTCGGTCACGCACTCGACGCAGAGCTCCTGCGGGCTGCAGATGGGGGTCGGCGCGGAGCAAGTGCCGCAGACGTGGTCCGGCAGCCCGCACCCCTGCGGCTCCGTGCCGCACTCGTCGGCGCCGCACGCCACCGCCTGGCTCACCGGCGTGCAGCACACCTGCGCGTTGCATACGTCCCCAGCCGAGCAGCCGGCGGACGTCGTGCAGTCGGCGCACACGCCCGCGTCGTTGCACTGCCCCCCCGCGGGGCTGCCGTCCGGACAGGGCGCGCCGGACGGGCTGCTCGGGTTCTGCGGCGTGCCGTTCACACAGAGATCGTCGGTGCACGGGTCCCCGTCCACGAGGGGGTCGTCGCCCGTCACGGGGGTCGGCGTCTCGTCCGTGCCGTTGCACTCGAGGAGGGTGCAGTCGGCGGGCGTGCCGTTGTCGACGAGGACGCCGCCGGGGACCAAGTCCCAGCCGCAGCTGTTCGCGTCGCACGTGCGCGTGCCGCAAGGCGTGTCCATGCCACAGTCGCTCGGGACGGAGCACGCGGAGCAGTTGCCCGAGGCGTCGCAGATCCCGGTGCCGTTGCAGGCGGTGCCCGCCGGCAGGTTGTTGTACGCGGGCTCTCCCTGGAAGCACCCGTCGGTGGTGCACGGGTTCCCGTCCGGGGGCTTCTCGGTGTCGTCGTCGGACTCGACGAGCGTCGCGCCGTCGCAGGACTGCTGCTTGCAGTCCTCCGGATCGGGCAGGGTCGCGACCCCGGGAACGTGCTGGCACGCGCCGGCCTCACAGGTGTCGGCCGTGCACGGGTTCTGATCGTCACACACCAACCCCGCGCACGGGTCCGTGCTCGTCCCGCCCGCGCCGCCGCCCCCACCTTCCACGTACACCTTGGAGCCGTAGCAGGCCGCCGTCGCTGTCACGACGAGCACGGCGGCGAGCTCACGGGGGCGCATCCGCTCGATTGTCTCAGAACTCCATGCGGTACGAAAGGCCGCCTGGCGTCACGATCACGGCCGCGCTGCCCGCCGCGGCCGCGTCGGGCGCGGGCGCAGGGATGACCACGAGCGCGATACCGGTCCCCACGGCGGCGGCGCCGACCCCGAGGCCGACCCACCCGAGGATGCTGAAGAGGTTCGCGCGCTCGTCGAGATCGACGGCCTCGCGATCGCTGCAGGCGTCGTTCGGGCACCGATCCTCCACCTCGCCGCTGTCGATGAGGGCCTGGATGCCGAGGCCCGCACCCGCGGCCAGGAACGCCACGCCCACGCCGCCGACGACGAGCCCCGGCACGAGGAGCGCCGACGCGCTGGAGCGATCCGGCTCTTGGGCGCTCTCGCTCGCCTGGGGCACGAGGGGCGCGGGCGCCTGGCCAGGGACCAGCGCGTCCACGACGATCGTGACGCGCGCGCCGTCCTCGACGGTCACCGTGCGCTCGAACGTGCCCCTCGCGCTCTTGGCCGAGACCAGGACATCGCCTCGGTCGACCGGGATCGCCGCGCCCCACTGGGAGGCGCCGACCTGCACCCCGCCTCGCGTCACCACGAGGTCCGCCGCGGTCCGTACGTCGGGCGCGACCTCCACCGTCACGCGGGCGAGCGTCGACTCGAGCGCCGCGACCCGCTTCTCTGCCTTCGCTTGCCGCTCCTTCTGCTTGGCGCGCGACGCCTCCTGCTCCACGACCTTGTAGAGGGCCCACGCGCTCGCGAGCCGCCCCGCGCCCTCGTAGCACTCGGCGAGCATCAGCTTCACCCCGATCCCTTCGGGGACGAGGCGCATCGCCTCTTCGAACTTCGGGCACGCCTTGCCGAAGTCCTTCGCCTCGAGCGCCGTCATTCCTTCGTCATAGAGGACCTGCGCGGCGGCGGTCCGCTGGGGATCCGAAGGCTGCGCGCTCGTCCGCGTCGCGGACGTGCTCGCGATCGCCACCGAAGCAACGAGCAGCGCGCGCCGCGCCAAGCCGCGGATCACAGCAACCCCTCCCCGCGAGGCTTCCCGGTCGTGACCGGCCGGGGGCCACCCACGGGGCGGGGCCCGGGGAGGGGGGCGGGGGGCGCGGCGCCGCTCGAGGAGGCCGACGGCGCAGCGGAGGCTTCCACGGGGACCTCCTCGGTCGGCGTGGCGCTCACGACCGGCCGCTCCCGCTCGGGTGGCGCCACCTCGGGCGGTGGCTCGGCCCGCGGGACCTCACCGGCCGGGGTCTGCGGAGCGGCGGACCTCGCAGCGTCGAGCGTCCGGGCGCGCGCGACGAAGATCGCGAGCCCGCCGCCCCCCACCACGAGCGTGGTGACGAAGGCCGCGACGATGAGGGGCCAGCGCGGCCGCAGCGGTCCCGGCCCGGTGGAGGTCGCGTGGGCAAACCCCACCGACCCCTGCGCGCCCGAGACGGGGGCGAGCCCGACGGGCGAAGGCATCGCCGGTCCGCCGCCCGACAAGCTCAGGCGCGAGACCGGGCCCGAGCCGAGCTGAGGCACCGGCGCCGAGAGCCCGAGCACCATGGCGAGCTCCCCGATCATGACCTCCGGGCTCGGGAAGCGGCTGGCCGGCTGCACGGCGGTGGCCCGCGCGAACCAGGCGTCGAAGGCCGCCGGGAGGGTTCGCCCGAACCGCGCGGCGCGCACCGTCGCGGGCTCCACGGCGCCCTGCGCCGCGCGCATCAAGAACGGGACCAGCCCGAGCTCCTTGAGCTCGGGCGACCAATAGAACGAGCCGACGAGGAGCGTGAAGGCGATGTGCCCGAGCGCGTAGAGGTCCGCGGATGGCCCGACGTCGAGGTTGCCGGACATCTGCTCGGGGGACATGTACTGCGGCGTCCCGAGGACGCGCGTGGAGCCCGCGGCCGCCGGCACCGTGGCCATCACCTTGGCGAGGCCGAAGTCGAGGATCTTGAGCCTGGGGCTCCCGTCGTCGCGCCGGGTCAGGAAGAGGTTCTCCGGCTTCAGATCGCGGTGGATGATGCCCATCGCGTGCGTCTTCCCGAGCGCGACCGCGGTCTGCGAGAGCACCGTGACCACGTCCGCCGGCGGCAGCGGGCCCGACCCGCGGAGGACGCTCTCGAGGTCCTCGCCGCGCAGGAGCTCCATGACGAGGTAGGGGGCGTTGGACTGGTCGTCGACGCCCGCGTCGAAGATCTCGACGAGGTGCTCGCTCTCCACGCTCCCGGTGACCTTCGCCTCCCGCGCGAAGCGCGATCGGATGTCCTCGTCCCCGAACAGGTTGGGCAGCAGGACTTTCAGCGCGCGCCGCCGATCGCTGCGCTCGTCGATCACCTCGTACACCGCGCCCATGCCGCCCGCCTTGATGAGGCGGGAGACCCGGTACCTCCCCTGAAACAAGGAGCCTTCGGCAAGGCGAAACAGCGACACGCTTCCCCGTCAGGGTAGCTCGGGCGGCTGGCGTTCGAAAGGTTCCAGCCTTCAGCGCTCGTCCGCGCCCAGATCGGGCGCCGTGGAGTCGTGTGGCTCGCCGTCGATGTCCAGGCCCGCCGCGGGGTGGGGGACCCCCGCGCCGAGCGCGCCCGAGGCGCCGTCGACCAGGTGCAGATCCCCCGTCCGGGGGCTCGCGAAGTAGGAGAGCGGCGTCTGCTCGAGGTTGTTCGTCACGTCGCCCTGGGCCCCGTCCCGCTGGCTGATGACGTTCACCAGGTTGTTCTTGATCACCACCAGCGTGTCGGCGAAGCGGTAGTCGATGGAGCTGAAGAAGCCGGCCCCCCCGTCGTTGATCACCGAGTTGTGGACCACCACGGGCTCGCGCGTCTCGGCCAGCTCGATGCCGGTGTCGAAGTAGTCGATGTCCGCGTAGATGAAGTTGTTGCGGATGACGCCGTCGAAGTGCGCCAGGTTCAGCCCGCCGTGCGGGCCGTCCGGGTAGACGCGATCCCCGGCCCCGCCGCCCAGGCCGAACCCGATGCCGCGCGCGCAGTTCCGGATCACGTTCTGCTCGACGACGGTGTCGCGCGCTCCTTTCCAGAAGTGGACCGCGTGCTCCGCCAGCCCGGCGCCATCGCAGTAAATGCCCTCGAAGCGGTTTCGCGCGACCAGCCAGCCCCAGCCCGAGTGCACGTCGATGCCGCCCGTGTAGCAGCCACCGCAGCAAGGCTCCACGTTCGCGCGCCCCGCGTCGGTGAGCTCGAACGACGAGCACTCGACGCGCCCCTCGTCCACCCACCCGCCGTCCCCGACGGGGTTGACCTTCAGGAACTGCTCGCCGCTGTCCACGAGGCGGACCCCGTAGAGACGCATCCCCGTGATGCTCGCCCCGTTGCCTGGGGGAAACGCGTGGATCAGGTGATCGACCGCCCTCGTGATCGTGACGTGCGCGATCGTCACGTCGCTCGCGGTCACTTGGAAGATCTCGGGGACCGTGTACCCGCCGTCCAACGTCACGGACGTAGGATCGTCGTCCGACGACCGGATGGTGACGCCCTGCGTCCGCACCTGGAGGATCCCGGGCACCTGGTAGGTGCCGGGCGCGAGCACGATCGTGGAGAAGGCAGGCGCGGAGAAGACGATCGAGCCGAGGTCGCCCGCCTGGGCGGGGTCGACGTCGATCACCATCCCGGAAGGCGCGTCGAGGGGCGGGCAGTCTGCCGGAGCTCCTCCACCCACCCCCGGGCCGCTCCCCGTCGTCGACGAGGTCGCGCCCGTGGTCGCGGCGCCGGTCCCGGGGCCGGGCCCCGAGCCCGTGGCCGCCCCGACGCCGCCTCCCCCGTCGCCTGCCGCCGCGCCCTCCTCCGAACAAGCGACGAGCCAAGCCGAGAAGAGCAAGAGAAGACACGACCTCATGCACCTCGATCGTAGCAAACGCGCGCGCGTGGGCGAGGAATCGGCAGCGAATGCTCCCGCCGAGGACGCCGGAGCGCCGCCCTTGCCCCCCGCGGCGCCCCCTGGCAAGGTCCCGGCGCTCGCATGATCCGCCCGCTCGCCGCGCTGCCGCTGCTCCTCGCCACGTCGTGCACGACCGTGACGAGCGGACCCTCATGGGTCGGCGGCACCCTCGCGGACGGCGCGCTCGTCCGGTTCGCGCGCGAGGACGCGGAGCTGAAGCGTCAGGCCGAGCTCGTCATCAGCGAGCCCAAGAGCATCGGGGCCAAGCACATCCTCGTCATGCACAAGGACTCCGAGCGCAAGCCGCCCGGCGTGACGCGCAGCCGGGAGGAGGCGAAGGCCCGCGTGGAGGAGGCCATGAAGAAGGTGCGCGCCGGCGCGGACTTCGACGCGATGGTCATCCAGTACAGCGACGAGCCGGGCGCGGTGGAGCGCGCGGGCGACGTGGGTGTGTTCGAGAAGAAGGAGATGGTCAAGGCGTTCGCCGACGCCGCCTTCCGCCTGAAGGTGGGCGAGATCAGCGCCATCATCGAGACGCCCTTCGGGTTCCACATCGTGCAGCGGACGCAGTAGGCGCCGCGTCGGCGCCGGGGGTTGGCGCGGCCGCCGCGGGTCGGAGCGGGCGCCCGAGGGGTGCTTGCGAGCGCCAGCGCCCCGGGCGTCAGCGGACGCGGTCCAGCTCGTCCCGCAGCGCCGCTTCGAGGTCGTCGACGTCGGTGAGGCCGACGAACTTCCTGCGCCCGATGAAGAGGAGCGGCAGGCCGTCCGCCCCTACGCTCTCGAACGCGTCCAGGTCGTCCTGGATGCGGTCGTCGGTGGACGGCGCCCGCGTGCACGCTTGGTACGAGGTCAGGTCGACCCCCGCGGCCTGCGCGAGCTCCTCCATCGTCGCGTCGCTCGTGTCGGGGGCGCGCAAGAGCGCGTCGTGCATCGCCGGGAGCTTCCCTTGTGCCTCGGCGCAGACGGCGGCGCGCGCCGCGCGCCGCGCCCCCGGGTGCTTGTCGAGCGGCACGTGCTTCACCACGAAGCGGACGACCCCCGCCTGCCGGGCGAGCACCTCGGCGAGGACGTCGGCCTGCTGGCGGCAGAACGAGCAGCGGTAGTCGACGAACTCGACCACCGTCACGCGGCCGGGCCCCGTCCGCGCCTCCTCGACGGCGAGCACGTCGGGGGGCCCCCCCCCGCAGCCGAGGACGGCCGCGCCCCAAGCGGCGCAGCAGGCAGCGGCTGCCCCACGGGCGAGACGGAGCAAGAACGGCTCGAGCCAGGCTGGCCTCACGAGGCACGGGAGATTATCGTGCCAGGCTCCATGGATCGACGCTTTCGGATGGTGACGGGCTTCGAGCCCTGCGGCGATCAGCCGCGCGCCATCGCCGAGCTGAAGGAGGGCCTGTCGCGCGGCCTCCCGTTCCAGACGCTGCTCGGCGTGACCGGCAGCGGGAAGACCTTCACGGCCGCCAAGATCATCGAGGAGACGCAGCTCCCCACGCTCATCCTGGCGCCCAACAAGACGCTCGCCGCCCAGCTCTACGGAGAGATGCGCGACCTCTTCCCGCACAACGCGGTCCAGTACTTCGTCAGCTACTACGACTACTACCAGCCCGAGGCGTACGTCCCGACCACGGACACGTACATCGAGAAGGACGCGATCATCAACGACGTGATCGACCGCATGCGGCACGCGGCGACGCACGCGCTCTTGTCCCGGCCCGACGTCATCATCGTCGCGTCGGTGAGCTGCATCTACGGCATCGGCTCCGCGGAGTCCTACCATGGCCTCCTCATCGAGCTCGAGGTCGGCACCGAGTTCCGACGCGACGAGCTGCTGCGGCGCCTCGTCGACATCCAATACGAGCGGAACGACGTAGACTTCCACCGGGGCACGTTCCGCGTCCGCGGGGACGTCGTGGAGATCTTCCCGGCCTACGAGGAGTCCGTCGCGATCCGCGTCGAGTTCTTCGGAGACGAGATCGAGGCCATCAAGGAGGTCGACCCGCTGCGTGGGAAGGTCCTCGGCTCCCTGCGACGCATGAGCGTCTACCCGGGCTCGCACTACGTCACCGAGCAGCAGCAGCTTCGCCGCGCGATCACCTCCATCCGCGAGGAGCTCCGGGAGCGACTGGACTTCTACGACGGCGCCGGCCGGTTCCTCGAGAAGCAGCGCCTCGAGCAGCGCAGCATGTACGACCTCGAGATGATGGAGCAGATGGGCCGCTGCCAGGGCATCGAGAACTACTCCCGGCACCTCTCCGGCCGGAAGCCGGGCGAGCCGCCCCCCACGCTCATCGACTACTTTCCCCGCGACTTCCTGCTCATCATCGACGAGTCGCACCAGACGATCCCGCAGGTCGCCGCGATGTACCGCGGCGACCGGGCGCGCAAGGAGACCCTCGTCGAGCACGGGTTCCGGTTGCCCAGCGCGCTCGACAACCGCCCCCTGAAGTTCGAGGAGTTCGAGACCTACTGCCGCCGCGTCCTGCTCGTGAGCGCGACGCCGGGTGAGTACGAGCTCCAGAAATCCGGCGGAGTCGTCGTCGAGCAGATCATTCGGCCGACGGGCCTGGTGGATCCGGAGATCACCATCCGCCCGGTCGCGGGGCAGGTCGACGATCTCCTGCAGCGGATCCGCGAGCGGACGAAGGTCGGCGAGCGCGTGCTCGTCACCACGCTGACGAAGCGCATGGCGGAAGACCTGACCGAGTACTACACCGAGCTCGGCGTGCGCGTGCGCTACCTGCACAGCGACGTCGACACGCTGGAGCG
>CAZBJI010000003.1:125267-139893 GCA_964492175.1 uncultured Polyangiaceae bacterium | reverse complement strand
GCTCGTCGCGGTCAACTGCGGCGCCATCCCGAAGGAGCTCATCGAGAGCGAGCTCTTCGGCCACGAGAAGGGAGCGTTCACGGGCGCGGTGCGAGAGCGGAAGGGCGCGTTCGCGACCGCGCACGGCGGCACGCTCTTCCTGGACGAGGTGGGCGAGCTGCCGCTGGCCATGCAGGCCAAGCTGCTGCGCGCGCTCGAGCGCCGAGAGGTCAAGGCGGTGGGCAGCGACCGCGCCGTCCAGGTCGACGTCCGCGTCGTCGCCGCGACCAACCGCTCGCTGCCGAAGGAGGTCTCGGCCGGGCGCTTCCGACAGGATCTCTACTACCGGCTGGCGGTCGTCACGGTGAAGATCCCGCCCCTGAGGACGCGGCTCGACGACCTGCGCCTCCTCGTCGACGCCATCGGAGAGGAGCTGGGCAGGCGGCGCATGGCCGCGGGCCTGGCGCCGCCCCAGAAGCTCGACACAACGGCGATGAACATGCTCGCTCGCTATGATTTTCCCGGCAACGTGCGCGAGCTGCGCAACATCGTCGAGCGGTGGGCGGTCCTCGGCCCCACGCTCGCGCCAGGCGAGACGTCCCCGGTCGGAGCGGGCCCGGCGTCCGCGCCCGCCGCCACGTCGGCGGCCGCGGGCGGCGTCATGGCGGACCTCCTCGCCCTGCCGTACCACGAGGCGAAGGACGCGCTGAACGAGCGCTTCGAGCGCGCGTTCTGCGAGGCCGCCCTGGAGCGCTCCGACGGGAACGTCTCCAAAGCGGCCCGCGAAGCCGGCGTGGATCGGCGCCACATGCAGCGCCTCATCGCGAAGTTCGGCCTCAAGGCGAAGGCCTGACGCCTCGACGCGAGGCGGCCAGCCGCGGTCTCGCCCCTCCTCGGACCGATCAGGGCTCCGGGGCGGCGGCGGCCTTGTCGGCCGTGGCCGGGAGGGCGGCGGCCGCCTCCGCCTCGCGGCGGGCCTCCTGGCGCGCCTTGTACCACTCGACGACCATCGGCATCACGCTGAGGATGACGATGCCGATCACGACGAGCTCGAAGTTCTTCTTCACGATCTCCATCTGACCGAAGATCATCCCTGCGCCCATCATGCTGACCACCCACAGCACGGCGCCGATGACGTTGTACGCGATGAAGCGACGGTAGTTCATCGCGCCGGCGCCTGCGACGAAGGGCGCGAAGGTGCGGACGATGGGGACGAAGCGGGCGAGGATGATCGTCTTGCCGCCGTACTTCTCGAAGAACTTGGCGGTCCGGTCGAGGTGCTTCTTGTTGAGCCACCGGCTCTTCTCGCTGGTCATGACGCGCGGACCCACGCCTCGACCGACGTGGTAGTTCACGGTGTCGCCGGCGATCGCGCAGGCGATCAGCAGGAGCCCGAGCAGGACGGGATCCAGCCCGCTCTCGGGTCGCATGGAGATGGCGCCGCATGCGAAGAGGAGCGAGTCGCCCGGCAAGAAGGGCATGATCACGAGGCCCGTCTCGACGAAGATGATCGCGGCGAGGATGGCGTAGGTCCAGACGCCGTAGTCCGTCGTCACCTGATCGAGGTACTTGTCGAGGTGACGAACGATATCGATGAACTTCAGCACCAGGTCCATGGCGCTTCTTAGTGGGCCGTGCCCGCTGCGCCAAGCGCGCGGACGAGAAAACGCGTCACCAGGCCCATCGCGTACTCGCGGGCAGCCGGGCTGCGGTAGCCGTGCCGCTCCCCGGGGAACACGAACATCTCGAAGGGCTTCTGCGCCCGCACCAGCGCGTCGATGAGGTCGGCGGAGTGCTGGAAATGAACGTTTTCGTCCATGAGGGCGTGCACGACCAGGAGCTCCCCGCGGAGGTTCGCGGCGAGGGCCTCGAGGTCGGTCGCCGCGTAGCCGGCGGCGTTCTCCGACGGGGTCCCCATGAACCGCTCCGTGTAGCCGGTGTCGTAGAGGCGCCAGTCCGTGACGGGGGACGCTGCGATGGCAGCGCGGAACCGCGTCGGCTCTCTCAGCATGGCGAGCGCCGCCATGTACCCGCCGTAGCTGTGGCCATAGAGGGCTACCCGGGCCGGATCGATGGGGTGGCGGGAGAGCACTTGGTCGAGGGCTCGCAGCTGGTCCTCGAGCTCGACGAAGCCGAGCTTGCCCGCGATGGGCGCGGCAAACGCCGGCCCCCGGCCGCCGCTCCCGCGGTTGTCCACCTGCAGCACGTAAAATCCCCGGTCGGCCAGGTGCTGCCAGAGCAGCCGCGGCTGCCAGCGGTCGAGGACCGTCTGCACCCCCGGTCCGCCGTAGACCATGACGACCAGCGGGTGCTTCCGCCCGGGGACGACGACCCTCGGCGGGAGCAGCGCGCCGTAGAGCCTGGGCCCGCCCGGGACGTCGACCTCGATCCTCTCGGCGGTTCGGATCCCGAGGGACGCGAGATCGGGATCGGCGGCGACGGGAATCTCCAGCCGCTTGCCCTCGCGCACGACCTCGGCGCGCGGCAGCCGAGCGGAGGCGCTGTGCACGTCGGCGAAGGCCCCTCGCTTGGCGGAGACGACGACGTCGTGCACGCCGGGCTCGGGCGTGAGCCGCGTGATCACGCCGTCGGGGCCGACGCGGTGGAGCGCCCGGCCGAGCGTCTCGTCCCTGTTGCCGGTGACGTAGACCTCGTCCTTGTCGGACGCGCCGAGGACGCGCGCGACGTCCCAGTCTCCGTTCGTGAGCGTGCGAGGCGCCGCCGCGCCGTCGAGCGACACGCGGACGAGGTGGGCGTGACCGTCGCGCGCCAGGTTCGCGAACGCGGCAGCGCCGGACGGGCTCAGGACCAGATCGGGCATCTCCAGCCACCCTGCTGACGCCTGCTCCTCGTGGACCACTCCGGGTGGCTTTTTTCCGCCATCCACCGGAGCCCGGAGGAGCGCGAGGCGGCGTTGATCACGGGAGAGCGCGAAGAACACCAGGGCGCGGCTGTCGCTGGTGAAGCGCAGCCGGGCGAGGTAGGCGCTGGGCGCGCCCGCGGGGAGGGCGACCGCCTCGCTCTTGCCAGACGCCACGTCCGCGAGGTGCAGGGTCACACGGGGGTTCGCGGCGCCGGCGCGCGGGTACCGCTGCATCATCAGGTCGGTCTTGCCCCCGCGATGCCCGAGCACGGGGACCTCCGCGACGCCCCGCTCGTCGACCTCGAGGTACGCGAGCTTCTTGCAGTCCGGAGACCAGAAGTGGCCGCTCGGCTCGTCGAACTCCTCTTGCCCGTTGAAATCGCTCTGCCCGCGGGTGACCCCCTCGGGGGCGCCGCGCGTGATCGCGGTCTCCTTCAGCGTCGCCACGTCGACGACGTGGAGCTCGCGCCCTCGCACGAAGGCGACCTTGGAGCCGTCGGCGCAAGGCTTCGGATCGATCTCGGGCTCGGCGGTCTTGGTGAGCTGGAGGATGCGGCCCGCGCCATCTCGCACGAACACGTCTCCTCCGGTGGGAAACAGCAGGAGCGGGGCCCGCTCCGCCCACTGGTACTCGGTGATGCCCTTCGTGCGGTTGCGCTGGCGCTCCGCGCGGAGCTCCTCGGCGCGCGACCGCGGCGTGTCGGAGGGGATCAGGTCCGCGGCGCGGAGGAGGACGGCTCGTGCGCCCGTCGCGAGGTCGAGGCTGAAGAGCGCCATCTCGTCGTCGCCGCGCTCGCTCGCCAAGTACGTGACCGACGCTCCGTCGGGCGCGAAGGCCACCTTGCGTGGGACGCTCCAGCCCGGCTCGGGGAACTTCGCCATGCGGGCGAACGAGATCGGGCTCGCGCTCTCCGGGAGGATATCGGTCGTCGCCGGAGCCGAGAGCCCGCGGCGGGGCGGATCGTGCGTGGTCACCGGCAGCCCGGGCCCTCCGGCGGAGCAGGCGAAGAGGAGGGCGGACCCGCCCACCAGCCGAAGCGCAGCGGATTGCATGATCGCGGCGACCCTACCACGGCCGCTCTTCCGGTTGCTGCGCGCGCCCGACCATGGGTATCCGGGGTCGTGGCTCCTCCCATCGGCTCCGTCCACCACGTCGCGGTGGAGACGACGGATCTCCCTCGCAGCGAGGCCTTCTACGCCGGCACGCTCGGGCTGTCCGTGCGGTGCCGGCACCACACCCCTTCTGGGCTTCACCGCGCCACGTGGTTGGACCTCGCAGACGGCTCGTTCCTCGCCCTCGAGCTCGGGGCGGGCTCAAGGCGAGGTGGTCCGCCGAGCCCTGGGCTCTGCTGTCTGGCGCTCCGGATCGACCGCGCCGACAGGCCGGGGTGGAGGCGACACCTCGCCGCTGCTGGACACCCCGTCGAGCGGGAGTCGGATTTCACGCTCTACGTGCGGGATCCAGACGGCGTCCTCATCGGCCTCTCGCACCATCCGCAGGCTTCGACCGCTGACGTCGGTGTCCCCGTATAGGGCAACCTCGCACCTCGGAGCATGATCAGCCGGATCTCTGGTTGCCCGTCGTCCAGGCTTTTCGCTAGCTTGAGCGACACCTCATCATCGCCTCGCTTCGCCCGACGAGTCCCAGAGTTCCCATGCTCAAGAGCCAGAAGATCCTCATCGCCGCATTGCTCGGTCTGACCGCTTCGCTTCACGCGCACATCGCGCGAGCTCAGGACGAGAAAGTCGCCAAGGCTGCCGTGCTGGCGCGCGAGGGTGAGACGCTCCTCTCCCAAGGCAAGACCGCGGAGGCCTGCGACAAGTACGAGGAGAGCCAGCTGCTCGACCCCCGGGGCGGCACCCTGCTCGACCTCGCCCTCTGCCGAGAGAAGGAGGGCCGCGTCGGGACCGCCTACCTGCTCTTCGAGCAGGTGGAGAAGGTGTCGCTCGAGGAGAAGCGCAACGACCGGGTCACCACCGCGCGCGTGAAGAAGAACGCGCTCTTCGCGAAGGTCCCGCGCGTGACCGTCACGGTGCCGAAGGCCGCCGAGGTCGACGGCCTCGAGGTGCGGGTCGGGCACGCGTCCAGCCCCAAGGCCCTCGTCCTGATCCCGAGGTCGGAGTGGGGCAAGGCGTTCCCCGCCGACACGGGCAACGTGAAGGTGATGGCGACGGCGCCCGGGAAAGAGACCTGGGAGTCGGCCTTCGAGCTGAAGCCCGGACAGAAGAAGGCGATCGCCATCCCCGTGTTGAAGGCCGGCAGCGGGCCCCCCGCGCTCCCCGGCCCGGGCGTCGTCGAGCAGGGCAAGAAGGACGACAAGAAGGACGACAAGAAAGACGACAAGAAGGACGACAAGAAGGACGACAAGAAAGACGACAAGAAGGACGACGGGAAGGCTGACGCCGAGCCCGGACGCCACGAGGCTGGCCGCGTCGTGGTCGACATCGGCGTGCTCGTGGGCGGCCATCTGTCGCTCATCCTCGAGGCGCCCCTCGCCGAGATCGACGGCACCCAGTACCTGTACAAAGGGGCCGGCGGCAGCGAGTTTCTGGCCTCGTGCGGGAACACCACTGCCGTCCCCGGCGCGGGCGGGTGCGACGCCACGTTCAACCCGGCGCTCGCCCTGATGTACGGCGGTCAGGTGTTCGTGGGCTACGCGATCACGGAGGAGGTGCAGTTCGGCGGACGCGGCTTCTTCGCCGGCCACTTCCCGCTCGGCTATCAGATCCTCGGCGGCCCCTCGATCTCCGTGGACGCAGCCTCCCCGCTCTGGATCGGCTTTACGATCGTCGTCGGGACGACACAGGCCGAGGCCACCGTCACGGGTGGCAAGGGCTCGGTCCCCGAGGGGAACCTGCCCGACAACGCCGACCAGGACGAGGTCGACATCCCGGTAGCGGACCTCGCGGGCGGCTTCGACACGGGTGACAAGCCGGCGGGTGCCTTCGGCGGCTTCGAGGTCGGCGGGACCCTGGAGCTCTCGGTGGTCCTCGTCGATAACCCCAGCAACGACTCGAGCTCGGGCGCGCTGCTCTTCAGCGCGTGGCCGACCGGCGTCTGGTCTCCCACCGGCGGCGGCGCGCTCGTCCTCCCGATCGGGCTCGGGTACCGGTTCTACTAGCCCCCTGGAGCCGTCGTTCCTGAAGAGCTGGCCCCGCCCCTCGACGGGGCGAGCGCCAGCGTGGTTGGCCCGGGCTGAAGCTCGGGCCAGGGACCTCGCCGCCACCAGCGACCGGAGCGCCCCGCACACGCGAGCGCTCCGGTCCGGGCGCCAACCTCAGGCCTTGTCGGTCTTGCCCTTGCCCTTGCCCTTGCCCTTGCCCTTGCCCTTTCGGTGCTCGGCGACCTCGTCTCGCATCGCCTTGCGCTCGGCCTTGGCGATCTCGCGGACCTGCTTGGCCTCTTCGAAGGTCACGGTCCCGTCCTTGCCGGCGCGCTCGGCGGCGGCGCGCACCGTCGCCGCGCCTTGATCGAACCGCGCGAGCACGCGCTCACGGTCCGCCTTCGAGATCTCGCGCTCGTCGAGCATCTCCGAGACGCGCTCGCGAGCGCGAGCGAGCCGCTCGTCGACCTTCTTCGAGAACTCGGCCGCCTTCATGGGGAAGTTCTTCTCCTTGTCCTTGCCCTTGTCCTTGTCCTTGCCCTTCCCCTCGTTCGCCGCGAGCTCGGTGGCGGCCTCGGCCGTCCCGCGCTCTCCGGCGCCGCCGGCCAAGGCAGCGGCCGGGACCACCGTCCCGAGGAGCACAGCAGAGAGAGCCGACGTGATGAGCGAGCGAACGAACATGGTTTCCTCCTGATTCTTTCTGGGTCGAGCCGGCGTGTCCGGCTCGACCTCCCTTTTGCATCCGGAGTGCCAGCGTCTCGCCGGCGGAAAGCAGGGAAATCGGGTGCGGAGCGCCTGTCGCAGGTGCGGTCGAGGCCGCACCCGCGCCGCGCGCGCGGGCCGCGCGCGAGGCTCGAGCCGCGGCGGGGTGACTTTGCTATCGTCGCGGCGTGACAGAGGCGAGCGCAGCCACCCCGCCGTTTGCCAGGCCCCGGGCTCCGGAGGGCGCGCCTTCGCTCGCCCTCGGGACCATGAACTTCGGCAAGCGCACGCCAGCGCCGGAGGCAGCGCGCATCGTCTCGGCGGCGCTCGATTTGGGGGTGCGCGTCTTCGACACCGCGAACGCGTACCAGGGCGGCGAGAGCGAGCGGATCCTGGGGCGCGCGCTGAAGGGTCGCCGGGCAGAGGCGTTCATCGCCACGAAGGTCGGGTTCGGCCGCGCGGGCGGGCGGCCCGAGGGGCTGTCGAGGGCCCGCGTGCTCGCCGCGATCGACGAGAGCCTGGAGCGGCTCGGCACCGACTACGTCGATCTCTACTACCTCCACGTACCCGACCACGGCACGCCGGTGGAGGAGACGGTCTCCGCGCTCGCCACGATCGTCTCGGCCGGCAAGGCTCGGTGGATCGGCGTGTCCAACTACGCCTCCTGGCAGATCCTCGAGATCGCGCGCGCGTGCGACGCCGCCGGGCTCGCGCGGCCGGTCGTCGCGCAGCAGCTCTACAACCTGCTCATCCGCCAGCTCGACGTGGAGTACCTCCGCTTCGCCGCGCGCTACGCCCTCCACACCACCGTCTACAACCCCCTCGCGGGCGGCCTCCTGACCGGGCGCTACGAGCCGGGGAGCGTGATCGCCGCCGGAAGCCGCTTCGACGACAACCGCCTCTACCAGGGTCGGTATTGGTCACCGGCCATGCTGGATCTCGCGTCCCGGTACGCCGCGCTCGCGGCCGAGCTGGGCCTGACGCCCGTGGAGCTCGCCTACGCGTGGCTCGCGACCACGCCCGGCGTCGACTCGATCCTGGTCGGGCCCGGGAGCGTCGCCCACCTGTCGGAGGCGCACGCGGCCGCGCAGAGGCGCCTCGAGCCCGTGACGCTCGCGCGGATCGACGCGATGAACGTCGCTTTCCTCGGCACCGAGACGACGTACGCGAGATGACGACCGCGCCGTGCGCCCCCACGGCCTCGACCGCGCGCGGCGACGTCGCGGCGCACGTGCGCTCCTTCGCCGAGCGCGGCTACGCGCTCCTCGGTCGAACTCTCTCGGAGGAGACGCTCCAGGGGCTCCGAGCACGCGCCGACGAGATCATGCTCGGGCGTGTGGTCATCCCCGGGCTCTTCTTTCAGCACGACGCCGACTCGGGCCGGTACGACGATCTGGCCTACGGAGAGGGCTGGGTGGGCCCCTCGCTGCGCTACCGAAAGCTGGAGAAGCTCGAGAGGGATCCGCCGTTCCGCGCGGTCGTCGAGCACCCGGCGCTCGAGCCGATCGTGCGGGCGCTGGTCGGTGGCGCGGTCTCGATCTACCGCGCGACCCTGTTCACCAAGGGCCCGGGCGGCGGCTCGGATCTCCCTTGGCACCAAGACGGCGGTCGGTTCTGGGGCGTGGCGCCCGATCCCACCGTGCAGGTGTGGACCGCCCTCGACGACGCGGATCTCGACGGGGGCTGCCTCGAGGTCTTGCCCGGCAGCCACGCGGGCGGGCTCGCGACCCCGGTTGGGGGCGTAGTCCCCGCGGATCACCTCGGGGCTCGGCGCGCCGACGAGCTCGCCGTCCCCCTCCCCGCCAAGGCGGGGGAGTCGATCCTCCTCCACAACCACCTCTGGCACCGCTCGGCGCGCTCCTCCTCGGGCCGCACGCGCCGGGCGCTGACGGTCTGCTACATGAGCGCGGAGACGCGGTGCCTCCGCGTGAAGCGTGCTCCCCGGGAGTTCGCTCGGGTCTTCGTCGACGCCGACGCGCGGGCCGGCGGTCCGCCGTGCTAGCCTCGCGGTCGCATGCAAATCGAGCTGATCGCGCCCGCGAGTGAGGACTCGGCCTACCTGCCACGGATGGGCCTCGGCATCCTGGCGGCTCTCACGCCCGACGAAGATGAGGTCATCTACACGGATGATCTCGTCCAGCCGTTCGACATCGACAAGGACGTCAAGGACGTCGATCTCGTCGGCATCAGCGTCGACTCCAAGACGGCGCGGCGGAGCTACGACATCGCGGACCGCTACCGGGAGCGCGGCGTCAAGGTCGTGATGGGAGGCATCCACCCGACGGCGTGCCCCGAAGAAGCGCTCGAGCACTGCGACGCCGTCGTCGCCGGCGAGGCGGAGGACGCCTGGCCGCAGCTCATCGCCGACTTCAAGCAAGGCAAGATGGCGCCGCTCTACAAGCCGGAGTTCCCGAACCTGGCGGGCCGGCCTTTTCCACGCCGGGATCTGTTCAAGTCGAAGAAGTACGTCCCCTTCCAGGTCGTCCAGACGATGCGCGGCTGCCCCTATCCGTGTGAGTTCTGCAGCGTCTCGACCGCGAACGGCCCCACCTTCCGGTTCCGTCCCGCCGACGAGGTGCTCGCGGAGCTCAAGACGCTGGGCAAGCTCATCCTGTTCGCAGACGACAACGTGATGGTGCACCGCCAGTACTCGAAGGAGCTCTTCCCCAAGATGGCGGAGCTCGGCAAACACTGGGTCGGGCAGTGCTCCCTCGCCGCGGTCAAGCGGCTCGACAACGTCAAGCTGATGGCGGAGAGCGGGTGCAAGGCGCTCTTCGTGGGCTTCGAGAGCATCGACGAAGAGACGGTGAAGTTCACCGGCAAGCGACAGAACAAGCCCTCCCAGTACAAGGAGACGATGCAGATGCTGCACGAGCACGGCATCAGCACCTGGGGCTCCTTCGTGTTCGGGTTCGACACGGACGACAAGGAGGTCTTCGACCGGACCGTGGAGTTCGGCATCGAGATGAAGCTGACGATGGCGCTCTACGCCATCCTCACCCCGTACCCGGGGACGCAGCTCTACCGTCGCCTCCTCCGGGAGGGCAGGCTGACCGACCCCACGTGGTGGCTCCGTCGCGACCACGACGCGGGGTCGCCCTACTTCACGCCCACCCGGATGACGCGCGAGGAGCTCCGGGAAGGCTGGGTCCGCGCCTGGACCAAGTTCTACTCCTACTCGAGCATGTGGCGGCGCTACACGGTTCGTCTCCCGGAGGACGACAAGCCGGGCTCGAGCTGGCTCCAGACGCTCGGGTTCTGGCCGCTCAACTTCATGCAGCACCAGCTCGCGCACTACAAGATCGCGGGCGGGCAGCAGCGGTTCCGCGCTGGCGTGGACTACGGCGACGCGGCGTTCTCGCTCGGCGGCGCGGCACCGCCGGCGCGGGCCGCGGTGCGCCAGACGCCGGTGGGGACGCCGGAGATCACGAACCCGTTCGCGACGCTCGTCAAGCGCAAGAGCGACGGACGCCGCGCGCTCCATGTGCTCGAGTAGCCTCGTCCCGTTGGGTCCGGGCGCTCGGGCGCGAGCCGCGTTAGGCTCTCAGCGGTGAACATCACGCTCGCGGTCGCGGTCCTTCCGGCGCTGGGCCTCATCTGGCTCTTCCGCCGCTGGGACAAGAAGCGGCCCGAGCCGCCCGGGATGATCCGCAACGCGATGATCTTCGGGGCGATCTCCTGCATCCCCGCGGCGCTCATCGAGATCCTGCTCATGGGGGTGCTCGGCGATCGCGTCGTCCACGCGCAAGGCGGCTTCGTGAACGGCGTGGTCGTCGCGGCGATGACCGAGGAGGCCATGAAGCTCGCCGTCGTCCTCCTCTTCTTCTACCGGAGGGCGGAGTTCAACGAGACGATGGACGGCATCCTCTACACCGCGGCCGCGAGCCTCGGCTTCGCCCTCCTCGAGAACGTGCTCTACGCCGGGGGCAACCTCATCGTCGGGCTCGCGCGGGCGATCAGCGCCGTCCCGCTCCACGCCACGTGCTCGGGCCTGATGGGCTACTACATCGGCGCGGCCAAGATGCGCGGGAACGCCGGGCCTCGCATCGCGCTGGGGTACCTCATCGCCGTCGCCATCCACGGCGTGTACGACTGGGCCGTCTTCAGCGGCGGCCGCTACGGCTTCGGCCCGCCCGAGCCGCTCCTCGGGTTCGGGCAGGCGGTGCTCATCGTCGCCGTCGCCGCCGTGTTCCTGCGCTTCGCCGTGAAGAAGGCGCTCGCGGAGGACGACTCGCTGCTCGGCCCCCACTCGCGACCCCTCGCGCCGAGGGTGCAGCACGTCCCGTCGTATGCGTGGCCTCCGCAGCACCCGCACGCCCCCTACGGGGCGCCGCACGCCTCACCGCCGCACGCGCCGCCGGCGCCCTACGGCCTCCACCAGCCCTACGCGGGCCACGCGCCTCAGCCCCAGGGCCCGCCGCACGGGTGGCACCCGCAGCCGCAGCCCTACGGGCCGTACGCGCAGCAGCAGCCCTACGGGCCGTACGCGCAGCAGCACCCACCGGCGCCCCCTCATCACCAGGCCCATCCCGCGCCCCCTCATCACCCCGCCGCGCCCGCCCCCCCTCATCACCCCGCCGCGCCCGCGTACGGTCATCAGGGCGCGCCTCCGCACGGCTCCGGCGGACCCCCGCGGGGGTGGAACGGCGGCTCGGGCGGCTGACGCTCGGCGTGCCCCACCACCTGCTCGGCCTCGCGTCGGCTGCTCGCCCTCGCGTTGGGGCCCGCGGGTGGGCGCTCCCCCACGATGAGGACGTTCGAGAACGGCGTCTTGCCCCACGCCGGCTGGACGCGCACCGTGAGCCCCTCGGACTCGAGCAGCGCCGCGATCTCTCGTGAGGGCCGGAGCTTCACCCGCTCCCCGCGGTTGAAGCGGAGGAACGTGAAGATCCTCTCCTCGAGGAGGGTCATGAAGCTCCGCCAACCTCGCTCGGTGTCGGCCTCCCGCACGACGAGCCTGCCGCCCGGACGCACCGCCGCTGCGGCGCGGCGGAGGATGGCGTCCTGCTCCACGATCGTGAAGTAGTGGATCAGATCGATGAGGAGCACGGTGTCCGCCTCGCCGATCTCGGCGGAGCGCGCGTCCCCGGTCGAGAGCTCCACAGGGAGCGCGGGGGCGCGCGCCGCGGCGCGCGCGCCGTCGTGGATCTTCGTCTCGTCCCAGTCGAAGCCTCGGGCGCTCGTCGCGCGCCCGAGCTCCGTGAGGAGGATCGGCAGCTGCCCGCGCCCCGTCCCGATGTCGACGACCTCGCCGAGCGCTCCGCTCCGATCCCCCGCCACGTCCGCGATCATGCGCGCCACGGGATCGAGGACGAGCTTGATCCTCACGTAGTGGAACTGGGTCTGGGCAGCCGCACCGCGGTCCGTGGGGTCGGCGTACCTCGACGCGACGCGCTCCGCGCCGACCACCCACGCCGGAGCGCTGTCCGGCAGCGCGTACACGGGGCGGGCGCCCGGCCCGACGACGCGTCGCTTCGCGAGGGTGAGCACCCAGGCCGCGGCGCCCAGCGTCAGGGCTGCTCCGAGGCCGACCGCGGGCGACCCCACGAGCAAGTACTTGGGGAACGACGCGAAGGCCTGCGCGAACTCGAGCTTGGTCTCCATGCGGGGCAGCTCGCCCTCGAGCAGCAGCGCGCCGACCTGGACCTGACCCGCAAAGAGGAACGGGGCGAAGAACGGGTTGGAGATGTTCGCCGCGACGTACGCGAGCGCGCCGTCCAGCCGGAGGCGCAGGCTCGTGAGGAGGACGATCGGCAGGTGCAGGCCGAAGATCGGCAGGCACCCGACGAAGGCGCCGAACGCGACGGAGGCCGCCACCCGGGCCGGCGACAGATCCCCGCCGCGGAGGTCGCACCAGACCCGGCGGAGCTCTTCCCTCCAGAACGAGAAGGGCCGCCGCCGTGGCAGAGGGGCGGGCTCGGCCTCGGACGCCATCGGAGGCGCACCTTAGTACGTCGGCCGAGAAGTTTCTCCGTGCAAGACGACGCACCGAGGAGGACGCGCCTCGGACGGACGGAGGGTGAGCCGCCCGCGTGGGGAGCGCCCTCCCCGCGGGCGCGAGCGAGGGGCCGGACCGCGGCCCAGAGTGGACGCCGGCTCCAGCGGCGCGGGCGCCCCCAGCGAGTCGGGTCGTACATTGGCGCCACCCGAAGCCCTTGCGGCCTCGACGTAGCTCTCGTCCAATACGTACTACGTCATGACCCGTCGCGTCGGCGCCCTCCTGCTGCTCGCGCTCCCCTCCGCCGCCTGCGGCGCAGGGAGCGCCATGCGCGCCGGGATCGCGACGTACGAGACTGGAAACTACAACCGCGCCGCGGTTCACTGCGCCGAGCTCGCGGAGCACGCCGACGAGCTCAGCGAGAAGGCGCACGTCCGCTACCTCGTCTACTGCGGGCTCACGCACTATCGGCTCGGCCACCGCGCGGAGGCGCAGCGACTGCTCGCGCTCGGGAGCGGCGAGTACACCTTCGGCAAGTCACGCTGGCTGAAGCCCTCGATCGTGGACCAGATGAACAAGGCGCTCGATGATCTCGAGGGGCGATCGCCGCCGGTGCCCCGAGAGCCAAAGTCCGTGCTGTCCGGCAGCCCCGAGGACGAGCCAGAGGCCCCAGAGAACCTCTGACGCGTGGGGCGGCGCGCGGCCGCTCGACTCGACCGATCAGGGCTTGAACGCGCGGAGCGCGGCGAGAGACACCTCGCGGAGGGGGACGCCGGCGGCGCGGGCGAGCTCGCGGCAGTCCTCGAACTCCGGCTTGATCTGGGGCGGCCCGAACGGTCCCTCGCTCACCTTGCAGCGAACCTCTCCGTAGGGCGTCGTCACCGTGACCACGCGTCGCGGGCGCTCGACCCGTGAGACCGGCGAGCGCCGAAGCCCGATGCTCGTGGTCTCCCGCAGCAGCGCCGACGACACCTCGTCCGATCGCTCCGCCGGAGCCAGCGCCGACACGGTGAGCCCCGGTCGGCCCTTCTTCATGGTGATCGGCGTCGCCCACGCGTCCACGGCGCCCGACGCGAGGAGCGACTCCACGGCGTGCGCGGTGAGCTCCCCCGTCATGTCGTCGACGTTCGCCTCGATGATCACGTACGCGCCGTCCGCGCGCTCGGCGGGCTGCGGCTCCGCCCCCAGCACCAGCCTCAGCAGGTTCGGACGGTCCGCCAGCTCGCGCCGCCCCGCGCCGTAGCCGACGCGCTCGGGCGCGAAGGCGGGCCAGCGGGCGAACCGCTTCGCCACCGTGCGCACGATCGCCGCGCCCGTAGGGGTGACGAGCTCGACCTCCACGTCCGCGGGATACGTCGGACACCCCTCCAAGCAATGGACGACCGCGGGAGGCGGGTTCGGGAGCACCCCGTGCGCCGCGCGGATGAACCCTCTCCCCATGGGGAGCGGCGACGCGACGACGTCGGCGCCGAGGTAGACCAGGGCGGCGGCGGAGCCCACGATGTCCACGATCGCGTCGACGGCGCCCACCTCATGGAAGTGCACTTCGTCGAGCGGCATCTTGTGGACGAACGCCTCCGCTTCCCCGAGCGTCCGGAAGATGCGGCGCGCCAGGTCCGACACCGCCGGCGGGAGCGGCGCCTGCGTCAACATCGCGTCGATGGCGCGGAAGGTCCGGAGGGGCTGCGGCCCCTCCACGTGCACGTCGAAGCTGGTCGCGACGATCCCGCTCCGGTGGGCGTGGCCGCGGTGCAGGTGGAAGCCCTCGATGGGCAGCGCGGCGACGGCGCGCTCGACGCAGAGCAGCGGCACGCCGAGGTCCAAGAGCGCGGCGATCGTCATGTCGCCCGCGACGCCGCTGAACATATCGAAGAAGAGCGTCTTACCGACGCCTTCTCCCTCCTTCAAGAGCGGGGCGCGCGGCGCGCTCTCGTGGACGTGGGCGCCCTCGTGCCCGCGCTCCGGGATCGGTCCGTGCGCGTGGTCGTGCGCGTGGTCGTGACCGTGCGCGTGGTCGTGACCGTGCGCGTGGTCGTGGCC
>CAZBJI010000003.1:75126-125167 GCA_964492175.1 uncultured Polyangiaceae bacterium | reverse complement strand
CGTGCGCGTGGTCGTGACCGTGCGCGTGGTCGTGACCGTGCGCGTGGTCGTGGCCGTGACCGTGGTCGTGGCCGTGACCGTGGTCGTGACCGTGCGCGTGGTCGTGGTCGTGGCCGTGCGCGTGACCGTGCGCGTGGTCGTGGGCGCGACCGTGGTCGTGGCCGTGATCGTGGTCGTTCGTGGGCCGACCGCGCGGGCCCTCCTCGTCGGTCACGACGACCCCGACGACTGCTCGCGGACGATGGCCATTCGGTGCACCGCCAACGCAGCTCCGAACCCGTTGTCGATGTTGACGACGGTGATCCCGCTGGCGCAGCTGGTCAACATGGCGAAGAGGGCGGTGAACCCGCCGAGCGCCGTCCCGTAGCCGATGGAGGTCGGGACCGCCACGACGGGGCACCGCACCATCCCCCCGACGACGCTCGGGAGCGCGCCCTCCATGCCGGCGATGACGATGACCGCCGCCGCCCTCCTGAGGTCCTCGTGGCGGTGCAGGATCCTGTGAATCCCGGCGACGCCCACGTCGTAGTACCGCTCGGCGGCGAGCCCGATCGCGTCGAGCGTCTCCGCGGCCTCTTCGGCGACCGGCAGGTCGCTCGTCCCGGCGGTCACGACCGCCACGGTGCCCGCCGCCTGCCGTCGTGGGACCTCACGGCGGGTGATGCGGCCCACCCGGCCCGCGGCGTTGTAGGCGAGCTCGGGCAGCGCGGCCTTCACCTCCGCGGCGACGCTCTGGTCCAGCCTCGTGACCAGCACGTTCTGGTCTATCGCCAGCAAGGCCCGGGCGATCCCGATCACCTGCTCCGCCGTCTTGCCGTGGCCGAACACGACCTCCGGCACACCCTGACGGAGCTCTCGGTGTCCATCGACCCGGGCGAAGCCGAGGTCCCGCTCCGGCAGACCCCCGAGGTGCTCGAGCACCTCGTCCACCCCGAGCTCGCCGGCACGCAGACGGTCCAACATCTCACGAACGCTCGCCACGTCGAGACCCTAGCCCCGTGGGATCGAAGTTTCCACGCAAACGACGGCGGCGTCGCGGATCGGGGCGAGCCGCTACGCCGCCCGAGGGATCTGGCCGCCTTCGCCCGTCGGGGGGGCGGCCCGATCCCTTGGCCACGTGGCCGGGCACGGCGCCGGTCACCGGGCGAGAGGCCGCAGATCTTTCGCTTCTCTCCGGTCGGCCGCCAGACCAGACTCACCACGTGGTGCCTCGGCGGCTGCGGATCGTGGCGGACTCGACCCTGGTCGTGACGCTCCTCGTGATCCTGTGGGGCGCCTTCGTGCGAGCGACCGGGTCCGGCGCGGGGTGTGGGAACCACTGGCCGATGTGCAACGGGGAGGTGATCCCGCGCGGGGCGAGCACCCAGACGCTGATCGAGCTCACCCATCGGCTGACGAGCGGCGTCGCGCTCCTGCTCGTGGTGGCCCTGTTCGTCGTCGCCCGCCGAGCGTGGCCACGCGGGCACGTGGGCCGGCGCGCCGCCGCTCTCACTCTGTTCCTGATGGTCACCGAGGCCCTCATCGGCGCGGGCCTCGTGCTCTTCGAGAAGGTCGCGCACGACCAGTCTCTGGCGCGGGGCGCGTGGATGACCGCCCACCTCCTCAACACGCTGATGCTCCTCGCGGCCATGGCGGTCACCTGCTGGGCCTGCCGCCGCCCCGACGAGGGCCGGTGGTCCTGGCGCGGCCGAGCGGGGCTCCTGCTCGGGACGGCGCTCGCGTCGTTCTTGCTCGTCGGCGTCTCGGGCGCCATCGCCGCCCTGGGTGACACGCTGTTTCCGGCGAAGACGCTCGCCGAGGGCCTGCTCGCCGATCGGAGCCCCTCCGCGCACCTCTTCGTCCAGCTCCGCGTGCTCCACCCGTTCGTCGCCGTCGCGACCTCCGTCCACCTCGTCATCGTCGCGGCCACGTTCGGACGGTCTTCCGACGTCGCGACGGGCCGCCTCGCCTCCTACGTGGGGTTCGGCGCCGTCCTGCAGGTCGCGGTGGGCGTGGTGAACCTCCTCCTCGCGGCGCCGGTGTTCATGCAGATCGTCCACCTGCTCGTGGCCGATCTCCTCTGGCTGGCGCTCGTCTGGCTGACCGCCTCGGCGCTGTCGCGCCAAGAGCTGGCGGACGCCGTGGAGGCGCCCCGCGCGGACGCGCGAACGGCGTGACGTGAGCGCCCAATCGGCGGACGGGGAGCCCGAGGCGTCCGGGGACCGGAGGACGCTCCTGTTCGTCTACGGCACGCTCCGTCGAGCCGGGGCGAGCCGCGAGCTCGTCGGCGACGGGCGCTTCGTAGGCGAGGCTCGGACGCTCCCGGAGATGTCGCTGTTCGACCTCGGCTGGCACCCCGCCATGGTCCTCGGCGGGCGGACGTCGGTCGTCGGGGACGTCGTCGAGGTCGGAGCCGCCACGCTCGAGGCCCTGGACGCGTATGAGGAGCACCCCGCGTGGTACGTGAGGACGACGATCCGCCTCGCCGACGGCCGCCAGGTGTCGACGTACCTGCTGCCGCCGGAGCGGCTGGAGAGCGACCAGCGGATCGAGTCAGGCGATTGGCTGGCCCACGTGGCCGCGCGGTCGACCTGAGCGGGACGCGCGACGGCGCGACGCGACCGACGTCACGCGGCGGCGATCTCTCTCCAGACGAGGAGCGCGCACGCCACGACGTCCACGACCACGACGAAGACCTGCAGCTGCCGGGCGTAGCCGATCGCGTAGGCGACGCCGAGGCGGGCCCCCACGACGGAGCCGAGGCTCATCGCGATCGCCTGGGGCCACGCGACCTGGCCACGCACGACGAAGACCACGGCGGCGACCACCGAGAAGACCGCGACCGTGGCGACCTTCAGCGCGTTCGCCTTCACGATGTCGATCCGCGCCACGCGGGTGAGCGAAAAGAGCAGGATGAGGCCGACCCCGGCCTGCAAGAAGCCTCCGTAGAGGCCCGACAGGAAGAGCCATGCGCAGAGCGAGGGCGTGAGCGTGACGGTGGCGCTCGGCTCCACGACGCGACCGCGCCGAACGGCCGTGACCAGACCGAGGACGGCCACGCCGAGGAGCACCCCGATGAGGAGGAACCGCATGACGCGCTCCGGCGTGAACGACGCCGCGACGCTCCCGAGGAGGGCGCCGACGGACGCGGGGGCAGCGACGAGGAGCACGGCGCGGGGCTCGAAGGGCTCGTGCCGGTGGAACGCGTGCGCGGCGGCGACGGACTGAGCGAGGACCGGCAGGCGGTTCGTGCCGTTGGCGAGGTCCGCGGGCATGCCGAACAGCATCAGGGCCCGCAGCGAGAGCAGCGAGCCTGCTCCCGCCGCGGTGTTCACGAAGCCCGCCGCGACACCTGCCACCAGGAGGACGGCGGCCTCGAGCGGCGAGATCGCGTGCATCGAGCCCGCGACCGTACTACCCGGCAGGGGATGGGAGAAAGCGTGTTCCGCCCCGATATCCTCGCGGGCAAGGTGGCGTTCGTGACCGGAGGTGGCTCGGGCATCTGCTTCGGGATCACCCAGGCCCTCATGGCGCACGGCGCGCGAGCAGCGATCGCCGGAAGAAAGGTCGATCGGCTGACCGCCGCGGCGTCATCTCTGGAGGAGGCGACCGGCCAAGCCTGCCTGGCGACCCCGTGCGACGTCAGAAATTCGACGGAGGTCGAGGCTGCCCTGAAGGCCACCCTGGAGCGGTTTGGGAGGATCGACGTGGTGGTGAACGGCGCCGCCGGGAACTTCCTCTGCCCGGCCGCGAACCTCTCGCCGAACGGCTTCAAGACCGTCATGGACATCGACGCCGCCGGCACGTTCAACGTCTCCCGCGCCGCGTTCGACGCGTACCTGCGGGATCACGGCGGGACGATCCTCAACATCTCCGCCACGCTCCACTACTCGGCCACGCCGTTGCAGCTCCACGCTTCTGCCGCGAAGGCCGCGGTCGACTCGATCACGAGGTCTCTGGCCGTCGAGTGGGGCGGCCTAGGCATCCGGGTGAACGGGATCGCGCCGGGCCCGATCGACGAGACGGAGGGAATGAGCCGCCTCGCCCCCGGCGGCATGAGAGATCGCATGATCCAGGCCATCCCCATCGGCCGCTTCGGCCGGATCGACGAGATCGGCGCTCTCGCGGTCTTCTTGTGCTCCGACGCCGCCAGCCTCGTCCACGGCGCGACGGTCGTCGCGGACGGAGGCGCGTTCCTCGGGATGGGGCGCGCGCTCGTCATGGACTGAGGGGGGCGCCGGTGGCGCCGGCCAGGCGCAACCCGCGTCAGGACGGTCCCGAGCCACAAAAGAAGAAAACGGCAGAACCCGAGGGCTCTGCCGTCTCCCCTACAGCTCGTTCGGGATCAGCCGCCGGTCGCAGTCGTCGCGGCCGACGTCGTGCCACCCGTGGTGGTCCCCGTCGTCGTTCCGCCGCCCGTGGTCGCGGCCTTGGTCGACGTGGTGGTCCCACTGGTGGTCCCGGCGGACCCACCGGAGCCCGTGTCATCGCCGCAGGCGCCGATGGACAGAGCCACCGTAGTCAGAACCGTGAACAGCCCAGCCATCTTGATGAAGCGATTCATTGTACTCGTAATCCTCCCACGGCCCGAACCGAAGCCGTGCTCCAAGAAACCTGTCGGGACCATATCAGGTGGTTCTTCCTAGGCCAAGCCAGTGCAACTTTCTGGCTCTTTTTGTCCCACACAGGCCTACCGTTTGCATCCAGCCCTTCGACCGCCAGCGCTGGCCTTCTCCGCGCCCGGAGTCCAATACCCCGGAAAAACACAGAAAATCTGACTCCTCCGCTACTGGAGGATCTGCTTGCGGACCAGGGTGGCCATGACCACCTCCCCCGCCGAAGTGCCCACGAAGATGTTGCCGCCCGCGACCACCACGAGCCTGGGCTCGCCTCGGCACCCGAGGTGCTTCTCCGCGCGCGGCTCGATCGTGGCCCCAGTGGCCTGGTCAATTGCGTCCGCGTCGTAGAGGACCACCCTGCCGTCTCGCGCGAGCGCGACGATCGTGGTCTCCGCGACGGCCATCTCCGTCATCGGGATGCCGAGCCGCAACATCTTCGGCTCGAGCCGGTTGCCGGCTCGCCGCACCGCGCAAACGGTGGAGCTGCCCCGCGAGTAGAGGACCGACATGAAGCGCGCGCTCTTCATCCGGTCGAAGTCCTTGCAGCCGGGCGGGAGCGCGGTCTTCGTGGTGGACCCTTGCTCAGGTGTGGGACCGGGGTGGATCCGGAACTCACCGTCGCCGCCCTCGACCACGACGAAGCACTCCGCCTCGTTCACGTCCGCCGCGAGGTGATCCCCGCGCAGCGCGAAGGAGCGGACCGTGACCTCCGACCGGCCCGGTGTGAGGGCCTCGGCCGTGCCGTCCCACTTCAGCGCGAGCGCCGTGTCGCCCTGCGGACCGACGATGAGCTTCACGTCGGTGCTCACCTGATCGATCTTCGCCTTGTGGGCCAGGTCCACCAGCCCCCACACGGCGTTGCCGTCGCGCACGACGGCCATGTCGCGCGAGAGCAGGGCGATGTCGCTCACGTCGTCGAGCCCGACACCGATGACCTTCGACGGGCTGCCCGAGCCGCCGATGACGGCCACTTGGGTCGGGTTCTTGGCGACGAAGGCGACCGAGCCGAGCTTCCGGTGGAACGAGCCGCCCGTCACCTCTCCGTCCAGGGTGGCCACCTGCTTCGGCTGGCTGACGTTCTTGTAGGGCATGGGCGCGGAGCCTAGATCAGCGGGAGCCGTTCGGCTACAGGCCTGCCCGCCCTCGGGCGCGCGCGTCGACCGGCCCCGGACACGGCCCGTTTCTCCCCGAGGCCGACGCGCGCGAGCCTTTCCCCGCCGGCCGGGCCACCCTATGAACGCCCTCGCGTGTCTGCCCCCGTGCAACCCCGGCCTCGCCTCTCCGACGGATCGTTCTACGCCCTGAACGCGGTGCTCTCCGTCTCCGCGCTCGCGCTCCTCGCCTACCTCCTGATGGTGCGTCAGACGGACACGTCGAGTTCGGCGCTCTCCTTCATGCCCTCGGTGAACGCGGCGCTGAACACGACCAGCGCGGCCTGCCTCTGCCTCGGGTACCTGTCGATCCGCCGCGGGCGCCCCGGCGTGCACCGGGCCTTCATGGTGAGCGCGTTCGTGGCCTCGACGCTCTTCCTGGTCGGGTACGTGGCGTACCACTACGTGCACGGCGACACGCGGTACTCCGGCACCGGCGTCGCTCGGGCCATGTACCTCGCGCTCCTCGCGTCCCACGTGCTGCTCAGCATGGCGGTCGTCCCGCTCGCCCTCACGACGCTCTACTTCGCCGCGACGGGCCAGCACGCGCGGCACAAGCGCGTCGCGCGGGTCACCCTCCCCATCTGGCTCTACGTCTCGGTGACCGGCGTCATCGTCTACTTCGTGCTGCGCGGCTCGCGCGGCTGACGACCTCCGCGCGGCCCGCGGCCGAGCCGGCGGCCCCGGCCCGGTCGACGGTACCGCGCAGCGCGACTACACGAGGGCGAGGCGCTCGGCCGGGTAGGCCGACAGCTCGCGCAGCCGTCGCACGCGCTCCTCCGTGAGCGGGTGGGTGGAGAAGAGCTCCATCACGCCGCGCGCGCCGGAGAGCGGGTTCACGATGTAGAGGCTCGCGGTCGCGGGGTGGGCGTGACCCTGGACCACGTGCGCCCCGTACTCGAGCTTCTCGAGGGCGCTCGCGAGGGCCTCGGGGTCGCGGGCGAGCTTGGCGCCGGTCTCGTCGGCGAGGTACTCGCGCGACCGGGAGATCCCCATCTGGATGAGCATCGCACCGAGGGGCGCGAGGAGGGCGAACAGGAGACCGCCTGCGGCCGAGCCACCCTCGTCCTCGTCGCGACCGGCGAACGCCGCGAAGCTCAGCGCGTGGCCGACCCAGGTGATGGCAGAGGCGATGACCGCCGCCACGCTCGCGACCAGGATGTCGCGGTTCTTGATGTGGGCGATCTCGTGGGCGAGCACGCCCCTGAGCTCCCGGAGGGTCAACATCCGGGTGATCCCCGTCGTGACGGCGACGACGCCGTGCTTCGGGTTGCGGCCGGTCGCGAAGGCGTTCGGCTGCGGATCGTCGATGACGTAGACACGGGGCGTCGGGATGCCTGCTCGTGCGGCGAGCGACGCCACGATGTCGTGGATCTCGGGCGCCTCCGCCCGCGAGACCTCGGTCGCCCGGCTCATGGCGAGGACGATGCGGTCCGAGAAGAAGTACGCCCCGACGTTCAGGAGCAGCGCGGCGCCCAGCGCGAAGTACGCGTACCCGGGCCCTGCGGCCGCCCCTGCCGCGACGAGCAGCGAGGACAACACGCCCAGCAACAGGATGGTCTTCAGCTGATTCTTCATGACGCGCTCTCTCTTCCTCCTCGTTCTTTCGGGTTTGGGCCTGGACAGGCCGTGTTCGGTCACAATCTAAGGCCGCCGCCGCGCAGGGGAAGGGGCCCTTGATCGCCCGGCGCCGACCTGCGAAGAGGCCCTCGTGAGGCCCCCCTTCGCGCTCCTGGTCGCCGCCCTCGCGGCCTGCTCTCCCTCCGCGCCCGACCTGGTCGTGTCCCCCACGCGCCCGAGCGCGGCCTCCGCGGAGACGAAACCGATGCCCCCCGTGCAAGAGCCCAAGCCCGCCCTCCCCTACCCGGACAACGTCCGCGCCGACGTCACCGACACGCTCCACGGCACCCGCGTGCCGGATCCGTACCGCTGGCTGGAGGACGAGAAGGCGCCCGCGGTCACCGCGTGGCTCGACGCCCAGGACAAGCTGGCGCGCGCCGAGCTCGCGAAGTTGCCGGAGCGGGACGCGCTCGCCGCGCGGCTGAAGGAGCTGCTCTACATCGACGCCCTCCACGCCCCACGCAAGCGCGGCGCACGCTACTTCTACGCGCGCCGCCACGCCGACAAGGAGAAGACCATCGTCTACGTGAAGGACAAGCGCGACGGCAAGGAGCGGGTCCTCTTCGATCCGAACGGCTGGTCGAAGGACGGGAGCGTGTCGCTCGGGACCTGGTCCCCGAGCCACGACGGCAAGAAGGTCGCCTACGCGGTGAAGAAGAACAACTCCGACGAGGCCACGCTCTACGTGATGGACGTCGGCACGATGAAGAAGAGCGAGGTCGACGTGATCGAGGGCGCCAAGTACGCGGTCCCCTCCTGGTCGGCGAAGAGCGACGGCTTCTTCTACACGTGGCTTCCGACCGACAAGAAGATCCCGGCCACGGATCTCTCCGGCTACGCGGAGGTGCGGTACCACCGGCTGGGAGAGGACCCGAAGAAGGACGCCGTCGTCCGAGGGCGGACGGGCGACCCGTCGAAGTTCATCTCGGGGACCACGACGAAGGACGGTCGCTTCTTCTTCCTCTCGGTCGACCACGGCTGGACCGCCAACGAGCTCTACTTCCGCGACGGGGGCAAGCTCGACGATCCCCTCGTCCCGCTGGCGGCGGACGCCAAGGCTCACTACCGCGTCACCGGCTACAAGGGCTTCATCTACGTCATGACCGACGAGGGGGCGCCCAAATGGCGCATCTTCCGCGTCGACCCGAAGACGCCGCAGAGAGACAAGTGGGTCGAGATCGTGAAGGAGGATCCGGACGCGACGCTCGACAACTTCGACGTGTACGGCGGACGCCTGGCGCTCACGTACCTCCACAAGGCGTCGAGCCGCCTCGAGCTCCGCGATCTGGACGGCACGCGCGCCAAGCGGGTGGAGCTGCCCTCCATCGGCACCGTGGCCGGCCCCATCGGCGATCCCGACGACGACGAGGCGTACTACGCGTTCGAGTCCTTCACGACGCCGCTCGAGATCCACGAGCTCTCCATCAAGACCGGCGCGTCGAAGCTCTACTCCAAGGTGAAGGTGCCCGTCGACCCGTCGAAGTTCAAGGTCGAGCAGGTGACGTACGAGACGAAGGACGGCACGCCGATCACGATGTTCGTCGTCGGACCGAGCGACGCGAAGCGCGACGGCAGCGGCAGGATGTACCTCTACGGCTACGGCGGCTTCCAGTCGGTCGAGTCCCCCTTCTTCTGGTCCACGGTCTATCCCTGGCTCGAGCGGGGCGGGTCCTTCGCGGTGCCGAACCTACGCGGCGGCGGGGAGTACGGGGAGGCGTGGCACCAGGCCGGGATGAAGCTCGAGAAGCAGAACGTCTTCGACGACTTCATCGCCGCGGCCGAGTACCTGATCCGGGAGAAGTACACGAGCCCCCAGAAGCTCGTGATCAGCGGCGGCTCGAACGGGGGTCTCCTCGTGGGTGCCGCGATGACGCAGCGGCCCGAGCTCTACGCGGGCGTGGTCTGCAGCGTGCCGCTGCTCGACATGGTCCGCTACCACAAGTTCGGATCCGGCAAGACGTGGATCAGCGAGTACGGGTCGGCCGACGACCCCGCAGAGTTCCGCGCGCTCTTCGCCTACTCGCCGTACCACCGGGTCGAGCGTGGGACGAAGTACCCGCCGCTGCTGATCCTCACCGCGGACAGCGACGACCGCGTCGATCCGATGCACGCGCGGAAGTTCGCGGCCGCGATCCAAGACGCGAGCTCCGGCGGGCCGGTGCTCTTGCGGGTCGAGCGGAACGCGGGCCACGGGGGCGCCGACATGCGCAAGAGCGAGGTCGAGAAGGGCGCCGACCGACTCGCGTTCGCGCTGTGGGCGACGGAGCGGCGCTGAGCCGTCAACTCCGGAGCACGACCGCGCGCGAAACAACAAGGTAGGCCCGAGCGCGGGGGGCGAGGTACCCTCCGGGCATGCCGACCCAAAGCACGACCCTCCGATTCGGTTTGGCAGTGGCAGTTTCCGCGGCGGCGCTGATCGCCGTCCCCTCCGAGGCGCTGGCCGTCGGGGAGGAGAAGGCTGGGCCCTTCATGGGCAACCTCAAGATCGGCCCGGCCATCCGGCTGGACGACTTCCCGACGCAGTTCGCGATGGAGCTCGAGATCGCGGGCGCCCTCGATCGCGACAACAACGCATACCTAGGCTTCAACCCCCAGTTCCAGTTCGCGGACCACTACCACATCATCAACCTCACCGCGACGTTCCAGTACGACATCGAGCTCCCGGTGAAGGCGCTCTACCTCTACCCGAAGATCAACGCTGGGCTCGCGATCTACGGCATCACCTACCGCGGCGACCCGGGCCTCGCGTTCACGCTCCAGCCGGAGTTTGGGATCAAGTACCAGCTCGTCAAGAACGCCCACATCGGGGCGGAGCCGATCAGCATCCCGCTCTACATCGGTGGCAACCGGTTCGGCGGGGGCTTCGACGCGCAGTATCGGCTCTTCTTCTATGGCGGCTTCGACATCTAGTCGCTTCCGCCTCGAGGACCGCGGCGCAGGCCTGCTCGCACACCCCACGTCGTTGCCCGGACCGTTCGAGGGGGGAGACCTCGGGCCGAGCGCCCGCGCCTTCGTGGACTTCCTGGCTTCCTGCGGCCTCCGCTGGTGGCAGATGCTGCCGCTCGGCCCCGTCGGTCACGGCCACTCGCCCTACGCTTCGACCAGCGTCTTCGCGGGGAGCGCGGCGCTCGTGAGCCTCGAGAGCCTGCGCGACGATGGTCTCCTCGACGCGTCCGATGAGGGCCTCCTGCCCTCGGCGAACGGAGACCGCTGCGACTTCGCCGCGAACGACCGCCGCCGGGCGGGCGCGCTCCGGCGCGCGTTCGTCAAGGCGCAGACGAGCCGTGCCGAGCTCGAGCGGCTCGCCGAGTTCGAAGCCGCGCAGGCGTACTGGCTGGCCGACTACGCAGCGTTCTCCGCGATCAAGCGGCACCTCGGTGACCAGCCCTTCTTCGCCTGGCCCGAGGCGCTGCGCCGCCGGCAGGACGCGGCCCTCGGCTCCTTCGCGGAGGCGCACGCCGAGGATCTCGCCTTCGAGAAGTTCGTACAGGCGAGGTTCTGGCGCGACCTCCAGGCGCTGACCCACTACGCCCACGGCAAGGGCGTGGCGCTCATGGGCGACGCCCCCATCTACGTGGCGCACGACTCGGCGGAGGTCTGGGCGCACCCCGAGCTGTTCCTGATGGGGGAGAGCGGGGAGCCGGCGTTCGTCGCCGGCGTGCCGCCGGACGCGTTCAGCGACGACGGCCAGCTCTGGGGCAATCCGCTCTACGACTGGACCTACCTGGAGAGGACCGGGTTCGGCTTCTGGATCGCGCGGCTCGAGCACCAGCTCCGCGCCTTCGACGCCGTCCGCCTCGACCATTTCATCGGCTTCTCGCGCTACTGGGCCGTGGCGCGCGAGGAGAAGAGCGCGAAGAACGGCACGTTCCACCCCGTGCCCGGCGCGCGCCTGTTCGAGGCGCTCTTCCGCGCGCTCGGGCCCGTGCAGCTCGTGGCCGAAGATCTCGGGATCGTGACCGACGAGGTGCGGGCGCTCCGAGACCGGTTCCGCCTGCCCGGCATGAGCGTGCTGCAGTTCTCGTTCTCCCCGGGGCGCCACGCGGAGGCCGGCCGCCCGCACCGGTTCCCCGTTCGGAGCATCGTCTACACGGGGACCCACGACAACGACACCACGGCGGGCTGGCTCGGGTCCGCGCCCGACGACGCCTCGGCGGACGCCCGCGCGCGGTGGCAGGCCGACAAGGACTTCGCCCTGAAGTACCTCGACCTCTCCGCGGACCGGCCAGCGGCCGAGCTCGCCTGGGGCGTCGTCCGCGCGGCGTTCCGGAGCCACGCGTCGACCGCCATCGTGCCCGTCCAGGACATTCTCGGCCAGGGGAGGGAGGCGCGGATGAACCGCCCCGGGATCGCCTCTGGCAACTGGTCTTTTCGGCTGCGTGAGGGGCAGCTCGACGACCGCCTCGCCGACCGGGTGCGGGAGCTCGCCGAGCTCTACGGCCGCGCCGTGTGAGCAATTTGCCGCAAGATTGGCGGCCGTCTCGGTTCCCCTGGTAACCTTGCCCTCATGGGACGTCTTTCCTTCGCTTCCGCCCTGTCGCTCGTCTCCGCCCTCCTCGCCTGCAACGAGCAGACGGGGACCGGAGGCATCGAGGACAAGACCGGCGTCAACGAGGTCCCGAGCCCCGACGGCGCGGCCGGCGTCGGCGTCGGCGGCTTCAACCTGGGCGGCGGCAACATGGGCGGCGGCATCCAGGGGATGCCGTGCACCACGGCGACCCAGTGCGACGATCAGAACCCGTGCACGACCGACGCGTGCGTGGCGATGGCCTGCCAGCTGACGAACGCCGCGGATGATGGCAACGCGTGCACGACGGACATGTGCGATCCGCAGTCCGGGGCCATCCAGAACGTGCCCGTGCAGGTGAACGACAACAACGTCTGCACCTACGACGTCTGCGATCCCGCGACCGGCGCGACCAACCCGCTCGGCATCTCGGTGTTCGCCGATGATTTCTCGGACAACGCCCAAGGCTGGGCCCTCGGCGTCCAGTGGTTCATCGGGTCGGCCGCGCCCAGCATGGGCGGCCTCGACGGGGGCAACGATCCGGCCGACGACCACTCGCTCACCTCGGACGACAGCCACGCGGGGACCGGGCAAGGCCAGCTGGTAAACCCCACCATGGGCCCGTCCTACCTGACGAGCCCGCCGATCAACGTCCAGATGTTCGCCCCCACGGAGTCGGCCACGCTCCGGTTCTGGCGCTGGCTGAACGCCGACGTGACGGCGGTGATGACCACGTCCGTCGAGATCTCGAGCGACGGCGTGAACTACAGCCAGGTGTGGGCCAGCCAAGGGAAGGTCATCGACGCGCCCCCGCTCGGCACCGGGTGGTTCGAGATGCGGCTCGACGTGACCGCCGCGGTCCAGGCCGCGCGCGCAGCCGGTCAGCCGGTCCGCGTGCGCTTCGGCTTCGTGAAGTCGGCGAGCGCGGTGAGCGTGGGAGGCTGGAACATCGACGACCTCAGCCTGGAGCGCGCGCTCTTCGCCGCGGACGCCGATCCGTGCACCACGGACGGCTGCATCGACGTCGCCATGATGCCGACGGCGGCGCCGACGCCCATGGCCCCGATCGACGACGGCGACGACTGCACGGTGTTCACCTGCGTTCCGGGGAGCGACGGCCCCCAGCAACAGCCCATCCCGAACTGCCCCTGATGCTGCGCCTCGTCGTGATGCGCCACGCCAAGAGCGACTGGGAGGCGGGCGCCGCCGTGGACCACGAGCGCCCGCTGAACGAGCGCGGGCGGCGCGAGGCGCCGATCGTGGGCGAGCGGCTCGCGGCGCTCGGCTACGCGCCCGAGGTCGTGCTCTCCAGCGACAGCAAGCGCACCACCGAGACGTTCGAGCTGGCGAGCGTGCACTGGCCGCTCGTCCGGGTAACCTTCACGCGCGACCTCTACCACGCGGGCGTCGGGGAGGTCCGATCGGCGGCGAGCGGCGTCACGGACGCGCGCGCCTTGCTCGTCCTCGGGCACAACCCCGGGTGGGAGGCCGTCGTGTCGACCCTCTCCGGCAAGCGGGTGGAGATGAAGACGAGCTACGCGGCGGTCCTGGAGTCGGACGCGCGGACGTTCGCCGACGCGGTGGCCGCGGGGGCGCGGATGCGCCTCCTGACCGTCGTGACCCCGACCTGACGCGGCGCGCCGACGGTGTCCCGCCGAGGCCCAGCTACGGCAAGAGACCAGCTACGGCAAGAGACCAGCTGCGGGAACGGACCAGCTACGGGAACGGACACGCGAAGGACATCGTGTCGCCGGGGTCCGTCTTGCCGACGATCTGGGAGCCGTCGTAGTAGAGCCCCGAGAAGACGCCGAGCTGCGTCGCCGAGGGGATGCACCAGATCTGGATCTCGCTGGGGCCCTCCCCGGTGACGAGATCGAACTGGAGGCTGCCCGAGGCGCCCTCGAAGTTGATCGTGGAGCCGGCCTGCAGCGCCGCCTGAGCCTGCCCGATCTGCGCCGAGCCTGCGTTGATGACGTCCCCGGAGATGAGGGACCGGAAGCCGACCGCGAGCTGCTCCGACGTGAGCGGCAGATCGCCCGCCACGACGGTCGAGTAGCCGAGGAGGAACACGGCGTCGTACGCGCCCGCGGCGCCGAAGACCGTGGGGCCGTCCACGCGCGCGCCCGGAGGGAACTTCTGGTTGTAGTCGCCGATGAAGGCGTTGAAGTTGCTGCCCTGGGTGCCGGGGATGCTCCCGCGGACGCGCTCGCGGAAGGCCGAGCCCGCCATCGAGACGTCGCCGGAGAGCCCGCCGTCGGCGAGGAAATAGAACGGCCGGTCGGCGTCGGCGTTGCCCGCCGCGGCCCACTGCGTCTCGATCGCCGTCATGATCCCCGCCACCTCACCCGTGCCGATGAGGAAGATGGCGTCCGGGTTGGCGGCGACCGCCGTGGCGATGGCGGCCGGATCCGGCTGGGTTCCCTCCGCCACCGGATCGACGTCGGCGTAGACCGCGCGGAAGAAGTTCGTTCCCTGCTGGATCGTCGCGTCCATCCCCATGTTGAACTTGAGGGTGGTCCGGATCACCTCGCTGAGGAGGTCTCCGTAGGGATCGTCCTTGTAGAGCACGTACACGGTGAGCGTCGCGCGCGGCGCCACGCCGCCCCGGGCCTTCACCCGACCCTCGACGTTGGCGAAGTACGCGGAGAGCGCCTTGCCCTGGATCTCGTCGGAGGGGGACGTGCGCCAGACCAGGCCCGGGCAGTCAGCCTGGCACGTGGGGTCGTTGCCGCAGGAGGCGAGACAGCGAGGGCTCGTGTCCTCGATGCCGGTCACGAGCGGGCTCGTCGCCGACGTCGACATGAGGAGCACGTTGTTCTCGACGGTGCCCGGGCGGTCCGCGCTGGTCGCCGGATCCGGGGTCCCGTTGGCGGTGTCGATCGTCTGGCCGCTGAACGCCGGCCCGATCATCGCCTGCGCGCCGATCGCGGCGAGCGTCCGGCCGTTCTCCTCCGCGGGCGCGCGGTCGCCGACGTCGTCGCAGATCACGAGGACCACGGGGCGGTCGCCCTCGACGCCGTTGTCCTTGTTGAACTGGTCGGCGCCCAGCTTCGCGCCGTTCGCGATGCTGAGCCCCGTGGCCTCGTCGGGCGAGCCGACCAGCAGCGGGCCCGTGACGCCCAGGATGAGGGCGTCGTCGTCGCGCCACTTCAGCTCGTCGTCGGGGTAGACCTCCTGGCAGTTGCCCTGCTTCAGGCTGACGCAGGTGCGGGGGGAGAAGTGCCGGCAGATGGTGTACGCGCCGGAGCACTCGGCGTTCGACTGGCACTTGTCCAGCGAGACGCATTGGCCGGCGTCCTTGTCGCACGCGGTGTTGGGGAAGTTGACGCAGTCCTCGTCCGCCTCGCAGGCGTCGGAGCTCCCCACGATGATCAGGTTGCACGAGGTCGCCGCTGCGCCGGAGAGCGCGGTGACCGAAAGGGCCGCCACCCAGCGGAGGATCACGCCGAGTCGCCCAGGGACGGCACGCGCACGTCGCGAAACGTCCATCAGCCACCCCCGGGATGGGGAGCCCGCGCCCCGAACGAGACAAGCATCGGCACAGTCTAGCCGGCCCCGACGCGAGGGGGGAAACTGTCGGCGCGCCTCACCGCCGCGGGGCGAGGATCGAGGCGACGGCGTCGAGCATCAGGTCGTCCTCGCCCTCGAGCACGGTGCGCGCGTCGAGCAGCACCGCGCCGTCCACGATCCGACCGAGGACCGCGGGGACGGCGCCTCGGAGGCGCGCGGCGAGCTCCTCCGCGCGGACCGCCGGCTCCAGGCGGACGGCCGCCGATCGGAGCCTCTGCCCCGGCAGGGCGCCTCCGCCCATCTCGGCCTCGGTCCACACCGCCGTCGCCGCGACCCCGCGCTCGGCGAGGGAGACCGCCCAGCGCTCGGCGCGGGCGCGGACGCCCTCCGCCGAGGTGTGCGTGAGGACGAGCGCCGGCACCTCCTCCGACGCCTGGCCCTCGAGGTAGGACGCGAGCGTCGCCTCGAGCGCCGCCTGAGGGAGCCTCCCGAGGCGGAGGGCGCGCGCGAGCGGGTGCTTACGCATGCGCTTCACGATGTCCGCCGTCCCCGCCGCGATGCCCGCTTGGGCGCCGCCGAGCGCCTTGTCGCCGCTGAAGGTGACCACGCTCACACCAGCCGCGATGGAGTCGGCCACGGTGGGCTCTCCGACGATGCCCGCGCCCCGAAAGTCGACGAGCGCCCCGCCGCCCAGGTCCTCGATCAACGCGACCCCGCGCTCCCGCGCGAGCCTCCCGAGGGCCTCGAGCTCCGGGCGCTCGACGAAGCCGAGCTGGACGAAGTTCGAGGGGTGGACCCGGAGGACCGCCGCGCCCGGGTGCGCGTCGAGCGCGCGCTCGTAGTCGGCGAGCCGGGTCTTGTTGGTCGTGCCGATCTCCACGAGGACGGCGCCGCTCTCGGCCATGATCTCCGGGACGCGGAAGCCGCCACCTATCTCCACCAGCTCCCCGCGAGACACGACGACGGGGCGCCCCCGCGCCGTGGCGGCGAGCGCCAAGAGGATCGCTCCGGCGCAGTTGTTCACGGCGAGCGCGTCCTCCGCGCCCGTGAGCACCTGGAGCGCGTGCTCCAGGAACGCGCCTCGCCCACCCCGTCGACCCGTCGCGAGGTCCACCTCGAGCGACGCATAGCCCGCGGCCGCCTCCGAGACCGCTCGGACGGCGCGGGGCCCGAGCGGGGCGCGGCCGAGGTTCGTGTGGACCACGACGCCGGTCGCGTTGATCACGCGCCGCGCGCGGCCGCCGAGGACGCGGGCCGCGGCGGCGCGCACGCGGTCGACGATGGCGTCCTCGGTCGGCGCGCCCACGCCCCCGGCGAGGAGCCGGTCGCGCTCCTCTTGCACGATCTGACGGACGATCGAGACCACGCCGCGGGGGCCGAGCCGCGCGCGGGCCTCGTCGAGCTCGGGGCGGGCGGCGACCCGATCCACGCGGGGCAGGCGCATCGCCGAGCTCGCGCCCCCGGTCCCCGGCGAATCCTGACGGTCGGCCATGACCTCCCATACTTACATCTTGGGGGCTCGGTCATGTATCTTCCAGACATGGTCCGTTCGTCTCTTCCCTACTTGCTCTTGGCGGGCGCGGCGTTCACCGCGTGCTTTCAGGACTTCGAGCAGTTCCGCGGCGGTCCGGGGGGCGGCGGCGGCGCCGGGCCGACGACCACGACCACGACCACGGTGACGACGACCACCGGCATGGGCGGAGAGGGCGGCTCGTGCGACCCGAGCCTCTGCCCCGGCGTGGACACCGACTGCGCCGGCCGCGCCTGCGACGCCGCCGAGATGTGCACCACGATGAACCAACCAGCCGGCGTCGCGTGCGACGACGGGATGATGGGGGCCGTGGTGTGCAACGGGCTCGGCGTCTGCGTGGAGTGCAACTCCGACCCAGACTGCGCCGCCGACCCCATGAACCCGGTGTGCGTGGCCGGGCTCTGCGTCCCGGTCCATTGCCAGAACGCGGTCGTGGACGCCGACGAGACCGACCTCAACTGCGGCGGCCTCGACTGTCCGCCGTGCGCCAACACCCTCATGTGCCTCGTCGCCAGCGACTGCGTGAGCGGCTTCTGCAACGGCACCGTGTGCGCGCCGTGCACCGTGGACGGCAACTGCGACACCGCGACGCAGTGGTGCGACGCAGGGCCCGGGCTCTGCACCCTGAAGAAGACCGACGGCGACACCTGCGTGAACCCGAGCGAGTGCACGAGCGGCAACTGCGTCGACGGCACCTGCTGCGGCGCCGCGAGCTGCCCCACCTGCCAGTCGTGCAACATCCCGGGCATGGCCGGGTCTTGCCAGAACGATCCGATGGGCACGGGGTGCAGCGACGGTCAGTTCTGCACCGCCACCGACACCTGCAACGGCAGCGGCACTTGCGTCGGCACCGGCAACCCTTGCCCGGGGCACAACACCGGGCCCAACTGCAACGACTCGTGCGACGAGGGCGCGAACAACTGCAACGGCAACGACGCGGGCTCGACGTCCTGCAACGACGGCCTGTTCTGCACCGCCACCGACACCTGCAACGGCAGCGGCACCTGCGTCGGCACGGGCAACCCCTGCCCGGGACACAACACCGGCCCTCAGTGCAACGACTCGTGCAACGAGACCGCGGACATGTGCAACGGGAACGACCTCGCCACGACGAGCTGCAACGACGCGCTCTTCTGCAACGGCACCGAGGCGTGCAACGGCAGCGGATCGTGCGTGAGCTCCGGCAACCCGTGCCCCGGTCACAACACGGGCCCGGACTGTGACGACTCCTGCGACGAGACCGCGAACGACTGCAACGGCAACGACACGATGGGCACGGGCTGTGACGACACGCTCTTCTGCACCGTCACCGACGCGTGCAACGGGACCGGCACGTGCAACGGGACCGGCAACCCGTGCCCCGGCCACAACATGGGGTCGTCGACCGCCACGTCCTGCGACGACTCCTGCAACGAGACCGCCAACAACTGCACGGCGAACGACGCCGCCGGCACCCCGTGCGACGAGGACATGGACCTGACGTTCGGCACGTGCCTCGCCAACGGCAACTGCCAGATGGACTGACCCGGTCCCCGGGGCCCGGCGTGGCGTGGTAGGCTCCCGTCGTTCCTTCTCGACTCGGAGGCCCCCGATGTACCGATCCAGGCGCGCCCTCGCCCGGCGCACTGCCCTCGCTTTCGCCCTGGTCCTCGCCCCGTTCATCGTCGATCGCGCCGAGGCCGAGTGGCCTCCGCCCGAGACGGCGACGGCGGCGGACATGGCCGATCCGGCCAACTGGCCGAACGATCCGAGCTACGGCTGGAGCGAGGACTCGGACGGCCAATGGAACTACTACTCCTTCATGGTGCCGAACGACGAGGTCCGGCCCGAGGAGACGGCCACGGGCATGTCGATCGATCTGGCCTGGCGCCTCACCATCGGCGACCCGCGGGTCATCATCGCCGTCCACGACAGCGGCATCAAATGGGACGAAGGGGACCTCGTCGAGGCCGCGTTCATCAACCACCGGGAGCTGCAGAAGGCGGAGCACCGGCCGCGCCTGGCAGACGGCTCCGCGTGCGGGGATCTGAACCCGCAGCTCTACCCAGGCCAAGATCTGCTCCTGCTCTCGGGCTTCGACTGCAACGGGGACGGCATCATCACCGTGGCCGACTACGCGGAGCTCCCGACGCTGACGCCGCCGGCCGACGCGGAGCACCCGCTGGGCGACAGGAACCGCAACGGCAAGCTCGACGCGGGCGACCTCATCGCGAACTTCTCGGACGGGATCGACGACGACAACAACGGGTACGTCGACGACATCTCGGGCTGGGACTTCATGAAGGACGACAACGACCCGTACGACGACACGCGGTACGGGCACGGCACCGGGGAGGGCCGGGACTCGACGGCGCGCGCGAACGACGGCCAGGGGTCCGCGGGCGGCTGCAACCAGTGCCGTCTCCTCAACATCCGCGTGGGCGACAGCTTCATCACCGACGTCAACGACTTCGCGCAGGGTGTCCTCTACTCCACGGACATGGGCGCGCGCGTCATCCAGAGCGCGCTCGGCACCGTGAACAACAACCGCTTCACGCAGAGCGCGCTCGACTACGCGTGGAGCAAGAACGTCCTCATGATCGCGAGCATGGCGGACGAGAACTCGCGCCACCACAACATGCCCACGGCGAGCAACCACACGCTCCCGGTCCATGCCATCCAATACGCCGGGGAGCGGATCACGAACGCCAAGACGTTCCTCCAGTACCACCCGTGCTCGAACTTCGGCGGCCAGAACTTCCTCTCCGCCTCGGGCACGGGCTGCTCCAGCGAGGCCACGGGCCAGCTCTCGGGGATCCTCGGGCTCGTGTTCTCGGCGGGGCTGAAATACGGCACCGACCTCACCGCCGCGGAGGCGATGCAGGTCCTCATGATGTCGGCGGACGACATCAACATCCCCGAGTCGAAGGTGCCCAACTCGATCCACCGCTTCTCGCAGGAGGGCTTCGATCAGCGCTTCGGCTATGGCCGCGTCAACGCGAACCGGGCCGTCGAGATGGTGCGCGACCGGAAGATCCCACCCGAGATCGACGTCGTCAGCCCGACCTGGTTCTCGGTGCTCTACAAGGACCAGCTCACCGGCCCCGTGGAGATCGAGGGGACGATCGCCGCCAAGCGCTCCACCGGCTTCGACTACTGGGTGGAGTGGGCGCCTGGCGTGGAGCCGCTCGACGGCGCCTTCAAGAAGATCCACGAGGAGACCAACGTCCCGCCCGACACCGTGATCGGCGGCGCGTCGCCGCTCGCCTCGCTCGACGTGCGGACCCTGGAGGGCCTGCCCATCCCGCCCGAGAGCTGGGACCCGGACAGCCCGCTCGGAGAGAACCAGTACACCATCACCGTCCGCGTCGTCGCGGTCGCTCACTACGGCGGCGCCGTCGGGGACGTGCGCGGGGAGCTCCGGCGCACGTACTACGTCCACGCCGACGACACGCTGCTCGAGGGCTTCCCGATCTACGTCGGCGACAGCTTCGAGAGCAGCCCCAAGCTCGCCGACATCGACGGGGACGGCACGCGCGACATCGTCTACGGCAGCGCCGGCGGAGAGCTCCACGTGCTGCGCGTGACGCCCACGGGCGGCCCGCAGAGCGTCAGCGGCTTCCCGGCGAAGACCCGCCCGATGGACGGGCTCGACCCGGCGCCCCAGGAGGCCGGCGAGCCGAGCTACCTCGCCGCACCCGCCTACGCCGACGCGACGCGGCGCGCGCTCGGGCTCGAGTCGATCACGAACAGCGCCCCGGCGATCGGCGACCTGGACGGCGACGGCTCGCTCGAGATCGTCTTCACCACCTACGCTGGCACCATCAACGTGGTCGGGAGCGACGGCGAGCCCAAGGCCGGGTGGCCGAAGCGCTTGCCCCGCATCCCCTCTTGCTCCCTCGACCCGCTGACCCCGGTCCCGCAGCCCTGCATGTCCACGGAGAGCAGGCTGGCGCGCGGCGCCTTCGCCGCCCCCGTGCTCGCGGACATGGACAAGGACGGTGACCTCGACATCGTGCAGGGGGCGTTCGACGGCAAGGTGTACGTCTTCGATCGAACGGGGGCGGACCTCCCTGGCTTCCCCGTCGAGATCCTCTACGACGGGAAGTTCGGGGGCGACGCGCCGGTGCCCGACCGCGTCTTCACGACGCCGGCCATCGCGGACATGAACGCCGACGGCATCCTCGACATCATCGTCGGCTCGAACCAGGCCATCGGCGAGGGCGGCAACTCCGGCGCGGTGTACGTAATCGACGGCCGCGGCACGAACGCGCCGAGCCTGATCATGCCGAACTGGCCCATCACGATGACCTCGCTCAACATCTTCCCGCTCGTCGCGGAGGGCATCACCAACTCTCCCATCGTCGGGACCTTCGCGGGGCAGCTCGCCGCCGTGGCCCACGGCAACGCGTCGCCGCCGCTCATCATCCCGCTCGATCCGGGCGCGCAGCCCAAGCTGAACGCCTACCCGCCGAACCTCCTGCCGCAGCGGGAGGACGCGTCCCAGGACGGGCTCGACCCGTCGAGCGCCTTCGGGCCGCTCACCGCGGCCCAGCAGCCGAACACGATGCTCCCGCTCTTCTCCAACCCGTCGATGGCCGACATGGATCAGGACGGCGTCCCCGACATCGTCTCCTCCGGCGGCTCGCTCAACCTGGCGATCGCCCTGCAGTCCGCCACCACGGGCCAGGGGGAGAACCTGCTGGCGGTGTGGAGCGGCAAGACCGGCAAGATGCTGCCGGCTTCCCCGATGGTGATCCAGGATTTCACGTTCTTCAACAGCTCCAGCGTGGCCGACCTGTCGAACGACGGGTACCCCGAGGCGATCATCGGATCGGGCGGGTACTACGTGCACGCCGTCGATGGCTGCGGGCGCCAGGCGCCGGGCTTCCCCAAGTTCACGGGCCAGTGGATCATCTCGACGCCCGCCGTCGGCGACGTCGACGGCGACGGCAAGCTCGACGTCGTCGTCGGCACCCGCAGCGGCTGGATCTACGCGTGGCGCACGGAGGGCACGACGACGAGCCTGATCGAGTGGGAGAGCTTCCACCACGACAACCACAACACCGGCAACTACGACCTCCCGCTCGAGCAGGGCGGCCCGCCCACCGCCACCGCGGAGCTCACCGAGGCGCTGTGCCTCGCGACCGATCCGGTCGAGGACGACCTCGGCGGGGTCTACGCGAGCGGCGGCTGCGCGTGCCAGTCCGAGTGTATGGCGGCGCCCGCTCCGCCGCGGTCGGGTGGCGCCGTGTTCGCGGCGCTCGGCCTCGCGCTCGCGGCCCTCCGGCGAAGGAGGGCTCGGTGAGGCGAGCCGTCGGCGGCGCGCTGGCGCTGACGGCCGCCTGCGGCGGGAGCGTCGTCTTCGTCGAGGACGGCGGCGAAGGTGGCGGCGGGGGCTCGGCCACCCAATCGACCGCCGTGGTCGGCACGACGTCGCCGAGCGGCACCACGGTCGGCCCCAGCACCACCACCGGCACGCCGGGCACGTGCGAGAGCCTCGGCTACGGGGCGTGCGTGTCTCAGCCCCAGTGCGCGCCGATCTTCGACGACGCGTGCTGCCCGTCCTGCTCGCCGGGCCCATGCTCCGACTGCGTGGACTGGGAGTTCATCGGCTGCATGTCGCGAGACGTCGTTTGCAACGGCGACTTCGAGTGCGGCTTCGCGGGCGAGTACATCTGTCAGGGGGTCCACCCGGGCTGCCAGGGCTTCTGCGCTGGGACGATAGGCTGCGAGCCCGCGCTCTGCCCGCCGCAGGGTCCGCCGTGCAGCGGGTGCGCGGCGATGATTCCCGGCGTGTGCACCGCCCAGTGCGACACGCCTCCCCCGCCCTGCCCGCCCGGCTTCGCCCCCGTCAGCGACGGCTTCTGCTGGACGGGGATGTGCGTCGACGCGGTCCTCTGCCAGTAGCGCGCGCTCACGGCTCGAGGCGCGGCAGCCGGAGCTCGCCTCGCCCCGCGATGGCGCGCCCAGCCTCCCGCACCACGAGCCCGAACGGTTCGTCGAGCGCGTCCGCCCCGGTCCAGCGGAGCTCCTCGACCTCCGGCGCGTCGGACGGGCCCGGGCGCCAGATCGCCGCGCTCTTCTGGACGGCGTGGTGCGCGCCCTCGGTGCCTCGCGGGCGCCTGCCGGCGAGGTGCTTCTTCGCCGCGCCGAGCGCGTCGCGGAACCGCGCGCACGGGATGTCGACGACCTCGCGTCGCTCGGCCCCTGGCGACCCGGCGTCCCCGACCCCTCGGGCGATCTTGAGAGCGGCGCAGGTCCCCTTGCCGCTGAAGAGGATCACCTCTTCGCTCCCCTGCCCGGTCTTTCCGCCGCTCACGCCGAGGTCGAGGCGCAGCTCGGCCTCGCCGATCCCCACCCGCGCCGGGGTCCCGTGGAGCTCCGGGCACGGCACGGGGCGCCGCTCGGACGCCTTGCAGATCTTGCGAGGAGGGCATTCGTACACCTCGAGCGCCGCGCAGCGCCCCCCGTCGGCGCGGAGGAGCTTCTCGTGCGCCAGAATCGGCGGGGCAGCCGTCGTGTCCGGCGTCGCGACCGAGACCCACGCGGCGAAGGCCCCGCCGCCGGGTGACAGACCCTCCAGGGTGAGCGCGCGGAGGGCGCGATCGACGCACGGCGCGACGCGCGCGACTCCCTCGGTCGGCTGGACGGTGAGCTCGGTGATGGCGCCCGCGTCGGTGGCCGACCCGGTCGCGACGAGCCACCCAGCGAGCGGCTCCTCCGGCTCTCCGCCGAGCAGGCACGCCGCGACGGCGGGGGTGGCCCGGCGAAAGCTCTCGGCCGTGAGGCGCGGCTCCGGCCCCGCGACCGCGACGAGCGCGAAGAGCGGGCGGGGGACGGGAGGTCGAGGCGGCGTCGCGGTCTCGGCCGAGGCCGCCGCAGCTGGCGACGACCGCGGCGCCGACGGTCGAGGTGCGGACGAGCCGGGCGATGGCTGCGGAGCGCCGCACGCAGACAGGACGAGCGACAGCGAGGCGGCGACGGTGCGCACGGCGGCTCTACGGCGCCTTGGTGAGGGTGAGCGGGATCCTCACCGTCGCGGGCGCCTTGGTCGGCGGGGCGAACTGGGCCGCCGCGACCCGGGCGCTCACGCACGCGACGATCTGGCTCGGCAACGTCGTCGGTGACGCCTTCACGCCGGTGACCTCCCCGTTCGGCCCCACCGTCGCGGTGAGGACGACGCTCCCCTCGGTGCTGGGATCCGTCCCGAGCCCGCGCTGATAACAGCGCCGGAAGCCTGGGGCCATCCGCGCGACGACCACGGCTGCGTTGTCGACGCCAGGCGCGGTCGGTGCGCCGACCGCCGCGCGTCCGCTCGGTCCGACCCGCACCGTCGAGGGGCTCGGTGCACCAGCGGACGCTGCGGGTGAGCTGGCGGTGCCCGACAGCGCGGAGAGCGTCGACATGTCGAGCGGCCCTTCGCTGCGGAGCTCGCTCACCCCCGCGGCGTCGGGGTCCCGCACCGTCCCCGGCGTCTCGCGCAGATCGAGGGGCGCGACGACCGGCGGGGTCGCGGCCGTGGCGGACGCCTCGACGACCGGCGGCAGCGTGACCTCGAGGGGAGCGGCGGCCGTGTCGGCCGCGACGCTGCCGTCCTCCGTCGTGACGGAGGCCCCCCGCGGCGTGGAGGCGCAGCCCGCCGCAGGAAACGCGAGCGCCGCGCACACGACGAACCGGGAGGGCAGCCCCATCGCCCGCAGCATAGGCGCTCGGCGAAGGGAGCGCCAACCGAGGGCGGCCGCGCGGCCCCGGTGCTACCCTGCATCCATGCGCCGGTCGATCCGCTCCTCGGTCTGGCTCCTCGTTCGCTCGGGCGCGCGCCGCGGACCGGTGAGGAAGGTGGCCCTCGCCCTCCTCGCTGTCGCGATCGGGCTCTGGGCATTCGGCGCGCTCCGCCCAACGCCGCCCGAGGAGAAGCTCACACCGCGAGAGACGGAGGCGGTCTATGCGGCGCTGCTCGCGAAGGTGGAGCGCGGCGGACCGAACCACCTGCACAGCCGGCGTCTCTACCACTACGCGCCGCCGTTCGCGGAGGCGGCGGGGGCGAGCGTGGACGTCGTGCGGGCGGCTGCGCTCTTGCACGACGCCACGAAGGAGACGGGGGAGGGCGAGCCCAAGGAGCGGTTCTGCACCCACGGCGACCAAGGCGCCGACCTGACCAAGGAGGTGCTGCTCCGCGTCGGCAAGTCGGACACGTTCGCGTCCCGCGCTGCCACGGCGGTGCGCGAGCACATGGGCCCCTGCGGCTTCAACTGGCGGTTCTTCTCGCGGAGGTTCATGTCCAAGTTCTGCGACCGGAGCTTCCCGAAGCCGTCGAGCCCCGAGGCGAAGGTGCTCTACGACGTCGACATGCTCGATCTGATGACCGTGGACGGCGTCGTGAAGGTCGCCGAGCTGCGCCAGAAGAACCCGGAGTTCGGCAAGGAGCCGCTCTCGGACTCGGTGAAGGACGGCCCCGACTCCGCGTGGAAGAGCGTCGTGGACGCGAACCAGACCCTGCTCACCGACAAGGCGCGAGAGTGCGGCGCGAGCCTCGTCGCGCACACCGAGGCCTTCATCGACGGCCTCGATTTCTCGAAGGTGAAGGACGTCCCGGCGCTCAAGGACGCGGCCGCCGAGTACGTGCGGACCAAGCCCCTCCCCGCCTGCCTCCCGGTGGTTCCCCCGTGGACCGGATCGCCGAAGCCCTGAGGTGAGGCTCGCGGGCGAGACGCACCGAGCCGACGCTGCGCGCCGCGTGGCCTCCGGTCCGGTCGCGCGCGGCGTCGTCGCGCTCTTCGTCGCGGCGGCGACCGCCTGCGGAGACGCCGACGGCACCTCCGCGGGCACCACGGCGACCGGCGCCAGCGCGAGCGGCGGTGGCGGAGGCGCCGCGTGCCCGGCGCCGACCCTCTACGGCCGGCCCGACGCGCGGACGGGCCTCGACGACACGCAGTGTCGCCCCGCGTGCGGCTGCGGCACGGAGGCGTGGACGGAGGAGCCCTGGACGCCCGAGCGCGTGGCCGACCTCCGCGCGTGGACGCTGGAGAATCCCCTGCCGGGGCTGACCGCGGACCCGTACGCGGCGCCACCCGCGCCCGCGCCGAAAGGCTCGGTCTGCGGCGTCCTCGTCGTGGACCCGGCGACGCGCACGTACCGAGTGGAGACCTTCCCGAGCGCGGACGACGCCGTGGCGGCAGGCGCCATCCCGACGCACGGCGACGGCTGCGGCCTCTGCTCCACCCTGCAGGACCTCGCGGTCTACGCGGAGCAGCTCGACCTCACGACGCCGGTCCGCCAGTGCGGCCTCGACCACTTCGACGATTTTCCGGGCAACGTCGCGTGCCTGGCGGCGCTCGGCTTCACGCTCCCGTGCGCCCAGATCTGGGCCTACAACACCGCCAACACCCGCGCCGAGTGCCTCGCCCCGTGCGTCGCGCTCCTCGACGCGCCGTACCACGAGCCGAGCGGCGCCCTCAACGAGTGCCTCCGCTGCGACGAGGAGAAGAGCGGGCCCGTGTTCAAGGCCGTGGCGGGTCGGACGCGGCGAAACACCGGCATCGCGTCCGCGCTGTGTCGTCCCTGCGACGAGGTCGTCCGGCTCGAGCACGCGTACCCTTGAGCGCTCGCGGGCCCGCCGGAATGCCCGGTCGGCGGCTCGCCGGACCGGCGGTGGGCCTGGACGCGGCTCCGTCCACTTCTCCCCGGTGGCGGTCGAGGAGTAGGATCGAGGCACATCGGAGGTCGAGATGGGACGGTCCTCGTACGCAGCGGTCGTGGCGGCAGCGCTCCTCGCGGGGACGGGGTGCGACGGCTGCAAGGCGGGCAACACGGGCGAGGGTGGCGGCGGCCAGGCCTCGACCGGAAAGGGGTCGCCTGCCGCCAACGGCACCGGAGGCTCGACCGGGTCCTTCACGACGAGCAACTCCACGGGCTCGGGCGACTGCATCGAGTGCTCGGCCGATCTCCACCAGATCGTGACGTGCGACGGCACGCTGATCATGGAGTGCCCCCCCGACCAAGGCTGCAGCCCGGACGGCACGTGCGTCCCCGCCTGCACGTCGGCGGAGCTCAACAAGAGCACGATCGGCTGCGACTTCTTCAGCGTGACCCCGGGGGTCATCGCGGAGTCGCGAGGCAGCTGCTTCGCCGTCATGATCGCCAACACGTGGACCAGCCCGATCGCGATCCAGGCGGAGTACGGCGGCCAGACGATCGACGCCTCGGCGTACACGTACATCCCGCAGGGCCAGGGCCAGTCCTTGACGTACGCGCCGCTGACCGGCGGCATGCTGGGCCCCGGAGAGCTCGGCATCCTGTTCCTCTCGAAGTACGAGTCGGGCGACATCTTCCAGGTCGACTGCCCCGTGCAGCAGGCCCTCGAGATGAACACCCAGGTGGACGACGGGTCCGGCTCGTACACCGGCGTCACCGGGCTCGGGCAAGGGTTCCACATCACCACGACCGCGCCGATCGTCGCCTACGACGTCTACCCTTGGGGCGGCGCGTCGAGCTTCGTCTCGAGCGCCACGTTGCTCCTGCCCACGCCGACCTGGGGGACGAACTTCGTGACGGCGGACGCTTGGGGGCCGCAGTTCGGCAACCCTTGGACCCAGATCGTCGCCGCGGAGGACGGCACGGTCGTGACGATGGTGCCGAAGACGAACGTCGTGGGCGGCAACGGGCTGCCCGGCGGCGCGGCGAACACGACGATGACGTTCACGCTGAACCGAGGACAGGTCGCGCAGTTCCTCCAGCCGGAGCGGCTGGCCGGGTCCGTGCTGCAGTCGGACAAGCCGGTCAGCGTATGGGGCGGGTCGAGCTGCATGAACGTGCCCGATGGCGTCGTCGCGTGTGACGCCGCCCACCAGCAGCTGCTGCCCGTGCAAGCGCTGGGCAACCAGTACGCGGCCGTGCGGTACCCCTCGCGGGGTGGCTCCGACGATCAGGCGCCGTACATGATCGTGGGCACCGTGGACGGCACGACCCTCACGTACGATCCGTTCACGCCGGCCGGCGCCCCGCCCACGATCGATCAGGGCACGGTCGCGGTGTTCTTCACGGATCAGCCGTTCTTGGTCACGAGCCAGGACGCCGACCACCCCTTCTACATGGCGGCGTACATGACCGGGGGACAGCTCGGCAACGACACGGGCGACCCGGAGTACGTGAACCTCGTCCCGCCGCCTCAGTACCTCGACTACTACCTCTTCGCGACCGACCCGACCTACGCGAACACCGCGCTCGTCTTCGTTCGCAAGAAGGACCAGAACGGTCTGTTCCAGGACGTCGTGCTGGACTGCATGAACCCGGTCACCGGGTGGCAGCCCCTCGACGGAGCGGGCGACTACGAGGTCGCGCGGGTGATGATCGTGCAGGGCTTCCAGCCCGTCGGTTCGTGCAACAACGGCGCCCACACCGCGACGAGCGAAGTGCCGTTCGGGCTGACGATCTGGGGCTACGACGCCTACGCGAGCTACGCCTACCCGGCTGGGATGAGCGTCGAGCCCATCAACACCGTGGTCGTGCCGCCCGTCCCCCAGTGAGGGGCAGAGGGCCCAGGGAGGGGCCAGCGCGGAGCCCGCGGCTCACCGGATCAGGAAGAACCATGCGAGCAGGCCCGCGACGGCGAGGAGCGCGACCCCGAGGACCGCGGGGCCCACGCGGCCCGTGACGGGCACCTCGGGCGCCGGCATGGGGAACATCGTCTTGTCCGCCTGCGGGGCAGAGGATGCGGGCGGGGATCGCTCCGAGGTCGGAGTCGAGGAGAGCGCCACGGTGCCGTGGCTGCCGCGGCCCGAGGCCGGCGTGAGCACGAGGGGCCGCGGCGCGAAGGCGCCGACGGATCGAGGCTCCGACACCGGCGTCTGCTGGACGACGACGGTGGTGGAGGCGTCCCACTCCGGCTCGACGGCGGTGCCAAAAGACGGCGCCGACGTCCCCTCGGCGAGCGGGGCGAGGAGGGCGTAGAGCTCGGTCAGATCCCATGGCCGCCGCTCGCGATCCTTGCGGAGCGACCGGTCCACGAACGCGGCGAGCTCCGCGGGCACCTCGGGAGCGACGGACCCGAGCGGCGCGAAGGCCGTGGCCATCACCTTGGAGAAGACCTCCTGGAACGTGTCGCCGTCGGTGGGCAAGACCCCCGAGAGCGCACGGTACAGGATGAGGCCAATCGACCAGACGTCGGCGCGCTGATCGATCCGCTTCTCGCCCATCGCCTGCTCGGGCGCCAGGTAGTACGGCGTGCCGAGCACGGCGCCATCTCCGGTGAGGGCGACGCTCTCGACGAACTCCCCCTCGGTGGCGGTGAGCTTGGCGATCCCGAAGTCGATCACCTTCACGTGCGGCGGGCCCCGCAGGACGAAGATGTTGTCGGGCTTCATGTCGCGGTGGACGATGCCCTTGGCGTGCGCGGTGCCGAGCCCCGAGGCCACGTAGATCATCGTCCTCGCCACCTCGGGCGGGGGCAGCTTCGCTCGTCCCTGCAGGACCGCCTCGAACGACTCTCCCTCGAGCAGCTCCATCGCGATGTACGGCGCCCCGAGGTGCTCGATGACCTCCACGATCTCGACGATGTTGGGGTGCCGGACCGCGACGGCGGCGCGCGCCTCGCGGAGGAACCGCCGCCGGAACTCGGGGTTCGCGGCGGCCTGCGCCGACATGCACTTCAGCGCCACGACCTGCCCCGTCCGGACGTCGGTCGCGCGGTGGATGCTGCCCATGCCGCCCCGGCCGAGCACCGCGTCGACCTGGTACGGCCCGACGGTCGAACCGGCGACGAGCGGCGTATACGGCGGCTCCAACGGCTACCGCCTCCGCCCGCGCTCGCGCACGCCAGCGCGAGCGCCTTGGAGCCGACCCAGGATGCCGCTTCCCCCCATGCGTCGCTCAGCCGGACAGGAGCTGCTTGGCGATGACGATCCGCTGGATCTGGCTCGTGCCTTCGTAGATCTGGAGGACCTTCGCGTCGCGCATGAGCTTCTCCACCGGGTAGTCCTTGACGTACCCGTTGCCCCCGAACACCTGGACCGCGTCGACGGCGGTGGCCATCGCGCTGTCGGCGCCGTAGGCCTTGGCGATGGCCGAGGTCATGGGATCGCGTACGTGCGCGTCGAGCGCCCACGCGGCCTTCATGTAGAGGAGGCGCGTCGCCTCGACCCGGATCGCCATCTCCGCGAGCATCGCTTGGACGAGCTGGTGCTGGCCGATGGGCACGCCGAACGTCTTGCGCTCCTTCGCGTAGGCCGTGGACTCGTCGAGCGCACGCTGCATGAGGCCCGTGGCGCCGGCCGCGATGTCCGGGCGGGTCTGGTTGAAGGTCTCCATCGCGAGCTTGAAGCCGTGGCCCTCGGGCGCGAGCAGGTTCTCCTTCTTCACGACCACGTCGTCGAGGTGGATGACCGCCGTGTCGCTCGCGCGCTGGCCGAGCTTGTCCTCCTTCTTGCCGACGCGCAGGCCGGGGCTGTCGCGGTCCACGATGAACGCGCCGATCCCCTTGTGCTTGAGCTCGGCGCCCGCGGTGGCGAAGATCACGTAGAAGCGAGCGAGGCTCGCGTTCGTGATCCAGCACTTCTGGCCGTTGAGCACGTAGTCGTCGCCGCGCCTCTCGAAGCGCGTCTTCATCCCCGCGACGTCGCTGCCCGCGTCGGGCTCGCTCGTGGCGTAGCTCGCCATGACGGGCTCGGCGGTGAGCATCCCGAGGTACTTCTTCTTCTGCTCCTCGCTGCCGGCCAGGCGGATGGGCGTGAGCGCGAGCTGGTTGGCGGTGATGCTCGTCTGGATCCCGGCGCAGCCGTAGGCGAGCTGCTCGGTGATGAGCGCGTTCTCGAACTCGCCGAGCCCCGCTCCGCCGTACTCCGCCGGAACGCCCGGGTTCACGAGACCGACCTCCCAGGCCGCCTGGAACACGTCCATGGGGAAGCGCGAGTCGCGATCACACTCGGCCGCGACCGGGATGATCCGCTCCTTGGCGAACCGCTTCGCCATGTCGATGAGGGACTTGTGCTCTTCGGAGAGGTTGAAATCCACGGGTCACTCCTTCAGTCTTCGGCGTCGTCGCTCGATCTCCGCGCGCACCGCACGCGCCCCGAGCACGTATCCGGCGATGAGCCCGACGAGCAGCACGGACGGGATGTAGATGACGTGCTGCGAGGTCATCATGCCGAAATCCGGCATCGGTCACTCCTTCTCGTCTTTGTCGGCGCTGCGCTTCGTGGTGGGTACCGCGACGTCACGCACCTTCGCGAGCGCGCGCTCCAGCGTCCCGAGGCGCCCCTCGAGATCCCGCGTGCGGCGCCACGCCACCACGATGAAGACGAACACGGCGATCCAAACGAAGGCGTACGCGCCGACCAGGAGCGCCTCCCCGCTGGTGGTCTCGCGGGGGGCGGTCGGCGAGAACGTGCCGGTCTGGCCCGCGCCCGTCGGGGGCTCGGGGGAGGCCTTGGGGACCTCGGGGGAAGAAGTCTGTGATGCCAAGCTCACTCCTCCAGCGCCCCCAGGAGGGTCGCCTCTTCCTCGGCCTCTTCGAGGCGGTTTCGCGCGCCGTCCTGGCGCACGCGCAGCCAGACGAGCAGGGCCGTGAGCAGGGTGAAGGCGAACAGCCCGATCAGGAGCGCGTTCACCATCTCCGGGTGTTTCAGCCCACCCTCTTTGTTGTAGACGACGCTCGGGTGCGTCCCGCCCCACTTCTTCACGGCGTAGTGGATGATCGGGAGGTTGGCCGTCCCGAGGACGCCGAGGGCCGCCGCGAACTTGCGCTCCCCCTCGCCGCCGCCCGAGAACGCGCGGAGGACGACGTACGCCACGTAGATCAGCACGCTGAGCAGCGCCGTCGTCAGCCGGGGGTCCCACGTCCAGTACACGCCCCACGCCTTGCGCGCCCAGAGCGACCCCGTGGCGAGCATCATGAGGCCCATCACGACGGCGACCTCCCCACCCGCGCGGGCCAGTGAGTCCCACCGCGCCGTGCCCCGCCACAAGTACCCGACCGACCCGACCATGCAGATGAGCGCCGACAGGTACATCCCGTAGATGCACGGCATGTGGAAGTAGAAGATCTTCTGGACGATGCCCATCGTGACCTCCACGGGCGCGCGGAAGAAGATGGCGTACACCGACGCCGAGATGCTGGCGGCCGTCAGGGTCGTGAGGGCGAGGAACGCGCGGTCGGCGGTGGTCACGGCGGTGCTCCGAGCCGGAGCACGGTAGCTACGGGGTCCCCGCGATTCAAGCACGGGCTCGCCCGAGCCAGCCCGGCGGGCGCTGGACGCTCAAGCTTCTCGTTTCAAGGCGCCGGTCAGAGCAGGTAGACTGCCCTCGACCGTGGCGATCCCCGACAATCCCTCGGCGGCCCAGCCTCCGCCCGAGCCGCTGGAGCTCGCGCCGGGCACCCTCATCGAGGGCCGCTACCGCGTCGTCCGGCTCATCGGCGTCGGCGGCACGGGGGTGGTGTACGAGGTCGAGCACCTCCGGACGGCCCAACGGCTCGCGCTCAAGACCCTGCTGGATCGGGCGCAGGCGCCCCGCCTGGAGCAAGAGGGGCGCGCCCTCGCGAAGCTGCGCTCGCCCCACGTCGTGAAGGTGGTCGACCTCGGCCAGGCGACGGGCGAGGGCGCGAGCGACATCGGCCCGTACCTGGTGATGACCCTGCTCGAGGGCAAGAACCTGCGGAACGTGCTGGAGTCGAAGCAGAAGCTGCCCGTCCCCCTCGTGGCGAACATCGCCGTCCAGGTGTGCGAGGGGCTGGACGAGGCACACCGCGCCGGCCTCGTTCACCGGGATCTGAAGCCGGACAACATCCACCTGACGGATCCGCCGGACCCAACGAAGTCGCACGAGCTCGTGCTCGCGACCGTCTTCGACTTCGGCGTGGTGAAGTTCGCCGCCCAGGAGCCCACGAACCAGCTCACGCGCACCGGCTCGACCGTCGGGACCCCGTACTACATGAGCCTCGAGCAGCTCCGCGGCTCGGGGACCGTCGACGCCGTCTCGGACGTCTACGCGTTCTCCGTCGTCCTCTACGAGTGCTTCGCCGGGGTCCGCCCGTTCGAGGCGGGCACGCTCGGGGACCTGATCTACGCGATCTGCTCCACGACCCCCGCCCACCTCGGCGCGCTGCGACCGGACCTGCCTGCGGATATCGTGGACGTCGTGATGCGGGGCCTCTCGCGAGAGAAGTCGGGGCGGCCGCAGAGCATGCGGGAGCTCGCGCTCGCGTTCGAGAAGTACGCCGATCAAGGCTTCACCGTATGGCTGCGCGTCCCGGCGGCGGCAGCACCTCCGCCCGCGGACGTCCCGCCGCCTCCCGCGCCGGTCGCCCCCGCGCCGGTCGCGCCGTCGGCGTCCACGAGCCCCCCCAAGACGACCACCTCCACGGCCACGGGGACGAACCCGCAGCCGCGCCTGATGCGGCCGACCGAGCGCCTGGCGCGCCCCGTGCCGGCGGCGCCCGGTCGGCTCCCTCCTCGTCCCGGCGCCTCCGGGCCGCCGAGCCGGCCGCCCGCAGCCGCGGGCGCGCCGCCGAACGGCCCGCCGTTGGGACCGGGGCTCGCTGGGCTGGCGCTCGGATCACCCGGCGTCGCGGCGCCTGGGCAGGCCGGACCCGCGATGCCCAACCCCGCGCTCCTCGGGCCGCGCCTCAACGATCCGACCACCTCCACCGACGGCTCGACGCCCGTCGACGACGCCGACCCTCCGACCGGCGTCGCGGGACCGCGAGACCGCGAGACGCCGACCGAGATGTACGTGCGCGACGTCCACGGTGATCTCGTGACGTCCGAGGTGAAGCCCATGCCCACGCTGGCGCTCGCGGCGAGCCCGGACGGCGGCCCTGGGCCAGCGGGCGCCTTCGATCTGCCCAAGGCGCCCTTCGCCAACGCGTTCGCCGACCCGTCCACGACGATGGATCCGGGCGACAAGACCGCCGTCCTCGACATGCTCGCCGTGCAGCAAGGGCCCGCGGCGTCGAACCACGGCGGCGCGTTCTCGCCGGACGCCGGCGCGAGCCCCGAGGGCGCTCGGCCCGCGCCGTCGTTCGGTCAGCCGCCGATCGCGACAGGCCTCTCGACGAGCTCCCCGCCGAACGGCATCCCGGCGAGCCCCATGTTCCCTGCGCCACCGAGCGGGATGCACGGGATGGCCAGCCGCGCCAGCATGTCGGAGATCTCGTTCCGTCCGGCCTGGCAGGTCAAGCTCGACCGGGCGCTCTCGGGCCTGGGCAAGAGCGGGAACGAGCTGGGTGTCCGGACGCTCTCGCGGTTCCGGTCCGCGTCGCAGGAGCAGCAGATCCTGATCGTCGTGGTGGTCACCGCGAGCGCGGCGGTGTTGTTGGTCGGGCTCGCGTACCTCGTGATGTTCTAGTCGGGAAGGACGGAGATCGGGATCGATGACTCCGCACCCTCGACGACTCGGCGTCCCCCTCGTCGCCCTCTGCCTGACGACGATGGCCTCCGCCCCTCGCGCGGAGGAGGCGCCTCGCGCGGAGGAGGTCCCTCGCGCGGAGGGGGCCGCGGCGCTCGCGTTCGAGCGGCCGGAGCCGCCCAAGCCCCGGGTGTACGACCTCACGCGGATCCTCGCGATGACCGACAAGAACCACCCGAACGTGATGGCCGCCCGCGCGCGGCTCATGCACGCCCGGGGTCAGCTCGACGAGGCCCGCTCGGCGCCGTTCAGCCAGTTCAAGCTGAGCGGCGGGGTGACGGTGCTCCCGGAGCTCCGCGGCACTTCGTCCTACAGCCCCGACAACGAGGTCCAAATCGCGACCTCCGCGGGCGTCGCGCTCGGCTGGCGCGTCGGGCTCGAGGGGGTGCTCCCGGTCTGGACCTTCGGGAAGATCGGGCACCTCTGGGAGGCGGCGGAGGCGAACGTCCGGGTCCACGAGGCCGACGTGGAGAAGGAGCGCGACCTGGTCCGGCTCGAGGTCCGGCGCGCGTACTACGGTCTGCAGCTCGCGCGGGACGCCAAGCACCTGCTCGCAGACGTGAAGGCGCAGCTCTCGAGCGCGGAGAAGGCCATCGAGGAAAAAGTCGCCAAGGACGAGGCCAACCCGATCGATCTGCTCAAGCTCCAGACCTTCGCGTCCGAGGTGGACGTGCGCGAGGCGGAGGCGGACCGCTACGTCACGACGGCGCTCGCCGGCCTGCGCTTCTTCGCCGGCGAGCCCGCGCTGGACATCCCCGACCTGCCCCTCTCGCCCCCCGAGCACGAGCTGCTCGACCTCGAGCACTACCTCGCCGCGGCCCAGCGGCTCCGGCCCGAGGTCGCGCAGGCGCGCCACGGGCTCGCGGCGCGTGAGGCGCAGGTGCGGCTCGCGGAGTCGAGCTTCTATCCCGACATCGGCCTGGGGCTGACGGCCGGCGTCGGCGTCGCGCCGGACATCGACGATCAGCTCGATCCGTTCGCGTACGATCCAGCCAACTACTTCCGCTACGGCGCCGGGCTCGTCTTCCAGTGGAACCTGGATTTCGTGCCCAAGGTCGCGCGGCTCAAGCAGGCGAAGGCGCAGCTCGCGGAGGTCGGCGCGATGAAGCGGCTCGCGACGGGCGGTGTGGCCGCCGAGGTCGAGGCGGCCCACGCGGAGGTGGTCGACTGGCAGAAGCGACGCGCCGCGTACGTAAAGTCCACCGGGTACGCCAAGAAGTGGGTGATCCGCGTGCAGCAAGGCATCGACGTGGGGACCACCGAAGACAAGGAGCTGCTCGAGCCGGCGAAGGCGTACGCGCTCGGGAGGTTCAACGTGCTCAGCGCGACGATGGAGCTCGACGTCGCGATGGCCAAGCTCGCGAGGGTGACGGGGTGGGACGCGATCGCGCCCAAGGGCGGCCCGTAGGTCGGGCGCTCCCCACGACCGTGGGAGCCCCGGCTCGGATCGGGCGTAGGATGGGCGCCGCGTGAAGCCGCGCCCTCACCCCTTGCCCATCGCCGTGGCCGCGCTCGTGTGGCTCGCGCCGAGCCCGGCGACCGCCTCCGACGCGATCAAGGCCGAGGCCCTGTTTCGCGCCGGCCGCGAGGCGGTCGCGAGCGGCGACCACCGCCTCGCGTGCGAGCGGTTCCAGGAGAGCCAGCGGCTCGATCCGGCGCCAGGGACGCTGCTCAACATCGGCGAGTGCCGCGAGGCCCTCGGACAGCTCGCGAGCGCGTGGCAGGCGTACGCGTCCGCCGCGGACCTGCTCGACGGCGGGCCGCGACGAGATCACGCCGTGAAGAAGCGAGACGAGCTGTCGCCTCGCCTCGCGCGCGTCACGGTGCGCGTGCCGGAGGGGACGAGCTCCGCGTGCACGATCGTCCAGGACGAGCTGGCGCTCGGCCTCGCCGCGACCGCGGTCCCGCTGCCGGTCGACGCGGGGCCCCTCACGCTCGAGCTGCGGTGTCCGAACACCCGGCCGCGCCCCTCGCGGCTCACGGTCGAGGACGGCGCCTCGTACGAGGTGATGCTCGCCGCGGGCGATCCGCTCGCGTCGGAGACCACGCCTCCACCGCCGGCGGACGGGCCGCCTCCCCTGCTCGTGTCGGGCGCGCTGATCGGGGCGCTCGGACTCGCCGGGGTGGTCGTAGGATCGGTGACCGGGGCCCTCGCGATCGACCGAAAGGGGACCGTCGAGGACGTCTGCGTCCGCCAGGCGAGCGGCCGGCTCGGGTGCCCAACGGAGGGGCTGGACGCGGCGAGCGATGGGCGGGCCTTCGCGACGACGAGCACGATCGCGTTCGCGATCGGCGGCGCCTTGACGGCGCTCGGCGCCTCGCTGCTCATCGTCGAGGCCGCGACGCCCTCTGGGCGGGTGACCGCGACCGCGTCGGCCCGGTGGGCGTCGGCGCACCTCACGCTCACGTTCTGAGGACGCGGCCGCCCGCGCGACGTCACTTCCGTCGATCCAGATCGACCGGCGCAGCGGGAGCCGTGGCGGAAGGCGGGGCCGGCGCTTCGCTCACCGTCGCGGCGGACCTCGTCGCAGGTGGCTGCCGCGGGACCGGCGCCACCGAGCGCGCCGGCGCCGGGGTCACTTCCGGCTCACGGCGAATCGGCGCGGACTCCTCGGGCGTGGGCGGCGGCAGGGCGGCGCGAGCTTCGACGGGCGTCGACGCTGGCGGCGGCGGCGCTCGACCGGGCGCGGACGGCTTCGTGGAGAAGAGGGTGATGGCGCCCGCGGCGATCGCCCCGGCCGCCAGCGAGACGAGCGCGACGGCGACGGTAGTCGGCCTCCTCGGCGCGACGCGGGGCGCGCGCGGCAGGTCGGCGCCCTGGAGCGCGGCGAGGGTCTCACCGCCCGCCGGCCCCTCGGCCTCGGGCCTCAGCGCGGCGGGCGAAGCGGCGACCGTCGGGCTGCTCGACGCGGCCACGGCGGACGGAGGCGTCCGCGCGGTGGCGCGGGAACCGAGCGGCGCGCCGTTCGCGATCCCTACGGAGCTCGGGTCCGCTTCCGTCGGCTCGTCGAGGTCGTCGAAGGACCGCCCCTCCACCTCGGCGACGGCCTGCAGCAGGGCTCGCCGCATCGCACCCGCCGACGGGTAGCGTCGCTCGGGCTCGAACTGGAGCGCCCGATCCACGACACGAGCGATGGGGGCGGGGAGCTCGGGCGCGACGCTCTTGATCGGCGGCGCAGGCGACGTGAGCGCGCTCACGAGCTCCTTGTGGAGGTTCGTCGCTTCGTGCACGTGCCGCCCCGTGAGGAGCACGAACATGGTCGCGCCGACCGCCCAGATGTCCGACCGCGCGTCGATGCGCTCCCAGCTGCCGGACGCCTGCTCGGGCGGCATGAAGCCGATGGTCCCCATGGTGGGAGAGACGGCGCCGGTGATGCGATCGTGCGGGGACGCACGGAGCGACGCGATCCCGAAGTCCAGGACCTTGAGCGTCCCGCCCGCGGTGAGGAAGAGGTTCGACGGCTTGAGGTCCCGGTGCACGACGCCGAGCTGGTGGGCGCCGGCCAACGTCGAGAGCGCGGCGTCCACGAGCGTCGCCAAGTGCGCCCAGCCGAGCGTGCCCCCGCAGCGCTCCGCCCGTTGCTCCAGCGTCTCGCCCTCGAGCAGCTCCATCACGAGGTACGGCAGACCGTCGTCGGTCGTGTCGTCGTCGTAGACGTCGACGACGCCCGGGTCGGACAGGATGGCCGAGATGCGCGCCTCGCGCAGGAAGCGCTCGGCGATCTCCCCCGACGTGCCGGCGTGGAGCACCTTGATCGCGGCGCGCTTGCCGCTGCGCACGTGAGACGCCGCGTAGACGGCCCCCATGCCGCCCTCCGCGAGGAGCCCGTCGAGGCGCCACTTGGCTCGCAGGACGGTCCCCGCGCGACTCCCGCTCGCTTGCATGCGCCCGCCATCTTACCTCCGGGCGGCGACCGCGCACCTGCAGCGGGCGTGATAATCTGCGCGCTTGCTCCGCGTCGGTCTCGCACTCTCGATCGTCGCACCGCTGGCCGGATGCGCCGAGCTCATCGGCGCCGAGTTCGACGTCGACCCGCTGCCGGGCGGCGGAGGCGCGGGCGGCTCCTCGAACACCGTGTGCCCCGACGGGTCGCTGGAGCTGGCGCGCGGCCTGAGCTCACCCTGGGGCATCGCGATCGGGAATGAGACGGTCGTCTGGACGGAGGCCGGCTCGGGCAAGGTGCAGCGCACCAAGCGCGACGGGTCCGAGCCTACCGTGTTGGTTCACGATCTCATGGAGAGCCCGAACCGGATCGTGGCCGACTCCTCGCACGCGTACTGGACCGAGACCGGGACCGCCGAGACCGGCTCGGGCAGGGTGTGGCGGGCGCCGCTGGCGGGCGGCCCCGCCGAGGTCCTCGCGGACGGGCTGGACGCGCCGTTCGGGATCGTGGTCGATTTCGGAGTCGTCTACTACACGACGCGGCTCGGCGGCGAGGACGGGTTTCACGACGTCTACCGCATCGACACGAACACCGCCCCGATGACGCCGATCCTCACCGTGCAGGCGCCGCCCAACCCGCTCTTCCTGGCGCGCGGCCCAGGCGTGCTCTACGGGACGAGCGAGGCGGTCCCGTCCTACGTCTGGAGCCACGCCGACGGAGATCCTCCGGAGCAGGTGACTGCGCTCCAGGTGACCTTCGAGCCGGCGGTCATCCAGCGGTACGACGACCGCCTGCTCGTCGGGTCGCTCACCGACAGCCGCCTCATGATCCTCGACACCGCGCTGACGCAGGCGTCGCTCATGGTCGACGCGGTCCCCCAGATGGCGGACGTCCTGGTTCGCGGAGGCTTCGTCTACTACGCGTCGTTCGGCGGAGGGTACGTCGACCGGCTCACGTTGCCCGTGGGCGGGACGCCCGAGCGCTTCGTCGCCGGCGCGAGGAGCCCGAACGGCCTCGCGGCCGACGAGCTCGGCGTCTACTTCACGCTGCACTTCGAGGGTGGCGCGGTCTGCCGCAAAGACGTGGTGCCCTGACCGTGCGCTGAGGAACGCCTCGGCACGACGTGCGTGACACAGAGATCGCGATCGGGGTGGGCGACGTCGAGCCCTCCCGCGGCGAGCGCAGGCCTGCACCCTCCTAGCTCTTGTTCACGCGGCGGAGGACGCGGCGGAAGTTCGCCGAGTCCATCCCGGCGACCTTGGCCGCCTGGGTGACGTTCCCTCCGGTGTGCTCGAGCACGGCCTTCAAGTAGTCGCGCTCGAACGCCGCGATCGCCGCCGCCCGCTCCTCCGCGTACGCGCCGAGCCCCGCGCGGTGGCGGCGCGGCTCGGACGTCCGCAGCCCCAGATCCCCCGGCGTGATGACCTCGGTCGGGCACGACGTGAGGGCGCGCACGATGACCGCCTCGAGCTCGTGCGTGTTGTCGGGCCACGTCCACGCGCGGAGCGCTTGGACCGCGTCGCGGGAGAGCCGCTTGGGCGGCACGCCGAAGCGCTCCGCGGCGCGCCGCACGAACAGATAGGCGAGCACCGCGACGTCGTCGACGCGCGCGCGCAGCGGGGGCAGATCGATGACGAGGGGGGAGAGCCGGAAGAAGAGCTCCTTGGAGAACGCGCCCGAGTCTTTGGCGTCCCGCAGCGAAGGGAGCGCGGTCGACACCAGCCGCGACGCCGAGAGGCCCCCCTTCCGCGCGCGCGCGAGCGCCTCTTGCGCCCCCGCGTCGAGCGCGTCCACCCGCGAGAGGACGAGGGTGCCGTCCGCGGGCATCTCGGCGAGCGCCCGCTCGAGGCCGGCCCGGTCGAGCGAGGTGGCGTCCAGCTCGACGAGCGCGCCGCGCCGGCCCGACCTGGCGTGGACCGTGCGCGCCAGCGTCTTCTTCCCTGCCCCCCCCGCCCCCATGACCCAGAGCGGCGCGCCGGAGCGCGCGGCTGCGAGCGCCTTGCGAACCGCGGCGCGGGCGGCCTCGGAGACGGCGACGAACTCGAGCTCTTCTGCGCCGGCGGGCCGCTCTTGCTCGCGCGGCGCGCGCGCGGCGGCGACGAGCAGCGCGAGCCCGAGCGGCGGGAGCTCGGCCCGCTCCACCACGGCGAACGCGCCGAGCGAGCTCACGGCGTCAGCCGGATCCGCGTCGGCGCGATCCCAGAGCAAGATGACCGGCGGCGCCGGGTGGAGCTCGGAGAGCAGGTCGGCCGCCGCGCCCGCGCTCGCGAGCAGGACGTCCGGCGACGCGGCGAGCAGGCCCCTCCCGCTCGCGGCGTCCTCCGCCGTGAGCACGTCGAGCCGCCCCTCGAGCAGCGCGCGCGCCCAGGCGCGGCGGAGCGCGGTGTCGGGATCGACGAGGAGGACCCGGACCGTCAATCCGACGCTCCTGGTGTGCGGTGGGCGCGCTCGAGCCGCGCCGTAGAGCCATGGCCTCCGGCTAGAACGAGGGCATCCCGCCGGCGTTCGAGGCCGCGGTCACGGAGCTACGCGGGCCCGGAGGGAGCTCGAACTTCTCCCTGCCGGAGGCCTTCGCGTAGATGGCGTCCAGGTTCACACCGAGGTCGATGTAGAACTGCGCGCCCGGGCTGTAGAACACGTTGCGGCTCTTGCCGTCCTCCCCGAGCGTCAAGGTCTCGTTGTTGTACCCGAGGGTGAGCGAGACGACGTCGTAGATGGGCTGCGTGATGGCGACGTCGAAGGAGGAGTTCGTGACGTAGGTGATGGGCCCCTCGTCGCCCTCGTTCGCGTCGACGTCCAGACAGCCTCCGATGCCGGGCTGGTCCACGTCGCACCCTCCCGAGTCGAAGTCGTGCTTGAACCTCCCGATGAGGCGCCACCCCGTCGTGATCGACAGGTCCTTGTAGATGGGCAGGATGAACGTGATGCTCGGGATGATCCGGTCGATGTCGAGGGACGACGTCGTGAGCTGGTCGCTGAGGATGTTCTGCCCCGACGCGCTCTGCCTCGTCCTCTCGAGGTCCGGGTTCGTCGCGCTGTAGGAGCGCGCGAACAAGTGGGAGTACGTGAAGCCCGCGACGACGTTCAGGTTGTTGAGGCCGTCGGCGGCGTTGCCGAGCAGGCGGATCTGCTGGCTCAGCGTGATCCCGAACGTGGTCGTGAGGTAGCGGCCCTGACCCTGGCTGACGGGTGACGTCGGGAAGATGGCGCGGGTGCGGAGCGAGCCCTTGGTCGCCCACTCCTTGTCCTCGCTCGTCCAGATGTTCCGGTTGTACCCGACGGAGAGGTGCGTGTCGCGGAACTGAGGCTCCTTCCGCGTCGTGGTGGTGCCGCTGTCGGTGATCTCGAGCGCGATCCCAGCCTCCGCGGCGAGGATGATCTTGTCGCTCGGCAAATCGAGCACGTAGAGCTGGGGCGCGAGCACCCAGTCCATCCCGTAGAAGTCGTCCTCGCTGCCGATGTTGTCGCGCCCGACTCCGAGCGTCGTGGTCGTGACCGCGTTGGTCCACGTGAAGGTGGTGCCGCGCCAGATGAGGGGCTCGGGCGCCTCCTCCTTCGGAGGGGTGGGCGGCGCCGCCGGCTTGTCCGGGGCGGGCGCCACCACGGGGGGCCCGACGGCCGGCGCGGGGGCCGCGCCCGCTCCGCCGATGACCGGCGCTGGCGGATCCGCAGGGGCGGGCGCCGGCTGGGCGAAGGCCAGCCCTGGCGCGAGCAGCGCGGGGGCGAACGCGAGGACGAGCGCGACGAGGGAGACGTAGCCCTTCATGGAGACTCCTGAGACGACGAGCGATCGCGCCGTGAGGCGCCCATCCGGACGAGCATTCACATGGCGCGCCACGTGAATCCGAGAGTCATTTCGCTCGGCTCGCCCGAGCGAATCAGAAGCAGATCAAGATGCCGGGCGTCTGGCGCTGCGGCGGCGGGGAGCGGGCTTGCCGTGTGCCCGAGCAAACAAGAAGAAAACGAGGCCGGTGAATTCCACAAGTCGTGGGACGCGTCAATGCGCGATGGCGCTTCGAAGCACGAAGCATGCCTTCAGAAAGGCCTAGGAATCCCGCCTGTCTACGCGATGGATCGTTAGGCTCGTGACGGCCCCGGTTTGATCCAGACCCGGGCCCGTGCGAAAGGCAGCGCATGGAGACCTCGGGCGCTGCGGGCGGGGGCGAGCGCGGCGGGCCGCGGCCGACCGAGATCACCGCGCTCCTCGGGCGAGGTACTGCGTTCGAGGGCAAGCTCCACTTCACGGGGCGGGTCCGGATCGACGGCCACTTCTCGGGCGACATCCGCGGCGAGGACGTCCTCGTCATCGGCGAGGGCGCGACCGTGGAAGGGACCATCGAGGTCGACACCTGCATCGTGACCGCTGGCGTCGTCCATGCCGACATCCGCGCGCGCGAGGCCATCGAGCTCTACCCTCCGGCCAAGGTGGTCGGGTCGCTCCACGCGCCGGCGGTGTTCATCGAGCGGGGCGTCCAGTTCGAGGGTACCTGCACGATGGCTCCGCTGCCCGAAGAGCCCGACACCGAGAGCACGTCGAGCGACGCACCGGCGAGCCCGGACCCCGAGGTGGGGCCCGCCGCACCGTGACGGCGCGACGGCGGCCCGCGGTCCTTCTGCTCCCGACCGAGCGGCACGCGGAGGCGGGCGGTCCGGGAGCGACGACCCTGCCGCGCTTCTTCGATCGGCTCGCGTCGGAGCTCGACGTGGGCGCCCGCGCGGCGACGCGCGCCGAGCGACGCGCGGCGGCGCGCGCGGCGCTCGAGGCCTCCTCCGCCGACGACCCCCTCCGGCGGCTGTTCGACCGCGGCGCCCACGAGCGGACCGCGATCGTGACGGCGCTCGACCACACCTTCGGTGAGCTGCTCGCGGCGGGCACCACCGTCGACGACCTGCTCGGCGCCGGGACGCCACGCGGGCGGGCGCTCGGGGGGGCGCTCGACCGCGCCAACCAGGCCCTGGCGGGCGCGGGCCGCGCCGACCGGCGCGGGCTCGGCGACGCTCGGGCGCTCTCGCGGCGGCTCCCCGAGATCGCGTTCGACCACGTCGCGGTGGCCGGAACGCTCGACGTCGGAGGTGCGCTGCTCGAGCGGTTGCTCTTGCTGCACCGCGCGTCGCGCGCCGCCGGGGGACGCGGGGCGACGCTCCGCCTTCCCCGGCCCGACGACGCCGACGGGTCGCTCGCGAGCGTCGCGACGATCCTCGAGCGACGCCTCGCGCGGGAGCTCGACGCCCCGGAGATCGACTGGCTCGAGCCGCGCACGCCGATCGCCTCGGTGGTCGAGGCCAGGAGCCCCGACGCGGAGGCCCGCGCTGCCGCGCACGCCGCGGCGCGGGCCCTCGACGCGGGCGCACCGCCGGAGCGGGTGGCCATCGCGGTCCCTCCGGGCGACGAGGCGCTCCTCGGGCCGCTCCGCGCGGCCCTCCGCGAGGCCGGCGTGCCTTTCTCGGAGGACCGCGGCCCGCCCGCGGAGGCCGTGCCGGAGGCGCGAGCGGCGCTCTCCCTGCTGGGGATGGCCGCGGGGACCATCACGAAGGACGGCCTCACCGAGCTCTTGCGCCTCCCGGGGCTGCACGCGGGGTCGTTCGTCGGCGCGCCAGAGGAGCGCGCGGCGGCCGAGCGCGCGCGCGTCCTCGCCCATCACCTCCGCGAGCTGCCCGTCGTGCGCGACGGCTCGGGCGCGCGCTTCGTCGAGTCGTTGCGCGGCGCCCACCCACGCGAGCCCTGGCTCGCCGACGCGGCCGGTCGACTCTGCGCCATCATCGCTGGCCTGCGCGGGCGGCGAGGGCTCGCCTCGATCGGGCGCGCCTGGCTCGACGCCACGCACGCGCTGCGGCTCGGCGAGCCCTCGGCCCGAGAGATCGGGCGCGGCGTCCGATCCGGAGGCCCCGACCTCCTGCGCTCCCTCGGCGTCGGCTCGATGGCGGTGCGGGCGCTGCGGCGGGCCGCCGAGGACCTGATCTCCGCCAGCGTCGAGGTGGGGCGCTCGGACGCGATCGGGACCGTCGAGGATCTGCACGCCGAGCTCGCGGAGGCGCTCGCGTCGACGCGCGTCGGCGCGCGGGGCGCCTCGGGGCGAGCCGGGACGGTCCGCGTCGGTCGGCCCGCCGAGATCGCTGGGCTCGACCACGATCTGGTCGTGGTGACGCGCCTCGGGACCTCGGGGTACCGGGCCCCGCGGCGGTCCTCCCTCCTGGACGACGCGACCCGGGGAGCGCTCCCGGCGGACCGCAGACCGCGCGGGCTCCGCGAGCGCGCGACGCTCGCCGACGCCGAGCTCCTCTGGGCGGCCGCGGCCGCGCCGCGCGTGGTGCTGACCCACGCCTCCGCCGACGACGATGGCCGAGAGGCCGACCCACCCCACGCGCTGGTGACGCTCGCCCTCTCCCGCGGCGCGGCGCGATCCATCGAGCCGAGCTCTCGCGTGTCGCCGCGCGCGTGCGTCCTGTCACCGAGGGGCGCGGACCTCGCGGCATTGGCGTCGGGCGCACCCCCGGACGGCGCCCTCCGCGCCCGGGTGGACGCCGAGGTCGAGAGGCAGCGGTTCTTCGTCGAGCCAGTGGCACCGGCGGGCGCCTACAGCGGCGCGATCTCGGCCGCCCTGAGCGCGCGGCTCGTCGCGGCGTTCGGCGGGAGCTCGGCGGAGGCGCCGATCTCCGTCACCGCCGTCGAGGCGGCCGCGTCGTGTCCGTTCAAGGCGTTCGGGCGGCGCGTCTTGCGCGCCTCACCGATCGAGGACGCGCTCGACGAGCTGACGCCGAGAGCTCGCGGCGACCTCCTGCACAGGGCCCTCCACGCCGCCTACGACGCGGAGGCCGCCCTCCCGCCGAGCGCCTCGATCGAAGCGCGCGTCGCCGCAGGGCAGCGGGCCGCGGAGGAGGCGATCGGGTGGGCCGAGCCGGAGGGCCCGCTGCGGCGGGAGGCGAAGCGGCGCGTCCTCGAGGACGCGATCGAGCTGCTCCGTCGGGACCTCGCGTCGCCCCGCGACCTGCGCTACCACCGGGGCGAGCTCACCTTCGGACCGAAGGCAGCCCCGCCCTGGGGCGCGCTCGAGCTCCCGCACCCGGACCTCGGATCCGTCTGGGTCGAGGGGCGCATCGATCGCGTCGACCTCAGCGCGGATCGCCTCCGCGCTCGTGTGGTGGACTACAAGTCGGGCAAGAGCCTCCAGTCGAAGAAGCAGCTCGGCGTCACCTCGTTCCAGCTCCCGCTGTACGCGCGCGTCGTAGAGCGCCTCGGGGCAGCCCAAGTGGGCGTCGCCTATCTCGTGGTGCCGCTCGTCCTCAGCGGCGCACAGCCGATCGACGAGGTCGCCGCGTTGCCCGCGGAGAAGCGCGACGAGGCGGCGGGGCGCGCCGCCGACATCGTGCGCCGCCTGTGGAGCGGCGACGTCGCGCCGAGGCCCTCTCGGCCGGCGTCCTGCCGAAAGTGCGACGCCCGAGACCTGTGCCGGCGGCCCGCCGTCGTCCCTACGACCGACGCGCAGGACGGAGACGACGCGTGAGCGACGCCTCCAAGGTCCACGTGTTCCGGAGGAACGTCGTGTGCGCCGCGAGCGCGGGGACGGGCAAGACGTACCTCCTCACGTCGCTCTACGTGATGAGCGCCCTCGGCCTCACCTCGATGGGGCGCGGCGCCTCGTCGGATGCCCACCCGCCGATCCCGCCCGACCGGATCGTGGCGACGACGTTCTCCCGCGCCGCCGCGGTCGAGATCCGCGCGCGCGTGGAGCGCGCGCTCCGTTCGCTCGCTTCGGGCGCCCCCGACGCGCCGTTCTCGGAGGAGATCGAGGCGCGGGCGCGGGCGCTCTCACCCGGTCCCGCCCAGGGTGAGGTCGCCGCGCGAGCGCGCGCCGCCGTCGAGCGGTGGCACGAAGCGCGCATCGACACCCTGCACGGGCTGGCCGGGGATCTGCTCCGTCGCTTCGCGCTCCCGCTCGGCCTCTCGCCCCGACTCCGCGTCGGTGAAGAGGACGAGCTCTTGGACATCGCGCGGGAGGCCATCGACGACGTCCTCGCCCGGAGGCTCGAGGCCGAAGGCTCGGCGGTGGACGCCCGCGCGCTCCTCGACGCGTGCGGCGGGCTCCAGCGCGTCCACGCGTCCCTGCCGCCGTTCTTCGACCGGCTCGACGAGGAGGGGCTCCGACCGTCGGACCTCGCCACGACGGACCACCTGACGCCTGCGCGCGCGCTCCGCGCGGAGCTCGCGCGCGCCGTCCACGCCTGCGCCCGCGACGGCCGGCCGGCGCTCGCCGATCACGCGCGTGAGATCGAGGCGGCGCTCCACGCCTCGCCACGCGCCGAGCTGAGCCTCCCGGACGCGGCCGCGGCGCCCCTCGAGCGCCTCTTGGGGACGACGAGACCTCGGACGCCGAGCGCCGGAGAGGCGGCGTTCTTCGCCCTCCGGGACGCCCTCCCGAGCGGCACGCTGCGCCAGAAGGCGCACAGCCTCCGGTCGATCTTCGCCGAGGCGCCAGCCCTGGAGGAGCGAGAACGAGGGCTGCGAGCGCTCCTCGTCGAGGTGGGCGACCGCATGGCGCGGGCGCGCGCGGAGAGGGGTCTGCTCGGCTTCGGAGATCTCCTGCGGGTGGCGCGGGAGCGGCTCCGAGACCACCCCGAGGTCGCCGCGGAGATCCGCTCCGAGATCGACGTGCTGCTCGTCGACGAGTTCCAGGACACGAGCCGCGCCCAGCGCGATCTCGTCTACCTGTTGCGGGCGGAGCGGCACGAGGCGGGCGTGCTCCCGACAGCCGCCGACGTCGCGCCGCACGGCCTCTTCCTCGTGGGCGATCGAAAGCAGTCCATCTACGCGTTCCGCGGCGCGGACGTGTCGGTCTTCTCCGCGATGTGCGCGGAGCTCGCGGGGGAGCAGGCGGGGCGCGCGCTCGACATCCCCGAGGCGCTGTGGGGCGCGCGCCCGACCGCCGACTTCGTGGCGCTCCGCGAGAGCAGGCGCTCGGGCTCGAACATCGTCGACTTCGTCAACGCCTTCGCCGAGGCCGACTTCGCCTCCCAGCCGTCGACCGACGGCGCCGCGTCGCTCGAGGAGGTTCGCATCGCCTACACCGAAGCCGAGCGGCTCGTCGCGCGCCCCGACCGCCCTCCGGGCCAGGTGCTCTTCCTCAGGGACGACGAGGATGCCATCGGGGACCCGCTCGTCGACGGGCAGGGCGCGCTCCGGGAGGCGGCGGTCGCGGCGGCGGCCGCGGCGAGCGCGATCCGGGAGCGCGGGCTCGCGCCTCGCGACGTCGCGGTGCTGGCCCGCCGCCGCGCGAGCATCCCGCTGGTGGAGCTCTGCCTCGCGCGGCTCGGCGTGCCGTACGTCGTGGCCGGCCGCGCGCTCTACGACACGCTCGAGGTGCGTGATCTCGCCGCGCTGGTCCGCCTGGTCCTCGATCCGAGGGATCGACACGCGCTCGCCCAGGTCCTCCGCGGCCCGGTCGTGGCGTTGAGCGACGCGGCGCTCCTGCTCCTCGCCCCGCATCGCGGGCTGCGCGGGGACCTCCTCGAGGAGGAGGGCGCCGCGGCGGACAGGATCCTCGTCGCCGCCGCCGCGGAGGCCACCGGCGCCGACGGACCGCGCGCCCTCGAGGAGGAGGCCGCCCGGCTCCGCGCGTTTCGGTCCCGGTACCGCGAGGTCCGAGCCACGCTCGTCCGGCTCCCGCCGGCGGAGGCGATGGGGGAGATCCTGCGAGCGTTCGAGCTCGATCGGGTGATGGCGGCGCTCCCGCGGGCAGAGCCCAGGCTCGCGAACCTCGACCGGCTGGCGAGCATCGCGCGGTCGCGAGGCGGAGGCCTCCTCTCGTTCTCTCGGTGGCTCGACCGCCAGATCGCGAACGAGGCCGACGAGGCGGAGGCGGTCGTCTTCTCCCGCGAAGACGACGCGGTCCGCGTGACGACGATCCACGCGAGCAAGGGCCTCGACTTCGAGGCGGTCGTGGTCCTCGATCTCGCGGCGCAGGCCAGGCCCGACCACCCGCCCCTCGCCTTCGTGCGCACCGCCCCCTCGGAGCCCGCCCGCCTCGTCGTCACCCACAGGGCCCGGTTCGGTGCGTCGCTCGACAACGCCACGCGGCGCCTGCACCAGCGACGATCGGCCGAGCGTGCCCAGGCCGAGCGGCGGCGCATCACCTACGTGGCCATGACGCGCGCCCGTGCGCTGCTCACGCTCGTCGGCGTGCCCTCTCCGCCCGCGGGGAGCGCGCTCTCGACGCTCACCTCGCTCGGCGCCGGCGCGTCCACGCTCTTCGAGGTCGAGAGCGCCGCCGCGTGGCTCACGCGCGCCGCCGAGGGCGCGGCGGCGCGGGCCGCCCCGGCGAGCGCCGCCGCCGAGGCCCCGGCTCGCAGGCTCCCTCTGGCGGCCGAGATCTCGCTCGCGACCACGCCGCTCGGCGTCCTCGGCGCCTGCGCGCGCCGGTTCCGGCTGCGGTTCCTCGAGGGCCTGGAGGAGCCGGTCGCGAGCGGCCAGCTCGAGCTGTTCGAGCTCGAGACCGGCGACCCGGGGGCGCGCGAGCCTCCGCGCGACGAGGAGGACGACCCCCGCGCCCTCGGGCGCGCGGCGCACCGGGTGCTCGAGCAGCTCCCGCGCGGCGCGTTCGGCGCGCCTCCGGCAGAGGAGCGCCTCGTCGAGCTGCTCGCCGCCGAGGGTGTCGGGCCGGCGGGGGCCGGCCCGCTCGCGGCGGCGATCGCCGCCTTCCTCCGCGGCCCCTTCGCTCGGTCGCTGGCCTCTCCCGATCTCGAGCTCCACCGCGAAGAGGAGATCCGCGTCCGCCTGGACCGCGGAGGCGTGGCCCTCACGCTCGCGGGGACGGTCGATCTCTTCGTGCTCGGCGACGGCGGCGCCACGGTGGACGTCGTCGACTACAAGCTCGCCCGGGCGAGCCGCTCGCTCGACGCCCACGCCTTCCAGCTCCGCGCGTACGCCCTCGCGCTCGCCCGGCGCTATCCGGGCGCGCGCGTGCGCGCGGGCGTGGTGTTCCTCCTGAGCGGGGAGGACGTACGGTGGCTCCCGACGCTCGACGAGGCAGGCCTCGCCGGCGTAGAGACCGAGCTCCTCGGCGTGGCGGACCGCTTCGCACACGCGCGCGCGACCGGCGAGTGGCCCGGCGTCGACGAGCCCGCGTGCCGCGCTCAGCGCTGCGGCTTCATCACGGCGTGTCACCGGCGAGAGGACGCGGCCGGTCCACGGCGACGGGCTGCACGGTCACCGAGAGCGCGCTGAACGCGGCGTTGCCGCTGAGGCGGTCGAGGAGCGCCTCGTCCGTCAGATCGTTGGCGCTGGCGCCCGCGTGCGCCGCGGCGACCGCGGCGCGGGTGCCAGGCCGGTCGTGCCCCCAGCCGTGCGGAAGGCTGACCACGCCCTCCATCATCTCGTCGGAGACCTCGACCGGGACGCGCACGCGGCCCACCCGCGACGCGACCTCGACGGTCGCCCCCGTCACGAGGCCGCGCGACCGCGCGTCGGCCGGGCTCATGAGCAGCGTGCAGCGCGGCGGGCCCTTCACGAGGGCGCGGCTGTTGTGGAGCCACGAGTTGTTGCTGCGGAGGTGCCTCCGTCCCACGAGCACGAGCGCGCCACCCGCCGAGGCGTGCGCGGCTTCGCGGTCGGCCAGCGCGCGCGAGAGCTCCGCCACGAACGGGGCGGGGGCGGCGTCGACGCGCGCGTCCGGCGTCGCGAGGACGCGCGCGAGCCGCGGCTCCAGCGCCCCGAGATCGAGCCCGTGCGCGCTCTGCCGAACGCGCGCCAGGGTGAGCCCCTCCGGCCGGAGCCCGAGGAGCCCGGCACCGCGAGGTCCCGTCCGCAGCAGGAGGTCGAGCGCGCCGTCCGTCCCGAGCCGCTTGCCGACGGCCACCAGGCCTCG
>CAZBJI010000003.1:62339-75116 GCA_964492175.1 uncultured Polyangiaceae bacterium | reverse complement strand
GCCTTTGCTCGCGGGAGGTGTCAGCCGCGATCCGCCGGGCGGAGGAGCCGCCCGTGGAGATGCACGCGGAGCCCCAGCTCGAGCAGGATCTCCCAGTCGTGCAGCCCGCCGTCGGGCCGGTCGAAGACCGCGGGGACGTACTTCGCGAAGTTCCGGACCCCGAACGCGGCGAGCGCGACGTCGTAGTGCGACCGCTCGAGCGGAGAGACCGGCGGCAGGATGACGTGCGCGTGGCGCGTCGTCTCGTTCACGTAGCTGTCGACGCAGACCATGTGCTCGAGCTTCTCGAGCGCCCGCTCGAGACGGCGGCCGTTGGGGGACGAGAGCGCCGGGTTGCCCGCGCTGGTGAGGAGCGCGCGCACCTGCCCCGGCCCGGGCGCCTCGATCTCCTCTGCGAGCACCGCCACGGGGACCTCCCCGCCGACCTCGGGGAAGCCGCGGACGCGGCTCTGGAACGCGCCCTGGCTCACGAGCCCGAGCATGCGCGTGAGGCGTAGGATGTCGACGGCGGGCTCGGTGAACATGGCGCCGCCCGGGCGATCCAGGTTGCCGGTCACCAAGTTGAGCGCGTAGATGAGCCACGCGGCGAGCGTCCCGTGCTCCTGGTGGCAGACGCCGACGCGCCCGTACACGACGGCGCGCCCGGCGTCCGCGAGCTGCCGCGCGAGGCGACGGACCGCGTCGGGCGCGACGCCCGTCAGCGGCGCGGTGCGCTCGGGCCCGAAGGGAGCGACGGCGCGCTCGAGCTCCTCCAGCCGGGCGATCGGGAGCGAGCACCGCTCGGGGCGCGCGAGCCGGTCGGCGAAGAGGACGCCGGCGACGGAGGCGAGCAGCAGCGGGTCGGTGCCGGGACGCACGAACACGTGCTCGTCCGCCGCCTCCGCGGTCTCGGTCCGCCGCGGATCGACGACGACCACCCGGCCCCCCCGCGCGCGGATGTCCGCGAGGCGCCGCCGCATGTCCGGCGCAGTCATGAGGCTCCCGTTCGAGACGAGCGGGTTCGCGCCGACGACGACGAAGAGGTCGGTGCGGTCGAGGTCCGAGACGGGCAGGAGGATCGGGTGCCCGAACATGTGGTGGGCCGCCACCATGTGGGGCACTTGGTCGGTCGACGACGCCGACGACAGGTTCTTCGTCCCGAAGTTGCGAAGGACGACCTGTCCGATCGTCATGAGACCCAGGTTGTGGGCCGAAGGATTGCCCTGGTAGACGGCGAGGGCGTCGTTGCCGTGCTCCCGTCGTACCCGCGCGATGCCCTCGGCGGCGCGCGACAGGGCTTCCTCCCACGAAGCCGGACGCAGGACGCCCGCGTCGCGGACGAGCGGCGTCCGGAGGCGGTCCGGATCCTCGTGGAGATCCTTCATCCCGATCACCTTGGGGCACACGTAGCCCCGGCTCATGGGGTCGTCGGGATCGCCGCGGACGCTCCGCACCCGCCCCGCCTCCGTCTCGACCACGATCCCGCACGCGGCCTCGCAGAGCGTACACGTGGCGAGGTGTCGGGTGGCCATGCCGCGATGTTACCCGAAGAGGCGGAGCTGGCGGGCGCTGGAAGGCCGCTCGAACGTCGTCTCGCTGGCGGGCGCGCGGGGCGGGCCGGTCTCCGGATCCATCCCCGAGGTCTCGAGGCCGAGGCGACGCGCCGTGCTCTCGAAGAGCGCCCGGCTCGCCTCCGCGTAGGGGCCGCTCCCACGCTGCCTCTCCCCGAAGCGCGGATCGTTGAGCTTGCCGCCGCGCGCCGCGCGCACGCGGCGCAGGACGCGCTCTGCGCGGAGCGGGAGCGCCCGACGGAGGCGCTCCTCGAACACCAGCGCGACCGACCCCGGGAGCCGCAAGAAGACGTACCCGGCGCGCACGGCGCCGGCCGCGCGAGCCGCCTCGAGCACCTTCGCCATGTCCTCGTCGCCGAGGCCCGGGACGAGCGGCGCGACGTTCACGCCGACGCGGACGCCCGCGCGCGCGAGCCGCTCGATGATCCTCATGCGGCGCTGCGGGGTCGCCACGAACGGCTCCAGCGCTCGGGCGTGCTCGGCGTTCCAGAAGGGCACGCTCACGGTCACGCCGAAGTCCGTGCGTCGCGAGAGCTCCGCGAGCAGGTCCACGTCGCGCTCGATGAGCGGCGACTTCGTGATGACGGCGCAAGGGTTCTTGTAGGCTGCGCAGACCTCCAGGCAAGCGCGGGTCAGCCGGTACGACGCCTCGAGCGGCTGATAGCAGTCGGTGTCGCCGCTGAAGAGGATGAGCTCGCCCTTCCAGGAGCGCCTCTCCAGCGCCTCGCGCAGCAGCTCGGGCGCGCGCGGCTTCACGACGATCTTCCGGTCGAAGTCGGTCCCCGCGCCGAGGCTCAGGTACTCGTGCTGCGGCCGCGCGTAGCAGTACGCGCACGCGTGATAGCAGCCGCGGTAGGGGTTCACGCTCCACCGGAACCCGAGGTCGGGGCTGTCGTTGCGCGCGAGGATGCTCTTCGTCGTGTCCTCGATCACCTCGAGCCGGGCGATCGGCGCCTCCTCCAGGTACTCCACGTCGTGGGAGCTCCAAGGGTTGGGCGGGTTCTCGACGGGGCGCAGGCCCGGGGGCAAGGCCATGAGCCCGTGTTCTACCACGGCTCATCCGTTCAGTCACGTCGGGGACGCCTCCGACGGCCCCTCTCGCGCGAGCGGCTTCGCATCGCGCTCCTCCCGTGCTCGTCTCCCGAGGGACGCCGGAGCAAGACCGCCGTGGAGCACCCGCTGAGCGCCCTCGTCCACACCGCAGCGCACGCGCTGCTCCTCGGCCCTCCCCTCGCGTCGCAAGCTCCCGCGGCTCCGAGCGCGGCGGTGACGTGCCCGGAGGGGACGCGGCTCGTCTCGGGCACCCACTACGAGCAGGTCCAGCGCTACTGCCTCCGCTACGAGGGGGGCCAGTGCTGGGACTATCACGCGGGGCTCGTCGCGCTCGAGTCGACCGAGACGCGGGTCTCGGTCTGCATGGATCGCTTCGAGTGGCCCAACGAGGAGGGCCAGACGCCGCCCGTCATGATGCGCTTCGGCGAGGCGGAAGGTCAGTGCCGAGCCGTGGGCAAGCGCCTGTGCACCGAGTTCGAGTGGGAGCTCGCGTGCGAGGGCAGCGAGACGCGACCGTTCCCCTACGGCTGGTCGCACGACCCGGCGGCCTGCACCAACGACAAGGTCTACCGCCCCTACAGCCAGAAGGCGCTCTCGAGCGATGACAAGAAGGTGCGCGACGCCGAGACCAAGCGCCTCTATCAAGCGGAGCCCTCGGGGGCCCGGCCCTCCTGCACGAGCTCCTACGGCGTCGTGGACCTCGTCGGGAACGTAGAGGAGTGGGTGCGCACGTCGCGCCCGCAGTGGCCCTACGAGTCCTCGCTCAAGGGCGGGTACTGGTCGAAGCCATGGAGCGGATGCAGAGGCACCAACGACTCCCACGGACCGCTCTTCCGCTTCTACGAGATCGGGTTCCGCTGCTGCGCCGACCCGAAGGTCACATCGACGTGACGTCGCCGTAGAACCGCTCGTTCTCCGCGAGCCGACCCTCCACGCCCTTGGCGTGCTCCGGCAGCGGCGGGAGCTCGCCCTCGTCGTAGCCGGGCGCGACCCAGAACACCTCCGGCTTCGGGCGGTAGCCCGTGAAGTACGTGCGCCGTTCGGTCACCCCGTTTCGCCAGCGGATGTCCACGATGCTCGTCACGGAGTACCCGCGCCCGCCCTTCTGCCGCTTGATGCGCGTCCCCGGCTTCAGGTACGGCTTCACCGTGATCCGCCGGACGAAGTCCTCCACGCTGCCGACGCCGTACGCGTAGTGCACGTCCGCCACCGGATCCGCCCCGAGGATCTCCACCGCGATCGTCCCCTTCTTGGGGAAGCTCGTGTGCAGCATGACGGGGAACGTGAACCCGTTCCTGATCTTGAGATCGACGAGCGGGTAGCTGACGGTCGCGTCCAGCCCCATCTTCACGTACGCGGACACCTGGGAGTGACCACGCCGGTCGACGATCTCCATCGCGCCGAACAGCGCTGCGGCGTAGAGGGTGCTCGAGACCTGGCACGTGCCCCCGCCGACGCCGGTGGTCATCTCGTCGCCCTGGATCTCGGGCGCGAGCTGGAAGCCTCGCTCGAGCGTCCGCGGACCCACGATCTCGTTGAAGCTCATCGTGTAGCCCGGCGGGAGGATGACGCCGTCCAAGAGCCCGGCCGCGCGCGCGATGTTGGCGGACCGGCCGACGATGTAGGGCGAGTACACCGTCTCGAAGCGGGAGAGGACCTTCGTCACGTCGACGTCGGCGAGCGTCGCCTCCGTCACCGCGGCGGGGATCGACCGGGTCGGCAGGTCGACGACCAAGAGGCCGGGCGCGTCGTAGTCGGCGAGGGCGATCGCCCGGAAGGCGGCCTCCACGTCGAGCTCGCGGCCCGGCTCGTCGGGGATCTTCAGCTTGCGGACGACGTCGATCTTCGCGTCGCGCGGCGCGCGCTTCACGCGCTCGGTGGCGCGCTCCACGACGCGCTCCATCTTGGGACGGCTCACGCGGTAGACGAGCGGGACGTCGATCTCCCCGCGCCGCGCCGCGCGGCCCTCCGCCACGCGCTCGGCCCAGGCGCCCCGGTGGCCTACCTCTCGGGCCTTCGCGAGCGTGGCCTCGACGTCGACGTCGACGCCGAGGTCGGAGAACGCGAGCTCCTCGACGTGGTCGCCGTACCGGACGAAGACGGTCCGCTCCGCGATCCGAGGCCGCTGGCCGTCCAGCCACTCGCCCGCCCCCACGCCGGCCGGCAAGGGGCGGCCCCCGATGAAGAGACCGCGCGCGTACGGGCTCCCGGGCAGCAGGTGGTGCGCCGAGACGCCGACGCCGACGCCGAGGGTGGCTCCGAGGAGCAAGAGAGCGACGAGCGGGGCCGTCTTCACGGGAGGACCGATCCTACCTACGGCGCGGGGCCGCGAGAAATTCGCTCGGCTCGCCCGAGCGAATCCCTAACGATATTCATACGTCTCGTCTCCTCGGCGTGGTCCTCGCGATTTCCGAAGCGACGAGCCAGACGAGACCAGCCCAGCCGAGCGCCTTGCGCTGTCGATTCACATGGCGAGCCATGTGAGCTCCCGCGCGGGCGTCAGCCCCCCCCGACGAAGTGCACGATCTCGATCCGGTCCCCCTCGGCGAGGAGCGTGGTGGCGTGGCGCTTGCGCGGGACGACCTCCCCGTTCTGCTCCACGGCCACGGGCCCGCCGCCGAGCCCGAGCCGCTGTACGAGGGCCAGGATCGACTCCCCGTCGGTGGCCTGCGTCGGCTCCCCGTTGACGACGATGTTCACCTCACCGCTCCTCCCGAAGCAGCCCGAGGTACCGCCTCGCGTTCTCCACGTAGTGCTCGGCGCCCCGGACGCCCATCTCGCGCTCCTCCTCGGTCGCGTCGCGCAAGATCCTGGCCGGTGAGCCTCGCACGAGGGACCCAGCCGGCACGACCATCCTGGACGTCACGAGCGACCCGGCGGCGACCAAGCTCCGCGCGCCGATCACCACGCCGTCGAGCAGCGTCGAGCCCATGCCGATGAGCGCGCCGTCTCCGACGCTGCAGCCGTGCAGGATGACCCCGTGCCCGACGGTGACGAGGTCTCCGACGATGACGTCCGAGACGCCGTCCGTCATGTGGAGGCACGAGAGGTCCTGGATGTTGCTCTGCTTGCCGATCCGGATCTTCCCCACGTCCCCCCGCAAGACGCAGCCGAACCACACGCTCGACCCCTCGCCGATCTCGACGTCGCCGATGACGGTCGCGCTCGGCGCGAGGAAGACGCCGGGGGCGATGCGTGGGGTCTTCCCCCCGAGGGAGAGCACGGTCGCCATGCTCAGCGCACCACCGGCAGGGCCCTCGCGCCGTGCGCGCGCGGCGAGCTCCTGCCGAGCGCCACCGCCTCCGGCCCGAGCTCGCCGAGGAGCGAGTGCTGAAACGCCCGGGTGATCCTCACGCGGACCTCCTGGCCCACGAGCCGCTCCGCGGCCGGATCGTCCACGTGCACGATCTCGTTCTGCGCGGTCCGGCCGCTGAACGTCGCGCGCGTGGCGCCGTCCTGCGCGCGCTTCGCTCGGCCCTCGAGGAGCACGAGCTGCTCGGTGTCGACGAGCTGGCGGAGCCGCTGCCCGACGAGCGCCTCGCTCAGCGCGAACAGCCGCGCGAGGCGCTCGGCCTTCTGCGCCGGGGGGACGTCATCGCCCAGCTTGAGCGCAGGCGTCCCGGGCCTCGGGGAGTACTTGAAGCCGAAGACGCCCACGAACCCGGTCTCCTCCACGAGCCCGAGCGTCTGCTCGAAGTCCTCCTCCGACTCACCCGGGAACCCGACGATCACGTCCGTCGAGAGGGTCACCCCGGGGACCGCCGCCCGGAGCGCGCCCACGCGCGCCCCGTACTCCGCGCGGGTGTAGCGCCGGATCATCCTGCGAAGTACGCGGTCCGAGCCCGACTGGACCGGCAGGTGGACGTGGCGCGGCAGGACGCCGAGCTCCGCGTGGGCCCGGATGAGCGAGCGCGTCAGGTGCCGGGGGTGAGGGCTCGTGTAGCGGAGCCTCCGCAGGCGCGGGACGCGCGCCGCGATCGCCCGGAGGAGCGCCGCGAACTCGCTCTCGTCCGCGTCGCCCAGGTCCGCGTCGGGGGCCGGCGGGAGGCGCGCGCTCGGGTCGCGGTAGCTGTTCACGGTCTGGCCGAGCAGCGTGACCTCCGCCGCGCCGCGGCCGGTGAGCTCGTCGATCTCGGCGACCACCTCGTCCGACGGCCGGTACCGCTCCGGGCCGCGGGTCGTCGGGACGATGCAGAACGAGCACCGCTCGTCGCAGCCCTTCATCGTGGTGACGAACGCGCTCACCGACGCACCGCCGGAGGCCCCGGTGGTCAGGAACCGGGGGGCGTCCAGATCGAACACCGTGCGGACGATCGGTCGTCCCCCGGCCTCGAGGTCGTCCAAGAGCGCCGGGAGATCGCCCACGTTGTCTGGGCCGAGGACGACGTCGACCCCGCGGCCGCGCAGCAGCCGCTCACCCTCCTGCTGCGCCACGCAGCCAGCCACCACCACCGTGAGGCCCGGCTCCAGCCGCTTGCGCTTCGCGAGCCGCCCGAGCTCGGAGAGAAGCTTCTGCTCCGCCTTCTCCCGGACGCTGCAGGTATTCAGGACGACTACATCGGCGCCCTCCGCCGAGTCCGCCTTCTCGTACCCGGCGGCGAGCAGGACTCCGTCCATGCGGTCGGAGTCGTGGACGTTCATCTGGCAGCCGAAGGTGGTGATGGCGTAGCGCCGCATGGCCGGAGGCGTTATCTGGACGGAAACCGGGCGAAGAGCAAGACTCCCGGTACGTCCGGCGGAAAGCCCGGAAGAGAGAGCACCGTCCGGGCGTCGAAACCGGGGAAAGCCCGGGACAGAATTCCCGTACCAACACTACGTCCAACCAAGCGTTCGCGGCCGGGCTCAGAAATCCGTCTCCGCCCGCCGGCACACCGAACAAGGAGCCTACATGCTTATCGACAAGTCCAAGTTTCTCGTCCTCGTTGCCACCATCTCCGCCGCCTCCACCGCGTGCATCATCGTGGACGGCGACAGCGACGGCAACGGAGCTGGAAACGAAGGCGCCGGTGATCAGGGCGGCGGCAAGCAGACCACCACCAGCACGACCACCGCCACCGGCACGGGCGGCGCGGGCGGCGGGTCGGACTGCCTGGGCGACGAGGAGGTCACGGTGCCGGCCTGCGCGAGCACCTGCGAGGGCTTCACGAACTGCGGCGGCGTCGATCAGATGAAGACCGAGGTCGCCGCCGACATGGTCACCTGCCTGAACGCGCTCGACCCGGCGACCTGTAGCTTCGTCACGGACGTGATCGAGGGCTGCTACTTCAGCGCGGCCAACCAGGCCTGTCCCGATCCGGCCTCGGACGCGACGTGCGCGACGGCGGCCACCGCGTGCGGCGCGGAGGGCGACGCCGACTGGGAGGGCCAATGCCTCGGCGTGAGCGACTCGCTCACCACCGCCGGCCAGTCGGCCTTCGGCGCGTGCCTCTCGGACAGCTGCGCGCAGGGGCTCCTCGCGGACGACGCGCTGACCGCGTGCATCTACTCGCTCTTCCCCACGGGCTGAGCGCGCTTCATCGCGACGTCGACGCCCCGCGGACCGAACGGCCGCGGGGCGTTCCCCCTTTTGTCGAGCCCCGCGTAGGCTCCCGCCGGCGATGAAGAAGCCGCTCGCGCCGCCCAGCTGGCACGGCCAGCTCACGACCGTCGGCGTCACGGGCACGAACGGCAAGACCACCACGACGCGGTTCGTGGCAGCCGCGCTCGGCTCGCTCGGCCGGCCGGTGCTCCGCCTCACGACCGTCGGCAACTTCCTCGACGAGGAGCGGCTCGAGGTCGCGGCGGGCTACCCGGGCTTCCTCGACACGATGCGCCGCGGGCTCGACGCGGGCGCCTCCCACGCCGCGGCCGAGTACACGAGCGAGGCGCTCGCCGTGGGCTTCGTGCAGGCGTGGCCCGCCGCGATCGCGGTCTTCACGAACCTCACGCGCGATCACCTGGACGCGCACGGCAGCGCCGAGCACTACCTCGCCAGCAAGGCGCAGCTCTTCGCGCACCTCCCGCCGGAGGGCGCTGCGGTGCTGAACGCCCACGACGCGGCGGGCGAGCTGCTCCGTGAGGTGCTCCCCGCTGGGGCTCGCACGCTGACCTACGGCGTGGCCTCCCGCGGTGAAGCCTGGACGGAGTCGACGGTGACGGCGCGCGAGGTGCGGCTCGACGTGCACGGGACCAGCGCGGAGCTCGCGTGGCGTGATCGGGCTCCGCCCGGCGCGCCCTCGAGGATGCGCCTCCGCGCCGTGGGCGAGGTGTACGTGGAGAACGCCCTCGCGGCGCTGCTCGCGGCGCACGCGGCCGGCGCCGAGCTCGGCGGGGCGCTCGAGCGGATCGAGGCGGCGAGCCCGCCGCCGGGGAGGTTCGAGATCGTGGCGACGGAGCCGTGCGTCGTCGTCGACTACGCGCACACCCCCGACGCCCTGGCGCGGGCGGTCGCCGCGGCGCGCAGCCTGACGGCGGAGGGCGGCCGCGTGGCGGTCGTCTTCGGCGCCGGGGGAGATCGCGACAAGGGCAAGCGGCCGCAGATGGGCGCCGCAGCGAGCGCCGCGGACCGCGTCGTGCTCACCACGGACAACCCCCGGACCGAGGATCCGAAGGAGATCGCCCGGGCGATCCGCGCCGGCCTCTCCGCGGGGCCGGACGTGATCGTGGAGCTGGATCGCGAGCAGGCGATCCGGGGGGCGATCGGGTGGGCGAAGGCGGCCGACGTGGTCGTGGTCGCGGGCAAGGGCCACGAGCGCGGTCAGATCGTGGGCGGCGTCACGCGCCCGTTCTCGGACGTGGAGACGGTGCGGGCGGCGCTTCGCCTCCGTTGACGGCCCCCCGACCCACCCCTAGGGTGCGAGGCCCGCCGGAGGATCGAGAGAGATGACCGAGTTCAAGAACCTCGTCGACATGTTCGAGAAGTCCGTGAAGAAGTTCGGAGACCAGCAGCTCTTCGGGCTCAAACAGAAGGGCGAGTGGACCTGGTCGACCTACGCCGAGGTCGGAGAGCGCGTGGCCGCGCTCCGGGGCGGCCTCGCGTCCCTCGGCATCAAGAAGGGCGACTGCGTCGCCGTGGTGTCGAACAACCGGCAAGAGTGGGCCGAGCTCGCCTACGCGTGCTCCGGCCTCGGGGCCGCGCTCGTCCCGATGTACGAGGCCCAGCTCCCCAAGGAGTGGGAGTTCATCACGAACGACTGCGCCGCGGTCGCCATCGTCGGCGGCTCCGCCAAGGTGTACGAGGGCTGCAAGAAGCTCCCGGAGAAGGTCGCGAGCATCAAGCACGTCATCGGGATGGAGCTGCCGAAGGACGACCCGATGAGCTTCGCCGCCCTGATGGAGAAGGGCCGCAAGGAGCCGGTCGACCCCATCGATCCGGAGCCGAAGGACACCGCGTGCCTCATCTACACGTCGGGCACGACGGGCAACCCGAAGGGTGTGATCCTGTCGCACGGGAACATCACCTCGAACATCAACGCGGTCCAGAACATGCTGCCGATCGGCAGCGAGGACCGCAGCCTCTCGTTCCTCCCGTGGGCGCACTCGTTCGGGCACACGTGCGAGCTGCACGTCATGATCTCGCGCGGGGCCAGCATCGCCCTGGCCGAGGCCATCGACAAGATCGTGGCGAACCTCGCGGAGGTGCACCCCACCCTGCTCTTCAGCGTGCCGCGCATCTTCAACCGCATCTACGACGGCGTGAACAAGCAGATGACGGAGAAGCCGGCGATGATCCAGTCGCTCTTCCACGCAGGCATCCGCGCCGCGACCAAGAAGCGCAAGGGGGAGAGCCCCTCCTTCGGGGAGTCGCTCGCGCTGCCGATCGCGAAGAGCATCATCTTCGGGAAGATCGTGGACAAGTTCGGCGGACGCTTGAAGTACGCGTTCTCGGGCGGCGCCGCGCTCTCCCGGGAGGTCGCGGAGTTCATCGACGCGCTCGGCATCACCGTCTACGAGGGGTACGGCCTCACCGAGACGAGCCCCATCGCGACCGCCAACCGCCCCGGCGCACACCGCATCGGGAGCGTCGGCAAGCCGATCGACGACGTGAAGATCGTCATCGACAAGAGCCAGACGTCGGCCGACGCCAAGGATGGGGAGATCGTCATCTATGGCCCGAACGTGATGCAGGGCTACTTCAACCGCCCCGAGGAGAACGAGGCAGTCTTCACGAAGGACGGCGGCTTCCGCACGGGGGACCTCGGGTACGTCGACGACGACGGGTTCCTCTACATCACCGGCAGGCTCAAGGAGCTCTACAAGCTCCAGAACGGAAAGTACGTGGCGCCGGCGCCCCTGGAGGAGCGCGTGAAGCTCTCGCCCTTCATCGCGAACTGCATGGTCTACGGGGACAACCAGGTCTACAACGTGGCCCTCGTCGTCCCGGACTTCTCCACGCTCAAGCCGTGGGCGAAGGAGCAGGGCATCGACGTCGCCTCCGACGAGAAGCTCGTGGAGGATCCCAAGGTGAAGGAGCAGCTCCAGGCCGAGGTCGACAAGTACGCGGCCGAGTTCAAGGGCTTCGAGGAGATCAAGAAGGTGACCCTCGCGCCCGAGGACTTCACCACCGAAAACGGCATGCTGACGCCCAGCATGAAGGTGAAGCGCCGGGTGGTCCTCGAGAAGTACAAGTCGCAGATCGAGGCGCTCTACAAGTAGCGCGCGAGGGGGGGCGTGGCAGATCCGACCGACCGCCTCTGGAGAGGGGAGCGTGGCGCGTTCCCCCGAGCCGAGGCGCTGGACGAGACGGCCTCCCTCCCCTCCGCTCCGTCGGAGCGGGGCGGGAGCGGGCCGCCGCCCTCCGCGCCCGTCCCGGCCCCCAGCGCCGCCGCGCCTCCGAGCGCGGCCACGCTGGTGGCGGCCAGCGACGCGCACGCGGCCGAGGTGCTCCACTCGCTCGAGGTCTCTCGCGCGAGGGTCTTCTTCCGCGCCTGCGGGATCGTCACCCTGCTCGTCCTGGCCGCGCTGCCGGTTCTCCCGGGCGCCGCGTGGCTCCGCTGGCTCACGGCGGCGGCGTGCGTGGCCGCGGCGCTCGGCTGCGGCGCGCTCCTGATCCTGATCGCTCGCCACCCGGCCCGCTACACCCCGCGCGTCGCGCTAGCGTCCGCGCTCGGGCTCGCGCCGCTCGCCACGATCGTCATCTACTACCTGGGGCTCTACTCGGCCTCGATGACGTTCCTCACGGTCGGCCTCTACTTCTACGGCACGAGCCAGAGCCGCAGGGTCGCGTGGGCGGCATACGGGACCATCGCCGCGCTCTACTTCGTCGGGACCGCCGCGATCGCGGCGGATCTGATCCCGGACCTCGCCGTCTTCAGCGTCTCGGGCGTGCCGCGGTCCTCCCGCGTCTACCGGGTGGTGATGCAGCAGGCGATCTTCGCGCTCATCTTCTACCTGGCGAGGACGAGCCGCCGCTCGATGCAGGCGGCGCTCGATCGCGCCAAGTCGAGCGACCTCGCCGTCCGCCAGAAGGAGGCGCAGCTGCTCGAGGCGCGCGGCGAGCTGGACCGCGCGCTGCGTCCGTCGGAGGGGCGCCTCACGGGACAGAAGGTCGGCGACTACGAGCTCGGAGATCTCCTCGGGCGGGGCGGGATGGGCGAGGTCTACGCGGCCACGCACGTGTTCGCGCGCGACGAGGTCGCCATCAAGCTGCTCCACCCCGCGATGCTGGAGGATCCCCACAACGTGGAGCGGTTCCTTCGCGAGGCCAAGGCGACCGCGGCGGTGCCGAGCGAGCACGTCGCGCGCGTCATCGAGGTGGGCTCGACGGCGGCGGGGATGCCGTACATCGTGATGGAGCTCCTCGAGGGGCACGACCTCGCGTGGCACCTCCGGCGCTACCCGCAGCTCCCGGTCGAGCAGGTCGTTCAGATGGTGGAGCACACGGCCCGCGCCCTCTCGACGGTCCGGGACGCCGGGATCGTCCACCGCGATCTGAAGCCGGGGAACCTCTTCCTGACCGACACGCTCCCGCGGCGGTGGAAGGTCCTCGACTTCGGGCTCTCGAAGCTCCTCGGGGCCTCCTCGCTCACGAAGGACCAGGCGGTGGGGACGCCCGCGTACATGTCGCCGGAGCAGATCCAGGAGCGGCAGGTGACGCACCAGACCGACATCTACTCGCTCGGCGTGGTCATGTACGAGCTGCTGACCGGCCGCCTGCCCTCCCAGGGATCGAGCCGGGGCAGCCTGCTCTACCAGA
>CAZBJI010000003.1:0-62329 GCA_964492175.1 uncultured Polyangiaceae bacterium | reverse complement strand
CGCCGGAGCAGATCCACGGCAAGGACGTGGACCACCTCGCGGACTTGTACGCCCTCGCCGCGATCGCCTATCGAGCGATCACCGGCCGCCCCCCGTTCCTGGGGGACGAGATCGCGAAGGTGCTGATGGACGTGCTGTCGCGCATGCCGGAGAGCCCCGGCACGTTCGTGAAGGTGCCCGTGGAGGTGGAGCTCGTCCTCGCGATCGGTCTGGCCAAGCAGAAGAAGCACCGCTTCGACCGCGTCGAGGAGCTCGCGGTGGCGATGCGACGCGCCTCCCAGGGCGATCTGGACGCCCAGACCCGCGCGAAGGGCTGGGCCCTCCTCAAGCAGCACCCGTGGGGGAGCACCCTGCGGGTCCGGCTGTAGGGCCCGCGGTGGCCGCTCGCCGGCCGTGGCGCCTCCTGCTCGCGGGGACCGCTCTGGCGCTCGGGTGCGAGCCCTCGCCTGCCGAGCGCGCCCCTCCCTCGCCCTCGGCCGCCCCGGACGAGATCGCGCCCCCATCGCCCGTCGCCTCGGCGAGCGCGCCGGCGTCGCCGAGGCCCCCGCCGACCGCGGCCGCGGGGTCGAGCCCTAGCTGCCCGCCCGAGATGCGGCTCGTCGAGGGGCGGTACTGCCCGACGGTGGAGCAGGTCTGCCTCGGCTGGGACGAGGTGGTCGTAGGGGGCCGCGTGGCCAGGAACCAGTGCCGCCGCTTCCGCGATCCCACGCGGTGCCTCGCGCGGGATCGCGTCCCGATGCGGTACTGCATGGACACGTACGAGTGGCCCAACGAGCGCGGCGCCGTTCCCCGGAACCTCACCTCGTGGCAAGAGGCCCGCGACCTCTGCGCGGGCGTCGGCAAGCGCCTCTGCACCGACGTGGAGTTCACGCTGGCGTGCGAGGGCGAGGCGATGAAGCCACACGTCCACGGCTTCGAGCGCGACGGCGCGCGCTGCTCCTACGACCTGCCCTACCGGCCTCGCGTCTTCACCTTCACGAAACACGACGCCTGCGCGGCGGACGAGGCGTGTCGGAGCGCGCTCGCGGCGATCGATCAGCGCAAGCCGTCGGGGGCGATGGAGGGCTGCGTGTCGGAGCACGGCGTGTTCGACCTCAACGGCAACGTCAACGAGTGGGTCGAGCTGCCCGGGCGGGGACTCGCCAAGCGCGCCGGGCTCAAGGGGGGCTGGTGGGGGCCGGTCCGCGACCGCTGCCGCCCGATCACCACGTTCCACGGCGAGAGCGACTTCGGCTACGAGGTCGGCTTCCGTTGCTGCAAGGACGCCGCCCCCGCCCCGCCGCGCTGAGGATCACCGCCGGCCGCGACCGGCCGGGCCTCGAGCCCCTGCCCTTCCCCGTCGGCCGTGAGCCCCGCGGGTAGAACGCGACCATCGGACGCAGGCCGCGGCGCGCGGCGCGGTCGGGTTGACGCTCCACGGGTTGCGAGGGTACCGAGGGGCATGCCGAGGGTGCTCGTCGTCTTCGCCCATCCCGTGGTCGAGCGGTCGCGCGTCAACCGGCGCCTCCTCGGCGCCCTCGAGGGGATCGGTGGCGTGACCGTCCACGATCTCTACGAGGAGTACCCGACGTTCGCCATCGATGCGGCGCGCGAGCAGCGGCTGCTCCTCGACCACGACGCGGTCGTGTTCCAGCACCCGTTCTACTGGTACTCGGTGCCGGCCATCCTCAAGGAGTGGCAGGACATCGTCCTCGAGCATGGCTGGGCCTACGGGACCCACGGGACGAAGCTCGCCGGCAAGACGACGCTGAACGCGATCTCCACCGGAGGCCCCCCCGACGCCTACCGCCGCGAGGGCTACAACCACTTCACGGTCCGTGAGCTCCTCGCCCCGTGGGAGCAGACCGCGCGGCTCTGCGGCATGCGCTTCCTGGCGCCCTTCGTCGTGCACGCCGCGCTCCGGCTCGACCGCGAAGCCGCCGCCGAGCCGGCGGCCGCGTACCGGCGCCTGGTGATCGCGCTCGCCGAGGGTCGTCTCGATCTCGAAGGCGCGCAGCGCAGCCAGAACCTCCGCGACGACCTCGACGCCCTCCTCCGACCGGCCGCCCCGGAGGTGCTCGCGTGACCGACAGCGTCCTCGCGATGGCGTTCGTGTACCTCCTCGCGGCCGTGGTGTTCGTGCCCGTGGCGAAGCGTCTCGGCCTCGGGGCGGTGTTGGGCTACCTCGTCGCGGGGGTCACGATCGGCCCGTGGGCGCTCGGCGTCGTGGGCCACGAGCACCACGCCGTCGGCCACTTCGCCGAGTTCGGGGTGGTCATGATGCTCTTCGTCGTAGGGCTGGAGCTTCGGCCCGCGCTGCTCTGGCAGCTCCGTCGCCCCATCTTCGGGCTCGGCGGCGCCCAGGTCGCGGCGACCACCGCGGTCGTCGCGGCGGGCGCGACGCTCGTGGGGGCGCCGTGGCGCGAGGCGCTCGCCATCGGTCTCATCCTCGCGGCTTCGTCGACGGCGATCGTGCTCTCCACGCTCTCCGAGCGGGGGCTCCTGAAGACCCAAGGAGGGCAGGCGAGCTTCTCGGTGCTGCTCTTCCAGGACATCGCCGTCGTGCCTACGCTGGCCGTGATCCCGCTGCTCGCGGTCGCGGCTCCCGCAGGCGCGGACGGCGCGTCCGCCGCCGCCGAGCGCCCCGCATGGCTGAGCGCGCTCCTGGTCTTCGGCGCGGTCGGGGTGGTCGTCGGCGGGGGCAGGTTCGTCGTGCGCCCGCTCTTCCAGTTCCTCGCCACCGTGAAGGTCCGCGAGGCGTTCACCGCGGCCGCGCTGCTCATCGTGGTGGGCATCGCCCTCCTCATGCAGCGGGCAGGGCTCTCCCCGGCGCTCGGCACCTTCCTCGCCGGCGTGGTCCTCGCCGACAGCGAGTACCGCCACCAGCTCGAGACGGACGTCGACCCCTTCAAGGGGCTCCTCTTGGGCCTCTTCTTCATCTCCGTCGGTGCCCAGATCGACTTTGGCCTCATCGTGCGTGAGCCCGCCGCCATCGGGGGCATCGTGGCCGCGACGATGCTCGCCAAGCTGGCCGTCCTCTACGCGCTGGCGCGGCTGTTCGGGCTCGACGACCCCGCGCGGGCCACGTTCTCGCTCTCGCTCGCGCAGATCGGTGAGTTCGCGTTCGTGCTGCTCTCGGTCGCGCAAGGCGAGCGCGTGCTCCCGTCGGAGGTCGTGGCGCGGCTCGTCGCCGCCACCGCCGTCTCGATGGCGCTGACCCCGCTCCTCTTCGTGGCGCTGGAGCGCTGGGTGCTCCCGCGCGTCAGCGCGGGAGCACCCGCGCGTCCCCACGACGAGATCGCCGACGCGGACACGCCCGTCGTCATCGCGGGCTACGGACGCTTCGGGCAGATGGTGGGCCGCATCCTCCGGGCCAGCCGGATCCCGGTCACCATCCTGGACCTCGACCCGGCCATGGTGGACGTCCTCGGCAAGCTAGGCGTCAAGGTGTACTACGGCGACGCGTCGCGCGTGGACCTGCTCCACGCTGCGGGGTGCGACAAGGCCAGGCTGTTCGTCCTCGCGGTCGACGACCCAGCGGAGGCGACGAAGATCGCCGAGCAGGTGCGGCATCACTTCCCGCACCTCGTGATCCTCGCGCGGTGCCGGAACCGGGTCCACTACTGGGAGCTCAAGCGCCTCGGCTGCCAGCGCGTCGTCCGCGAGACGTTCGGCTCCGCCTACGAGGCGGGCATCGAGGCGCTGGTCCAGCTGGGGTACCGCCGGTACACGGCCTCGCGCCTGGCGAGGCGGTGGCGAGCGCACGAGGAGCAGACGCTCGAAGAGCTGGGAGAGCTCTGGGGCAACGACACCGGGAGCTACTTCGCCCGGGCCCGCCGGGCCATGGAGGAGGCGGAGCGCCTCATGCGGGACGAGGACCCCTCCGTGTCCGACGAGCGCGACGCGGCCTGGGACAACGAGTCGCTCCGGGCGGACCGCGAGGTCGACGCCGCTGCCCGCCTCGGCCCTCCGGACGACCAGGGACGCGGCCCATCACCCCGCGCGGAGACGCCGTGAGGTTCTTCGCGACCGCGGCGAAGGGCACCGAGGGCGCGGTGCGGGACGAGCTCCGGGAGCATCGCTTCCGCGGCGTCCGCGCGACGCGTGGCGGCGTCTCGTTCGAGGGCGCGCTCACGGAAGGGTACCGCGCGTGCCTCGAGCTGCGGACGGCCGTGCGGGTGCTCTGGGAGCTCGCGAGCTTCCCGGCAGGCTCGGGCGAGGGGCTCTACGAGGGCGTCGCTGCCCTCCCCTGGGAGGAGCACCTGGACGACCGGAGCACGCTGGCGGTGCGCGCGTCGTGTCGCTCGAGCGCGCTCACGCACACGCAGTTCATCGCGCAGAAGACGAAGGACGCCGTCGTCGATCGCCTCCGGGACCTCCTGGGCGCGAGGCCCAGCGTGGACCTCGCGGATCCCGACGCGGTCGTCTCGGTGCACCTCGTGAAGGACGAGGCGACGATCTACCTGGACCTCGGCGGGAGGCCGCTCCACCTGCGTGGCTACCGGGCCGAGGCGGGCCCGGCCCCGCTGAAGGAGAGCCTCGCGGCGTGCCTGGTGCGCCTCTCCGGCTGGGATCGGGTCGCGCCGTTCATCGACCCCATGTGCGGCTCCGGGACGCTGGCCATCGAGGCGGCGGCGTGGGCGGCGCGGCTCGCGCCGGGCCTCTCCGCCCCGCCCTTCGGCTTCACGCGGTGGCGCAGCTTCGACGAGACCGCGACGCGGAGCTACGGCGAGCTGTGCGAGCGAGCGCGCGGGCGGCGCCTCGGCGACGCCGAGGTGCCCGACGTGCGCGCGAGCGACGCGGACCCCGCCGCGGTCGCGGCGTGTCGCGGAAACGCCGAGCGCGCGGGCGTCCGCGTGGTGGTGGAGCGAGCCCGCCTGCAAGACCTGTCCGATCGCAGCCCCGCGTGGATCGTCGTGAACCCTCCCTACGGGGAGCGTCTCTCTCTCGGAGAAGCAGCGCTCCGCGAGCTCGGGCGCGCCCTCGGAGACCTCCGCGGCGCGCACAGGGCCGTGCTCGCAGGCTCTCCCGACCTCCTGCGCGCGATCCCCGTCCGCCCGCACAAGACGCTCGCCATCATGAACGGGGACATCGAGTGTCGCTTCGCGCTCTATCCCCCGACGCGCGCGTCCCGGTGAGCGTCGGCCTGCGGGCGCGCGGCGGCGGCACCCCGCCGGCGCCGCGCGGCGCCGCGACGAGCGTCCGCGGAGCGCGACCACCCCGACACGCGCGGCCGGCTCGGCCGGCGTCGATTCCGGGGCGACACCATGTATGCTCGCCCCGGTGAGCGCGTCCCGGGCGTCCCGCCTCTGTTGCGTGTATGGCCTGGCGCTCGCCGCGGCGTGCGGCGCGCGTACGGGGCTCGAGCTCGAATCGGAGCGCCCGCTCCAGGCCGAGGGCGGCGGCGGGGCCGACGCTTCGGGCGGGGGCCCGGCGACGGGCGGAGCGCCGCTCGGCGGCGGAGGGGACGGCGGCACCGGCGGGGTCGGCGGCGAGGGGGGCCAAGGCGGGATGCCTCCCGAGTGCGAGCCCGGCGCCCTCCTGGTCTACCTCGTCTCGTCGAGCGACAACCTCTACCGATACGATCCGAGCACGTCCGGGCTCGTCTCGAAGGGCGTGCTCAGCTGCGATCCGAGCGGCCCGACGCCGTTCTCGATGAGCGTGGACCGGGAGGGCACGGCCTACGTGCTCTACAACGACGGGAACCTCTACCGGGTGAGCACGAAGGACGCCTCCTGCGAGGCGACCACGTTCGAGGTCGGCCAGCTCGGCTTCACGACGTTCGGCATGGGCTTCGCCCGAGACCTCGACACCAAGACGGACCAGCTCTTCGTGACGGAGATCACGTTCGGGGGGGACCCTTCGAAGGGGCTCGGCCGGATCGACACCGAGACGCTCGAGCTCACCCTCGTCGGCACCTACGACTCGTCCCTCGGGGACCACATGGAGATGACCAGCTCGAACGACGGCAACCTGTACGGCTACTCCCTGGACCCTGGCGGCGGCGGCTGGGTCGTCGAGATCGACAAGACGAACGCGGACATCACGGACGCCACTCACCTCCCCGTCGGGAATCAGAACGGCGCGCTCGCGTTCGCGTTCTGGACCGATGACTTCTACATCTTCACGTCGGACGGCGGAGGGACGACCCAGGTCACCCGCTACCGCCCGCTCGACGGCACCGTGACGGCGCTGCCGCCCATCGCGGACGTGATCGTGGGCGCGGGCGTATCGACGTGCGACCCGATGTGAGCGAGGCCACGCTCGAGGGGTGCCCGAGGACGGCTCGAGCGTCGTCGACGAGACGGACGCTCAGGGGGACGGCCGGGCGACGTCGAGCGTCATGAGCACGTCGTCCACGCTCGTCCCGTCGCGCATCCGGTACGCGTCGCGCACCAGCCCCACCTGCTGGAAGCCGACCGCCCGATAGAGCGCGCGGGCCACCTCGTTGTGCGCGAAGACGCGCAGGTCGACCGCGCAGAGCCCCTCGAGATCGCGCGCCCACGCGACGGCAGCGCTCATCAGCGCCCGCGCTCCACCCCTGCCGCGGTATGGCGCCTCGACCCCTATCGAGAGCTCGGCGCGATGGAGCGCCGCCACGATGGGGGACCCGCGCAGCTCGACGTGACCCACGACCACCGGGCGCGGCTCGCTGGGATCGTTCCAAGCGTGCGTCCAGAGGAGCCAGGCGCGGCCCCAGCCGCAGTGGTGTGGCGGCGTCCGCCAGCGCCGCTCGGTCTCGCGCATCACGTGCGACCGGTCGAGGTCCCACACGGGGGAGAAGTGCACCGAGCCCGACGTCCCCGACTCGGCCACGTGGCGCAGGATGTGCCCGGCGAAATCCGTGAGGTCGGAGATCCCCGCGCCGGTGATCGGCAGGGGAGGCCGATCGGTCACGCGTCGCCGCGGACGAGCCGCTCCACCTCGACGGCCTCCTTCGGGCACCGCCGCGAGAGGACCTCCGGATCGCCCGAGGTGCAGAGGACGTCGTCCTCGATGCGGATCCCCCGGACGTCAGCGTAGCGGGCGAGGACGTCGCGGCGCAGATCGGCGCCGAGCGGTCCCGTGAGCGACTCGTCCGAGAGGATCCCCGGCACTTGGTAGAACCCCGGCTCGATGGTGACGGCCATGCCAGGCGCGAGATCGCGGTCGAGCCGCAGGTAGCGGTCGCCGAAGCGCGCGCTGCGCGCTCGCCCCGGCGCGTACCCGGCGCGATCCCCGAGGTCCTCCATGTCGTGGACGTCGAGGCCGAGCAGATGCCCCACGCCGTGCGGGAAGAACAGCGCCGCGCCGCCGCGCTCGAGGATGCCGTCGACGGAGCCGGAGAAGATCCCGAGCTCCACGAGCCCCTCCACGATGGCGCGCTTCGCCGTCTCGTGCACGTCGCGGTACCGAACACCGGGGCGCACCCGGTCGATCGTCCGGCGCTGCGCGGCGAGGACCAGGTCGTAGACCGCGCGCTGGGTGGGGGAGAACGCGCCGCTCACCGGCCAGGTGCGCGTCACGTCGCTCGCCCAGCCCTCCGGGCTCTCGCCGCCGACGTCACACAGCAAGAGGTCCCCGGGCGCGAGGAGCCCGTCGTGCTCGTGGCTGTGGAGCACCTCGCCCCGCACGCTGACGATCGGCCCATACGCGTCCTCCATCCCTGCGCGACGCAGCACCGCGGTCATGGCCGCGCAGACCTCCGCCTCCGTACGCGCCGCTCGCGTCGCTCGCATCCCGGCGATGTGCGCGTCCACCGTCACCTCCGCCGCCGCGCGGAGCTGGGCTCGCGCCGCTTCGTCGTGGCAGAGCCGCGTCTGGATCATCGCGTCTGCCAGCGCCATGTCCGCCGCGTGGACGAGGCTCGCCCCCGAGCCAGCCTCGATGCCTCGCCCGAGGAGCCCCGAGAGCCACGCCGCGGTCGCGTGATCCTGGGGAGGCAGCGTCGCAGCGCCGCGCAGCTCCGCGACGACCGAGGCGAGCTCGGAGAGGGGCCGCGCCGCGTCCACGCCCGCCGCCGCGGCGACCTCGCGGAGCTCGGGCCGGGGCCCCTGCCAGAGGGCGTCGTCTCGATCGGGCGGCTCGGCGAACAGCGTCGCTCGGCCGTCGTGCAGGAGGAGGGCCGCGCCCGGCATCGAGCGCCCGACCAGGTAGAGGAAATGGCTCGCGGCGCGGAACGGGTACTGATTCGCCGGGTAGTTGCGCGAGACGGGCAGGCCCGCGGCGATCAGGGCAGGCGCCGACGTCTGCTCCATGATCGCGGCTCGGCGGGAGGCGCACGCGCTCGGCGGCGTGATCGGGAAGGCTTGCACCCGAGAACGATAGCACCGCCGTCAGGCGTCGAGCCCGCGGGCGAACGGAGCGAGCGCCGTCGCGATGGCCGCGGACTCGGCCGCCAGGCGGGGTGGGTTGAACCACGCGAACGGGTCGAGCAGGCGCGAGGCGCGCAGGCCCCGCCCTCCGCGAGAGCACTCGACGAGCAGCGAGAGCGCGCCGTGCCGACCGTGGAACCAGTCGAGCTCGAGCCCCCCCGCGGTGATCCCCTTGGCCCAACGCGCGCAGCTGGCGTGCGTATAGGGCCGGCGCGGATCGATGGCCGCGGCGATGCGCCCCGCCCAGGCGGCGTGCTCGTGCGCGTCGTGCACGGGCTTCCTGCTCTTCGCGTGCGGGAAGAGGACCGCACCACCGAAGCTGTGGAGCGAGAGCGCACGGTCGACCCTGCACGGGGCGAGGTGGTGGGCGATCGCCGTGACCTCCGGCTCGCTCGCGGGGCGCGGCCCAGGGTAGAAGACCCCCTTCAGGAGACGCTGCACGATCCCGAGCTTGCCCCACCCGTCGTCGAAGTTGCGGTTGAGATCCACGCCGCGCGCGTTGTGGCGCACGAAGCGGCGGCGTCCGGCGCGCAGGTTCGCGTCGACCCGTCGGACTCCGTCGGGGTTCACCAGGGGGACGGCGATGACGGCGCGGTCACCGAGGTCGGAAGCGAGGAGCTGTTCCAAGAGCGCGAAGCACGTCTCGATCCCGATCCACTCGCTCGGGTGGACCCCGGAGAGGATCACCGTGGTCCGAACGAGCGAGCTGCGGCGTTCGCCGCTCGAGAACCTCTCCGTGAAGGGCTCGCGGCCGAGGTGGAGCGCGACGAGCGGCTCGCCCTGCACGCTCTTGCCGATTTCCCGCGGCCGGTAGCCCTTTTCGATCAGCCGGCGGACGGCGCCGAGCATCTCGGGGTAGCCGCGGTACGGCCCGAGGCCACGCGCCGAGACGGTCGGACCGAGCGGCGGCGCGGCGTGGCGCTCGATCGCCTGATCGAGCAGGCTCACGACGGCGGGAGCTTCGGTGGTGGACATGCGGGCGATGTGTCCCTCCGCGGCCGCAGGCGCGCGTCCTTCCGCTCTACACGTGCGGCGCTGCCCAGTCATCGCCCCAGGCGGTCTTGGCGTAAGATCCCACCGGATGGCGGACGCGGCGTACGACGACCAGGGCTGGGCTTGCCACGCCATCGCCCTGCGCCCGCGCGAAGCCGCCTACAGCCTCTTCGCCACGGAGGGCTCGAGCCGCTTCGACGCGTCGACGCTCGGCGCGGCCGCCTCGCGTCTCGGGGTCGCGCTGCGCATCCTCCCCGAGAAGCGCTACCCGGGCGGCGGCGAGCCGCTCGCCGACGCCGCCACCGTCCACGTGATCCGGGGAGACACGACCTGGACCGCGGAGGTCGTGACGGTCCCCGTGGAGCGCGCGCGCGAGCTGCGCGCTCACGCCCTCGCCGTGGCGACGACGGTCGGAGGGGCGGGGATGGACTCCCTCGTGAGCCGCGCCAAGCGCGTCTGGCAGATCGAAGACAGCGGGGGCCCCGGCCCGCTCGCCATGGCGACGATCTTCTCCGCGGCCCGGCTCGCCGCGATCCTGCCGCCGGAAGGAGCCGTCGTTGGGCCGAAGAGCGCGACCGCGAGGCTTCGTTGGCCCGATTGACGTGCGCCCGCGCCGTCTTCGCCGTCGCACTGAGCGCGTGCGGCGGAGGCCAGGTCGACCCGGGCTTCTACGGCCCGGTCGAGGCGCCCGAGGCCGCGACCGCGCATGCCCCGCCGGGCGAGCCGGCCCCGCGCCGCTTCGCGCGCCCCAAGCTCGTCCTCATCAGCGCCGCCTGGTGCGGCGCGTGCCGCGAGGTGATGCCCGGGATCCTCGCGGGGTTCGCGCCCTTCGAGGGCAAGGTGGACCTCGTCACGCTCGACGTCACCGACGCCCGCTCCACCGCGCGCGCAGCGCAGCACGCGCGCAGCGAGCATGTGGGCGAGTTCTTCGACCGCTACGCCGGCCGAACGCCGACCGTCGGGGTCTTCGTCCGACCCGAAGAGGGTCGCCTGGTGCACGGGCCCCTCGGCGATCCCGACACGCTGCGGCGGGAGCTCTCGGCCGCCCTGGAGCGAATGGCGGACGCGGAGGCACAAGGACGGTGAAGAAAAGCTGCTGGCCGGGTTGACAGTCCGCCGAACGGCTCTATGAAGCTGGTTGGTCGAGCAACCAAGGAGCGCCCATGTCTCGAGTCTCAGGCCTTGTCCTTGTTTTTGCAGCACTTTCCATCTCTGCCTGCGGGGAGGATGAGACGGAGTCGGCGCCCATCCCCGAGCCCGAGAAGGGTCCCTTGGCGCCCCCCGAGCCGGGCAAGGGCGTCCAGTACCAGCTCGTCACGAGCATCCCCGCGGGGACGGAGGTCGAGCACTGTCAGTTCTTCCGTGCGCCCCCCGAGGGGCTCAACGTGAACCGCGACGAGATCCAGTTCAGCACCGGCAGCCACCACGTGCTCCTCTACTCCACGCCGTACACCGACGTGCCGCTCGTCGACGAGCAGGGCGCCCCCGTCGACACGTCGGGCCCGTTCGACTGCTCGAACGGCGTCACCTTCAACTGGAAGGTCTCGAACCTGATCGCGGGGTCCCAGAACGCGACCGGCGAGTCGATCGTGTCCTTCCCGAGCGACGTCGCGCTGCGGGTGCCGCCGAACGCGGTCCTCCTCATGAACGTCCACTACGTGAACGCGCAGCAGGAGGTGCTCCAGCCCGACGTCCGCATCAACGTCCACACGATCCCGGACGCCGACGTGCGCGCGGAGGGCGGCGTGCTCTTCTGGTACAACCCGCTCATCCGCGTGGACTCGATGGGCGGCGGCGTCGCGCAGATGTCCTGCCCTCTGCCCCACGACATCACGATCGGCAACGCCCAGTCGCACATGCACCGCCGCGGCGTGGACTACGCCGCGGTACGCGTCGCGCCGGACGGCACCCGCGAGACGATCTACCAGAACACCGCGTGGGAGGGGGTGCCCGTCAAGGTCTGGGAGGAGGGCCTCTCGGTCTCGGCCGGCAGCCGCATCGAGTACCACTGCCGCTACCAGAACCCGGAGGCGCGCACGGTGTACCAGGGGCCACGCTCGACGGACGAGATGTGCATGTTCATCTCGTCCTACTGGCCGGCGACGCCCCAGGTGTCGAACTGCGCGCTGGATCCAGACGACGTACAGAACACGCAGAACCTCAACGCGAACTGGGTCGGCCAAGGCACGGCGGCCTGCCCCGCCACCCTCGGGTGCATCGCCGGCATCCAGAGCTCCGGGTTCTTCGAGTTCCTCGCCGACCTCACCGACTGCGTGCTCGCCTCGCGCCCGGAGTCGAGCGTCCTGGTCTCGGATGGCGTACGATGCCTGATGACGTCCTCGGATCCCCAGACCGAGTGCGAGACGGAGATCGACGCCTGCCTGAACGAGCCCTAGACCCGCCCCCGCCGGAGCCCTCGGCGAGCCCGACCGCGCGACAGAAGATCGTCGCGGCGGCGTACGCGGTGCTTTCACAGCGCGGGAGCCACGAGACGTCCATCAAGGAGGTCGCCCGCGCGGCCGGCGTGGCTCCAGGGCTCGTGCACTACTACTTCGCCTCGAAGGGAGAGCTCCTGCTCGAGACGGTCCGTGAGGCGTGCCGGACCTACCGGGGCGAGATGGCCGCGCTCACGCTCCCCGACGATCCCGTCGAGAGCACCCGCGCCCTGCTCGCCTGGTCCAAGCGGCGCGGCCTGGAGCTCCCCGACTGGTACCGGCTCATCGCGGACCTGGACGCGCTGGCCTTGCGGGACGCATCGTTCGCGTTGGAGGTCGCGGTCCTCCACCGCGAGGTGCGCGAGCACACGGCGTCCCTGGTCGCCGAAGCGGAGCGCAAGGTCGGCGCAAACCTCGGCGTGGGCCACGCAGCGCTCGCCTCGGTCATCATCCCCGCCATCGACGGGCTCATCGTGCAGAAGCTGGTCGACCCGGAGTTCGACCTCGACGCGGGCTTCGACGCGCTCGCGCGGCTCCTCGTCGCGCTGCTCTCGACCGCACGACCGGCGTGAGCGCTGATCAGAAGCCGGTGGTCCCGCCGATCAAGATGCGCGCCGAGTTCGGCGCCGCGCCCTGCTCGAACGTCTCCGTCCCGACGCCGAACAGGAGGTTGAACGAGTGGTCGCGGTGGTTCGAGCTCCGGATCCCCCCGAGGAAGGAGAACCGCAGGAGCTCGAAGCGGAAGTCGTCGAGGTGCGGGTCGCTCCACACGTTGCCGACCGCCGTCTGCACCATCGCGTCGAGGAACGCCCACACGGGCCAGCGGTACTCGAGCGTCGCGGCGGTGGCGCTCCTGCCGACGAGCCGCCCGGGACGGAACCCCTTCATGAGCTCGAGGTCGGGGACGTCCTCGATCCGGCGAGATCCGAGCAGCTCCGTGAACGGGAGCGTGTAGGCCTCCTCGTCGACGGGCTGGATCATGCGGGCCGTGAGCCTGAGCGAGAGCACGCGCTGCGTGCCCGTGAGGTCGAGGAACCCCGCGAGCGACGCGCCGAGGTTGAACCACGAGCCGCGCGCCGGCGGATCGACGTCGGAGGCCTGCTCCGCCGACAGGTCCACGGCCACCCCGGTGCCGGGGGCTGGCCGCTCGGGTCGCGAGTCGAGGACCACGCGCATCCCGCTCTTCACCGTCACGTACGGGCGCGCATAGCCGGGCGGCGGCCGCTCGCCTTGCAGCGCGCGCTGCCGGACGGTCGGTGGGTCGCAGACCCGCGCGACGCCGAGCGAGTCGTCGGGGTACGGGTCCACCACCGTGACGGCGTTCGAGCACTCGCCCGGTCCGGTCGTGGTGTCGCGACCCGTCACCCAAGCCTCGAAGAAGCTGCCGCGCCAGGGCTCCAAGTGGAGGCGCCCGCCGCCTCCCCAGGTCCGGATCCCGTAGCGGACATCGTCGTCGTCGAGGGTGCGAGGGCCGATGCCCCAGAAGCGAAGGTCGCTGCGGATCAGGAAGTCGGCTTCGATCTGGACGAACGAGCGTGACCGCTCGGTGCCGATGGGCGGCACGATCGGGATGCGGTCTACCGCGCCCACCTTCCAGTAGCGCGTGCCGCCGAAGCCGAAGCTCGCGCGGAAGTCGTTCCCCTTCGCGAAGAGGTCGTTATAGTAGAAGACGAGCCCGACGCTGGGGCGAAAGCCGAACTCGATGAACGCCGTCGGGGTGACGCCCACGGTGCTCGGCTCGAACAGGAGGTTGCGGATGACCCCTCCAACCTCCTCGTCGGTCTCGATCGCGAACGCGAGGGCGCGGAGCGGCGTGACGATCACGTACTCCGTGACGACGTGGAGCGGAAACAGGAGCACGCGCGGGATCCAGAGCGCGTCCTCCGCGACGGTCGTGACGTCCTCGCGCCCGTCGTAGTCCTGCGGCGCGCGCTTCTCGCCCGCCGGCGGCTGCCCCGGGAGCGGCTCCAGCTCCCTCGGGCGCGGCGCTGGGGCGGGACCGCCCCGCGTGGTGGCGGCCGGCTCGGCGTCCCCGGGCGAAGGCGCTGGGGCTGGCTCGGCGTCGGCCTCGGTCGACGCGAGCAGCACGAGCGCGAGCGCGCCGAGCGACGGGCGGAGGAGCACGGCCAAGCGATGGGATGCTACGCCGTGGGAGCGATCCGTTCTCGGGAATCCTCGCCGTTGCCGGCGGCACGGGGTCGACCGGCTCACGGCCGCGCCACGTCGACACCTCGACGCCCATGCGCCACCGCCTCGCGCGTACGCGACCGCCCGGGCGGCCGAGGGCCCCGCCGCCGGCTCCGTTAACGCCGGCGCGGGTGTAGGTGCGCGCCGGCGGGAGCGCGCGACCTGGATCCGCTCGGATCCATTTAGGCCGGCGCAGCGACTTGCCCCCCCGCGAAGACCGCGTTTCCCAGCAATGGCGCGACGAACCAACGCGGCGACGCCCTCGCGCCGGTTGGCGCGCCATGTGCTTGAGGGCGCTCGCGCATGAGAGTCGTCGCCCTCGCCTGCCTCCTCGTCGCGACCGCCGGCTGCAGCGCGGCGCCGCCGCCGGTCGTCGTCCAGCCGCCCGACGAGCCGGTGCGCGTCGACCCCGGCCCCTCGTCGATGGAGAGCGAGATCGGGGGGATGAACGATCACGACGTCGAGCGGACCTTCGGCGCGCTCGAGAAGCAGGTGCTCGCGTGCGTGCGGTCGGGGTCGGAGCGCGTGCGGGAGCTCGGGGGGCGCTTCGTCGTGTCGCTCCGGATCGATCGGAGCGGGTCGGCGCGGTGGGCGTACCTCAGCGAGTCGACCCTCGGGGATCGCGACACCGAGCGGTGCGTCGTGGATCTGGCGCGGGCGGTGACGTGGCCGAAGCCCGTCGGTGGCGAGGGCCTCGCGTCGCGCGCGTTCGACATCGACGCGGGCGCCGAGCCCGCCCAATGGGAGGCCAAGCGCGTCCGCTCGACCGTGCGGGCCGCCTCCGCTCGACTCTCGAGGTGCAAGAAGGGCGTGAGCGGCAGCTTCGTCGCGACGGCGTACGTGCGGCCCGACGGCCGCGTCCTCTCGGTCGGGGTGGCGCCTCCGAGCGAGGCCGGCGAGGATGCCGCGGATTGCCTGGCGGACGCGCTCACGAAGCTCCGCTTCGTGTCGCCCGGGCGGAGAGCCGCGAAGGTCACGTTCGAGGTGCCCTGAAGGCGCGCACGAGCGGGGCGCGGCGGTGGCGACTCGCGCCCGGTCGGAGTAGATCGCCGCATGGCTCGCGACGAGGTGCTCTCTCGGTTGCTCGACGCACGGCCGGCCCTCGATCACGAGGCCGCCGGTCCCTTCCTCCGCGCGCTGTCGGCGGACCTGCCCGCCGGGCTCGACACCGTCGACGAGGCGCTTCTCGGGGGCCGCCTGGCCGGCCGCGTGGGCCTTGCGTTCGCGGCCGGCTACTTGCCGGCGCTCCGGCGGCTGCTTGGCGCTCGCGCGTCGCGGCGCACGTGCCTCGCGGCGTCCGAAGAAGGAGGCGCCCACCCGCGCGCCATCCGGACCGAGCTCCGCGAGGAGGGCGGTGGCATGACGCTGACCGGGGAGAAGATCTGGACGACCTTGGCGGAGGAGGCCGCCGACGTGGTGGTGTTCGCGCGCGCAGGCGAGCGAGACGGCCGTCCGCTCCTCCGCGCCGCCCTCATCCCGCTGGATCGCGCCGGGATCACGCTCGGCAGGATGCCCGAGACGCCCTTCGCGCCCGAGATCGCCCACGGCCGGCTCACCCTCGCGGCGGTCTCCGTGCGACCCGAGGAGCTGCTCGATGGCGACGCCTACGATCTGTACCTCAAGCCGTTTCGAACGATCGAGGACGTCCACGTCTTCGCCGCCCTCGTCGGTCACCTGGTGGGCGTCGCGTTGGCGCACGGGTTCGACCGCGCGGCGCTCGCGCGGCTCACGGCGCTCGCGCTGGCGGTCCGGGGGGTCGGCGCGCTCGATCCGACCGAGCGCGCGACGCATGTCGCGCTCGAGGGCGTCGTCCTCGCGCTCGACTCGATCGGGCGCGCCCTCGCGAGCTCCTTCGCGCGCGCACCCGACGACGTGCGAGCGCGGTGGGAGCGCGATCAGGGCCTGCTGCGCGTCGCGTCCCGGGCGCGCGCGGAGCGCTTCGCGCGGGCGTGCGAGGACTTGCCTCCGCCACGCGAAGCGCCCCGGTGAGGGGGCAGGGCGAGCGCGGGGGCGCCCCACGAGTCGATCGGAGAAATCGAGCTCGGACGGGACTACGATGACCCCGTGCTGACAGGCGCGACGGTCGGCGACCGCTACGACGTGCAGGAGCTCGCCGGCAGCGGGGGCATGGCGTCGGTGTACCGCGGCGTGGACCGCGAGACCGGCGGGCAGGTCGCCGTGAAGGTCCTCTCGACCACCGAGCCCGGGGATCTCGCGCGCTTCGATCGGGAGGCCCGGGTGCTCTCCGATCTCGTCCACCCGCACATCGTCGGCTACCGGGGCCGAGGCGTCACGGCGGAAGGGCGCCCCTACCTCGTCCTCGACTGGCTCGAGGGGGCCACGCTGGGAGATCGGCTGGCGACGGCGATCCCGAGCGTGGACGAGTCCATCGCCATGATGGCGATCATCGCGAGCGCGACGGGCCACGCCCACGGGCGGGGCGTGGTGCACCGAGACCTCAAGCCGAGCAACGTGTTCCTGGTGGGGCCCGGCTTCGACGATCCGAGGGTGCTCGACTTCGGCGTCGCGCGGCTCCTCGCAGCGACCCGGATGATGACCCGCAGCGGGACGGCCATCGGGACGCCCGCGTACATGGCGCCGGAGCAGGCGCGCGGGCGGAAGGACGTCGACGCCCGCGCCGACGTCTACGCCCTCGGGTGCCTGCTCTTCGAGTGCGTCACGGGCCGTGCACCGTTCGAGGGGGACGACGTCATGGCCGTGCTCGCGAAGGTGCTGTTCGACGAAGCCCCACGGATCGCTCGGTTCTTGCCGTCCGTGCCCGAGGAGCTCGACGCCCTGGTGGCGCGTCTCCTGGCGAAGGACCCTGCAGACCGCCCCGCGAACGGGCTGGAGGTCGCCCGGCTCCTCACGTCGCTCGGTGAAGAGATGGTGGAGGCGGCGCCGCGTCCCCACGGGACGTCGAGCCTGCCGCCCCGACCGCTCACGACGCACGAGCAGCGGCTCGTCGCGGTGGTCGCTGCCCGCCGGTACGAGGGAGACGCGCCGCCGCGCGGACCGGACTCGCCGACCCTCGAGAGCGACGCGCACGTGAGCCTGGAGGGCCTCGCCGCGGACGTGGGCGCCTTCGGCGCGCGCTTCGCGGCGCTCGCGGACGGCTCGGCGATCGCGTTCCTCGAGGGCGCGGGCTCCGCGGTGGATCTCGCGCTCCGCAGCGCGCGGTGCGCCCTCGCGCTCCGAGAGGCTCAGCCCGGCCTGCGCTTGGCGCTGGCCATCGGTCGCTCCGCGAGCGGGCGCGTGCCGGTCGGCGAGGTCATCGATCGGGTGTCGGAGCTCTTGCCCCGCGCGAAGCCGGGCACGATCCGGATGGACGGCCTCGCCCGAGACCTGCTGGAGCACCGCTACCTCGTGGCGACCGACGACCGTGGCGCCGAGCTGCTCGGCGAGCTCGACGCCCCCGCGGGCCCCCGGCTGGTCCTCGGCCGCGCTTCGCCCTTCGTGGGGCGGAGCCGCGAGATCCGCATGATCGACTCGCTCTACGAAGAGTGCCGCGGGGAGGGAGTCGCGAGCGCGGCCGTGGTCACCGGCGTGGCGGGCATCGGGAAGAGCCGGATCGTCTCCGAGTGGCTCCGCACGCTCGACGACCACACCAGCCGGTGGCTCGGCCGCGGGGACCCCCTCGTCGCCGGCTCCCCCCTCTCCCTCGTCGCCTCCACGCTCCGCGGCGCGCTCGGGCTGGGGACGGACGAGCGCGGGGACGACGCCGTCGCCAGGGTCAGCCGCCGCGTCGCCCGGCACCTCCGAGGCGCAGACGCCGCCCGCGTCGCCGCGTTCTTGGGCGAGATCGTGGGGCTCCCGTTCCCCGACGCCGGCGATCAAGAGCTCCGGGCGGCGCGGGCAGACCGCGCGCTCATGGGCGACCAGCTCACGCGCGCCTTCGAGGACTTCGTCTTCGCCGAAGCGACCGCGGGGCCGCTCGTGATGGTGATCGAGGACGCGCACTGGGGCGACGCGGCGAGCGTGCGCCTGCTCGAGGCGGTGCTCCGCCACGCACGCGCGCTCCCGCTCTTCCTCGTGATCGTGGGCCGCCCGGAGACGACCACGGCGTTCCCGAGCCTCACAGGGCTCCGCGGCGCGCTCCACCTGGTCGTCGGAGACCTCGCGGCGAAGCACTGCCGGGCGTTCGTGGACGGGATGCTCGGTGCCGAGGCCGATCCGTCGACGAAGGACCGCGTGGTGTCGCTCTCGGCGGGCAACGCCTTCTTCCTCGAGGAGCTCGTCCGTTTCGTCGCCGACGCGCGCGGCGACCGACTGCCGGCGACGGTCGTCGCGATGGTTCAGTCGCGCCTCGAGGCGCTCCCGTCGGAGGTGCGGAGGGTCTTGCGCGCCGCGAGCGTGTTCGGCAACACGTTCTGGATCGAGGGCGTGACGGCGCTGCTCGGCCAGGTCGACCCATCGTCGACCGCGACGCTCGCCGCGCCAGCCTCGAGAGGTCGCGGTGAGGCGGACGCGCGGCGAACCGACGACCGGGCGATGCGGCTCGTCCTCGATCGCCTCTTGGCGGAGGAGCTCATCGACCTACGCGGCGCGAGCCGGCTCGCGACGCAGCAGGAGGCCGAGTTCCGTCACGCCTTCGTCCGCGACGCCGCCTACGAGATGCTGACGGAGCGCGATCGCGCCGCGGGACATCGGCTGGCCGCGGAGTGGCTGCAGAAGGCGGGCGAGCCAGACCCGCTGGTGCTCGCCGAGCACTTCGAGCGAGGGGGAGCGCGCGCGCGGGCCGCCGCGTGCGCGGCGGACGCGGCGGCGCACGCGCTCGGCAGACATGACTTCCTCACGGCGCTGGCGCTCTCGCTGCGGGCGCGGTCGGCGGGCGGGTCGGCGGAGGCCCTGGTGGGGCGCCTCTCCCTCATCGAGTCGGAGGCCCACCGCTGGATGGGCAACCTGGCGGAGGCCGAGCGGGCGGCCGAGGTCGCGCACGCTGCGCTCCCCGCCGGCACGGCCCCGTGGTTCGCCGCCGCCGAGCAGCTCGCCACCCTCGCGGGGGTCCACAGCGACTACCGCCCGGCCGTGCTGTGGCGTGAGCGCATCGCTCGCGTCCCGTTCCGAGCGGAGGCCGCCGGTGCCCGACTGCTCGCGCTCTGCGCCGTCGGGCGGAGGCTGTTCCAGCTCGGCGACTACGCCACGGACGAGGTCGTGGACTTCGTCGACGAAGAGCGCCTGCGGCTCGGCGACGCCATCGAACCGAGCGTGCTCGCGGAGGTCGAGCGCTTGCTCGGGGCGAGGGCGCGTCATCGAGGCGACGTCGCCACGGACCTCGCGAGGTACGCGGCGGCGCTCGCGGCGTACGAGCGAGCGGGCGACGTACGCGGCTCGTGCAACGCGCTCGTCAGCGTCGGGTTCGCGTACCTGCAGGTCGGAGACCACGCCGCCGCGCGCTCGTGCCTGGATAGAGCGCGCGAGCGCGCGACGCGGCTCGGCCTCCTTCCCCTCGTCACGCGCGCCGACCAGAACCTCTCGCTGCTCTCCTTCGCCGAGGGCCGCCCCGCGGAGGCAGCGAGCCTGGCGGAGCGCGTCGCAGCGGAGGCCCGAGATCGCGGGGACGAGAGGTTCGAGGGCTGGACGCGGGTGTACCTGTCGCGCTTTCGGCTCGCGCTCGGCGAGCCCAGGGTCGCGCTCGAGGAGGCGAACCGCGCGTTGCCTCTCCTCGCGGGCTCTCCGCCCGCCTACGCGGGCGCGCTCGCGGTTCGGTCGCTCGCGCTCCTCGCCTGCGGCGACGCGGTGGAGGCCGACGTCGTCGCGAGCGAGGCCCTCGCCATCCTGGAGGAGTACGAGGGCATCGAGGAGTTCGAGCCGTTGGTCCTCCTGGCGAGCCTGCGCGCCGCGAGGGCGGTCGACGACGCGCCGCGGGCGGCGGCGATCGGCGCGCGCGCGCGCGGGCGGCTCGCGCTGCGTCGAGCGTCGCTCTCCGATCCGGCGCACGCGCGCAGCTTCGTGGAGCGCGTGCCCGAGAACGCCGAGCTCGCCGCGGCGTGCGACGAGGCGAGTCGCGCGGACCGGGCCACCGAGGCGGCGCTCAGCGCGCCCCCCGCGTCCGCCGTCGAGGCGTGGTCGCCGGCCGCCTTCCGCGAGGACGCGGCGTGGATCGTCCCGCGCCTCGCGGCGCACCTCGAGGACGCGATCACCGGCGCCGGATCCGTCACCCGCGGCTTCCCGGGCCCCGCGGAGCTGCTCGCGCGGACGGCGCCAGGCTTCTCGGAGGGGCCGCAGCTGGATCTCGCCAGCTTCGTGGAGCACGTCCTCGCGCGGTCGCCTTGGCAGCACCACCCGCGGTACGTCGGCCACCAGGTGAGCGCGGCCATCCCACGCGCGGCGCTCCTCGGCCTGGTGGCCCAGGTGCTCAACAACGGCATGGCCGCGTTCGAGTCCGGGCCCGCGCTCTCCGCGCTCGAGCGGCGGGTGGTGGAGTGGATGCTGGGTTTGCTCTCCTGGGAGCGGGGCGGAGGCGTCCTCACGTCGGGCGGCTCGCTCGGGAACCTGACCGCGCTCCTCGCCGCTCGCCAGGCCAAGGCACCGGTGGACGTGCGCGAGGCCGGCCAGGGCGCTGGCCCCGCCCTGGCGATCCTCGCGTGCGAGCACGTCCACTACTCGATCGAGCGCGCCGCCCAGGTCATGGGCCTCGGCCGCGCGGCGGTGGTGCCCATCGCGACCGACGCCAGGTACCGGATGATCCCGAGCGACGCCCGCGCCGCCGTGCGGCGCGCCACGGACCGTGGGCTCGTCCCGTTCGCCCTCGTCGCGAGCGCGGGGGCGACCGGCACCGGCGCGATCGACCCGCTCGAGGACGCCGCGGACGTCGCGGCCGACCAGGGGCTCTGGCTGCACGTCGACGGCGCCCACGGCGCCTCCGCGCTGCTCTCGCCGCGGTACGCGCCGGCGCTCCGCGGGATCGAGCGCGCCGACTCGCTCGTGTGGGACGCGCACAAGCTCATGAGCATGCCGGCGCTCGCGACCGCCGTCCTCTTCCGGGACGACCGCGCGCCCTACGCGACGTTCGCGCAGAAGGCCGAGTACCTCTTCGAGGATCGCGCCGAGCCGCCATGGTTCGACATCGGTCTGCGAACCGTCGAGTGCACGAAGCCGCTCATCGCGCTCTCCCTCTACGGGTGCCTCGCCACGCTCGGCACGCGCGTCTTCACGGAGGCGGTCGAGCGCGCCCACGACCTGGCTCGGGCGTTCGCCGCCCAGCTCGCGGCCGCGCCGGACTTCGAGCTCGCCTGCGAGCCCGACTCCAACATCGTCTGCTTCCGCTTCGTCCCTTCGGGCGCCTCCGACGTGGAAGCCCTGCAGCGTCGGATCCGCGACGCGCTCCGTGAGAGCGGCGCCTTCTACTGCGTGGCGACGACGCTCCGCGGCCGGTCGTACCTGCGCGTCACGCTGATGAACCCCCTCACCACGCTCCCCGTCCTGGAAGCGCTCGTGGAGGAGATCCGCCGCGTGGGGGCGGCCGCCCAGGCTGGCTGCTGAAGGAGCGGGTGGTCGTCGGGAGTGTGCTGAGGTCGGGCCGAGGAGATCGACGGGTGGCAGCGCCGTGCTCCACCAGCGCGTGCCCGGAGGGGCAGCGCTTCGCCTCGCCCCACGGCCCTTCGCGACAGCTTCGACTCGGGTCGGTCGAACGCCAGACGCCGCCCTCCGGAGTCGCTCTCACGCGAGCGCTTCGTTCGTGAGCTGCGTGTCCTCGGCGGCGAGCCACCCGACGACCTGGCCGTCCCGCACCTTGAACCGATGGATCCCGTCCTTCATGGGCAGGATCTTGCCGGTCTTGCGGACCTTCCACTCCTGGTGGAGCGTCGCGTAGACGCAATCACCCGCGGCGGCGAGGTGCTCGACCTCGACGCGGAGCGGCTCCATCGCACCGATGAGCGTCTCGAAGTACCTCGCCACGTCCGCGCGTGTCTTGCCCACGAAGTGCCACGGCGCCTTCTTTGCACCGTTGGCGGTGACGCCGAAGCCCTCGAGCTCCGGCGCGAAGCGCTCCAGGATGTACGGCAGGTCGCCGCGGTTGAAGGCGGCGTAGAGGTCCTTGACGAACTCGATGTTGGCTTGCTCGGTGCTCATGGTCTCTCTCCTCGTCGTTCAGGCTCGCGACCCTCTCGGGCTCGCAGTTCACGTCCGGCGTGCCGCCGGGCACAGGAGAGAACCTACGGATCTGCGTCGGAGGGGACATCGGCAAGATTGCCTATCCGCGCCCCTGTGGGCACGGGGCCGCTGCGGCGCAGGGGCCGCTAGAGGAGGCCGTTCTCGACCGCGAAGAGCGCCGCTGCCCCGCGCGTCGTGACGTCGATCTTCCGGAAAATACTCTGGTTGTGGTGGTGCACGGTCCGGGGCGACAGGCCGAGCTCGGACGCGATCTCCTTGTCCACCAAGCCGCGGGCGAGCAGGCGCAGGACCTCGAGCTCGCGCTCCGTGATGCCGCACGGCAGGCTCGGTCGTGGCCTCTTGCCCAGGAGGCCTTGCCCGGCGAGGACGGCGTCGGCGGCCGCGCGGTCGATCGCGCCCCGCGACGCCATCGTGCGGAGCTCTTTCGCCGCCGCATCAGGCTCGATCGCCGGGCGATGCGGGCGTGGCTCCGTGAGCGCGACGAGCACGTCGGCAGCGGCGAGGATGCGCACCGCCACGCCGACGTTCGGTGGTAGGGCCGCGCGCGGGTAGCCGGATCCATCGACGCGCTCGTGATCGGACGCAGCGAGGATCGCGACGTCCCTCCACGGCGGGCTCGCCGAGAGGATCCGCTCGGTGAACCCCGCGTGCGCGCGCATCGTCTCACGCTCCGCATCGTCGAGCGGTCCGGGCTTGTCCCAGATGGCGTTCGAGACGCTGACCCGCCCCAGATCGTGGAGCAGGCCCGCCGTGTGGAGGCGCGCGCAGTCGGCGTCCGGGAGGCCAAGCTCGCGGCCTGCCGCTGCTGCGCACGCCGCGACGCAGCGGCTATGGCCGGCCGTGAACGGCGACTTCATGTCCGCAAAGTCCGCGAAGGCGAGCGCGAACGCCTGAGCGTCCCCGAGGTCTATCGACGCCATCACCTCTGGCTCTCGCTCGAGCAGCCGCGCGCGTACGCCCGGACCGATCTCCACGAGCACGTCGTCCCAGTGCGAGAGGAACAGATCGACGACGACGGGGTCGAACTGCGTGCCGCGGCGGATCGTCAGGAGGTCGCGCGCCATGTCCGCCCCGCCCGGAAGCTGCGCGCACGTCGCCACGAGCTCTGCCCCCGCGAGGACGCGGGAGGCAGCGGAGAGCGCGGCGCCCTTCTTGCCGTGCGGGACGCCCTTTCCGTCGAAGCGCTCGTACGTCTCGTCGAGCACGGAGCGCACGCCCTCCGGCAGCCCCAAGCGCGTGGCGAGCTGTACCGCGACCTCGCACCGCTCGGAGAAGATCGCCTTCACCATGCGGGGCGCCCGGACCATGAAGGAGGCCACGCGGCGCGCGCGCTCGAACGTGCCCTTGCCGGCGCCGAATCCAGCGCTCGCGGCGCGCAGGAGTGAGACCGGGGACGCCGCGTCCGCGAGGGCGAGGGACGATCGGAGCTCGCGCTCGTCACCCATCATCTTGGTCTCCACGCTCGCAGTGGAGCTGCACCCCAGGTGACGCAGCAGTCCGCCGAAGTACACGTCCGCGGGATCGATCGCGTCGGCCGACAGCTCCGCGGCCTTCGTCGCGAGCAGGGCCGTGCGGAACGCCGTCTCCGGGGGGAGCGCCGCGCCGGCGTCCGCCGCGAGCGACAACGGAGCAAGCCACTCTGCGAGGGTCGCGCGCGTCATGCAGAGACCCGCATGCCCGCGAGAGTACGGAGGGCGCTGCGCCGCTGCAACGTGGAGCCGGGCGCTCAGCGCCGTGCCTCGCCGAGAGCTCGAGCCAGCGGGCCGGCTCGATCCGGCGCCTCGGCGATGCTCGACGTCGGAGCTCCGCTGGCGGGCGAGGAGCCGGCTACTTGGCGGACGCGCCGACCCGGCGGAAGCCCGGGCTCCTCGGCTGCCCCTTCGCGGGCGCAGCGCCTGGCAGGGTGAAGCCGTACTTGGTGTTGAGGAGGTTGATCGACGACTTGTAGGCGCCGTCGCTCCAGCCGGAGCGCTGCGGATGGTACGCCTCTCCGACGAGCGCGACCTCCTCACCCTGGAGCGGCTCGGTGGCCCAGCCGAAGATGTCCGCGTTCGTGAAGTCGGAGCTCGCGGCGAGCCAGTGCCACGCCGCGGGCCAGACCTGCACGTGCGTCTTGAGCGGCGTCGGGATCACGACCGAGGAGGGCGTCGTCACGAGGTTGTCGTTGAACAGGTGCTCGAGCCCGCGCTGGATCTCCTCCTCGACCGCCGCGATGCCCCCGTTCGCCAGCAGGGTCTTCCAGAACTCCACGCAGTTCGCGTCGTCGTCGTAGACGCTGCGCGTGGCCATCTGGTCCACGCCGTACGGCTCGAGGGGGATCTCGATGAAGTTCAGGCAGTGCTCGGTGGTCCAGGCCCGCCACACGTTGTTGTCCGGCGCGACGCCGCCCGGATCCTCGATGGTGGACCACCAAGCGTTCGGCCACCACTGCGTGACGGTGACCACCTCCACGCCGATGATCTGCTGCATCTGCGGCTGCGCCTTCAGGTCCTCTGCCACGTCGCCGTCGATGTGCTGCATCGCCACGGGGGGGACCGCGACGATGACCCGCTGGGCGGAGACGTCATGCGTCGCGGTGATCAGCCGGTACGCGGTCCCGTCGCGCTGGATCTCCGCGACCGGATCGCTGGTGAAGATCCGCGCGCCGTCGGCTACCGCCGCAGCCTCCATCCCTCGGATGAACTCGGACATGCCGCCCACGGGGTATGACGGCGTGCAGCAGACGTCCCACTCCTCGTCGAGGTAGTCCATGTACCCACCGGCATCGAGCGGGTACTCGAAGTCGGCGCGGAACCTCGACACGTCGTGCAAGAAGGCGAACTCCTCGTTGCCGACGGTGTCCTGGATGTAAGAGCGCAGGTCCGGGTAGTCGTCCACGAACGCCCGCGCGGGCCCGAACCGGAGCTCGTCGTAGAGGGCCGTCTCGGTGTCGCCGCCCTGCGGGGTGATGGCGTATGCACCGACCAGCGCCTCCTTCGACGTGCCGTAGAGGCCGCGGGCGTTGACGAGATCAGCCTCCGTCGGGGGCGTCTCGAGCGTGAGGCCGAGCTCGTTCGCGAGGTCGAGGAGCACCGTCTGCCCCTCCATCACGCGCCGCGCGCCCGTCCCGAACCGCGGAGAGCTCGGATCGTTCTCGTCGAGGGGCACGTCGTAGATGCGCCCGCCGAGCTGCGCCTCCTTCTCGAAGAGGCAGACCTGGTCGCCTAGCATCGGGGCGAGGCGGAACGCGGTGTGGAGACCGCCGACGCCGCCGCCGATGATCGCGACGTCGCACGTGATCGGCTCGAGGTTGGACATCCCGCCGGCGCCGCCCTGCCCGCCGGTCGTGGTGGACGCCGCCGTCGCCGTGGCCGTGGACACGCTCGCGGTGGTGCCGCTCGTGGTGCCGGCGCCGCCCGAGCCAGCGTCGTCTCCGCAGTGCGCGAGCGGCAGCGCGCCCAGCCCGAGCGCGGCGACGGCGAACACCCTGACGGACCAGTTGGTGCCTCGGACGAGGTATCTCATGGTGATTTCGGCGCGACGCTATCACGCCTCGAGCCCGCTCCACCACGGTCTCCCCGCGCCCCCACTCGACGGCGCGCCCAGCGGCGAGCGCGACCTCGCGCGGCGCGTCGCGGGGCCGTCGCTCCCCGTGGACCGTGGCCCCAGGACTCGTGGTCCCCGAGACTAGAACGACCGCTCGACGCCGACGAACCCGGGCCCGAAGAGGAGGGTCGCGCTCCCAGACTGGGTGGGCGGGGCCTCGGAGCCCGCGCCGAGGACGAACAAGACCACGCCGGTGCCGAGCACGGCGGCTCCGCCCGCCAGCACGCCGATGCCCACGTTGCCGAACAGGGCCGCGTCCTCGTCGAGCGCGGTGATCTCGGCCTCGCAGGGCCGGCCGCACGTCTCGAACTGATCGTCGGCGTCCGACTTCTTCAGGAGCGAGACGATGCCCAGAGCGCCCCCGGCGAGCATCGCGGCGCCGCCGACCGCCATGAGGGGGACCCCAGCGGTCTTCATGGGAGACCACCCCGGCTCCTCCGAAGGTGGGGGCGCGACGACCTCCCCGCTCTTGCCGACCGGCGAGAGCTGGATGCGCACCGCGGTGGTCCGGGAGTCGTGCGCTTCGACGGTGACCTTGCCATCGACGTACCCCGGCGCGACGGCCGTCACCGTGTGCGAGCCCTTGTCCACGGGCACTGGCTCGCCCAGTTTCACGGGCAACACGCTCCCGTCGAGGCGGATCTCGAGGCCTTGGAGGTCGGCGGGCTCGACCTGAACGACCAAGCGCGGGATCTTCTGGCTGAGCGCCGCCCGCTCTGCCTTGCCCGTCTCCTGGGCCTCCAGGAACGGCTTGGACGCCTTGGGGCCGAGCGGCTCCTCGACGAGCTTCTTGTAGGTCGAGTCAGCCTCGAGGTACTTCCCGAGCGCGGCCTGCGCGCGCGCGATGAAGAGTACGTGCGTAGGCGCGTGGAACAGGCTCTCGGCCTCGAGGAGCAGAGGCAGGCCGTCGGCGGCTCGGCCCGCCTGCACCGCCTCGGCGCCCTTCGTGAAGAGCTCCCGCGCCCGCTTCTTCACCGCTTCGTCGGCGGCTTGCGCCGCGCCGGTGTCCCACATCGACGCCACGCCGGAGGCGGCAAGGGCGAGGCCAAAGAGGAGCGTCGCGCGGGAGAGAGACCCTCTCATGGGAGCGTCTAACGCTATATCACGCGCCTGTGCTACCCTGAAGGACCATGGGCGCGGTGTCGCGTGACGGCGAAGTCGTCGACGGCAAGTACCGGATCGTCCGGAAGCTGGGCGAGGGCGGGATGGGTGCGGTCTACGCAGGCGAGCACATGCGCCTCAAGAAGGCCGTGGCCATCAAGATCCTGCACGCCGGCGCCAGCGCTCACGAGGAGATGGCGGAGCGGTTCGAGCGCGAGGCGCAGGCTGCCAGCCGGATCGGGAGCGATCACATCGCGGAGGTGTTCGACATCGGAGCCACGGCGTCCGGCGAGCGCTTCATGGTCATGGAGTACCTGGACGGGGAGTCGCTCCGGACGCGCCTCCGCCGGACGAAGCGCATGCCTACGGTGGAGCTCGCGGATTTCGCCTCGCAGCTCCTGGAGGGGCTCCGGTGCGCGCACCAGGCAGGGATCGTGCACCGTGACCTCAAGCCCGACAACGTGTTCCTCGTGAAGGAGAAGTCCGGGCGGCGGGATTTCGTGAAGCTGCTCGACTTCGGCATCTCCAAGTTCACCGCGGTCGGGGACAGCGGCTCGGTGACCCGGACCGGCACCGTCATGGGCTCGCCCAACTACATGAGCCCCGAGCACGTGCAGGCGTCGCACGAGGTCGACGCGCGGAGCGACATCTTCAGCGTCGGCGTCGTGCTGTTCGAGGCGCTCACGGGCAAGGTCCCCCGGAAGGCAGGGACGTTCGCCGAGATCCTGTTCAAGGTGGTGTACGAGCCCATCCCGGATCCGCGGACCGTCGATCCCGAGGTCGATCCCGATCTCGCGGTGATCGTCATGAGGGCGTGCGCCCACCGGAAGGAGCTGCGCTACCAGACGGCGGAGGAGTTCAAGGCGGCGGTGGACGCGGTGCTCGTGGCGCGCCGCGGGCCTCTCTCCGATCCGGGGATGCGCACGATGGCGCTCCCGCCGGGCGGGCTCGTGCCCGCCGCGCCCTCCTCGAATCCGGGCGCGGCCTCCCACCCGCAGTTCGGCTCCGGGGGATACCCCCTGCCGGGCAGCGTCTCCCAGCCTCAGCTCCTCCAGCCGGGGCCGAGCCCACACGGAGGATCCCTCCCGAACCTCGGCGGGTCGCAGCCCTCGTTCGCCTCGGCGTCGCACCCCTCGCTCGGGTTGGGCGCGCAGCTTCCAGCCGCGACACCGAGCGCGCCCTCCCAGCCGGGGTTCGGACCGGTCCCCCCGCCCTCGATCGGCGGGGGCTCTCAGCCGAGCTTCGCGTCTGGCTCTCAGCCGAGCTTCGCGTCTGGCTCTCAGCCGAGCTTCGGGTCGAGCTCCAACGCCTCACCCGGCTCGACCTCGCAGCCGTCGTTCGGCTCGCCGTTCAGCGTGACGAACCAGGCGACGGGAGACGCGCCCGTCCCGCGGCGGCGTAGGCTCGGGGTCGTCATCGCTGTGGCCGCGGCTGCAGCGTGCGGCGTCCTCATCGCGCTCGCCGTGGGATCCGGGAGCCTCTCCGGATCGCCCGTCGCCGCGGCTCCGCCGTCGAGCGCGCCCGTGGCCCCCACAGCGACGGCGAGCCCGACCTCCGGGCCGACTCCCGCGGCCGCCGCCACGTCCGAAGCACCCTCGGCCTCCAGCGCATCGGCGACCGACGCGACCGCCACCGCAGCCGCAGCATCAGCCTCCGCGACCGTCGCCCCGGGGCAGAAGGGTCCACCGCGCGGTCCGCGGCCCGGCGGCGGCTCGGGCAAGTCGCCGTCCACCTCGAGCGGCATCAGCGCAGGCTACTGAGCCCGCGCGAAACGTTCGTGCCCGTCTTCCGCCTCGACAAGCGCCTGGCCTTTCCCCCGGCCGATCGCGCGGAGCCGAGCGGGCTCCTCGCCGTCGGCGGCGACCTCTCCCCGCCGCGCCTCCTCTTGGCGTACGAGAACGGGATCTTCCCTTGGTACGAGGACGGCCTGCCCATCCTGTGGCACAGCCCCGATCCGCGCTTCGTCCTCCTGACGAGCGAGCTGCACGTACCGAAGAGCCTCGCCAAGCAGATCGCGAGAGGCACCTACGAGGTCCACGTCGACCGGAGCTTCCGCGAGGTCGTCGAGCGCTGCGCCGTCGCGCCACGAAGAGGCCAGCGGGGGACCTGGCTCACGCGCGACATGATCGACGCGTACGAGCGGCTCTTCGATCTCGGGGTGGCGCACTCCGCGGAGGCGTACGCCGGGTCCGAGCTGGTAGGGGGGCTCTACGGCGTCTCCCTCGGTGGCGTCTTCTTCGGCGAGTCGATGTTCTCCCGCGCGCCGGACGCCTCCAAGGTCGCGTTCGTCACCTTCGTCCGCTCCCTCGAGCGGCGCGGCATCGACCTCATCGACTGCCAGGTCCACACCGACCACCTCGAGCGGTTCGGCGCGCGCTCGTGGCCGCGGGCGCGGTTCCTCGCGGAGCTCCGCGCGCGGCTCCGGAGAGAGACGCAATCGGGTCGTTGGACGCTTTGACCTCGCGGTGTGCTGACGAGTGACGACGTCACGCCGCCGGGTGTCGCCGCTCCTTCACCCCCAGTACCTCGCCCCCCAGATTTCGATCGGTTCCTCCCACCCCCGCGAAGGGCGCGCGACGGGGGACTCCCGGCGGGCGCGCTCACAGATCAGCCGAGGCGGCCGAACTGACGCCAATACCCGAGCGCGGCCGCGACCCCCACCACGCCTGCGACGCCGAGGGCCAGATCGAGCCCGGGGAGGCCCAGCAGCGCCACCGCGATCACGACGAACTGCGCGAAGGTCGCGAGCTTCCCGCCCAGGTTCGCCTTCGGGTGATCGGCGCGCGCGCGGCGGGCACGGCCGCTCACGACGAACCGCATCACGAGGGGCAGCTCCGCGATGTCGCGAATGCCGAGCACGAGGATGCCCCACCACGGCATCCGCTGCTCCAGCACCAGAGTGACGACCACGGTGGTCACGAAGACCTTGTCCGTCACCGGATCGAGCGCAGCCCCGGTGGGCGTCGCGCAGTCGAAGCGCCTCGCGTACCAGCCGTCGAGCAGGTCGGTGATGCCCGAGGCCGCGACGATCAGCAGTCGGCCGACCGGATCGGGGAGGAGCACGAACGCGACCGCGAGCGGAACGCGGAGGAGGCTCAAGAGCCCCGGCACACCCACCACGTCGCGCGCCCGGTACTGTCCCATTCGTCCCCGCTACGACCGCGTCGGGCCAGCGGGCGCGGCGACCGGGCAACCATCGCCGCGACCGCGAGCGCCGGCCGCTAGGACGCACCGACCGGGGGCCGATCCTGGTGGGTGAACGACGGAAGCTCGCACGACCGGAGCATGCCCCGTCGCTTCCCCCGCGGCCACCCCTCAGGGGCGCTCTCGCGCGGCCTCACGACGCGGCCGGCGCCACGCCGTCCAACCGCCGGCCAGGCGCCGCATGACCTCGACGCGCCACGGAGAAGCGCGCTCGTCGCGCCCCCCTACTGCGCGACGCACGCGTGCGTCGGACCCGCCGGCGGCGTCATCAGGCACGCGTCCTTCTGGCCGTCCGGGCACACGAGCGCCACCTCCCGCTCGCAGGGGACTCCGCCGGCTGGCGTCCCGTTGCCCACGGGTGTGTCGCCGCCGGTGCCCGCTGGCTTGTGGGCCGCGCACGCGGAGAGGAGCGACAGGGCGGTGAGGAGGGCGGCGACTGTGGCGGGGACGCTCATGCCCACCCGAACGGGGCCGCGTCGGCTGCCTTACAGCGGAGCACGCGCCGGACTTCCAGCGATCGACGCCGTCGACCCCTCCCGTGGCGCGCGCAGGCACGAAGTGCCGAGCACGACGCCGGGGAGGGACGGACCGCGCGCAGCGCCGAAGGCGCGAGCACGGGCCGAGGGTGGGCATCGGCTCGCAGGGCTCTCGAGCCGGCCCCTCCGCGCGCTGCTAGAGCACCTTGATCGCGACGGTGAGCAGCACCGGGAGCCCGTTCGTGGTGGAGACCGTCATGCCGTCCGCGCTCACCGTGCCATCGTCGAGCTTCACCCACTCGCCATAGCCGCCGAAGAGCTCCTCCACGTTCACCTCTTGACCCCAGAACTCCACGTCGGCGCCCGCGACGATGCCCGAGTAGTTGTCGACGGTGAGGATGGCCGGGGGACAGAGCAGCGTGTCCACGGGACCGAGCGCGTAGACCATGCTGAAGTCGGGGCTCCCCGTCACGTCGTCGACCAGATCGACCGGGACCGTGGCCGCGCGGAACGTCTGCTTCTGAGGCTCGTCGTAGGTGAGCAGGTCCACGTCGAAGCCGCCGTCGGCGGCGATCGTCAGGGTCGCGCCGCTCGCCGAGACCGACGCGCCCGCCGCGAGGCCCTGCCCGCTGTCGACCATGCTCGGGAAGTACCCGGTGAGGGGGCTCGGCGAGCCGGGGCCGAAGGGGTAGCCGATCTTGCCGTAGTCGAGGCTGTCGCCGGGCTTGAACAGCGGACGATCGAGCGTCGGGTTCCCGTTGCTGAACGTGACCTGTCCGAACGAGTTCGTGTCGCCGTTCAGGCACAGGTCCGCGCCGCAGAGCTGCATGGGGTAGCCGGTGATCGGCGCGCCCGCGGCGTCTCGCGCGACGGCGGAGACCATGGACACCATCACGTCGGCGGGCGCTCCTGGCTGCGGGGCAGGCTTCTGGCACGACATGCCGGACCCGGTGGTCGGGCCCGTCCCGGTGACCCCGGTCCCCGTCACCCCCGATCCGCTGACGGTGGTGTCTCCGCCGCCGGCGCTCTGACCGGCGCCGGAGCCGGTCGTACCGTCATCCCCGCACCCCGCGGCCCCCGCGGCCACGAGTCCCAGCGCCGCGCCCGACAAGATCAAGAATCGATGTCGCATGAGCTCCTCCGGAGAAAGCGTCCGTAGCCTACCACCGCGCGCCCCGACCGACGAGCCGGTCAGGCGAGCTCGTCCCTGTCGCGGCCCGACTCCTTGGCACGATACAGAGCCTCGTCCGCGCGCCCGAACATCCCCTCCGTCCAGAACTCGTTGCTCTCGTCCGCGACGGCGATCCCGCCGCTGAACGTGATCTGGCGGGTGCTGCCGTCGGTCAGGACCACCGGGGACTGCTTCAGCGCGGCGCGGAGGCGCGTGGTGCACGCCTTGGCCGAGCGCCGGTCGGCGCCCCGCATCAGGAGGACGAACTCCTCGCCTCCGTAGCGAAAGGCGGAGTCCTCTCGGCGGATCGACGAGGTCATGGTGCCCGAGAAATGCTGCAGGGCGAGGTCACCCGCGTCGTGCCCGAGCGTGTCGTTGTACGACTTGAAGTGGTCGAGATCGAGCACCGCGAGCGCCAGCGGGGACCGGCTCCGGGCTGCGAACGCCGCCTCCTCGCGGAAGCGCTCGTAGAACAGCTGACGGTTGCCGAGCTGCGTGAGGGCGTCGATGCGCGCGAGCCGCTCGGCGGCGCTCACCCGCCCCTCGAGCTCTCGCTGCTCGCGCCGCCTGCGCACGGCGCGCACGACCTTGGCCTGCAGGACGGCAGGAGAGAACGGCTTTCCGAGATGGTCCACCGCGCCGAGCAGCGCAGAGCGGACGACGTCTTCCTCGGTGTCGGCGTGCGCCGTCAGGACGAGCACGGGGATGCGCGAGAAGTAGGCGTCGTCCTGGATCACCTTGAGCACCTCGAAGCCCGAGAGACCGGGCATGCGGACGTCGAGCACGACGGCGTCGAGCACCGCGGCGCGCGCGGTCAGGACGGCCAACCCCTCCTCCCCGCTGTCGGCCTCGACGACCTTCAGGCCGGCCTTCTCCAGCACCAGCCGCACGAGCGTCCGCGCCGCCTTGTCGTCGTCCACGACCAAGACGGCGCCGGGCTCCGGGGTGGGCCGGCTCTGGGCCATGGCCACCACCCTTACCACCCTTTGTCGACGGCTTCTCCGCCATTGGGTATGCCTCTTCGTGGTGGTCTCGAGGGCTCCGATCTCCAGGGTCAGCGCCTCGCCCGCACGGTGGGGGCGCAGGCGGCCGCGGCGGCGTCTCGCGCTCGCGCTGGCCGCTTCGCTCTCTGCCGCCGTCTCGGGCTGCTCGGTCGCCGCCGACGCTCCCGAGCTCGCCCCGCCGCCCGTCGCGCCCCTCCCGCAGGCCGCGGAGGAGCCGCTGGACCCGCTGCCCGACCTGCCCGCGCCGGCGGCGCAAGCCGCCTTCCCGTTCCTGGACGGCGAGCGCGGGGGGCGCAGCGTGTCCATCGGCGACACCTCGCATGGCCGTCTCGTCCACGCGAGGGAGCTCGCGGAGTCGGATTCGCTCGCGATCCTACCGAAGCAGCGGGAGCGCGGCCTCCGCTTCGGCACCGACGAGCTCGTCGGCCTGCTGGAGTTCGCCGGCAAGCGCCTCCGGGCAGAGACCGGCCGGCGCCTGTGGGTGGGGAACCTCGGCAAGCCGGAGGGCGGCGACATCGTCTGGTCGGTGAGCCACAACGCGGGCCGCGACGCCGACGTGGCCTTTTGCTACCTCGACGCGAAGGGGCGGCCGGTCGACCCGGGCGACCTCGTCGCGGTCGGCCGCGGCGGCGCCTCGAAGGACGGGACCCTCACGTTCGACGCCGCCGGGACGTGGCGGGTGATCCGCGCCCTCGTCGAGTACGAGGAGGCCCCCTTGCAGTTCGTGTTCGTCGCGGAGCACCTGAAGAAGCGGCTCCTCGCGCACGCCCGCTCGATGGGGGAGCCCGCGCGCGTCGTCGAGCGCGCCGCCGCGGTCCTGCGTCAGCCGGCCGGCGCGGCCGCGCACGACGACCACCTGCACGTCCGGCTCCACTGCAGCGAGCGCGACGCCGCCGGCGGGTGCCTGGACGCAGGCCTGGTGCACCCCTTCTCGCCCCTCGATCTCACGGCGCGGGGGAAGGCAGCGGAGCTCGCCAGGAGGCAGGCGTCCGACCCGCGCGCCGACACCCGACGGCGCGCGCTCCTGCGGCTCGGACTCATCGGAGGGCCGGAGGACGTCCCGCTCGGCGCCGAGCGCCTCCGCGACGAAGCGCCGGAGGTCCGCGCCGCGGCGGCCGCGCTGATCGCCTCCCTCGGGAGCGAGCGCGACGCCGACAGCGTCGTGACGGCGTGCTTCTCGGAGTCCGATCCGGCCGCCATGGCGGCGTACTTCGACGCGGCCGGCGCCCTCGGGGGGGCCGCCGCCGGCGCGCTCCTCCGGGACTGGATCCTGGCGGCCGACGCGGCGCCCACGCTCGCGCCGCTCGAGCCGAGCGGCGTGCTGTTCGCCCCTCGCTTCGCCGAGCCGGGGGCGACCGAGCGGTGCCTGGGCCCCCCCGTCTCGGGGACCGTCACCTTCGATCGCCAAGCGCTGCGCGCCATGGCCGTCCGCGCCAGCACGCGGGTCGATCGCCTCGAGCCGGTGCCCGCGCTCGTCGCGCTGCTCTCCGGGGAGGACGGCGCGCTGGCCACGGACGCGGCCCACGCGCTCGCCCACATCACGAACCATCGCCTCCTGGTCGAGACGCCAGGGGCGAGCGAGCGCGACCGCCTCGCGGCGGCGAAGTCCGGATACGAAAAGCTCGCCCAGACCCTCGGCGCCGCGCCGCGGGACGCGTGGCTGGTCCGGGGCTTCTCCGCCGCCGGATACAAGGTGTCGTCGCTGGACCGACGCGCGGCGTGGGAGCTCGTCCGGGCGATCGACCGCGAGCCGCACCACTCGTACAACGCCCGCAGGGTGCTCGCGCGCTGGCTCGGCGAGCCCCTCGCGAGCGTCGGCTGGCAGCCCGGCGAGGCCTGCCGACACTTCAAGCGCGCGGTCGACGAGCGCCGCGTCGCGCTCGGGGTCCCGGCGCCGAGCCAGGCCGAGCGGCGGGCTTGCCTCGCCCCGGAGCCGCAGCGGTGATCCGCGCCCCGCGCTCTCGCTGGCGTCGACGCGCTCGGGGGCTCTCCGTCGCGCTCGCGCTGACGTCGTGCGGGCCCGGCGCGACCCGATCCGAGGGCGCGTCGTCGACCTCCGCCGCGGCGCCCACGCCGGCGCCGGCCGAGGTCCGCGGCGCAGGCGCGCGCGGCGATCCGTCGCGTCCGATCGTCGTGCTCCTCCACGGCCTCGGGGACTCCGGCGACAACCTCGCGAAGGCCCTCGAGCTCGCGCCGCTCGCCGAGCGGCTCGGCTTCGCGTTCGCGAGCCCCGACGGCGCGACCGACGGAGCCGGCAGGAAGTTCTGGAACGCAGGCGCGCTCTGCTGCGATTTCGACGCGCGCCGCCCCGACCACGCTGCGCAGATCGGCGCCCTCTTCGCGGCGCCGCCCGATCGCCCCGCCTACGACGGCGTCGTCGTCGCGGGGTTCTCGAACGGCGGATACATGGCCTACCGCCTCGCGTGCGACGACCCGCGCGTGACGGCGATCGTGAGCCTGGGCGGGGGCGGCTTCATCGACCGGGATCCGCCGTGCAAGCCCGCCCGGCCCGTGGCCGTCGTGCACGTCCACGGCGACGCCGATCGCACGGTTCCCTACGAGGGCGGCTTCGTCCTCGGAGACGCGACACGCCCTCGCGCCCCGCCCGTCTCGAGCGTCGTCGCCGCGTGGGGAGCCGCGAACGCGTGCTCCGGTCCGCTCGCAGCCCGCGAGCGGCTGGACCTCGACGCGCGCCTGCCCGGCGCCGAGACGCGGGTGGAGGCGTTCTCGGGGTGCGGCGCGCCCGTGGAGCTCTGGACGATGGAGGGCGGCCACCACGTGTCCCCGGCGGCGTCGCGCGTGCTCGCCGCGGCGCTCGAGCGGCTCCTCGCCCCCGGCGGCGGAGCGCGCCCCCGCCGCTAGTACGTCCCGGAGCGCTACAACCCCGCTCAGCCGGGGGCGGCCGCAGCGCCCGACCACTCGGCGGCGAGCCTCAGGGCCTCCGCGTTCTCGTCCAGCGCAAGGAACGCCGCCCGCGTGCGCTCGTCGAGGACGGCGGCGCGCGCCTCGACGAGGGCGCGCGCGACGTCGATCTCGCGCAGCGCCTCCGAGGTGGCACCGCCCGCGAGCGTGACCTTCGCAAGCGCCACGCGCGCGAGCAGCTCCCCCTCGCCGACCCCGGCGCCGGCGCCCAAGATCTCGCGCAGCTCGCGCGACGCGAGCTCGGCGGCCTGCGTCTTTCCTGCGGCGAGCAAGACCAGGAGGAGGACGCCGAGGGAGTGTACGCGGAGGAGCGGCGTCAAGACCTCCGCGCTGAGCGCGGCAGTCGCCTCTTCCTCCGCCGCACGCAGGTCCCCCATGAGCCACAGGGCGTGCGCGAGGTAGCCTCGGGCGACGGCCACCCCGCGCAGGTTCTGGAGGGTACCGAACAGCGTCGCCGCGTCCCTGCAGAGCGCGGCGCCCTCGGGGGCGGCGCCGCTGCGCGCCAAGACGAGGCCGCGGTTCACCTTGCACGTGGCGACGACGTTCATCAGCCCCAGCGACTCGCTCGTCGCGGTCGCCTCGGCGAGCGTCCGGTCGGCCTCCGCGAGCAGGCCGACCTCCTTGCAGGCGTCCCCGACGTTCATGAGCTCCAGACACCCGTTGCGGAGATCGCCGCCCGCGATGAAGGCCGCGTGGGCGCGGCGCGCGAACGCGAGGCGCGCCTCGACGCGGCCGTCGGTGACGGCCGTGTGCTCTTCGGCGCGACAGACCCAGGCCGCGAGGAGCGGGTCACCCAGCCCGTCGGCGGCCTCCTCCCGCAGGCGAACGAGGATCGGGGCGTCCCCACCGATCCCTCCGACCACCCCGAGCTGCGCAGCGACGCGGGCCGTGGCCTCGAGCCGCTCCCGCCGCAGCCTCGGCTCGTCGGGGGCCTCGGTGAGAGAGCGCGCGAGATCGAGCAGCGCGGTCATGCTGCCGCGCCTCGCCTCCGCGACCGCGACGAGAGAGGTCGCCGCGTACCGGTCGGCCGAGGGGTCCGGCGCGAGGGCCGCCGCGGCGAGGCCGTGCTCGCGCGTCCTCGGCATGTCGCCGCGCCACTGGCTCACCTGCGCCAGGAGGAGGTTGAGGCGGGCCCGGGTCGCGTCCTCCTCCGCGCAGGTCAGGCCCAGGAGAGCCCGCTGGTCGGCGCCGTCGAGATCGTTGCCGTCGAGCGCGATCTGCGCGGCGCGCGCGAACAACCGCGCCGCGCGCTCGCGGAGCCCACCGCGCCGGCAGTGCTCGGCGAGCGGCAGCGGATCGTCCAGACCCACCGACTCGAGCCAGTCGGCGGCCAGGCGGTGCCCGAGCTCACGATCCTCGTCGGCGAGCATCTGGTAGGCGGCCTCTCGCACGATCCCGTGGCGAAACGTCGCCTCTCGGCAGCTCGGGCCCCTCGCGCCTCCGGAGAAGCCCGCGAGCTCCGCCTGGGTGAGCTGGACGACGGCTGCGTCCACGTCCTCGTCCTCTCCGACCAGCGCGCGGACGCCGTCGGTCCAGAAGCGGTCCCCGAAGACGCTCGCGGCGCGCGCGACTCGGCGTGCCCCGTCCGGCAAGCTCGCGAACCGGCCCTGCACCATCGCGACCGCAGTCTGCGGAGCGGCGGCCGTCCCGCCGTCGGAGGTCGCGCGGATGAGCTCCTCGAGCAAGAAGGCGTTCCCGTCGGCGCCTGAGACGATCGCGTCGAGGGTGGCGGGCGCGACGTCTTCCCCGAGGGTCTCCTTCACGAGCCGCTCACAGGCGCGCCGAGGCAGCTTCGCGAGGCGCACCTCCTCGAGGCGCGCCTCCGAGAAGACGCCCGGGAAGATTTCCCCGACCTCCGGCCGCGCGAACGCGAGGACGAGCAAGGGCCGCTCCGAGAACCGCGAGAGCGCAGACGTCAGGGCGTCGAGCGACGGCCTGTCGCCCCACTGGAGGTCCTCCACGAGCAGCACCACGGGCCCGCGCGCGAGCTCTCCTTCGATGAAGGCGCAGAACGCGTCGCGCACCATGATCGACAGGATCAGCGGGTCGGCCCGCGCGGCGCGGAGCTCGGGCTCGTCCTCCGGGAGGACGAGGTGGAGCACCTCGCGGAGGTAGAGCGCCGCCTTGCGGGCGCGCGCCTCGGGGAGGGTCCCTGTCAGCCTGGCTTCCAGGCGCTCCGCGCGGACCTTCCGGGGCTCTCGGCTCCCGATGCCGGCCGCGTTCTCGACGAGGCCCGACAGCACCGTGAAGGGCGAGCCGGCGGCGAGCGAGTCCGCGCGCGCAGTGAACACGCTGCAGGACGCGGCTCGCGCGGCGAGCTTTCGCAAGAGCTCGCCGAGGAGCCGCGTCTTGCCCGCGCCGGCCGGCGCGGTGACCAGGACGGCGCGCGCGAGATCTTCGCTCGCCGACTCATCGACGAAGCCGAGGAGGGCCGAGAGCTCGCGCTCGCGCCCGACGAACGAGGTCTCGAGCCCGAGCAGCGTGCGGCTCCCCGACGTGTCCACCTCCCCGTGGAGCTCGAGCCCGCCGGGCCCGGCGCGGACGTCGAACTGACCCTTCAGGAGCCCGGCGGTGACGTCGTCGACGAGGATCAGGCCGGGGACCGCGGCCGCCAGGCGCGAGGCCCCCATCTCGATCGCATCGCCGGTCGCCGCCGCCTCGCCGAGCTCGGCGTTCCCGGTCGCCAGGACGATCCGCGCCGAGGGGACGTGTCGTCGGAGCGAGAGCGCCCACGCGGCGGCGTTGGCCGCGTGATCGGTGGCGCTCCCGCGCGAGCCTCCCACGGTGCCGACGATCGATCCGTCCCGGAGAAGCTCGACGGAGGCCGCGAAGCGGCCGGCGTCCTCCCGGATGCGGGCCGGGAGCGCCACGTCGCGGATGCGCACGGTCGCCCCGTGCGGATCGGCCGGATCCTCGGGGGGGCGCGCCAAGACGACGCTCACGATCCGGCGCTCTCGGCGCGTGAGAGAGGGCGCCGCGATCGACGAGCGATCTCTCGAGACGTCGACCTCGGTGAGGAGGCGCGCCACCTCGCTCCCGTCCGCCGGGCGCTTCCCCGGATCTCGAGAGAGCATCTGCGCGACGATCCGCGCGAGGTCCCCCGGAGCGTCGGGCCGTACTGCGCGGAGGGCGGGCGCCTCCTCCAGGAGGACCTTCGCGAGGAGGGCGATGAAATGCTCGCTGTGGAAGGGCGGCCGGCCGGTCACGCACTCGAAGAGCACACATCCGAGCGAGAACACGTCGGCGCGGGCATCCAGATCCACCTCCCCGCGGGCCTGCTCCGGGGCCATGTACCCGGGAGTGCCGATGGTGACGCCCGTCTGGGTGAGCATGGCCGTCCCCACCGCGTGGCGCGCGATGCCGAAGTCGAGCAACCGGACCAAGTCGCAGCGCCCGTCCACCAGGAACAGGTTGCTCGGCTTGACGTCGCGGTGCACCAGCCCGCGCGCGTGCGCGAAGCCCAGCGCCTCCGCGGCGCGGAGCCCCAGCGCGACGGTCTCCTCGTCCGCCAGCCGCCCCGTCGCGAGCCGCGCGGCGAGGTCGCAGCCTTCCAGCCACTCCATGGCCAGCCACGGCCGGTCGCCCGGCGCGACCCCGCTCGCGACGAAGCCGACGATGCCGGGGTGGCCGAGCTCCTGGAGGACGCGCGATTCGCGGAGGAAACGCGGCCCCTCCGTGCTGCGCTCGTGCAGCGTCTTCAGCGCCACCGGAGCCCCCGTGCGACGATCGATCGCGCGGTGCACCGCACCCATCCCGCCGACCGCGACCAGGCGCTCGACGACGAAGCGATCGTCGATGACGTCGCCGGCATCCATCCGAGCACGATCGCCCAGATGAACGACCGCGGGAAGTCCTCTCCCGTCGAGCTACTGGTTGCGCTTGATGACGTGGAAGCCGAAGTGCGTCTCGACGACCTCGCTCACCTCTCCGACCTTCAGGGCGAAGGCGGCGTCGGCGAAGGGCTTGACCATCCCGTCGTGGGTGAACGTGCCGACGCTACCCAGCCGCTCGCGCGAGGCGGGATCGTCCGAGTGTTCCTTCGCCAGCTTGGCGAAGTCCTCGCCGGCGACGGCCTTCTTGCGCACCTCTTCGGCGAGCTTGCGCGCCTCCTCTTTGGTCCGGGTGGCCTGTCCGACGCGGGTCCCCTTGAACCCGATGAGGACGTGCTGGGCGGCGATCCGCGTCGGCGCCGCGGCGCTCGGCGCAGTGGGCGACGACGCGGCGGAGGGCGGCGCCGTGGTGGCGGCGGGCGCTGCCGCCGACCGGGCGGAAGGAGCTGCCGTCGGCGGAGGCGGCTCGGAGCAGCCGAGGAGCGTTGCGGAGAGCGCGAGCGCCAGGGACGGACGGACCATCGCGGCAAGCTACGAACGGTGCGGAGAGCCCGTCAAGGCCGCGCGCGGCTCCGACGGCCAGGGCCCCCTTCAGAACCGCACCGCTCGGGGGTAGAGTGCTCGGCGACATGCTCCAGAGGCTCCTCGTGCTCGTCGTGGTCCTGGCGTGCGCGTGCGGCGCGGAGCCCGCCCAGAAGAAGCCGTTCGGCGCGCTCCCCAGCGCGACCACCACCGCGGAGCCCGAGTGGCTGCCGTTCGCCATGCGCGCCGGCGTGAGCGTGGAGGCCGATCCTCGGGAGCGTCACCTCGCGTCGCTCCGGCGCCTGACGGAGGGCTGGGACGTCGTCGCCGCCGCGTTCTCGCCCGACCTCCGGTCGGCCGCTCTGGCGGCGCGCAGCCCCGGGGACGCGGAGCCGCGGCTCTGGACCCTCGCCCTGGACAGCGGCAAGAAGGCGCGGATCTCGACCGAAGGGGAGCGGGTCGTCGGGGTCACCTCGACGTCGACGGACCCTTGGCGCCTCGTCTACGTCGTCGAGACTGCAGGCGGGCGCTCGCTGCGCGAGACGGTCGCGGGCGCCGCGCCGACCCGCGTCGAGATCGGCCCGCTCGCGCCGCGCTCGGCGGCGCTCTCGCCGGACGGGCGCGCGCTCTTCGTCGTCGGCGACGCCGGCAAGGAGCGTGGCCTCTTCGCGACCGACCGAGCGGGCGCCCCTCGCCTCGTCCTCGGAGGACGCTCGGCTGCGCCGCCGGCGGTGTCGCCCGACCGCGGGTACGTCGCGTGGGCCGCCGACGCCGAGAGCCAGCGCACGGTCACCGTCGCCAGCGTCGAGGGTCGCTCGCCGCGCCCGGTCGTCTCGTCGGCCTCCTCGTCGTTCACGGGCCTGACCTTCCTGCCGGCCACCCGCAAGCTGTTGTTCGCGAGCGACCTGGACGCGGCAGCCGGCGAGCTCTACGCCGTGGACCTGGACGAGGCGGCGGCCCGCCCGATCCGCGTGACCTTCGCGCAAGGCGACGCGCCCTCGGCGTCCTACGACGGTCGGTCGCTGCTCTTCGCGTCCACACGCGGCGGCTCGACACGGGACCTGTACGTGGCACGATGGGTCGACGACCCGTGAAGCACCGACGACGTCGCTGGCTCACGCTCTGCCTGCCGGCGATCGTCCTCGCGTCCTCGTGCGGCTCGAGGCCCACGAGCGACGCTCCTTCGCCGCAGGCCCGCGCCGCAGACGCAGGACCGCCGTTCCCGTCGCCTGCGCGGTGGGCGCTCTTCCCCACGAGCGCGTCGGTCGCGACGGCGGCGCTCGATCTGGGCAAGGACGGGTGCCTCGTCCTCACCGAGGATGGGCAGCGGTGGCTCGTGCGGGCCCGCGACGCCGCCAAGCCGTGCGTCGGGACCGGCACGGCGAGCGGAACGCCGAGCCTGGATCCGCTGCGCTTCGTCGAGCGCGTGCCCGGCGGGTTTCGCTTCGTCGCAGACGGCGGGGCCGTCCTCACGTCCAGTGAGCCGCTCGGCCCGTTCTCGCACGCCGCGCGCGCGCCGAGCTTCCTCGTGCGGGTCGCCGCCGGCGGCGACACGGTCGTCGGGATCGATCGGGCCGGCAGAACGTTCCACTTCGACGGCGGCGCCTGGAGGCCGTCCTCCACGCCGTCGCGCGCCCCGGGCATCGACGTCACCGTGGACGGATCGGGCCGCGCCCTCTGGCTCGGCGCGCCCGAGGCCGTGCTTCTCTCGAGCGATGGCGGCAAGACGTTCGCGCCGCCCGAGGGCGGGGCGCCGGCCACCATCGGCGCTTGGAAGACGGGGCTCACCGGCGGCGCGCTCGCGCTCCACGGCGCAACGGGCTCGCTCGCCCTCGAGGGTGGGCGGTTCGTCCGCGTGCCCGGTGTGCCCAGCGCGACCCAGGGGCGCGTCGCGGCGCAGGACGCGGTGATCGATCCGGCGCGCGGTCCGCGGGCGTCCCTCGTGCGGGAGGGCACGGCCGCGCTGACGGGACGCCGCTACTACGAGGTCGAGCCCGACCTGCAGGACGGCGGCGGGGCCCGCTGGGGCCTCCTCAGCTTGGATCTCACTGGCGGCTCCCCCGGAGCTCCATCGGAGCCGACGATGACGCCGCTGCGCGGCCAGAGCTCCTGCGACACGCTGCGCGTGGGCGCGTCCGGCGATCGGATCGCGCTCGCCTGCGTCGCGCCGCACCCGTCACGAAACGATCTGACGCTGCTCCTCGATCTGTCCACCGATGGCGGGAAGACCTTCCTGCGCGTCGCGGACCTGCGCGCGCAGACCTTCAGCGACGTCCACCTCGCCGTCGCCCCGACCGGGGCGATCCTCGTGACTGGCGCGTGCAGCAACGACCCCGCCCCCGCCAAGGCGGGGGCCGCCCCGTCGCCGCCAGCGAAGCCGGGCGCAGCGAAGGAGGACCTCGCCCCTTGCGCCCCCACCGGACCGCTCTTGATCACCCCCGGTCCGTCGAAGCCTCGGGTCGTGACGGGGGTCGCGGCGCAGATCCAGCAGGGCAGCGCCCGATCCCCGGCGTTGTCTCCCGACGGTCGGATCGCGTACTTCCTCGCGCGTTCACGCCGCGACGGCCGCCTGACGCTGCTCGTGTCCCGAGACGGTGGCCGGACGTACGCGCCGCGCAAGCTCGAGCTGGCGTTCACGGGGTGGGACGACGAGGCCGAGCGGGACGAGGCGCCGGGGCCATCGGATCGCGTGCTTACGATCCGGGAGGCGTCGACGATCACCGTGGACGAGGCAGGCGTCCTCGGGCTGGTCTGTGACGGAGCCCGGGGGCCCGTCTACGTCACGCTCGACTCCCAAGGTCGCGTGCAGAGCTCCGGCCGGCCCGCGGACTCCACGTCGCAGATGGGCGGCTTCGGCGGCCGCGTCTTGGCGGTGGGGTTCGACGACGACGGCTCGCTGCATGCCTGGGAGTCGCTCGACGGCGCCGCGACGTTCTCGGACATCACGGTCACCCCTGCGCTCCAGCGGTTCGCCAGCGACGAGGAGGCCGTCACGTGCTCGGCGGCGGCGTGTCTGCTCGGCGACGAGGTCGTCCGGATCGGGTGGGAGGGCCAGGCCGAGGCCCCGATGGAGACGCCCGAGGACACGCTCGCGTCGGCGGAGATGTCGCTCGCTCCGCCGATCGTCTGCCAGATGGTGCCGCGGTCCGACTGGACCCGCATCGGAGGCAGGTCCGAGGACGGCGGTTCCGGCCCGCGGCTGCCCCGGCTTCGTGACGTCGCGCGAGGGAAGGTCGCCTGGTCGATCCTCTCGATCCAGGACGGAGGACGGGTGGACGTCTTCTCCAGCCCGATGCCCGAGAAGGGCGCGCCGAGCCCGGTCGCCCCGAGCGCCCGCCCCCTCCTCGGCGCGCCCGCCGCCAAGGATCTCGCGACCGTCGTCCGTCCTCAGGCTGAGGGCTGGGTCGCGCTGCGTGCGCCCGTCCCGCGGGCGAAGGGCGGAGCGCTGGACGTGGGCGCGGAGGTCGAGAAGGCCGAGCTGGCGTGGCAGAACCAGTACTTGGGCGTCATGGCGAAGCGGACGGTTCGGTTCGAGGACCGCTGGTCCTCGCTCCTCGTGAGCGACGCCACCCTGAGGCCCGCGCTGCTGACGGTCACGGGGAGCGGCGTGACGGTGCGGCTCACTTCGCAGGGCCGGGCAGTATACTTCGACCAACACGGCGCTGCCGCCTCCTTCGACTACCCTCCTTGGCCCGAGCTCCTGACCGACCAGAGGGGCGTGGACCTGGCCGACGCGGCCCACTTCGGCGGCGCACCCGCCGGGATCGCGTTCCTCGATCGCAACCCCACCGCGCGCGCGTTCGCGGTCGCGCGGCCCACCTTCACCCCCGGCGCGAAGCCGACGTGGGACGTGCAGTCCCTCACGCTCGGCCCGGGACACGCCGAGCTCGAGTGGGTGTACGCCGGTGACCGCAGCGGCGTGGCCGCCACGACGACGACGGGCGCCCACGAGCGCGGCGACGCGTTTCTCCTCGGCGACCGCGGGCTCGAGAAGACCCCCTTGCCCATGGCACGGCTCGCCGACCTCGGCGACAAGCTCACCCCGTGCACCCCCGACCAACGTCGCAGCAGCGTGCGGAGCGTCGCCGCCCACTTCGGGCGCTCCGGCGCGCTCGCAGGGACCCAGGGACGCCGGCCGGTGCTCGTCACCGACGCGCCCACGAGCCAGGCGACCTCGCTCGCGAGCCCCATCCTCGACCCGGTGTGGATGCTCACCGACGGCGCGGTCCTGCATGGGACGCCCGAGCAGCCGTGCGTAGCTGCGCTGAAGGCTTCCTCGGTGCGGAGCGGCGCGGTCGCCGTCATCCTCGGCGACCTCGATCACGCGTGGCTCGTCCGCGAGACCTTCGAGCCCGCACCGCGCCCCGCTTCGGCCGCGGCCGCGCGGCGCCCCGGGCCCCGGTCTCTGCGTGTCGTCTCGGCGCGACCCATGACGTGCAAGGTCCAGCAGGATCTCTCGGTCCCGGCCGAGGTGCTCACGCGGTCGTCCCAGCGGCTTCCGGACGATCAGCCGTGAGCGGGAGGCGCGCGGCGGGCCTACTTGCCCCGCCTGGACCGCCCGAGTAGCCTCGCGCGATAGCGCATGGTGAGACGCCCGCCGCCGCCACGAGGCACACGACGCCGCCTGAACCTGCGCAAGACCCTGTTCATCCTGCCGAACCTGGTCACCCTCTCGGCCGTCTTCTGCGGCTTCGACTCGATCCGGCTCTCCGCCGCGGCCACGGAGGAGGACGACCTCTACCGCGCCGCCTTGCTCATCGTCTTCGCCATGTTCTTCGACATGATGGACGGCCGCGTCGCCCGGATGACCAAGACCCAGAGCGCGTTCGGGCTCCAGATGGACTCGCTGGCAGACGTGATCTCCTTCGGCGTCGCGCCCGCGGTGCTCGTCTACTCGTGGACCCTGAAGAGGTTCGGCGTCCTCGGGCTCTTCGCCGCCTTCGTCTACGTGGCGTGCGCGGCGGTGAGGCTCGCGCGCTTCAACGTGCTGACGATGGGGGAGGACGGCAAGCCGTCGAAGCCGTCCAAGTTCTTCCTCGGGCTCCCCAGCCCAGGCGCAGCCGGGATCCTCGTCTCCATCGTCGTCGCCAACCACGCCGTGGAGGGCGCGTTCGGCCATCCCGAGTACGCGCTCGCCATCCTCGGAATCACGGTCGGCCTCGGCATCCTCATGGTGTCGAGCGTCCAGTTTCGGACCTTCAAGGACGTCAAGCTCAACGTCCGCAGCGTGACCTTCGTGGGCTTCGCGGTGATCTCGAGCCTGATCATCTCCACCCAGATGAAGCCCGCGTTCGTGCTCGTCTGGCTGCTCGGTTTCTACGTCGTCATGGGGGTGTTCGAGACGCTCTGGAACCTCCCGGCCCGCCTCCGCGAGCGCAGCGCGCGTCGCTCGCGCCCCGATCCCGAGGAGGCCCAGCCCACCCCAGGACCTCCAGGGGGAGACTGAGCGTGCGCAACCGCGTCTTCTTCCCGCAAGAGGTGCTCGACCTGTGGTCGGCGGACGACCGGGTCGAGCTCTCCCCGGACGAGCTGACGCTCCAGCCTCAGGGTCGGAAGTACAAGGTCGTGGAGGCGGTGCGCGTGCTGCGCGAGGTCACCGGCGCGGGGGACCCGCACGAGCTCATCGGGAAGGTGAAGTCGCGCGCCTACCTCGCCGAGTTCGACGCCGAGATCATGGAGGGGTCGATGATCATCGGTGACAACGCCTACGACGTCATCCCTGGCTTCGTCGGGGCGCCGGCGAGCAGCTACGAAGAGCACCAGAAGACCGACGCGGCGGCTCCCGCCAGCGACGAAGAGCTGATCCTCTCGTTCGTCACGGGGTAGGCGCTGGCGCGTCGGGGCGGGCCTCCCTCCCCCTCCGTCCCCGGCCGCCTGGTTCGCGCTCCAAAGCGCGACGGTGATCTCACTGCTGGCCAAGCCTGCTCCCCGGGCCGGGTGGCACACAATGCCTCGTTGTGCCAACCGTGCAGAACGGTGCGCACAAATGAGCCTAATCTTCGGAACAATGGCTAGAAACAGCTGATCACGGGAGCGACTCGGGAGTGGCACTGACTGTGCAATAGGCTCAGTCCAGAGGCACACACCATGAACAACCTTCGTACGGCACTCAGCGCTCTCATCGTAGTTGGACTCTCCGCGACGGCGGCCTGCACCCAGATCGAGGCCGAGCCCGAGGTGGACGACGACGCGAGCGAGCTCATCGAGGGTGAGTGCGACATCGAGGGGGAAAAATCGGCTTGCGGCGCCGACGACGAGGGCGTCCAGACGTGCGTCACCGACGACGACGGCCTGCTCGTGTGGTCGGCGTGCGTCGTCTCGCAGTGCGCGGCCGGTGAGACCCAGGCGTGCTCGTCGGCCATGGGCCAGGGCGTCCAGTCCTGCGTCATCGCGGAGGACGGCACGGGGTCGTGGGGCGTCTGCGACGTGTCCGGCTCCGTGGCCTCCACGCCGCTCGTCCTCGTGTTCCCCGGCACCAACGAGGTCTCGTTCACCAGCGCGCCGGGCGGCTTCGCGCTCCACACCGAGATGAGCGTGGCGACCGACTGGGTGTCCTCCGCCACGCCGTGGCTGGCCCTCGATCGGGACCAGAACGGCCGCATCGACGGGGGCCACGAGCTCTTCGGGTCGGCGACGGTTCTCGCCTCGGGCCTGCCGGCGCCCCACGGCTTCTCCGCGCTCGCAGAGCTCGACGAGAATCGGGACGGCCTCGTCTCGGCGGCGGACCCCGCGTTCGCCTCGCTGTCGGCCTGGATCGACGCGGACCAGGACCGCGAGACGGACGCGGGCGAGCTCGTCTCGCTGACCACCCTGGGCATCGAGTCCCTCTCCACGTCGTTCGAGATCACCGAGCGCTGCGACGACCGCGGCAACTGCGAGCGTGAGTCGGGCTCGATGTCGCTCCGGACGGCCTCGGGCGCCGCGACCCAAGGAAAGGTCATCGACGTGCACCTGGCCCACCGCTGAGGGTAGACTGCACGGCGGTGGTCCCGGCCGTCTCGACGATCCTCTTCGCACTGGGGGCCGCGCTCTACGCGGCCGCCACGGTGCTCTACTTCCGGGAGACCACGCGCCGCACCCCCGCCCCCGTGAGCGGGGGTGCGAGGCCGGGCTCGACGCCGGACAAGGCCCCCGACGCAAACCGCGCCCCGACGCTCCTCGCGCTCGGGGCGCTCGCGCACCTGGCGTACATCACCGTGGCGAGCTTCATCGCCCACGCCTGCCCAGTCGGATCGGTCCACTTCATCTTGAGCGCCGTGGCGATCGCCGCGGCGTTCTCGTTCACGATCGCGCGGTCCCGAGCCAGCCGAGCGGGGCCCCGGGAGAGCATCGACGCGCTCGGGCTCCTCGTGGCACCGCTCGGGCTCGCGTTCTTGCTCGGCACCTTCTTCCTCGACAAGCCCTCCGCCGGAAGCAGCCTCGGGCCGGCGTTCATCGCGGTCCACGTGCTCGTCAACTTGATCGGCGTGGGCCTGTTCTTCCTCGCCGGGGCCTCCGCGACGCTCTACCTCGTCCAAGAGCGGCGGCTGAAGCGCAAGCGCCTCGCGCGGATCGGCGCGTTGCCGCCGCTCGACACGCTCGACAGGGCGGTGCACCGCTTCCTCATCCTCGGCTTCCCGCTGCTGACGATTGGCGTCGTGTCGGGGACGTTCTGGGCCTACCAGCTGGAGAGCGGGTCGTTCGACGAGGTGATGCGGATCGTGCTCGGCTACACCACGTGGCTGCTCATCGGAGCGGTGCTCCTGCTGCGGACCGCGGCGGGGTGGCGAGGCCGGCGGAGCGCCTACGGGACGCTGCTCGGGCTCGCCTGCGCGCTGAGCGTGCTGCTCTCGTACATGTTCCGGCCTTCGCACGAGGCCGCGGGCGGCCGGGGCGAGCCGGCGGGCGCAGAGGTCCGAGGATGACCATCGTCCAGGTCGGGCTCTCGCATCAGACCGCGCCGGTGCAGGTCCGCGAGCGCCTCGCGATCCGCGCCGACGACGTGCCGGCGGTGATCGACGATCTCCTGCAGAGCGCGCCGATCGCCGAGGCGGCGGTCCTCTCCACGTGCAACCGGGTGGAGGTGTACGCGGCGCTCCCGCGCGACGTCCCACCGGACCCCGCCAAGCTCGACGACGCGGGCCGCGCCATCGTCTCCCGGCTCGCCGGCCGCGGTGGGCCCGAGGTCGCCCGCTCCCTCGTGCGACGGGGGGGCGGCGACGCCCTGCGCCACCTCTTCCGCGTCGCGTGCTCCCTCGACTCGATCGTGGTGGGAGAGCCGCAGATCCTCGGCCAGCTGAAGGACGCGCTCTCGATCGCCAGCAAGCACGGCACCGTCGGCCCGTCGTTGAGCCGGGCGATGCACCGCGCGCTCCACGTCGGCAAGCGCGTGCGCGCCGAGACGCAGATCGGCGAAGGCCAGGTCTCCGTCTCCAGCGTGGCGGTCGACCTGGCGTGCCAGATCTTCGGAGACCTCCAGGACAGGGTCGCCCTCCTGGTCGGTGCCGGGGAGATGGCGGAGGCGGCGGCGCGGCAGCTCGTCAAGCAGGGCGCGCGCCTCATCGTCGTCAACCGCAGCAGGGAGCGGGCCGAGCGCCTCGCGGCCGAGGTCGGCGGCGAGGCGCGGGACTGGGGAGAGCTGAACTGGTGTCTGATCGAGGCGGACATCGCGATCACGTCGACCTCCAGCCCCGGCTTCGTCGTGACGTTCGAGGCGCTGAAGACCGCGCGCAAGGCGCGGCGCGGGCGCAACATCTTCTTCATCGACATCGCGGTCCCTCGGGACGTGGACCCCGAAGCGAGCCGCCTCGACGGCGTCTACCTCTACGACATCGACAACCTCGAGCAGGCGGTCGCCGAGTCCCTCCGAGGGCGCGCCGCGCACGCCGCCAGCGCCGAGGCCATCGTCGAGGCCGAGCTCCGGGCGTTCGAGACCAAGTCCACCGAGCTGCGGATGAATCCCGTCATCGTCGGGCTTCGGGCCCGGGTCCGGGCCACGCTCGCGGCGGAGCTCGAGCGCAGCCTCTCCGGCAAGCTCAAGCACCTGGGCGCCGCGGAGCGCGACGCCCTCGGCGTGATGGTGGACGCGGCCACGAACAAGCTCTGCCACCGGCCCACGACCCGGCTCAAGGCCCTCTCCGAAGACTCGCGCGCCAGCGACTATGTCGAGCTCCTGCGCGATCTGTTCGACGTGCAGGAGCCGCGCGGCGGGGCGGACGATGACGATCGACCGCGCGAGGCTCCCCACGACGACGAGCGCGTCGCCGAGCCCGCGCGGGCGAGCGGCCGCGGACAAGCCAGGTGACCGAACCATGAAGCTCACGCTCGCTACCCGCAAGAGCGCGCTCGCGCTCGCCCAGTCTCGCGCGTTCGCCGCGCAGCTCATCGAGGCCAACCCCGGCCTCGAGGTGGAGGAGCTGCAGCTCACGACCAGCGGCGACCGCTTCGCGGAGCAGCGCCTCCAGGACATCGGCGGCAAAGGGCTCTTCGTGAAGGAGCTCGAGGAGGCGCTGTACGACGGGCGCGCCGACTTCGCCGTCCACTCGATCAAGGACGTGCCCGCGGAGCTCGCTCCCGGCTTGTCGCTCGCCTGCATCCCTCGGCGGGAGGATCCCCGGGACGTCATCGTGTCGAAGGGCGACAAGGCGCTGCGGGATCTCCCCGACGGCGCGCTCGTCGGGACGTCCAGCATGCGGCGCGCGCTGGCGCTCCGGCTGGCGCGCCCGGACCTGAGACTCGAGCCGCTCCGCGGCAACGTGGACACGCGCCTTCGCAAGGTGAGCGAAGGGCCCTACGACGCGGTCGTCCTGGCGCTCGCCGGGCTCGTCCGGCTCGGGTGGGCCGGCCGCGCGACCGAGATCCTGTCGCCGGAGGTCAGCCTGCCGGCCGTCGGCCAAGGCGCGCTCGGCATCGAGTGCCGCGCCGACGATCCGCGCGTCCTTCGAGCGCTCTCGCCGCTGGTGCACCGCGAGAGCTCCACGTGCGTTGCGGCGGAGCGCGCGGTGATGGCGGCGGTGGGCGGGAGCTGCCGCCTGCCGATCGCCGCGTTTGCGGTTCGGGACGCCGACGACCTCTGGCTGCGCGCCTTCGCCGCCGATCCGGACGGGACCAGGCTCCGGCGCGGGGAGCGGCGGGTCCCCTTCCCCTCCGGCGACGAGGTCGCCGCCGACCTCGGCCGCGCCCTCGGCGAGTCACTCCGCTGATACCATGCGAGGCATGCACCGGGTCGCGCTCCTCGTCGTGCTGTTCGGCCTCGCGTCCGCGGCGTGCCCGGAGGAGCGCGACCTCGGCCAGCGGTGCTACGACTCGAGCGAGTGCCCCGACGTCGAGTGTCCCGGGGGCGAGACCCTCCAGTACTGCCGGGAGAACCTCTGCGAGACCGATCCCGACGCGGCCTGCGCCATGTTGACGACCTCCGCGTCGTCCGGGGCCGGCGGCGCGTGAGGCTCGTCACGGCCGCCGGGGTGGCCGCCGCGATCGTCGCGGCGGGCTGCGGAGACGACGGCGGCGGGCGTGGGGGCGCCCGGGCGGGGGGGGGGCCGCTCGGCGGGGGCGGGCGCGGAGGGGGGGCGCGCGGGGCGACCGACTTCCTCGATCCCGCGAGCTACGACTGCCGCGCCGCCGGGCAGCTCCCGATCCCGGGCCCTCGCCCGGCGGATCTCGCGTGCCTGTTCGACGTGACGTGCGGGTCGCGGTTCGTCTGCGCCCACCGGATGGGCAACCCGTTCGGCCCCGAGAACTCGCTCTCGGCGCTGCGAGCCTCGATCCTGCTCGGCGTGGACATCGTCGAGACCGACGTGCGCCTCACCGCGGACGGACACGTCGTCCTGATCCACGACGCCGACGTGGACCGCGTCTTCGAGGGATCCGGCGACGTGTCGAGCTTCACGCTCGCAGAGCTCGAGGCGATGCCGCGCAAGGTGGAGGCGGGCGATCCGCCCGGCGACTTCTCCTGCGAGCGGGTCGTCACCCTCGAGCAAGTGATGGCGCTCGCCAGGGGTCGCGTGGTCGTCGAGCTGGAGACGAAGGAGACGGCGGCGGGCGTCGCGGTCGCCCAGTACCTCTCGGCCGAGGCGCTCGACCGAGACGCGTACATCCAGTGCACTCCCTCGGAGTGCGACGCGATCCGCGCCGCCGTGCCGGACGCCCCCCTCATGGTCCGCGTCAAGTCCCTCGAAGACCTCGCGCTGGCCGAGGCGTACGATCCGCCGCCTCACCTCGTCGAGATCGACCCCGGACCTCCGTTCACCGATCCCGACGTGCTCGCGCGGATCCACGCCCTCGAGGCGCTCGCGTTCACGAACGCCTTCTTCGGCGCCGACGCCGTCGCGCTCATCACGGGCGACCTCTCCCAGTACGCGGCCGGCTACGAGGGCGGCGTGGACGTGCAGCAGACGGAGTTTCCCCACCTCGCGCTGTACGCGCTCGGTCGGATCTCGACCCTCGCGAGCCCATGACGATCCGCGGCGAAGGCAAGGTCGCCATCGTCCTGCACGCTCACCTCCCCTACGTGCGGAGCGACGGAGGAGAGGAGGAGGTGGAGGAGCGCTGGCTCCACGAGGTCCTGTGGGAGTGCTACCTCCCGCTCCTCACCCTGCTCGAGCACCGCGCCGCCCGGTCGGCGTCGGGGCCTCCCGTGACGCTCTCGCTCTCGCCCACGCTCCTCGCGATGCTCGGCGATCCCCACCACCGCGCCGGCTTCGATGCGTTCACAGGCACGCTCGGGGAGATCGGGGCCCGGGCCGCACGGATCCCCGAGCTCCGCCCCGCCGCCACGGACCACCTGCGGCGGCTCGAGGCGTCGACCGCGCGCTGGGGGGCGGCGCGGCGCGACCTGACGCGCGCCTTCGTCGAGCTCTCGGGGGCGGGCGGCGTCGAGCTCCTGACCACCGCCGCGACGCACGCGTACCTCCCTTCCGTCCTGCTGCCCTCGACGACGCGCGCGCAGCTCCGGATCGGGCAGCGCTACTTTCGCGCGTCCACGGGGCTCACGAGCCGCGGCCTCTGGCTGCCGGAGTGCGGGTACCAGGAGCGCCTGTCAGAAGACCTCACCCGGAGCGGCGCGGAGTTCGTCGTCGTCGAGCAGCTCGGGCTCGAGCTCGCGCGGCCGACGCCGCCAGGAGCCCCGTTGGGCGCGGTGGTCGCCGGCTCGGGCTTGGTGTTCTTCGGCCGCGCGGCCGACCTGGTCGGGCGGGTGTGGTCGCGAGAGCGCGGCTATCCAGGGCACGCCGCCTACCGCGAGTTCCACAGGGACCTCGCGGACGTGGCCCCCGCGACCCTCCCCGCGGGCTTCGTCGGTCCTACCGGGATCCGACCGCTGCGCGTGACCGGCTCGGAGCCCAAGGCGCCCTACGATCCGGCCGCTGCGTCCGAGCTGGCTCGCTCGCACGCGCGCGAGTTCGCGAGCATCCTGGGGGACGCGCTGGCTGCGTCGACGGCGCCCGATCCCATCGCGGTGCTCGCGTTCGACGCGGAGCTCTTCGGCCACTGGTGGTGGGAGGGCCCGGTGTTCCTCGAGGCGCTGCTCGAGGCGCTCGGGGATCGCGCGGTGTCGCTCTCGGGCTACCTCGAGCGCGACCCCGCGCTCGCGGTGGCGGAGCCTGCCCCGAGCAGCTGGGGGGACGGGGGCTTCTCCGAGGTCTGGACGCACCCCGCCGCGGCGCACGCAGTCCGGGTCGGCCACCGAGCCGAGAGGCGCGTCGCGCACGTCGACTCGCTCGTCCGCGACACGCCGCGAGCGCCCGTCCAACGTGACGCCAGGCTGTGGGCCATCCGCGAGCTGCTGCAGCTCCAAGCGTCGGATTACCCGTTCATGCTGCGCGTGGGAGAGTCGGTCTCGTTCGCCGAGCGAAGGCTGCGCGAGCACGCGAGGAACGTGGACCTCTTGACGGAGGTGGCGGCCAGAGCCACCCCGATGCCGTCCGACGCAGGCGTCGTCGCCGCGATCCGCCGGCGTCGACCTCTGTTCACGGAGCTGGACGAGGACGCGCTCGCCGACGCGCTCGATCCCTTCGAGGCCTGATCTCGCCGGACTACTTCAGGCGCGCCGAGACGATGCGGTCTCCTTCGAGGACGGCATCCCACGGACCGGACGCCTTCCCGACGAGCGGGTAGAGCCCGTCGAGGTGAGGATGCCGCGCGCGCATCACGAACAGCTGGCTCGAGCCCGTGTCCCGCCCGGAGAGCGCCACACCCACGTCCAGGGCCTCGAAGGGCCGGGGGCTCGTCTCGCAGCGCAGCGGCATGCGCCCGGGCGGCCCGGCAAAGCCATCCGGGAACGGCGCGCCGAACTGGACCACGAAGGACGGGTCCACACGGTGCATCACGAGGCCGTCGTAGTAGCCGGCGCGCACGAGGTCGGCGATCCGGAGGGTCGTGATCGGGGCGAGCTCCGGATCGAGCGTGATCGTGAGCTCCCCCGCGTCGGTCGTGAACAGGATGCTCACGGGGACCGCGTCCTCGCGCAGCTCGGGCGCCACCTCCTCGGCGCGCGCCGGCGCGTCGCAGGTGATCTTCTTCCCGCCGAGCAGCCCCAGCGCAGCCGCCGCGTGCTCGCGCGCCGCGGGGTACGAGGACCGGCAGTGCGGCTCGATCTTGGGCGCGAGCTCCTTGGCGCCGACCGCGGCGATCGCGTCGATCGCAGCGGCGAGCATCTCCAGATCACGGTCCTTCTCCGCGCGCTCGAGGAGCGCGACGAGGCCGCGCACCACGCCTGCGTCCGGCGGCGGCGCGGGCGCTGCGTCGGACTTGGCGTCGGGCTTCGGCTTCTCCTTCGCCTCCTTCGGCGGCGCGTCCGGCTTCTTGGGGTCCGCGGGCGGCTTGGGCTTCGCCTTGCGATCCGCGGCGAGGTTCGGGTTCTTCTTGATCTGCTCCGCCGCGGTGCTCGCCACGCCTGGCTCCTTGGCGGAGAGCGCGGCCTCCAGGAGGATCGCCGGGCGCTCGATCTCCGGGTGGGCCGAGAGCAGCTCGAGCGCGGCCTCGCGGACGCGGACGTCCGGATCGGCCGCGAGCGCGGAGAACGTCTTGGCCGCGACCCCGGCGATCTTCCCGCGCCCCAGGACCTCCAGGAGCGCCCGCTTCCCTATGTAGCCGCCCTCCAAGTCGCAGCCCACGAGGAGCGGGTCCGCGGCGCGCGGCACGACGACCTTCGCGGCCCCGCACCGGATCATGGACGCGGCGCGCTTCTGGCGCGGGGTCGCGTCGGCCGGCGGCGTCAGCTTGGCGACCTTGTCCAGCGCGCGCTCCGCGCCCTTGGGCTCCTTCAGCGCCGTCAGGACGGCCACGGTCACCGCGCCGAGGTCGGTGTCCGTCACGAGCGCCTCCGGGCGCTCCGCGAGCTTGCCGAGCGCCGCCCCGAGCAAGACCTGGCCGTCCCGGCCCACCCTGCCGGCGGCGCGCGCGGCCTCCACGCGCTCCGGCATGGTGAAGCCCCCGCTCTCGGCGAGGAGCACCCGCTCGATCGAGGCGAGCCCCGCCTCGCGCGCGCGGCCGAGGGCGCGCACCGCGAAGAGCCGAAACGGGCCGGCCTCCGCCAGCCGGGCGCGGGCCACGTCCGCGACCCGCTCGGTCACGCTCGGGGGCACGGTCTCCAGACGCGAGATCGGGAACAGCGCTTCGGGCACCGCGGGGAGCGACACGCCGCCCTCCGCGCGGGCGAGCAACGCGACCAGGGTCTCCTCCCTGAGGCGCTTCTCCTGGCTCGCGAGATCGCCGAGGCCCAGCGCCGCACCCCGCGCCCGCTCTTCGGAGCCGTCGAGCCAGCCAGCGAGCGTGGACTGTGAGCGCGTCGACGCGCACCGCCCGATGGCCCGCGCGATCGGCGCGAAGGCGACGGCGTCGTCCTCCGGCGCGAGGGTCAGCGCACGCGCGGCCAGGGCCGACACGGCCGCCTCGCGATCCTCCATGCAGCGGAACCCGAGCCCGTACGCGGCCCACCCCACGACGACGGGATCCTCGTCGTGGAGCGCCCGGAAGAGGAGCGGTCGCGCGTCGTCGGTGGCGATGCGCGCGAGCGCTCGGCCGGCGGCGCGGCGGATCGTGACGTCACGGGACGAGAGGTCGGGAGCGCCGACCATCGACGCCGACCGCCGCTGCTCGGCCTCGCGGAGGGGGCGCAGGTCGGCCGGCGCCGCGGGCGGAGCCGACGACGCCGAGGCGGCGGTTCCGGACGCGCCCGCGTCCGTCCGACCCGATGGGGCGCACGATGCGAGGGCGGAGATCGCGAGCGCGAGCAGCGGGAGGGGACGGAGCCTCACGGCGCGGCCTCGTCGAAGGGGTGCCGCTCTCCCCGCGCGCGGTCCGCGAGGACGCGCCACGCGCCCCTCCGGTCGAGCCGCGCCGAGACGGCTTCGTGGATCGCGCGGCGCAGACGCACCACGGCGGAGGAGGGTGGGGAGGGCGCGGGGAGCGGGAGGGCGCGCACGCCGGCGGCCGAGAAACAAGCGAGCGCGCGCGGCATGTGCCAATCGCACGTCACCAGGGTGGCGCGCTCGCTGCCGATCCGTCGCATGACGCCTCGGGCGAACAGGGCGTTCTCGAGCGTCGTCAGCGAGCAGAGCTCGGGGAACAGGCGCGCTTCCGGCACACCGGCCGCGGCGAGCTCGTGGCAGAGGACGCGCGCCTCGACGTGCGGACCCCACGCCCTTCCGCCCGCGGCGATCACCGCGCCGAAGCGGCCCGTTCGCCAGGCCGCCGCGGCCCAGCGCGCGCGCCGCGCCAGCGCGGACGACGGCGCGCCGCTCGGCTCCACGCGACAGCCCAGCACGATGACGGCGTCCGTGGGGTCATCGGTCCTCGCCAACGCAGCGGGAGCCTACACGATTCGCGGTGTGCCTCAAGCTGCGGAGGCGCGGGGCGTCGCTCACGCCGCCGCGGCGGGGCGCGGCGGCTCGACCAGCGAGACGACGCGCTCCTTCACGCGGCGCTTGGCTCGCTCCTCGAGCTGCCGGACCCGCTCCTTGCTGATCCCGAAGCGCTCGCCCACCTCCTCGAGCGTGAGCGGGGCGTCGGTGAGCCAGCGTTCTTGGATGATCGTCTGCTCGCGAGCAGGCAGCTCGGCCACCGCGAGGCGGAGCGCCGCGGAGAGCTTGCAGCGCTCGTCGGACGACGAGACCTGCTCCTCGGGGGAGGGACCCGGGTGCGCGAGCCGCTCGGTCAGGGGCACGCCTTCGTGCTCGCGGGCGTCCAGGTCCACGTCGCGCGTCACCAGCATCGGGAGCAGGGTGACCACGCGCTCGCGAGAGAGTCCGCTCGCCGCCGCGAGGGCGTCAGCGTCGCGCTCGCGCGTCCTGCGGTAGTGCCGGAGGGCCCGCCGCTCGGCCTTCGACGCGCCGATCCGCACGATCCTGTACCCACGAACGACGAAGTCGCGAATCTCGGCGCGGATCCAGTACGCGGCGTAGGTGACCAACCGACAGCCCCTGTCGGGATCGAAGCGCATCGCGGCCTTGAGCAGCCCGATGTTCCCCTCCTGCAGGATGTCCTCGAGCGGGACGCCCCACCTGCGGTACTCGAGCGCGACCGTGAGGACGAATGGGAGGCACGCCCGGGTGAGTCGATCCCCCGCGCGACGATCCCCAGACTGGAGCTTCGAGACGAGATCGCGCTCCACCTCCGCGGTGAGCTGCTGACGAGCCTCCGGCGAAGCGGCGTAGGTCGTGAGCACGTTGCGGTTGCCTTGGGTGCGCATGCGGGGCTCCGTTCGTTGCCCGCTCCAGTGCAAGCGCAGTGCCTGCGCTGAACGGCCGGCCGTAGGGCGCGATCGCGCAAACGTTGCAGGACGGCCCGCCTGCGCTCGACTGGGCTCGCAAAACCTGCCGGCGGCGAGCGCAGCAAACGCGGCGGCCCCCAGGGAAGGGTGATAAACATGACCTCCGTCGTGCGGACTCGTCCCCGCTCTCACCTCGCCCGCGCCCTCGGGCTCTCGGGGCTCGCCGCCGTGGTGTACCTGGCGATCTCCCCGCGGGTCGACGAGGAGACGCCGGCGGGGCGCGGCCAGGGGCCGGACGAGGGGCCGACCGCGCTGCCCCCGGAGGCGCCGCCCCCCACGGGGCCGGAGGCGGGACCGCCGTCCACCGAGACGCGGACGCTCATGGCCCCGACGGGCGCAGCGCCCGAGGTCGACTGTGACGGAGCCCGCCGCATCGTCGCGCAGGCGCGCAAGGGGCTCTCGAGCTCGGCCGAGGAGGTGGACCGCGCAAAGTTCGCGGCGGCGGTCAGCGACTGGATCGATCCGCACGGGCTCTGGTCGGTCGCGCCGGACTCGCCGGTGGGCGCCGCGCTCCGGCGCTACGACCTCACCCGGGACCTAGAGGCTTCGCCAGGCGGCGGAGCGTGTGAGGCGGCCGCCGCCGTCGGGGCGGAGCTCGGTTCTTGGGTGCGGGTCCTGCGCCGCGAGCTCGAAGCCGGCCGCGACGCCGCGCGCCGCGCCGCCCCAGACCACCGCCGACGCTTCGAGCTCGCCTCCACCACGCCCTTCGAGGACGGCCCGGTCACCCGCCGCGCCCAGACCCTCGCGCGCTCCCTCGGCCACCGCCTGGGCGCGCTGGAGGCTGCGTACGGTGAGCGGCTGGCGACCCTCGCGGACGTGAGCGCCGCGCGCCTCGCGCCGGAGCACGACGACGCCCGATGGGCCCGCGTGGTGCTCGCGGCGGCGGTCCGCGCCTACGTTCCGCAGATCGATCCGCACGGCGCGTGGGCGCCCCTCGACGAGGAGGCGAGCATCTACGATCTGGACCTGGAGATCGATCCACCGCCGCGCCTGTGGCTCGACATGACGAGGACTCCCGTGGGCGTGCGGCTCGACCGGGGCGCGCGAGCCCCCCTCCACGACGGCGACGTCGTGCTGAGCGTCGACGCCGTAGCGGTCGGGGGGATGAGCGTGGAGCAGGCGAACCAGCTCTCCTTCTTCGCGGCCGGCACGTCCGCGAAGGTCCTCGCGCTGCGCAGCGGTGCGCCCGAGCCGATTTCCTTGGACGTGGAGGCGGGGCCGGAGCTCCTGACGCCGCCTCCCTCGGACACGGCGGCGACGGGCCTCGGCTCGATCCGCGTGCCCTACGGAGCGGGCCACGCCCTCGTCGTGCGTGTCCCGGACGTCCCCGACGACCTCGGAGACCGGTTGCTCGCCACCCTAGGCGCGGTCGAGGACCACCCGGTGGGGATCCTGCTCGATCTCCGCGGCAACGGCGGCGGCTCGACCGACGGAGCGCTCGGCGCCATCGGCGTGTTCCTCCCCGGCGCGGCGCTGTTCCCGATGCGACGGCGTGACGGCGCGATCGACGTGGACACGGCGCCGCGCCCCGCCGAGGGTGAGATCTGGCACGGCCCGGTGGCTGCGCTCGTGGACGGCGAGTCGGCGAGCGCCGCGGAGATGATCGCGGGCGCGATCGCCGCGTACGATCGAGGGGTCGTCCTGGGCAGCCGCACCTACGGCAAGGGCTGCGCGCAGGAGTACCTCGAGGACGACGCAGGCGTGGGCGTCCTGCGGTTGACGACGCTGGTGTTCTCACTCCCCGACGGCACGCCCCTTCAGCGCGTCGGCGTCTCCCCCCACGTCGCCTTGGGTCTGCCCGCGGCGCCCGAGCGAGAGGACGCGCTCCCGCGAGCGCCAAAGCCGTGGGCAGGCCCGGACGTGAGGACCCGCGAACTGGTGCGCGACGTGCCGTGGCCGGAGAGCGGCGGGCGCGTCGGGAACGCCGCCGACCCGGTGGTCCGGCGCGCGCTGCGGGCCCTGGGGACGACCCGGGTCGCGGCGCGCGGGCTCCCCGGCGGGCGCACCGGCGGAGACTGACGCGCGTGGTGGCGTCGGGCACCCGACCGGTGTGCGTCGTCGGCGGCGGCCTGACGGGGTTGGTGGTCGCCTACCGCCTCGTCGCGCGCGGCGTCGACGTAGCGCTGCTCGAGCGTGACGCGCGGCTCGGAGGCCAGATCCACACGGTCACGTCGCGCGGCCTGCCCATCGAGCTCGGCGCGGAGGGCTTCATCGCGAGGAGCGCGGCCGTCCCCGCGCTCTGCCGCGACTTGGGCATCGAGGCGGACCTCCTGGACCAACACACGACCCTCACCTACTCGCTGGAGGAGGCGGGGCTGCGGGAGCTCGCGCCTGGAGAGGCCGCCGCGCTGCTGGGCTTCCAGGTCCCGAAGGAGGAGCTCGGCCGGGGGATCCGCACTCTCCGCGCCGGCATGGGCCAGCTCGTGGACGCGCTCGTGGGAGCGATCGGATCTCGCGCGCGCGTGCTCCTCGAGGCCCCGGTGGAGGTGATCCGCCCGAGCGCCGACGGCCCGATCGTGACGCTCGCATCGGGGGTGGAGATCTCGGCGCGAGACGTCGTCCTCACGGCGCCCGCGCCGAAGGCCGGGCTCGTGCTCGCGCCCTTCGGCGAGGAGGTGACCGCGGGGCTCGTAGCGGCGAAGAACCTCTCCAACGCGTCTGCGTCGCTGCTCTATGGGCGCGCTCAGGTGGCGCACTCCCTCGAGGGGAGCGGCTTCATCGTTCCCCCACACGCCCAGACGAGCGGCTTCCGCGCGTGCAGCTTCGTCACGACGAAGTTCCAGCGGTCGGGCCCGGAGGGGCTGGTGCTCCTGCGGGCGTTCTTCCGGCCGACCGACGACGACCTCGCGCGCTACGACGAGCGGGCGTGGATCGACCTGGCCGCGGAGCGCGTCTCGGGCCCGCTCGGGATCGAGGGACCGCCCATCGCCGGCTGGGCCTCGGTGTGGCCGCGCGCCCTCGCCGTCTACGACGATCAGCACCGCTCCGCCGTGGCGCGCGCCGAGCAAGCCCTCGGCGCGGCGCGGGTCGCGCTGGCCGGCTCTCACGTCCACGGCGCGGGCATCGACGCGGCCGTGGTGTCGGCAGAACGCGCCGCGTCGCTCCTTACTTCTTGAAGATCTTGCCGAGCAGGCCGGCGTCGTCCTTGCGCTTCTTTTCCTTGCGCATCTGGAAGATGCGAACCTCGCGCACGGCGTCGATGTTCTTCGGGTTCAGCTGAACGACCATGCGAAAATCGCGGATGGCCTTCTCGTCGCGCCCCGACCGCTTGAGCAACACTCCGCGGTAATAGAGGCAACGCTCGTACATGGCGTCCGTCTTCAGGATCTCGTCGAAGATGAGGATGATGTCGTCGTAGAAGGTGCTGACCTTCCCCTCGGGGACGACCGGCGGATCGCCGCGCTTCATCGCGCTGATCCACGCGAGCACGGTCCTGTACTCGGGCTGCAGGGGATCGGCGGCGGCCGCGCGCTTCGCGTAGGCCTCGGCCTGGACCAGGTCGTTCTTCTTGAGCAGCACCTCGGCCTTCTGGAACTCGATCGCGGCGTCTACGACGCGCATGACCTCTTCCTGTTCGGCCGAGGTACCGCCGCCAGCCTCGAGGGACTTCGAGTACTCGAAGCGCTTCGATGCGTCGCTCAACGTGCCGTACGCTTCGTTGAACTTCGTGAAGATCTTGGAGACCAGGCCCTTCAGCGGCGCAATCTCGGGCGGCTGACGGTCGGGGTGCCAGGCCTTGGCCAGCTTGAAGTACGCAGCCTGAACCTGAGGCTCGGTCGCCCCCACGTCCAGCCCGAGCATCTCGTAGTAGGTCTCGGTGTCGATGCGCTCGGCGCGCAGCTCGATCTCCTGCCACTTGTGCTTGAGCTCGTCCGAGAGATGAGCGGGTGGCTTTCCGCCTCCTCCCGACGCGGGCGGCGCGGGGATGTCGTGCGACGTCGTCTCGTGGGGTAGCGGGGCGGAGTGCGCGGGCGCCGACGGCGCGAAGGCCGCCGGCGCGGCGTAGGGGGGGCTCTGCGCCGGCGACGGCGAGTTGCCGAACGCACCGGGCGGGTAGGGATCGGGCGCGAACGCCTCATGTTGTGGCGGCGGCGCGTACGGCTGCGGCGGCGGCGGCGCGTAGGGCTGCTGCGGCTGCGCGTAGGGCTGCTGCTGCTCGTACGCCTGCTGCTGCTGCTGCTGCGCGTACGCCTGCTGCTGCTGCTGCGCGTACGCCTGCTGCTGCTGCGCGTACGCCTGCTGCTGCTGCTGCGGCGGCGCATAAGGCTGCGGCGGCTCCGGCGCGTACGCCTGCTGCTGCGGCGGCGGCGCGTACGGCGCATGCGCGTAGGGCTGCGGCGGCTCCGGCGCGTACGCCTGCTGCGGCGGCGGCGGCGCGTAGGGCTGCGGCGGCGGGGGCCCGTAGGGCTGCGGCGGCGGGGGCGCGTAGGGCTGCGGCGGCTCTGGCGCGTACGCCTGCTGCTGCGGCGGCAGCGCGTAGGGCTGCGGCGGTGGAGGGGCGTAGGGCTGCGGCGGCGGCATGGGCGACTGCCCCTCGTGCATGACGATGGTGGCGCTCGGCTGCGACGGAGGCGCCTCGACGGGAGGAGGCGGGGGCGAAGCGTCGGCGCCTGGGGCTGGGCGCACGCCGACCATCCCACCTGGCTTCGGCGTCAAGCGCGAGAAGTCGATGCCCAGCCCACGCGCCGACTCCGGCGGCTTGGGGACCTCTCTGCCCTCGCCAGGCGCGTCCGCCGACGGCGCCGAGGTCGTGGCCTCACGGATCGCAACGGGCCCGGGCTCCACGACCCCGGAGCGCTTGATGCGGTCGCGGAGCGTGACGCCGATCGGCGGCTTGCCCTGCGCCCCGGCGATCTCCATGTGACGCGTGATGGCGAGCGCGTACAGCGTCAAGCGGACCACGCTCTCGTGCGAGATGTTCTGGGCGATGATGTCGTCGACCGCCATCTTCTTCACGCGCAGGAGGTCGACGATGGCGCTCTCCTCTTTCTTGAACTCGAACCGCTTGAGCTCCGCGTCGATGTGGAGGCCCAGCGGTCGCTTGCCGAGGCGTTGCAACGTCTGCTCCACGAGCGGATCGTCCGATCGCATTCGCACGCCGGTCATGATGAGCGAGAGCGGCTCGACCGGCGTGAGCTCCGGACCGCCGTAGTTCGCGAGGAGGTTGTGATCCGCGTAGAACGCGTAGCGCGTCTCGGGGGGAAGCTCGAAGAGGTGGATGAGCTTGCGCAGGATTTGTTGCTTGAGGACCTTCAGGATGGTCGTGCCATCCAGGAGCCCCTTGGAGACGAGGTAGCGGCCGTGGAGGACCTTCTTCTTGGAGACCTCCATCAGGCTCTGGCGGAGCACCTGCTCGTCGAGGAGCCCCATCTCGAGGAGCACGCGGTCGAGCGGAGCGACCATCCCGCCGGTCCGCACCTTGCTGGGCACGCCTTTCTCGAAATAGATGCCGTGGTTGATCTGGTCGGGCGTCTGGAACAGCGCCGTGCCAGTCAGCCGCTGGTCCAGCATGTAGACGAGCAGGTGGACGAGCGGCGTGCGCGTGAGGTTGCCCTCGGCCGTCGGGGCCGGCGGAGGCTCGGGGGTCGTCTCGGGCGCGGCCTCCGCGACGGGCGGGGGCGGCGTAGGCGAGCGCAGGCCCGCGGGCGCGGCGGGCGCGGTCCCGCCCCCACGCGGCGGCGCCGAGGGCGCCGAGCCCCCG
>CAZBJI010000002.1:75245-140781 GCA_964492175.1 uncultured Polyangiaceae bacterium | reverse complement strand
GCGAGGCCTGCGCGCGGAGCGACTCCTCGGGAAGATCGAGGGTGATCTCCCGTGAGTCCGTCACGCGCTCCGCCACCGGCCGCTTGCCCGGCAGCTCCCGATCGATCTCCAAGAACGCCGTCGGCTTGCCCATGGTCTACTCCGCCGCGACCCCGCGGTCGCGGTCCGTCGAGCGCGGCGGCTCGAGCGTCTCGGGGTGCCGATCCGCCGCGAGCGCCCGCTCGTACTCGAGGGGCATCACCTTGGTGAACGCGGGCGGCTCGCTGTCCCACCCGAGGAGCAACGCTTCGGCGACGGCGCTGCCCGTCTGCGCGACGTGCTCCTCCAGCAGGCGGCGGATCAGCTCGTGGTCCTCCGTCGTGGGCTCCCGGAGCGCGACCATCTCGAGGTTGATCCTGGGCGCGAGCTCGCTCGAGGAGCCGGCGAGGTAGGCGATGCCGCCGCTCATCCCGGCGCCGAAGTTGCGACCGATGGGCCCGAGCACGACGACTCGGCCTCCGGTCATGTACTCGCAGCCGTGGTCGCCCACGCCCTCCACGACCGCGAGGGCGCCGCTGTTCCGAACCGCGAACCTCTCGCCGGCCCGACCGCGGAAGAACGCCTTGCCGCTGGTCGCGCCGTAGAGCGCGACGTTGCCCGTGATCACGCTGTCCTCGGCCTTGAAGCGCGCCCCCGGTGGGGGGAAGACGGCGATGGTCCCGCCGGAGAGGCCCTTGCCCGCGTAGTCGTTCGCGTCCCCCGCGCAGCGGAGGGTGATCCCCCGCGGGAGGAACGCGCCGAGGCTCTGCCCCGCGCAGCCCTCGAGATCGAAGACCACGAGCCCGTCGGGGAGGCCCCGCGCTCCGTGGCGCCGCGTCACCTCGCCGCCGAGCGCGGTCCCGACGGACCGGTCCTGGTTCGTGATGGTGAGCTTCGCCCGCGCCGCCTCCCCCGAGTAGATGGCCCCCTCGGCGATCTCGATCATCTTCTGGTCGACGCCGCGCGGAGGGCGCGGCAAGACCTCACGCGAACGAGCGCGGAGCGCCGCGGCACCCTGCACGTGCGCGGCGTCGACGATCGCGGAGAGGTCCAGGCCGCGGGCCTTGGGGACCTCCGGCGGCGCCGGGACCTGCCGGAGCAGGTCGGCGCGGCCGATGATCTCGTCCAGGGAGCGCGCGCCGAGCGCCGCGAGCCCTATCCGCACCTCCTCCGCGACGAAGCGGAAGAACTGCACGACGTGCTCGGCGCGACCGGCGAAGCGGCTGCGGAGGTCCGGGTTCTGCGTGGCGATGCCGACGGGGCACGTGTCCAGGTGGCAGACCCGCATCATGACGCAGCCCATGACCACCAGCGGCGCCGTCGCGAACCCGTACTCCTCCGCGCCGAGGAGCGCGGCCACGAGAACGTCCCGCCCCGTGCGCATCCCGCCGTCCACCTGCAGGACGACGCGATCGCGGAGGCCGTTGGCCACGAGCGTCTGCTGGGCCTCCGCGAGGCCGAGCTCCCAAGGGCCGCCCGCGTGCTTCAGCGACGTGAGCGGGCTCGCGCCGGTGCCGCCGTCGTGCCCCGCGATGACGACGACGTCGCTCTTCGCCTTCGCGACCCCCGCCGCCACGGTGCCGACGCCGACCTCGGAGACGAGCTTCACCGAGATCCGCGCACGTCCGTTCGCCGCGCGCAGATCGTGGATGAGCTGCGCCAGATCCTCGATCGAGTAGATGTCGTGGTGCGGCGGGGGGCTGATCAGGGCGACGCCGGGCGTCGCGTGCCGCACCTCCGCGATCCATGGATACACCTTGTTGCCCGGGAGCTGCCCGCCCTCCCCGGGCTTCGCGCCTTGCGCGATCTTGATCTGGAGCTCGTCGGCGTTCACGAGGTACGCGGAGGTCACGCCGAACCGCGCGCTCGCCACCTGCTTGACCGCGCTCCGTCGGCTATCGCCGTTCTCCTCGCGGACGAACCTGCGCGGGTCCTCGCCGCCCTCCCCGCTGTTCGAGCGCGCGCCGAGGCGGTTCATCGCGATGGCCAGCGTCTCGTGGGCCTCTGCGCCGAGCGACCCATAGCTCATCGCCCCGGTGACGAAGCGGGTCACGATGCGCTCCACCGGCTCGACCTCCTCGAGCGGGACGGGCGCCCTGCCGCCCGGCTCGATGCGCAGGAGACCGCGCAGGGTGCAGAGCCGCTCGGTGCCCTCGTCGATGGCCGCCGTGTACTCACGGAAGATCTCGAAGCGCCGCGACGCCGTAGCGTGCTGCAGCTTCATGACCGTCTCCGGATCGAAGAGGTGCTTCTCCCCGCCGCGGCGCCACTGGTACTGGCCGCCTCGATCGAGGCCCGTCGGGCGGTCGGCGAACGCGCTCGCGTGGTGCTGGAGGACGTCTCGCGCGATCTCCCGGATGCCCACGCCGCCGACGCGCGACGGCGTGAGGGTGAAGTACCGGTCCACGAGGTCGCGGGCGAGGCCCACCGCCTCGAAGATCTGCGCCCCGCGGTAGCTCGCGATGGTGCTGATGCCCATCTTGCTCATCACCTTGACGACGCCCTTCTCGATCGCCGCGAGGTACCGGCGCGCGAGCTCTTCGTCCGTCACGTCCGCGGGGACGAGGCCGTAGCGGCGCAGGAGCGGCAGCGCGTCGAGCGCCAGGTACGGGCAGATCGCGCTCGCCCCGTAGCCGATGAGCGTCGCGGCGTGGTGGACCTCGCGGGCCTCGCCCGACTCGACGATGAGCGTGACGCGCGTGCGCTTCCGCTCCCGGACCAGGTGGTTGTGGAGACCGGCGACGGCGAGCAAGCTCGGGATCGGAGCGCGCGCGGCGTCCGCCGTCCGGTCGGAGAGGAGGAGCACCTTGGCGCCGTTGGCGATGGCGTTGTCCGCCCTGGCGAAGAGCGCGAGCAACGCTGGCTCGAGCCCCTCCTCCCCCTCCTCGGCTGGGAACGTCATGTCGAGGACCGCGACCCCGAACGGGCCGCCGCCGAGGTGCGCGATGTGGCGGAAGCGGGCGACGTCCGCGGCGCCGAGGAACGGGCCGTCGATCTGCACCAGCCGGCAGCTCTCGGGCCGCGCCTCCAGCAGGTTCCCCTCCGGACCGATCGCCGTCCCGAGCGACGTGACGAGCTTCTCTCGGATGGCGTCGAGCGGCGGGTTCGTGACCTGGGCGAAGAGCTGCTGGAAATAGTCGAAGAGGGGTCGGGGCAGCGTCGAGAGGGCGGCGAGGGCGGCGTCGTTCCCCATCGATCCGATCGCCTCTTCGCCGCGGATCGCCATCGGCGCGAGCAAGAGGCGGAGATCCTCCTCGGAGTAGCCGAACATCCGGAGCGCCTGATCGAGCGCCGCGCCGCGCAGCGGTGGGGCCTCCGCGCCCTCGGGGAGGGTGGCGATGGGCGCCAGGTGCTCGGCGAGCCAGGCGCCGTAGGGCCGCTCTGCTGCGACCCGGCCCTTGACCTCGGCGTCTGGGACGACGCGGCCCTCCGCGAGATCCACGAGGAACATGCGCCCTGGCCCGAGCCTGCCCTTCTCGACGACGTGCTCCACGCCCACGTCGAGCACCCCCGTCTCGGACGCGAGCATGACCATGCCGTCGTCGGTGATCCACCACCGCGCGGGCCGCAGGCCGTTCCGATCGAGCGACGCGCCGATCTGGGTCCCGTCCGTGAAGCACACGCACGCGGGCCCGTCCCACGGCTCCATCAGGCACGCGTGGTACGCGTAGAACGCACGGAGCTCCGGGCTCATCGTGTGGTCGTGCTCCCACGCCTCGGGGAGCATCATCATCACCGCGTGCGGCAGGCTCCTGCCGCCCCTCACGAGCAGCTCGAGGACGCTGTCCAGGCAGGCCGAGTCGCTGAGCCCCTCGTACACGACGGGGAGGAGCTTCTCCAGGTCCGCGCCGAACAGCGGCGAGGCGAGGAGCGCCTCACGCGCGCGCATCCAGTTCACGTTGCCGCGCAGCGTGTTGATCTCCCCGTTGTGGGCGATGAGCCCGTACGGGTGCGCCAGCTCCCAGCTCGGGAAGGTGTTGGTGGAGAAGCGCGAGTGGAAGAGGCAGAGCGCGCTCTTCGTGCGGGGATCCTCCAGGTCGCTGAAGTAGTCGCGGAGCTGCTCCGGGGTGAGCATGCCCTTGTAGGTCAGTGTCCGGGACGAGAGGCTCGGCACGTTGAAGTACTGCCGATCGTCGATGCCGCTCGACTTGATGGTCGCCTGGAAGCGCTTGCGGACCACGTAGAGCTTGCGCTCGAAGGCGGACGGGTCGGCGCTCTCCGGAGGCGGCGCGAGGAAGACGTGGTCCATCGTCGGCTCGACGCTCCGCGCCGTCTTTCCGATGCGCCGGCTGTCGGTGGGGACGCGCCGCCACCCGAGCAGCCGCAGCCCCTCTTGCCGGACGATCATCGCGAAGATGAGCTTCGCGAGGGCGCTCGCCTGCACGTCCTGAGACCCGAGGAAGAGCCCGACCGCGTACTCGCCGGGCGCGGGCAGCTCCGCGACCGCTTGCTTCTCCGGGGACTCGATCCGCCCGAGCGCGCACTCGCGATCGAACAGCTCGTGCGGGACCTGGATCATCACCCCGGCGCCGTCGCCCGTGTCCGCCTCCGCGCCCGTGGCCCCGCGGTGCGCGAGCCGCTCGAGCGCCAGGATTCCCCGGTCCACGACCGCGTGGGAGGGCTTGCCGGAGAGGTCCGCGAGGAACCCCACACCGCACGCGTCATGCTCGAAGCGGGGGTCGTAAAGCGCGGGAAAGCGACGAGATACAGCCACTGACGCGGTGCAATATACGCGATGACGCGGCGTGGCGAAAGGCCGATGCGGAAGCGTGACTCATTTCTAAGCTACGTGTGGCGGAGGGCTGCCGGTAGCTCCCGCGTGGCGCGCTCAGCCTCGGCTCGCGAACCTCGGGAGCGCAGGGTTCTCGAGGTCGCGCTCCGAGACGGGCCTCCCCAGCGGTGGGTGGTCGAGCGCGCGGGTGTCGTTCACGAGGAGGCCGCCGCCGAGCTCCCGCGGGGACGCTCCGAAGCCTCGGGCCGCCCGCGCCGCCCCCTCCGCGGCGATGCGCGCGCTCTCGAGCGCGGCGCCGCGCTCGACTCCACCGAGCCACGGGGACGCCTCGTGCGCGTCTCGCTCGTCGAGCGTCCGTCGGTCGGCTCATGGTCCCCTCTGCTGGTCTTGGTCGCCGTCCGTGCCGAAGCGCTCCGCGTGCTCGATCGGGATGAAGCAGGGCGGGACCGCGTGCTCGTTGAGGTAGGTGCTGCACCCGAAGGTGCTGCCAACGCAGTAGACCCGCCCGTCGTCGAGGAGGCCACAAGCGTGGCTTGATCCAATCACGATGTCCGTGAACCGAAAGGCCGGGACGAAGGGGGTGGGCGGGATCGAGCCGTCGGCCGAGAACATGTCGTTCACGGTCCAGCACCAAGCCGCGCCCGACGCCGTGATCGCGCAGGTGCCACCGTCGCCCGCGAAGACGTCCACGACGGGCGGGATGCCCTCCACCCGAACGGGGTCGGGGTGCACCTTCACCTCGGGCCAGGGGAGCCCCATGGCGCCGAACAGATTGTCGCCCCAGCACCACACCTCGCCAGAGAGGTTCACCACACACGCGTGGCGGTATGCTTGGGAGAGCGCCGTCACCCCGCGCAGTGCGATCCACTGGGAGTGGTACCCCCCGTCGACTACGTCCGGACCGAGCAGCCCGCCGCCGGCGGGACCGTAGCAATGAACCTCCCCCGATGCGGTCAGGAAACAGTCTGCGAATTGCCCGAGCGCGGCGACGGCGTCGGGGAAAGGGTACGGCACTGGCACGTCCTGTGCGGCCCAACGCATGTCTCCTACGTACACGTCCCCCCAAGCGTAGAGGCCACCTCCGGTGAGGAGCGCCAGCATGGGGATGCCAGGCGCGACCGCCAGCGCGGGCCTCGGCAGCTTCACGACGCTGCTCGTGCCCCAGGCCGGACCGCTCCCGGCGCCGTCGCCCGCCTCACCGGCGCGCTCATCGCCCCAGACCTGCACCCGCCCGTCGGCGCCGACGCCCGCGGACATGAAGGTCCCGACCTCGGCGGAGACCAGACAGCGCGGGCCGCGAGCATAGCTTGGCGGATCGTGCCAATGGTTCGTCCCACACTGAAGGTACGGATCCATTCCCCAGCAGACGACCGAGCCGTCGGAGAGCAGCGCGATCGTAAGGTCCTCGTCGCCAGAGATGCTGACGACCCGAGGAGGCTCACCGGTCTCGAGCGGGCAGGGCGCCGCCTCGGCGCCGCCGCCTCCCCCCGCGGAGGAGGTGCCTTGCGCTCCCCCGGCGCCCGCGCCCCCTGGAGGAGCGGACGGAGCGTCGGCGTCGTCGCACGCCGCGAACGCCGCGGCGAGGCCCACGACACGCGCCAGCGCACGGCTACACCGCATCGAAGAGATCTCCCGCCTCCCAGCCGAGCTCCGCCTCGATCTCCTCCGCCAAGCCGATGAGGTCGGCCGCGTGCTTCTTCTGCGGGCTCTCCCCTGCCGTCTCCATGTTCTCAAGGTAGGCGATGCAGGTGGTCGGCTGGCCCGGGGCCGGCGGGGTGCTGCCCGCCTGGAAGTACAGACCGGCGACCGACCAGACCCCATGGGACTTGCCGTTGTGGAAGAGCCCCACCTTCCCCGACCCCGGCGGCTCGTGGCTCGAGAAGAGGCTCGACCATTTCCCCGTCGCCGCGTCGTCCAGCATCCGCTGCACGCACGCGACCCCGAGGAGGCCGGGGACGTTGCTCGACGGGTCCATCCCGCTCAAGATGCGCACCAGCGTCGCGGCGCTCATGCTCCAGCCGCCGGCCGCCGCGGCGAAGTCCACGCTGCCGCTGTACGAGATGGGCTCGAGCGAGGTGCCGCCGATGAGCCGCGGGACCTCCGCCACCTCGATCACCCGGGAGTGGACGGGGGTGAAGCCGTCGAGGATCGCGAGCTCCGGGGTCGTCGCCCTGACCCGTGCCTGGGGCGCGGGGAGGTCCCACCACTTCTGCATTTCCTCCACGTACTTGGCCTCGTCCGACACGGCGTTGGCCGGGCCAAACCGTCGGCCCAGGGCCTCGGAGAGCGCGCGGAGCGTGGCGCCGCTGTAGACCTCGGGGTAGCCCCCGAAGCTGTTCATCGGAGCGTAGAAGTCGTCGGGGGTGCTCCGCACGAACGCGAGCGCGTCCCCCGGGATCGGAGGAGGCGGAGCGCCGCGCGCAGCAAGCGCGACGGCCGCGTCGCTGAAGTCCCCCGGCCAGCCCGAGGCGTGCCGCAGGAGCCAGGAGAGCGGCGTGGCCGCGAGCTTCTGGAGGAGACTCGCGTTCGCGGTCGACTGGATCCCGAGCGCCACGTCGAGCGGGGTCTCTTGCCCGCTGATCTCACCGAACGGGAAGAAATGGTGCGCCGCGGCCATCCCGGTGAGCGCCTTCGCGATGCTGCCCACGCACATGAGGTGCGTCGGGAGGGTCACCGGGTAGCCCGCCTCGGCCAGCGTGTAGGCCCGATTCACCACGAGGCGACCGCCTCGCGCGATGGCGAGCTGCGCGGCCCTGGCTCCCCAGAGCTCGAGCCGCGCGCGCACCCACGCGTCGAGCTTGGCGTAGCGCTGGAAGCCGAGGACGAGCGGCTCCTGGTACGGAGTCCAGCCAGGCGCGCCCTGGGAGGAGTACGGCTGGACGTCGCCGGCGCCGAACGACCCTGGCCGACGACGGCTGGCGCGCTGCGACGCGACGCGCGAGCTCGCCCGCCCTGACGTGTCGTTCGAGGCCTCGACGCTCGGTGGTGTCCCTAGCACCTCGAGGTCGATCATGCCGCGAAGCTCCGCGGCGTCGTTGCCCCGGCAGGACAGCCGGTACGCGAAGGCGTCGAAGAACGGCTGCCGCGGGAGCTCCACGAGCTGCGACGCACCCACCTGCGTAGGAGGATCGGCGTCGCGGGCGTCGACGACCACGAACTTCCGAGGGAGCACCTGGAGAGCGCGCGTGTAGACCACGCACGCTCGCGCCTCGGCCCCGACGCCCGTGATCCCGACCCGATGGGGGATCCACCCCTCCGCCCAGACCTGGTCGTGCGCCGCCTGCATCTGGTCGAGCGGCATCGGTCCGACCACGACCGCGCCGCCCGTGAACGTGCCGTCGCCCATGTCCTTCGGATACGCGGCGAAGACGTCGTCGCGCCATTGCGTGACGACGGCGCGCGTCCCGAGTGATGCGCTGGGGCTCGGCACCGCCTGCTCGGGCCGCGACCACCCGCGCCGCAGCGTCTTCGTCCGAACGTCGGCCTCCCACGCGTCGAGCGCGGCGCCTTCGGGCACGGCGACTCGATTCAGCCCCGTGCCGACGACCGGGTTGGCCTTCGGGTAGAGCAGCGCCGAATAGCGCGTCTCCCCGTTCTCCAAGCCGAACCCATCGAAGCAGACGACGTCGCGGTCGGGGGACGTGTCCACCGAAGGGCCGAAGGGCGTCTGCGTCATCACGCCGGGCTCCTGCCGCTGCCTGGAGTAGAGTTCCTCGTACGTGAGCGTGCTCTCGAACATGAGCGCCGACAAGGGGAGGGCGGCGACGTTCTGCTCGAACACCATGCCCCAGTGGACCGCGGTGCCGAGCACCTCGTAGCTCACGGGCGGCCCAGACGTCGCGGTCACCACCGTCGGAAGCATACCAGCCGCGTACCGCTCGGCGATGACGTTCCCGAGCTCCGAGAACTTCATCCTCAGCCGGAAGTCCTGAGGTGGATGCGCGGGGTGATGGTGCCAGATGGCAGCATATCGGGTGTCCTCCGGATCCCCGTAGGCGCTCAGCGACACGAGGCGCCACGGCCCGAAGGTCGTGTACTGCAGGAACCGCTGCGTGAAGGTCGTCTCATCCAGACCGACGAGGAAGATCGCCACGGCCTACCAGCTCCGGAGCGTCAACGACGCCGAGAGGGTGGCGCTCATCGAGCTCGGGCTCGGGTCTTGGAGCGCTCGGACGAGGAGCGTGTAGAACGCCGCGACGGGCGACGGGAGCGGCGCGAGCAACGCCCCGGGCACATCCGGCGCCACCCTCGTCACCGTCGCCGTGACGTCCGCACCGGACACCGCGTAGAGGACCGACGGATCGTCCTCGGCCACGCTCACCGGTCGCAAGATCAGCGAGATCTCCTGGACCGAGGGGAAGCTACGCGCCAGGCACCTCAGCTCGAGGACCCCCGAGGCGAAGCCCCATGTGGGCACGTACTTGATGAGCGTCGTCTCCTGGCTCGTCGACGAGGCCCCGAAGAAGGTGAAGGTGGTCGTGGGCAGGAGCGGCAACCGGAGCGCGCACGGCGCCGAGACCGCGCCGCGAGGGCCCGGGAGCATCGGCGAAGGCGTCGTGAGCGATCGCACCCGCCGCCTGGCCTCAGCTCTCTCGGAGCGTGAGGGACGAAGAGAGCGTCACGCTCATCGAGGACGCCGTGCTCGCCTGCGTCGCGCGAACGATCAGGCGGTAGAACGCCGGCAGCGGGGTCGAGAGCCCTCGCGTGACGAGCGCAGGGAGCGCCGTGGGGGTAGAGGCGCTCACGCTGCAGGCGTCCTCGGCCGTCGAGGTGACGTACGTCGCTTGCGGCTCGTCCTCCGCCTTGCTGATCGCCTGGAGCACCAGCGCGATCGCCTGCGTGGACGTCAGCGTGCGCGCGGCCGCGCGCAGCTCGAACATCCCCGACACGAAGCCCTCGGTCGGGATGTACTTGATGAGCTGCACCTCCTGGACTTGGCTCGCGTTGCCAAAGAAAGTGAACGTCGTGAGCGGAACGAGCTCGATGCGCCTCGGCATGCCCTCCTCCTTCGAGCGCTGAGCCCTCGGGCCCCCACCCGCTGCCGCGCACACCGCGCGACACCCGTAACCGTACGAAAAAAAAAAAAAACACGCAAGGGTGACCGGCGGGGACCGCGCTGGGCCCACGCCCCGTTCGCACCGCGGCCGCTACGGCGCGAGCCGCTCTGGCACGACACCCTCGGCGTCGCGCACGAAGAGCATCCCGCCCGGCAGGTGATCGAACGGGAGGAACGTCCCGCCCACCGTCGTGCGCGCGCCCGTCGCGTCGCGCGCCGTGACGTGAACCTCCGCGCCTCCGGGCCGGCGCGTCCGCTCCGACGTCCCCGCGTCGAAGAGCGAGCCGTCGGGCCGGACCGTGAACGCGCGGTACCGCTCCGGCGCGCCTCCCTCGTACGAGCCGCCGCTGGTCCCGAGGATCTGCGTGCGCGTGAAGAACTTCCGGTACACGTAGTCGCTGATCCAGGTGTTGTCGCAGTACCCCATGAGGTCCTTGAAGAGCGCGGGGTCTTTCAGCGACTCCGCGGCGACGTCCATCCCGAACACGCCGATGCCGCCGCCCGGGTACGGGAAGGATCCGTCGACGCTCTGCGCCCCGCCGCACGGCGCGTGCCCGAGCTGCCCGTGGGCGTGCCCGAGCTCGTGCGTGAACGTGTCCGCGAAATCGGAGCCCGTGAACCCGAGGCTCACGCTCGAGCGCGCGTCCTCGAAGAACGGCTGATCCGACGAAGAGGAGAGCCCCGTGACACAGCCGGAGGGGCAGTACTGATCGAACGAGGGCGCCGGGGCGAAGAGCCCGTAGTAGTACGCGGTCGGGTCGCTGCCCGCGCCGTGGTGTGCGTTCGTGAACGCGGTGAGGATCTCCCCCCAGCCGTTGCCGAACGCCGTCACGTCCGGCCCGGCGTACGTCCACGGCGCGCCCAGCTCGATCTCGACGGCTGGCGTCGGGAACATGCCCAGCGTCCGCGACCGGTAGAGCGCGACCTGCCCCTCGCTCGTGTCCGGCATGCGACCGGAGCCGTCCGCCTGGTAGACGACCGGGACGAGCACGATCTTGGTGCGCGGCCCTACGTCGGCGGCGCCCAGCGCCGCGGTGCCCTCCAGAGGGTACGCCGGCGATCCGGCCGGCTCCGATCGCTCCACCTTCGGATCGGCCTCGAGGACGTCCACGCGGAACGCCGTGTCCGGCAGGATGGAGGCGCCGGGGATCTTCGCGTTCAGCGTCGAGAGGATCGCGTCGTGGCTCGAGGCCGCGGCGACCGGCACCCGCACCTCGACCGGCTCGAGCGCGACCGCCGCGCTCTCGAGCGTGACCTTCAGCCGCACCTCCCGCGCGGCGAAGCTCGGGTCCAGCGTGAAGCCGACGCGGAGGTACCCCTCCTTGCCGGCCACGACGGGGAGCGTGGAGCCGGTCGCCGCCCCCCCGCGCACCAGCGGGATCTCCAGCGTCTGGTAGAAGTCGACGTCGGTGATGGTGAGGCCCTTCACGGGAACGGAAGGGATCGGCGGCGCGCCCCCGCCTCCCCCGCCGCCGTCCTCCTCCGTGTCGGTCCCGGCGGCGCACCCGCCGGCGAGCACCCACGAGCTCCCCCCAACCAACAGGAGCCGCGCGACGCGTTGCATGCCCTAAGGGTCGCCGGTCGGTCGGGCTCGCGCAAGGCCCTCGCGCGCCGCCGCGAGCCCGCTCGGCCTGCTAGGATCGTCGTGTGGACGGGGCCGAGCTCGTAGCGTTCGCCATCCTCGCCTTCGCGCTGGTCACGTTCCTCTCGTGGCCGATCGGCGGCGGGGCGCGCGGACGACCGCCCGCGCGCCCCGGTCCCGAGGGTCCCGGCCACCCCTACCGCCGCGCCGCGCCGCGGACGAAATCCGATCGCGCGGGTGACGAAGAGCGGCTCACGTGGGTGCGCTCGGCCGAGGAGCCGCTCCCGGCGAAGGTCGTCACGGTCGCGGCGCGCACCGGCAGGGTGTGGGAGGCGATCGCGTTCCTCGAGAACGCGGTCGAAGAGTCGCCCGATCCGGACCTCGCGTACCTCCTCGCGCGGACGCTCGCGCAGCACGGAGACCTCGGGGGCGCCGAGCGCTGGCTGCTCGCCTCGGCGAAGCTCGGGCAGCGCGACGTCGAGCGAGCGCGCTCGGACGAGGCGCTCGCGGCCCTGCGCGACCGACCGGCGTGGCCACGCATCGAGGCGGCGCTCACGGGGACGTGAGGACCGCGGCGCCCGCACGTCCACCTCGCGCGAGCGCCGCGGGTTGTGTACCTTTCCGACCCATGAAGAGGCTCACCGTCAGCGCGCAGACGTGCGTCGAGATCCTGGGGCTGCTCGTGGCCATGGCGTGGGCGGACGAGAAGCTCGAAGACGCGGAGAAGGAGAGCATCCGCGGCGCCGCGCGCGTCCTCAACCTGCCGAAGGAGATGCGGGACAAGGTGGACCAGCTGCTCGAGAAGCCGACTCCGTTCGATCAGCTCCTGCTCGAGAAGCTCTCGCCGAAGGACAAGGCGTTCGCGTTCGTCGCGGCGGTGTGGATGGCCGGCGCCGATCGGGAGCTCGCCGAGAAGGAGAAGGGCCTGCTCGAGAAGCTGGCGGATCGGGTCGGCTTCTCCCACGAGCGGCGCGACGAGCTCCTCGCCCTGGCGCGGGACCTCCCGCCCAAGGACGGGGACGACGCCAAGCTCGGCGAGGACCTGGTGCGCCTCTTTCGGTCGCTCCCGCCGCGGCTCTACGCGGAGGAGGCGGCGGAGGAGCTCGAGATCGTGTTCGAGTAGACGCGCGCCAATGGGTTGTCCATCTCGCCATCCTCGTGGCGAGCCCGTCGTAGGCTCGGAGCATGCGTGAGTACGTAGCGCTGCTGCGACGCCGGCCGGGGTACCGCGCGCTCTGGACCGCGGAGGTGATCTCCATCACCGGGGATTGGTTCAGCATCGTCGCGGTCAGCGTCCTCTCGGCGCGCGGCTCGAGCGCCTCCGGCGCGCTCGCCCTGGCGATGGTGCTCGCCGCGCACCTCTTGCCGCAGGCGCTGCTCTCGCCCGTCGCCGGTTGGCTGGCGGATCGGTTCGACCGGCGCGCGCTGCTCATCGGCGGGAACCTCCTCGAGGGTCTCCTCACCCTCGGGATGGCCGCCGCCGCGGCCGGTGGCCACGTCTTCTCTGTCCAGGCGCTCTTGTTCGTCCGCGCGGCCGTCGCCGCGGTCCGAGAGCCGGCCGCCGGCGCTGCGCTCCCGCGCCTCGTGGGACAGAAGGAGATCGGCGCGGCCAACGCGCTCGGCGCCTCCACGTGGAGCTTGACCTTCGTCGTCGGCATGGCGCTCGGCGGCCTCGCCACGGAGCTCGGCCCCGCCGTCGCGCTCCTCATCGACGCCGGGACGTTCTTCGTCGCGAGCGGGATCCTCGTTCGGCTGCCGCGGCTCCGCGCCGAGCGCGAGGGGTCCGTCGGCCGCTCCTTCTCCGAGGTGGTCCGCGGCGCGGGCGCCGACCTCGTCGCTGCCGCGCGCGCCGCGGCTCGTCCCGACGCGCGGGGCGGCGTCTACGGCAAGACCCCGCTCGCCCTGGCGTCGGGGGTGGCGTGGATGGCCCTCAACCTGAGCGCCCACGAGCGACCGTTCCTGGGCGGCGCCGCCGCGACGCTCGGGGTGCTGCAGGCGGTCCGTGGCGTCGGCACCGGCGTCGGTCCGCTCGCTGCGCGCGCCTTGGTCCGACGCGCCGGCGTCCGCACCGTGGCCCACACCTCCGCCGCGATCGCGCTGCTCGGGGCGGGGGCGATGGCCTTCGCAGAGGGAACGGCCGCCTCCCTCGCCGCGGTCCTCGCCTGGGGCGTCGGGGGCGGCGCGCTCTGGGTCATCACCCAGACGGAGATCCTCGAGGGCAGCGAGGACGCGATGCGCGGCCGCATGCTCGCGCTCGACGCCATCGGCTTCACCGTCGGCATGAGCGGCACGGCGGTCGCCGCGGCGCTGCTCCTCGAAGCCGGCGTCCCGCTCGCGCACACGGCGCTCGCCGTCGGCGCCGTGGCGCTCGCCCTCTGGCTCTGGCTCCGCTCCGGCCTCCCGCTCGCGGCCCGGAGCGCCGCGGCGGTGGGCGCGGCCGACTGACCTCCTCCCGGGTGCGCGCCGACGCGGGCGGCCCCGCCAAGCGCCGTGGTAGAACGGGCCATGCCCCCGCTCCCGGGACACGCGCGCGCCGTCATCGTGGGCGGCGGCGTCATCGGCACGAGCACCGCGTACCACCTCGCGAAGCTCGGCGTCGGCGAGGTCGGCCTCGTCGAGCGCGCGCGCCTCACGAGCGGCTCTACCTTCCACGCCGCCGGCCTCGTCGGTCAGCTCCGGACCTCCGCGAGCATCACGCAGCTCCTAAAGTACAGCGTCGAGCTCTACGCCCGCCTCGAGGCGGAGACCGGCCTCGCCACCGGCTTCAAGCAGAACGGCGGCCTGCGCCTCGCCTGCAACGCCGAGCGGTGGACGGAGGTGAAGCGCCAGGCGACCACGGCGCACAGCTTCGGCCTCGAGATGCACCTGCTCGGGCCCAAGGAGGCGCGGGACCTCTGGCCCCTCATGCAGGTGGACGACGTGGTCGGCGCTGCGTTCCTACCGACGGATGGGCAGGTGAGCCCGTCGGATCTGACGCAGTCGCTGGCGAGGGGCGCGCGCGACCAGGGCGTCACCATCGTCGAGGACTGCAAGGTGCTCGCGATCCTCACGCGCGACGGGCGCGTGACCGGCGTCCGCACCTCGCTCGGCGACGTAGCGTGCGAGGTCGTGGTCAACTGCGCGGGCATCTGGGCGCGCGAGCTGGGGCTCCTCGCCGGCGTGAACGTGCCCATCCAGGCGATGCAGCACCAGTACATCATCACCGAGCCGTTCGCGGGCGTGCCCAAGAGCCTGCCGACGCTGCGGGACCCGGACCTCCTCTGCTACTACAAGGAGGAGGTCGGGGGCCTCTCCATGGGCGGCTACGAGCCGAACCCGATCCCGTGGCCGGCAGGGCCCATCCCCGAGAGCTTCTATTTCCAGCTGCTCGAGCCCGATCCCGACCATTTCGAGCAGATCATGCGCCCCGCGATCGACCGGGTGCCGGCGCTCGCCGACGTGGGGATCCGCAAGTTCATCAATGGACCGGAGAGCTTCACGCCCGACGGGAGCTTCATCCTCGGAGAGGCGCCCGAGCTCCGCGGGTTCTTCGTCGGGACGGGGTTCAACGCCTACGGGATGGCGGCGGCGGGCGGCGCTGGCCGGGCGCTCGCGGAGTGGATCGCCTCGGGCGGGCCCACCACGGACCTCTGGCCGGTGGACATCCGCCGCTTCGGCGCGCACCACCGCGACCGGCGGTGGGTCCTCGACCGGACGCGCGAGGCGTACGCGCGCCACTACACGATGGCGTGGCCGTTCGAGGAGGACGAGACAGGTCGCCCGCTCAAGGTCTCGCCGCTCTACCTCCGCCTGAAGGAGCGAGGCGCGTGCTTCGGCTCCAAGATGGGCTGGGAGCGACCGAACTGGTTCGCCCCGGCCGGCGTGGAGCCGCGCGACGCGTACACCTACGGCCGGCAGAACTGGTTCGAGCACGTGGGCCGCGAGCACCGCGCGGCGCGCGAGCGCGTGGCGGTGTTCGATCAGACCTCGTTCGCGAAGTTCCTCCTCCTCGGGCGAGACGCCGGGCGTGCCCTCTCCTGGCTCTGCGCGAACGACGTCGAGCGGCCCGCCGGCACGCTCGTCTACACGCAGATGTGCAACGAGCGAGGGGGCGTGGAGTGCGACGTCACGGTGTCACGCCTCACCGACGAGACGTTCTACGTGCTCACCGGGACCGCCTACGGCACCCACGACGCGGACTGGATCCGCCGGAACATCCCTGCCGGGGCGGACGCGCGCCTCCTCGACGTGACGGGCATGACGACGGTGCTCAGCGTGATGGGGCCGAGCTCGCGGGCGCTCCTCGGCGAGCTCACGGACGCCGACCTCTCCTCGGACGCCTTCCCGTTCGGCACGCTGCAGGATCTCTGGATCGCCGGCGCGCCTTGCCGCGCGCTCCGCATGAGCTTCGTGGGCGAGCTCGGGTGGGAGCTGCACGTCCCGGTCGAGCACGCCCTCGCCGTCTACGATCGCGTCGTCGCGGTGGGCCAGAGGCTCGGCGTCGCGGACGCGGGCTACCGCGCCATCGACTCGCTCCGGCTCGAGAAGGGCTACAAGAACTGGGCGAGCGATCTGACGCCGAACGACACGCCGCTCGAGGCGGGGCACGCGTGGGCGGTGAAGCTCAAAGGGGACACTCCGTTCCTCGGCCGCGAGGCGCTGGAGCGCCAGCGAGAGGAGGGGCCGAGGCGGCGGTTCGCGACGTTCACCGTGGAGGACCCGGAGGTCGTCCTCCTCGGGCGTGAGACGATCCTGCGCGACGGAGAGCGCGTCGGCTACCTCACGAGCGGCGGCTGGGGCTACACGGTGGAGAAGGGGATCGGGCTCGGGTACGTCCGGCTGCCCGAGGCCGCGCCGGCGTCCGCCGTGACCGCCGGCGCGTACGAGCTGGAGGTGGCCGGCGCCCGCGTCCCGGCGGCGATCACGACCGCGCCGCTCTACGATCCTCGCATGGAGCGGATGAAGGCGTGAGCGGCGGCGCGTCGGGTCCTGCCGATCCGAGCACGCCGCTGACGCCGCCCGCGAGACGTCACGGCTCCGGGAGTACCTCGCCCCACAGATCTCGATCGGTTCCTCCCACCCCCGCGACGAGGCGAGGGGGATGGGACGAGCCTCCTGATGCCGCCTCTCCGTGCTCCCTCCTCGACTTCCCTTGGGCACCGCGACCCATCGAAATCGATGGGTCGCGGTACTAGCGCCCCACCATCTCGGCGTTCACGAGCGCCACGACGGCCGCGGTCTCGTTCGCCACGCGCTGCGAGACGGCCGGCGCGCGGCCGAGGATCCCGAACGCGCGGAGGCCGTTCGTCGGGAGCTCCGTCGCCCCCTCGGGAGCGGCGCCGTCGGCGGCGACCCACTGGTCCGGCGAGCCCACGGCGCTCAGGCCGAAGGTGCGCTCGGCGAAGGCCCGGGCGGGCGCCGCGACGTGGCAGGTCACGCAGTCGACGCTGGCGGGCGAGTGGCGGTCCGGGCTCTCGACGCGCAGCGCCGCCCCGAAGGCGGCGGCGCGAGCCTCCGCCGTCGCCCCGGCCGCCGCGATCGGATCCAGGAGGAGCGAAAACTCGTCGGCCGACGACGAGGGGGGCGCCACCTTCACGCCGGAGAAGCCCGCGCCCGTTCGGTCCTCGTTGAGGAACTCTTGCTCCGTCGATCCGATCCCCGGGATCTGCATCGGGACCAGCGAGCCACCGACCACGTCGTAGCCCCCGAACCGCCACTGGTCACTGAAGCCCTCGAGCGCCATGAAGGTCACCCGCACGAGGTTCTCCTCGCCGGCGTAGGTGAGGAGCGCGGCGCGGAGCCCGCGCGCGAACGGGCCATCGACGCCCTCGCGCTCCAGCGCGGGGTGAACGCCGAGCGGCGCGTCGCTCGCGCCGAAGCCCGCGCGGACGCGGAGCTCCACCACGAGCCGCAGCGCCGCCTCGAGCTCGTCCCGGCTGAGCGAGTAGAAGAGGTGCACGGCGGCGTCGTTGGCGACCAGGCCATCCCCGACCGGGCTCGGGAGGATCGGCTGCAAGACCAGGCGGATCTGGGCCTCGCACGGCTCGCCCAGGCCCGGGAAGCACGGATCGAGGCGCGCGGAGACCACGCGGAGGAGCCCGTAGCTCTGGTCGTTGTTCAGGGCGACGTCGATCAACGGGAGCTCGGCGTAGCGCGCGCGCGGCAGGAGGACCCCGCGCGCCCCCACCGCGTCGGCGCCGATCATCGACGTCTGCTGGCCAGGCTCGGGCAGAGGAAAGAGCACCGACACGTCGTACGCGCCGACCGGCTCCTCCAGCGTCTTCGGCAGGTCCGGCGCGGTCTCCACGCCGCACGCGAGGAGCGCCGGGACGAGCGCCGTCGCAACCGGGAGGACGCGCACCATCCGCTCATTCTACTTCGGGACGCGCCCGCCGGCGCTGACGATGGCTCGGCAGAGCGCTAGAACGCGGCGGGGATCCGCACGAGCTCCCCTGCGATCCCGCGGAGGAGCAGATCGAGGACGCCGTCGTCGCGACGCTCGGTGAGCGTGGGATAGAGCCGGGCTCGGCTCGTCGACCGGTCCGGTCTCCGGAAGAACGGTACGAGCATGGGGATCGCTCCCTCGTGGGTGACGAGCGTCTCCATGGCGAGCGTCGCCTCGCCCCAGCGCGCGATCACGGTGCGCCACTTGCTGAAGTAGTACCCGGGCACGTCGGGATCCGCTGGATCCTTCGTGGGCGACAGCACCCACTCGTCGGCGCCGTCCCCGTCCAGATCGCGCACGTCCCAGAGAAACCAGTCGAGGAACGTCGCGGCGTCCGCGGTCCCGCCGGGGACCGTCACGTGCACACGCCACCTCCCCGCCGCGTAGACGTTGAACGCGAGCCGAGAAGCCTGGCCCTGGCCGCGACGCACGAGGGCGCCATCGGGATAGACGACGCGCCCCTGGTACTGGTCGCCGTCGCCGTTGTCGTGCGCGTACGAGAAGAAGCGGTCGTCCACGGTCCCGGCGGCGAGGTCCACGACGGAGACGTGCCGCTCGATCTGCCCCCAAGGGTCCGAGACGAGCGCGCCGGCGATCATGTCCGCGAAGAGCGTGTCCGCGCTCGTGCCCGAGAGGAGCAAGAGGTGCTCCGACGCTTCGGGGTCGCGCTGCACGAGGCCGTAGTTCCGGCCCGCGAGGTCCGTCCTGCCGCCGCTGAGGAACGGGACGTCCAGGGTGAGCGCCTCGGCCGCGGGGAGCGACGCGTCGTAGCGCACCGCGCGAGCGCTCGTGAAGAACGCGACCGACGTCGGATCGACGAAGAGGCCGTTGGCGACGTGGCTGTTCGGGACGTGCGCGATCCCTTGGCCGTAGGGGTTCGGCGCGGCGTTCGCGTAGGTGGCGCCGTACGCGGGCGTGGACGGATACACGAACGATCCGACTAGGTCGAAGCCTCCGCCGTTCCACTGGTGGAAGACGCCGTCCGACGCGTAGTACGGCGCGGTCGCCAGGAGGCCCGGCGCGCCGCCGAAGAGGACCCCGAGCTCGGTCCACTGGACCGTCGGGTAGACGGTGCCCGAGAAGTCCCAGCAGATCGCGTCGAGCGGCGCGGTGAGCGCGAACACCTCTCCGCTCGATCCGCGCGCGACGTCGAGCCACGTGGTCAGGATGGTCTGCGACCCGCACAGGACCCCGGTGTCCTCGGTCCGCACGAGCCCGAGGTCGGGGACGCCGTCCGCGTCGAAGTCGAAACCGCCGAAGACCGATCCGGCCCCGACGTCGGCTTGCCACAGGAGGTCGCCGCGCTCGTCCCGCGCCGCCACCTCGTCGCCGATCCGCTCGAAGCCGATCGCCCTCGTGGGGAGCGCGCCGGGCGCGACGGGGTAGAGGGGCAGCACCGAGCCGTCGTCGAGCACCGTCACGTTGCCGGGCGGCGGACCGGGGTCGAGGCCGCCTGCTCCGCCCGCGCCGGCCGTAGCGGGGCCGCCCGCGGCGCCGGTCGTGGTGTTCGCGCCCGGTCCGGTCTCCGCCTGGCTCGAGGACGCGCCCGCGCCGCCGCCGCTCGCCCCGTCGTCGCCGCACGCGCCAGACGCGATCGCGCCCGCGACGAGGCAGGGGAGCACGCTGCGCGGCCGCACTGCTCCATGCTACACGAGCCTCGTGACGGGTCAGCTCCAGCACGTCGGCGACGACGGCCCGCTCCCGTGCTCTCACTGCGGCGCGGAGGCCGTCGGGCCTTGCGCGCGCTGCAAGTCTCCGGTGTGCGGAGACTGCTGCGTGCTGACCGAGGGCGGCTCCAAGCTCTGGGCGATCTGCCTCCGCTGCGAGCGCCGCGGAGGTCGGAGCCTCCTCTCGGGCTGGACCCTGGTCCTCGTGTGGATCGGCCTACCCATCCTGGCGCTCGCGGCGGTGGTCGTCCTCCTGGAGACCCTCTTCCGCTGATGCAGGGACGGAGCCGTGGGCATCCGACCTGGCGGGGGGCGTCGGATGTGCAGCGCCCGAGCGCGCGGCGCGCCCCGCGGAGCGCGAGCCGCCCGCACGGCGATCGATCGTAACTTCGCCCGCGCCCGAGCCACATCCGACGAGCGGCCACACCCCGGCCGCGGTCGAAGGCCTCGGGTCCGCGCGGGTCGGGTAGAAACTTGGTTTCCAGCTGGCTAGCCTGCGCGTCGGAGGTGGCGAACATGGACGATCTCGCCAAGCAGTTCGAAGAGGCCCAGAAGCGCGTGAAGGAGCTGACCAAGGCGCCGGCGAACGAAGATCTCCTCGAGCTCTACGCGCTCTACAAGCAGGCGACCGCCGGCGACGTGACGGGCTCTCGACCGGGCATGATGGATTTCAAGGGACGCGCCAAGTACGACGCCTGGTCCGGGCGGAAGGGCACCAGCCGCGAGGCGGCCATGAAGCAGTACGTGTCGACCGTGAGCCGGCTCACCGCCGGTTGAGCCACTTTTTTCGAGCTTTCTACCAAGCGGCCCGACCAAAGCCGCGCTATGGAGCCGAACGCAACATGATGAATAAAGGCACCAGCATCATCGGGTTTCTCGTCTCCTTCGTTCTGGGGATGGGCTTCGTGTGGGTCCTCGGCTCGAGCGGCACGTTCGCCTCGGCCAGCAGCGACAAGGCCGCCACGGCCCAGTCGGAAGGGGCGCGGGCTGCGAACCCAGGGGCAGTGAAGGTCGACCTCTACGTCATGTCGCAGTGCCCCTACGGCGTTCAGGCCGAGCAGGCCTTCGCCGACGTCATCCAGAAGTTCGGCCCGGACCTCGACCTTCGGCTCGAGTTCGTCGGGCAGACCGGACCGGACGGCACCCTGACGTCGATGCACGGACCGAAGGAGGTCATGGGTGACCTCGTCCAGGCCTGCGCGCAGAAGCACACGAGCAAGTGGTTCGAGTTCGTGACCTGCCAGAACAAGGACACGAACGGCGGCATGAAGGCCGTCGACACGAACTGGGAGGCGTGCGCCAAGGAGGTCGGCCTGGCGCCCGAGACGATCGGCAACTGCGCCAAGGGCGAAGAGGGCAAGGCGCTCCTCGCCGCCTCGTTCAAGAAGGCGGCCGAAGTGGGCGCGCGTGGGAGCCCGACGATCATGATCGCGGGCCAGAAGCACCAGGGCGGTCGGCGCCCCGCGGACCTGATGCGCGCCATCTGCGCGGCGTTCTCGGGCGAGAAGCCGAAGGCCTGCAGCGACATCCCCGAGTCCCCCAAGGTCAACGTCACGCTGCTCGGCGACACGCGCTGCGGCCCCGACTGCGACACCAAGAAGATGGAAGGGCAGATCCGGCAGAAGGTCGCGAACCCCGTCCTCAAGACGCTCGACTACGCGAGCCCGGAGGGCAAGGCCCTCTACGCCAAGCTCGGCTCGACGAAGCTCCCGGCGGCGGTCTTCGACGCGACGCTGGACGCCGACAAGGAGGCCTCCGCGGCCTTCGCTCGCGGCGTGAAGCCGGCCGGCGACCTCAAGGTCATGGGCATGGGCAACTGGAACCCGGCCTGCGCCGACGACGGCGGCTGCAACCTCGACGAGTGCAAGCCGACGATGCAGTGCCGCCCCGAGGAGCCCAAGAAGCTCGAGGTGTTCGTCATGTCGCAGTGTCCCTTCGGCGTGAAGGGCCTCGACGCGATGAAGGAGGTCTTCGACAACTTCAAGAAGAACGACGTCACCATCGACTTCAAGATCAGCTTCATCGGCGACGGCGACGCGAAGTCGGGCCTGAAGGCGATGCACGGTCAGCCCGAGGTGGACGAGAACATCCGCGAGATCTGCGCCATCGAGCACTACGGCAAGGACCTCAAGTACATGGATTACATCTGGTGCCGTAACAAGAACATCAAGGACACCAACTGGCAGTCCTGCACCGGCGGCAGCACCGGCATCGACACCGAGGTGATGAAGAAGTGCTTCGAGGGCGACGAGGGCAAGCAGCTCCTCGAGAAGTCCTACGCCTACTCCAAGTCCCTCGGCTTCGGCGCGAGCCCCACGTGGCTGGCGAACGGCAAGTTCAAGTTCTCCGGCGTCGACCCGGAGACGATCAAGACGCAGCTCTGCGCGCACAACAAGCTCGCCGGCTGCGAGAACAAGCTGTCGGGTCCGCCCCCGCGCCCCGCGGGGAACGCGGGCGCCGCGGCGCCCGGCTGCGGCAACTGACCGAGCTCGCGAGCCGGCGCGTCACGCGCCGAGAGAGGCCCTCTCCGCTCCGGTGGAGGGGGCCTCGCCGTTGGTGACCTCGGGGCTCGCGCCGACCGCTTGGCCGGCTACCGAGCGAGATCTCGCAGGATGCGCTCCCGGATCAGCGGCACGGGGGGCGCCCCGTGCCCGAGGAGGGAGTCGTGGAACCGCCGCGCGTCGAACCTCGGACCGAGCGACGCCTTCGCCTCGTCCCGGAGCTTCAGGATCTGGATCTTGCCGAGCGTGTAGGCGAAGTACCCGGGATCGAACGTCCCGCGGTACGCCTGCTGCTTGGCGGTCGCGCGGTCCTGGAAGCAGTCGCGGACGAACCGCTCCTCGGCGTCCTCGAGCGTCATGCCCTTCGTGTGGAGGCCGATCGAGACCACGAACCGGCAGTTCCGGAGCAAGGCGTCGCCGAGCTGCCCCAGGCGAGACTGCGGATCGTCCGCCCCGAAGCCCTCGTCCACCATCATCTGTTCGGTGTAGTGCGCCCACCCCTCGGTGAACGAGTAGCTCCGGATCATCTTCTGCGCTCGCGTGGGCGCGCGTCGGATCCACTGTCCGTGGAGGAAGTGGCCCGGGAACACCTCGTGGACGCTGGTCGCGAGGAGCGTGCCGTAGGTCATCACGTACTCCTCCTGCTCCTTCGCGCTCCACGCCGGGTCGGGCAGCGTGATGTAGTAGTACGCGGCGAGGTCGGGGCGGTCGAACGGCCCGGGGCCGTCCAGGAAGGCGCTGTTCCAGCGCATGAACGGCGGCGTCTCCTTCACCTCGATGCGGCCCTCCGGCGGGATCGTCACGAGGCCCTTCGCCTCGAGGAAGGCCTTCGCGTCGAAGGTGAGCTTCGTCGCGGTCTCGAGCAGCTTCGGGATCTCGGGCCGGGACTCCTTCACGGTGGCGCGCAGCGCCTCGTACGCTCCTTTGTTGCGCGCGAGGTCCTCCTCCGCCATCCGCTCGAACTCGGCGAGCGGGATCGTCAGCGCCTCCTGGACCTCGAGGAGCCGCCGGTAGCGGTCGACGCCGAGCGCGAAGCGCGCGTCGGCGCGGGGGAGCTCGACCTTCTCGAGGTGCACCGCGATCGCCTCCGCCTCCGCCGCCAGCTTCAGCACCGCCGCCGTGGCCTCCTCCTTCAGCGCGGGGTCTGCGACGCCCGCGAGGATCTTCACGACGTCGCCGCGGAGGTACTCGGCGTACCCCCTGTAGATACCGAGGTCCGTCTTCACGAACGGCTGCGGGAGCGGCCCGCGGAGGTTCGCCTTCACCGCGCCGACCTGCGCCAGGGAGGCCTTCACGTGCGCGAGGAGCATCTTGGCGCGGTGGTCGAGCGGGGCGTAGTCGCGCGTAAGGTACGTATCGAGGCCGAAGAGCTCCTGGTAGAACTGCGGCCGCTTGCGCCAGGTCTCGAGGTCCACGAGGTGGAAGAGCTCCTCCTCCACCGCCAGCCGCAGGAGCTCGTGATCCAGGCGCCCGTCCTCGTCGAGCGAGGCGAGGGGGATGGCGGAGAGCGCCGCCTTGGCTTCACGCAGCGCCTGGACCCGCCGACCGATGCCGGCCTCGGAGTAGTCGCCGACCTTCCCGTCCCACGCCTCGCGGAGGCCGAGGCCCCTGCCCCAGTCCGGCTTCGAGGTGACCACGTCGAGCACCCTGTCGAGGGAGCCCGCTCGCGGAGGTGGCTCGACCGGAGGCGTCTTCGGCTCGGCGCACGAGAGGGCGCACAGCGCGCCGGCCAGCAGCAGTAGGTTCGTTCTCATCGCGTCACTCCAGCGCGAGGGCGCGCGCGCAGATGTCGGCGGTGTGGGCGAGCGCGTGCTCGAGGGAGAACGCGGCGTCCACCTCGGCGGGCTCCAGCACGGCGAGCACGTCGGGGTCCGCCTTGAGGTTGTCGCGGAACACGCCGTCGCCTGAGAACGCCCGCATCGCGCTCCGCTGCACGACCTCGTAAGCGGCCTGCCTGGGGCGCCCCTTGCGCACCATCGCCAGCAGCACCGCCTCGCTGAAGAAGAGGCCTCCGGAGCGCTCCAGGTTCTGCTTCATGGCGTCCGGGTACACGACCAAACCTTCGACGAGGCTCGTCGCGCGATCGAGCATGAAGGCTACGGTCGCCGTCACGTCGGGCGCGATCATGCGCTCGACGGAGGAGTGCGAGATGTCGCGCTCGTGCCAGAGGGCGACGTCCTCCAGCGCCGGGACCACCGCGGCGCGGACGACCCGAGCCAGGCCGCAGAGGTTCTCGCTCAGGATGGGGTTGCGCTTGTGCGGCATCGCGCTCGACCCCTTCTGCCCCGCGGTGAAGCGCTCCTCGGCCTCGTTGACCTCGCTGCGCTGCCAGTGCCGCACGTTGGTGGCGAGCCGCTCGATGCCGGCCGCGACGAGCGCCAGCGCCGCGAAGAGCGCGGCGTGCCGATCGCGCGCCACCACCTGGGTGCTCACGGTCTCGGGCGCGAGGCCCAGGGCGGCGAGCGCGCGCGCCTCCACGGCGGGCGTGAGGTGCGCGTACGTGCCCACGGCGCCGGCGATCTTGCCGACCGCGATCTCGGCGCGAGCCGCGCGCAGCCTGGTGCGCCCGCGCTTGGCCTCCGCCAGGTGGCCGGCGAGCACCACGCCGAACGTCACTGGCTCGGCGTGGATCCCGTGGGTGCGCCCGATCATGGGCGTCTGCGCGTGCTCGCGGACCCGGCGCTCGAGGGCGGCCACGTACCCGTCGAGCCGGCTCAGCAGGAGATCGGTCGCGCGCGTGAGGAGCGCCGCCAAGCTCGAGTCGAGGACGTCGCTCGACGTCATGCCGAGGTGCAGCCAGCGCGCGGGCGGGCCGGCGAGCTCCTCCACGTGCGTGAGGAACGCGATGACGTCGTGCTTCGTGCGCCGCTCGATCTCCTCGATGCGATCCGCGTCGAGCGTGAGGTCCTTGTCGCGCAGCGCGCGCGCGGTGCCGGCGGGGACCACCCCCGCCTCCTCCATCGCCTCGCACGCCGCGAGCTCGACCTCCAGCCAGCTCCGGTACCGGGATTCGCGGGACCACAGATCGGCGAAGTCAGCGGGCGTATACCGCGGGATCATCGCCGCGGAGCCTACTTGTTCTTCTTCGCCGCCGCGAGCGCGAGTCCACCTTCACGCCGGTCGGCGAAGGCGTAGGCGGCGCCGGTCGCCTCGTCCACCACGATCACCTTCACGTCGCCGAGCGGGAGCGGGCTCGGCACGATCTGATGACCGAGCGCGAGGAGCCCCTTCTTCACCTCGGCGGGGGGCTCGTTCCCGATCTCGACCCGGATGGAGTCGGGGGAGAGCTGGTGGTGCACGCGCCCGCGCTTGACCGCCGCGTCCACGGTCATCCCTCGGTCGATCAGGTTGACGAGCACCTGGGTGACGACGTTGGGGATGGTGTCGCCGCCCGGGGAGCCGACCACGATCATGGCTCGTCCGTCGCGGCTCACGATGGTGGGGCTCATGGAGCTCGCCATGCGCTTGTGGGGCGCCGCCTCGTTGGGCCCCTTCGGGGAGAAGGCGCCGGCCGCGTTCGAGAGCAGCACGCCAGTCCCAGGCACCACGACCTTGGCGCCGAAGCTCGCCGAGAGGGTGACGGTGCAGGAGACGGCGTTCCCCTCCGCGTCGACGACGCTGAGGTGCGTCGTCTCGGGGGACTCCTTGGGCCCGCCCGCGAGCTCCGGAGAGAGCTCGGCTGCGGGGGTCGCCCGCTCCAAGCTCACCGGTCGCGAGAGCAGGTGCCGGCCCCGGAGGACGTCCGCCACGGTCGGCCAGGGCGCGTCGTCGGTCAGGAAGTCCGGATCCACCCCGACGGACCGGCGGTCCGCGTAGGCGCGCTTCGCGGCCTCGAGGAACAGGTGATAAGCGCGCGCCGAGTCCGCGGGCGCGGCGTGCGCGTCGAGCCGCTCGAGCAGCGAGAGCGTCTCGGCGATCGCGACGCCACCCATGGAGGGCGGGGGCATCGTTTCGACGGTGAACCCGCGGTACGTGATCCGCAGCGGCTCGCGCACCTTGGGGCGATAGGCGGCGAGATCGGCCTTCGTGACGTCCCCGCCGTTCGCCTTCATCGCTGCGTCGACCGCCTCGGCGACGGAGCCTTGGTAGAAGCCCGCGTCGCCCTCTTTCCCGATCTTCGCGAGGGTCTTGGCGAGATCGGGCTGACGGATCCGGTCGCCCGCCTCCTTCGGCTCCTTCCCGCCGTCCTTGCCGAAGATGAGGCGCGCCTCGCGGTCCAGCTTCAGCTTCGACCACTGCCCGCGCAGAGACTGGGCCGCGCGCGGGGAGAGCCGGTGACCGTTCTTGGCGAGCCGGACCGCCGGCTCGACGAGCTCGCTCACGGGGCGGGTCCCGAAGCGCGCCGCGGCGAGGCCGAGGCCCGCCACCGTCCCAGGGACCGCGGTGGAGGCCCAGCCGGCGCCCCCAGCCTCCACCTCGGCGATGACCTTCGCGGTCGTGATGCTGGCGGCGCCGATCTCCCGGAAGTCGATCGCGGCCGTCTGGCCCGACGCGAGCCGGACGAGCATGAAGCCGCCTCCGCCGAGGTTGCCGGCGCTCGGGTGCGTGACGGCGAGCACGTAGGCCGCCGCGACCGCAGCGTCGACCGCGTTGCCGCCGCGCTCGAGCACCTGGGCGGCCGCGCGGGTAGCGTTCGCCTCCACCGTGGTGACGACGCCGTGCTCGCCGCGGACCGCCTCGGCTCCGCCCATGGCGAGCCGGACCGGCGGGGTCGGCGGTGGCGGTGGCGGCGGATCCGGTGCGTCCGCGCTCGAGCTCCCAGGCGCGGGGGCGGTCGCCGTGTGCGCGGAGCTCGCCACGCTCGGTGCGCCGGGGCGCGTCGCGACCTCCGCCGAAGAGACGGGATCGGCGCAGCCGAGCGCGAGCGCCGCGAGCCACGCGAGGCTGGATGCTACGCGGCGCCGCATGGAGGGCCTTCTACCACGCGAGGGAGAACGCGGCAGCCGCGCGGTGCCTTCCGGTCGCCGAGCGCGACCCCGGCGCCCTCTCAGCACACCGCTAGAAGCAGTCGTAGCAATTGCACCACTGTCCGTCGCACCACGAGCTCAAGCAGCCCGCGTCCATGCACGAGGTGCCGCACGGGTAGCCGCAGTCCGCGGAGTTGCCGCACGCGTTCGTCCAGAGCCCGCACTGCCAATACCCGTCGCACGAGACCGCGTTGCAGTCGCAATAGTTGCCGTTGCAGTACTCGTCCGCGCCGCAGCCGAAGCCGCAATCGTCGGTCCAGCCGCAGCCGGTGTTCACGGTGCCGCACTGCGCGCCGATTTCGCCGCACGTCGTCGGATCACACTCGCACTGGTGGTTGCCGTTGCAGAAATCTTGCGGGCCGCTGCACGATCCGCAGTTGACCGAGCCCCCGCAGCCGTCGGGGTACGTGCCGCAGTTCCAGCCGCCCGGGCAAGAGCCAGACGGGGTGCAGCCGCACTGGAGCGGGTTCCCGCCGCCGCCGCAGGACTGCGGCGCGGCGCAGCCTCCGCAGTCGACGGTGCTCCCGCACCCGTCTCCGTGGATGCCGCAGCCCGCGCCTAGGTCGGAGCAGCTCGACGGGATGCACATCTGCGTGGTGCACTGGTTGCCCGCGCCGCAGAACTGGCTGGGATCCTGGCAGGTGCCGCAATCGAGCGTGCCTCCGCACCCGTCCGGGATCTGTCCGCACGCCGCGTTCTGCGCGCTGCACGACGTGGGGGTGCACGAGCAGCTCTGGCCCGTGCCGTCGTTCTCGCAGGTCTGACCCATGGGGCAGGAGCCGCACTGCAGCACGTCACCGCAGCCGTCGCTCAGCGCGCCACACGTCGCGTTCAGCTCCGCGCAGGTCGTGGCGGTGCACGGCGTCGTCCCGCACAGGTTGGGGCCGCCACCGCCACAGAACTCCGGCGCCGTGCAGTCGGCGCAGGTGATGATCCCGCCGCAGCCGTCCGGAGCCGTCCCGCACTCCACGGAGGTGGGGCCGCAGACCGCCGGGACGCAGCTCGAGCCGCCTCCCTCACCGCCCGGTCCGTCACCGCCGCTGCCGGAGGTGCCGGAGGTGACCTGCGAGCCGTCCGTGGTTCCGCTCCCGCCTCCGCCGAGCTCACCGTAGTCGCGGACGGTGACCGTGCACGACACGAGCACCATGAACGAGGCAAGGAACGAAAGGACGAAGCCGAGGCGCATGAGGACTCCTCGCCAACATTTTCGCGGATGTTCGGCCGAATGACAAACGACACGCGCCGCGAGCTCTCGAATGGGGGCTCGCGGCGCCTACGTTGTCGTACGTGTCGGCTGCTGATCAGCGGCGGCGGAGGCGGCGGGTGGCGGCGAGGCCGGCGCTCGCGAGGCCCAGGGCGATGAAGCCGAAGCCGTAGGCGGGGCTCCCGGTGCCGGGCGCCGCGGCGCAGCTCGCCGAAGCCTCGGCCTTGCACGTGTTCCCCTTGCACTCGGCGCTGTACTGCACCTCGATGCCGAACTCGGCGGCGAGGGCCGCAGCGCAGGAGTCGATGTTCGAGGTCTCGACGAACTGACCGTTGCAGAACATGGCGCCCTCGGGCGTCTCGCACTGGGCCTCGCAGCCGCCCTGCAGAGACGCCTTGCAGTCCACGTAGCCGCTGGCTTGACAGCTGATCTGGCAGTCGAGGTTCACCTCGGCCGTGCACTCTCCGGTGCAGCAGCCGTTGCAAGCGACGTCACAGCTCGGCGGGTTCGCGGTGCAGTTGGCGCCGCACTCGGCGGAGCAGGTCGCCTCGCACGAAGCCCGACACTCTCCCTTGTTCCCCGACGAAGCGCAGCGGGCGTCGCAGTCGCCGGTGCAGTTGCCTTCGCAGTACGCCTCGCAGTCGAAGTCACCGCCCTGGCACTCGGCGACGCAGGAGCCCTGGCAGGAGCTCGTGCAGCTCGCCTCGGCGGTGAGGTTGCACTGCCCGTCGCACCCCACCTGGAGCTCCGCGGCGCACTCCGCCTCGAACGCGATCGGCTCACACTTGGCGGTGCAGCCGCCCTCCACCTCGACCGTGCACTCGAGCGAGCCCTCGCCCGTGAAGAAGATGTTGCCACAGGCGTCGAGGCTCTTTGCCTCTGCGGCGGGGGCGAACGCGAGCGCGGCGGCGAGCCCTGCGGCTCCGAAGATCAAGGGGGCGATACGCATAGGGGGAGTCTCCTTGGGGTAAAGCGGATGCGGCGGTCCAACCGGCATCGTAAGCAAGACGGTCGCCAGTCGCCTAGATTCAAGAAAGAGCCGCATTTCGGCGTCCGGCGTGAAGGGCCGTTCACAGCCTTTCGGACGCTGCCGTCACTCGAGGGTGGCAGGTACGGTCCCAGGACCGTAACGCGTTACGATCCCGTTACGCGCCACGCCAGGCTTCGGGCTCGCGATGAAGTCGCCCCCCACCGCCCAGTAGGCCCCCGTCTCGTCCCGCCAGACCCCGTGCAGATCTCCATGGGGGTCATGGATGAAGTCGTCGACCCAGCTCGCCCCGTCGTAGCGCTGCTTGAGGCCGCCCATCCCGACCAGTGCCACCCCGGTACCTGCGCAGACGACCCCGTTCACGTCGTTGGTCAGGGTGCGATCGGTCTTGGTCCACACAGCGCCGTCGTAGCGGAGCACGTCCCGGCCCCCGACGGCGTACACGTCGGTGCCCGAGCAGCCGTGGACCGTGGTGAGCGTGCCCGTGGCGACGGGCGGACTCGACTCGTTCGTCCACACGTCACCCTTCTTGTGCCAGACGACCCCGGCCTCCCCCACGATGAAGAGGTCCGCCGAGCTCGTCCCCCAGATCTTGAAGTGGGTGCGGCCGAGGGGCGCGCCCGGCAGCGTGACGGGGCTCCACGCAGAGCCGTCGTAGTGGAGGATGACGTCGTCGGGCGTGGTGGCCGGCCCGCCCACCGTGCCGCCGACGGCCCACGCATCGTTGGGGGCGAAGGCGATGGCGCCCCACAGAGTCGCGGTGGTGCCCGAGTCGTGCTCCACGAACGCGGCGCCGTCGAAGTGCGTGATGCGGCCGTCCTCCCCGACGAACCAGACGTCGGTGTCGCTCGTGCCGTGGACCCACCAGAACGACCGGGCCCCGCCAGCGCCGAGGTCGCGCCACGTGGTGCCGTCGAAGTGGAGCGCGAGCGCCTCGAACCCGGAGTTCTTGAGCGGGCCGCCCGCGGCGTACACGCTCTTCGAGCTCGTGCCCCAGACGGAGAGCAGCGCTCGGTCGAGCGCGCCGCCGTCGAACACGACCTGCCACGCCGGCTCGCCGGCGCCGGAGCCGCCGGCGCCCCCCACGCCGCCCGTCCCGTCGGCGTCTCCCGGGCAGCCGGCGGCGAGCAGCGCCGCGAGGGCCGCGACCGCGGAGGCACCTCGTCCAATCCACGCGCCCAACCGAGAGTCCATCATCCCGATCCTCCCGCTCCTCCGACGCCCGCGCCGCCTGCGCCGCACGCGTCCCCGAGGACGTAGTCACCGTCGCAGATGCAGAGACACTGAGGGGCGTTGGCGGGCTCCGCGCACACCGGCTCGACGACGAGGGACCCCATCACCTGCTTGCCCCGGCGATCCTGGAGCGTGACCTCCAGCTGGAACGGGACGCCGAAGATGTCCTGGTCGCTCCACGTGTTGTGGCAGACGGGGATGTTCGCGTAGCTCGCGATGTCGGCCTGCGCGCTGCGCCCGTAGCCCGCGCCGTCGTCCCGTAGGTTGATGCTGCGGGTGTCGAACCGCACCTGGTTGGTCTGCAGATCGCGCAGCGCCCCGGTGAGCAGCGCGCCGCACGGATCGACGTTGGTCGCCCGGACCCCCACGAAGAGCACCCGGCCACCCTGCGGTGGCTCGATGATGTCGATCGGCCCGCTCGGGGCGCAGGGGTGATCGGCGCCGTCAGCGCCGAGGTAGAAGAACTCCATCACTGGCTCGAGCGAAGGATCGCCCAGGAAGGGTAGGTCACAGGACGGCCCGCCGGTCGCCGTCGTGGTCGCGGCGCTCGTGGTCTCGCTCGTGTCGTCCGGACAGGCCGGAAGCGCGAGGATGGCGCAGAGCAGCGTGGCGGGTGGGCGGGCCATGGGTCGAGCGCGAAGAGGTCGTCAGCCGCAGCCACCGGACCGTCGGCGGGTCGGCGGGAGCGCCACGTCCACCGCCTAGAAGCAGTTCACGTCCTCGCTCTTCGGGTAGTAGTACACGAAGATGTTGCAGTGCTCGTTGCGGTCCACGAGGGGCCCGAACGTGTAGCAGCAGTCGAGCTGATCGTCGGGCGTCATGTACTTCGTCTTGTCGAACTCGTCGACGCCGGCGCAGCCGAGCGCGGCGGGCGGCTCGGTCCACTGGAAATCACAGGTGTAGAGCACGCCGCCGCCCGCAGGCACCTCGACGAGGGACTCGGCGCGCGCCATGGGCGGCTCGTCCCACACGTCGGAGACGTAGAACTGTTGGCTGAGGTCGGGCGTCACGCTGACGCCATCCCACCCGTACATCTTGAACTGCTTACCCCGGGAGTGGAAATGCGCGTTCGCGCCCACGACCGTGACCGGAGACCCTGCGGTGGCCATCTGGCAGCTCCCGGTGAACTGGGGCGTGGGGTTGCTCTGGCAGACGCGGATCGATTGCTTCGTGGCGAAGAGCGTCCCCATCTCGTGCACCACGTCCTCGTCCGGGAGGTGCCAGAAGTTCACGGCGACCGCCCCGGCGCCCGCGGGCGTGGTCTGCGTCGTCGCGTTCACGTAGTGCGACTGCAGCATGATCCACTCCTCGGGATCGAGCTTGTTCACGACGCCCGTCGGGAAGGTCCAGTCGAGCTGCCCGTCGATCTGCGTGTTCGCGATGAGCGGCCAGTCGGCCCAGTTGCTGCTCTTGAAGCAAGGCCCCGTGCCGCCCTTGTTGAGCTGGTTGCCCTTCGCCGGATCGAGGTTGTCCTCCGCGTCGACGATGGTCCGCACGCGGAAGAGGTTCATGTGGTGGGAGCCCTCGGTCTGGTGGATCTGGATGCGGAAGAGGTTGAGCTGGTCCTCCGCCTCCAGCCCGCCCCCAGCCATCAGATCCTTCACTTGGAAGAAGAAGCAGTTCTGCACCTCTTCTCCAGGGCCCACCGGCTGCTCCCCGGTGCCGAACTGGAACCCCAAGCCCTTCGGCGGAGGCGCCAGCCCCTCCTCCGGAGGGGTCGTCTCCCCCGGACACGCCGACACCGCGAAGACGATCGGAACGAGGGACAAGGCGGACAGGAGGCGACTCATGGTGGGCTCCGGGTAGCAAGAAGCGCGCTCGCGCAGGCTCGTGTCCAACGCTAGCCAATTCCATTGCCCGCCGCCATGGCGGGCGGGCCCGCGGTGGCACACCCGAGCGCCAGGTGTCATGGGCACCCCGCGCATGATCAGGGGACGGCGGCGGCCGGCGGCGCTGGCGGCAACACGTTCCGCAGGTCGACCGGGACGCTGACCGAGGCGTCGACGAGCTTCGCGAGGTCCATCCCATCGATGACGCTGTCCTCGCGGACGCGGCGCGCCTCCAGGTAGAGCCGAACGACGCCGGGGCTCCCCGAGTCCCCGGCGAAGCCGAGCGTCGCGCCGTCGTCGAGCTCGGCCCCGGCCTTCGCGTCGGGGCCCGGCGCGTCCAGCCTCCCGTGGACCAGCAGGTAGGTCCGCGTCCGATCCGCCTCGTCGACGTCGTGGCGCGACACCACGGTGTTCCCGACGTGACGCCCGGTCGCGGCCACGCGCGTCCGCCCCCGCTGCCCGGGGAGAGAGAGCGCGAGGACCGCAGTCCCCCGCTCGGCGGAGAGCTCGACGGACACGGGGCTCTGGTCCACGGGCCGCGTCGCGAGATCGTCGAACCCACGAAGGATGAGGGGCGGCCCCGCGAGCGGGTAGCGGAACGAGCGCGGATCTTCCGGGCGGTCGGGCCGCCGGGGGATCACCTCGTAGGACCGCCCGCGCGCCCTGCGCTCCCGCTGGACCTCGGGATCTCCGACGAGCGGATCGTCCTTGCCTAGCAGCGGGACGCACGTCGCGCCCTCGGGCAGGTGGCGAGGTGGACACGGCATCTCCACGAGGCTCGGCGCCGGCGCCGCGGCGCTCGCCGACGCGGGTGGCGCCGCGATCGGCTTCCGCAGGGCGAGCCCAATGGCCGAGAGGCCGGCGCAGGCGATGGCTGCCTTGAGGAGCGGATGCACCGTGTGTGCGTCGTAGCACGGGGTCCGCCTAGCTCGTCTTGGCGGAACGGCGAGCGGACCCGGGCGCGGCCGGAGTCTGGGGGGAACCCGGAGCCAACGGGGGCGCCCTCGGGCCGCGGTCGCACCGCCCACTCGACCAGCAAGGAATGTGTTGTTCTTCTCCCGCCGCCCCCACCTTCCCCATGCATCCGTCCCCTCCCGCCCCCTGGAGCTCCGCGGCGACTCGCCTCGCGCTCGTAGCGCTCGCGGCCTGCTCGACGGGGGGAACCTCGTCGGCGCCGACCTCCGGCGCGCCGACGACGCCGGCCGCCTCGGCGCCGAGCTCGGCGCCGCGGCCCGAAGCGAGCGCCGCACCCCTCGCGCCCGACGATCCTCTCGATGGCCGGAGCATCCTGCGCGACGCGACCTTCCTCGCGGAGGGATCGTTCCGCGGACGCGGGTCCGGGACGGAGGACGAGGCTCGCGCCGGGGCGTGGCTGGTCGAGCAGCTCGATCGCGCGAAGGTCCCGAAGGCGTGGGGGCAGCGGACGGCGCCCTTCGACTACCTCGGGCAGCGCAAGAGCGCGAACGTCCTCGGGGTGGTCGAGCCGGAGGCCCCGGGCAAGCCGGGGGTCCTCGTGCTCGGGGCGCACTACGATCATGTCGGCGTCCAGCGAGGTCAGACGTACTTCGGAGCCGAGGACAACGCCTCCGGCACCGCCGTCGTGCTCGCCGCGGCGCGGGCGCTCATGTCGCGGCGGGCCGAGCTCGGCAGAACGGTCGTCATCGCGTTCTTCGGCGCCGAGGAGCAGGGGCTGCACGGGAGCAAGGCGTTCATGGGCGCCTGGCCCCTCGCGGAGCGGCCCATCACCCTCATGGTGAACGTCGACATGATCGGCCGCTCGCTGGTGGACCAGCCGCTGCTCTGGCTCGGGGCGAGGGCGCTCGGGGTCCTCTCCGACGTCGACCCCGAGGAGGCCGTCGGGGCCTGGGTCCCGGACGCGGAGCTCGAGCTGCAGGCCAGGGTGAGGGCCGCCTGCAAGGCCGAAGGAGTGACCGCCATCACCCCCTCCGACCTCCCCCCGACGCTCCGAAAGGCCGTCGACGAGATGAGCCGGGGCCGGGGCGATCACGCCCCGTTCGAGCGCAAGGGCATCCCCTTCGTCTTCTTCAGCTCGGGCGAGTCCACCGACTACCACCAGCCGACCGACACGGCGGACAAGCTCGACGCCTCGATCCTGGGGGCGCGGGCGAGGGCCATCGTCCGCTTCGTGCTGGAAGAGAGCCGGCGCTGACCCTGCGCCGTGTCGCAGAGCTTGCGGCAAGAGTGGGAGGTTGGTACCGGGGCGCATGGCTGCCGCCGATCTCGACACCACCCTGACGAGCCTCTTCGACGCAGAGCGGCGCGTCCGCAAGCTGCACGACGAGCTCGGCGCCGCGGATCCGTCCGAAACGCTCGCGGCGATCGATCGCGCAGCGGCGGCCGCCCTCAAGGAGGCGGACGAGGAGGAGGGGTCGCTCCGCCTCGAGCGCATCGCGCTCCTGCTGGGGGAGATCGAGGGGCCCCGACCCATCGATCTCCTCATCGACATCCTGGGGTCCAACTTCCCCGTCGCGCGGGGCGCGGCCGGCGAGCAGCTCGAGGGGGTCGCGTTCGAGCGGTTCAAGGAGGTCGCGAAGGGGATCGAGCGCGCCCTGAAGCGCCTGCCGGCCGGCTCCCCCGCGCTGCCGGAGCTGCCCTACGTCATCGCCGAGGTCCCGGAGCCCGGCGTCGCCAAGCTCCTCGAACAATTCGTGAAGCACGAGGACCCCGACGCCGTGGCGGCGGCGATCGAGGTGGCGGTGGAGATCGGCGATCCGTCCTTCGCCAAGCACCTGGAGCCGCTCCGCGAGGACGCCCGGACGGTGGAGATGTCCGACGACGACGAGCAGGCCGCCGAGGTCACGATCGGCGAGCTCGCCATCGACGCCCTCGACATCCTCCGCGACGGCGGCGAGGACGAGGGCTGAGGGCGTCCCGCGGGCGCGCCCTCATGGCGTAAGCTCGGAGCTCGCATGGCTGGCGTCCTCGGGCCCTCGTACACGGAGAGCGACATCGGGGCGCTCGAGTCCGAGGTCCTCCCCAAGTACCTCTCCTTCTTCAACGCGATCGCGGTCGACCGCCTGGTGCTGAGCCGGCACCCGAAGGTCGCCGCGCTGGGCCTGTTGGCCTCCAGCGTGAGCGGCGGCATCACCGAGCGTCTCCCCTCCGCGGTGGTGTGCGGGTTCGAGCCCTCCGAGCCCGCGGTGCGCCTGGCGCGGGAGAGGCACCATGGCTTGACCGGGAGCGTCGACATCGAGCTCCTGGCCGAGCTCCCGATCCCCTACCCCGACGGCTCCTTCTCGCACGTGGTCGCGATCCACCCCCTCACCCCTCCGAGCGAGCAGCGCAGGCTCGTGAGCGAGGTCCTGCGGGTGCTCTCCCCCGCGGGCCAGCTCCTGCTCACGATCCCGCTGCGGGGCTCCTACCCGGAGGTGAGCGACATGCTCCGTGAGTATGCGCTGAAAGTCGACTCTCCTGGGCTGGCCGAGGCCGTGGAGGTGGCGTCGCAGAGCCGCCCGACGCCCGAGACCTTGACGGACGATCTCGAGAGCGCCGGGTTCGTGGACGTCAGCGTCACGGTGGAGCTGCTCAGCGTCCCGTTCGACAGCGGCCGAGAGTTCGCCGCGCACCCGCTCTTCCAGCTCGTCGTCGCCCCCGACGTCGCGCGGGCGCTCACGCTGCCTGCCGAGACGGTGGCGCCGGCGCTCGAGTACGTCGGCTCAGCCATCGGCAAGTATTGGTCCGAGGGGCAGTTCGATCTGACGGTGAACCTCGGCTGCATCAGCGCGAGGCGCCGGTGAGCCCGGACGCCCGCGCGAAGCGGCGAGCCGCCGCGCTCGTGGGCGCGGTCGCCGCGGTGACGCTGCACTGCGGGGCGCGCGACGCGCTCCTCCTCGACGAGGAGCCGGAGGTCGAGCCGACCACGGCGGCCAGCTCCACCGCGAGCGCCTCCTCCAGCGGCGCCGGCGGCTGCAGCCCCGATCTCGAGACGGACCCCGACCACTGCGGTCGGTGCGGCTACGACTGCATGGGCGGCGCGTGCCGCGAGGGCATGTGCCAGCCGTTCGTGCTCTGGTCCGGGCTCGACAACCCCGTCGGGCTCGCCGCGGACGACGACGCCCTCTACGTGACCGCGTCGGCCCAAGCCGGCGACGTGTGGCGCGTCGCGAAGGACGGCGCCTCGGCGACCTCGCTCGCCTCGCAGCAGCCTTTCCCGTTCGACGTGGTCGTGGACGACGCCGCCGTCTTCTGGACCAACGTCGAGGGTGACCTCATGAGGGTGGACAAGACGGGGAGCGCTCCCGTGGTCCTCGGGGGCGCCGCGGGTCAGCCGTACGCGCTCGCGATCGACCAGACCACGGTGTGGTGGGGCACCGTGAACCCGGGCGCGCTCTTCTCCGTGGCGAAGGCGGGGGGCCTGAGCACGTTCCACTACTCGAACCCGAGCGGCGTCCACGCCGTGCTCGTCGACGACGCGCGCGTCTACTTCATGACGACCAGCGACGGGATCCTCTGGAGCATGCCGATCGCGGGCGGCCAGGCTTCCTACGTCGTCAGTCAGGCGCCCATCTTCGGCTGGATGGCCGCTGACGCGACCCGCATCTTCGGCGCGGGCGGGATCGACGGCACGACGATCGCGAGCACACCCAAGTCCGGGGCGGCCACGGTCACGGTGCTGGTCGAGGGGCGAGGAGCCGTGGGGCCCCTCGCCCTCGACGAGACCCACGTGTACTTCGGCCTCATCGGCGAGGACGGCGGCGTGGCCACCGTGCCGAAGTCGGGTGGCCAGGCGACGACGCTCGCCAGCGGCACCGACGCGCCGGCGCGCCTGGTGGTGGACGGGGAGGCGATCTACTTCACCGCCCCGGAGTCGGGCGCGGTGATGAAGCTCCGCAAGCCCTGAGCTCACGCTTCAGCGCTTGAGTCCGTCGAGCACCTCGAGCGCGAGCTCGTACTTGCCGAGCGGCGGCATGAGGTAGGCGCCCTGCACGCGATCGCGCACCTCGAACAGCATGTCGCGGGCGATGCGGACGCCCTCTTTTCGAGCCTCCGCGCCGGGCGGCGACTTGCGCATGCGCTCGCGGATCTCCTCGGGGATCTGCATGCCCGGCACCTCGTTGTGCAGGAACTCCGCGTTCTTGAAGGAGACGAGCGGGAGCACCCCGACGAGCACCGGCACCTCCAGGTGCGCGATGCGCGCGAGCACCCGCTCCAGCAGATCCGTCTGGAAGACAGGCTGGGTCATCACGAGGTCGGCCCCCGCCGCGACCTTCGCCTCGAGCCGGGCGATCTCCCGGTCGAGGTCCTGCGCACCCGGCTCGAAGCCGGTCGCGCAGAGGAAAGACGTCTGCCCGCCGCGGAGCGGCTTGCCCGCCGGATCCAGCCCGCGGTTCATCTGGGCGGCCATGTGGAGCAGGCCCACGCTGTCGAGGTCGTAGACGGCGGTCGCCTCCGGGTAGTCGCCCACCTTCGGCGGATCCCCGGTGATGATGACGAGGTTGCGGAGGCCGATCGCGTGGGCGCCGAGCAGGTGGGCCATCTGCCCGAGCATGTTCCGGTCCCGGCCGCAGACGTGCAGGATGGGCATGATGCCGTGGCGCTCGAGGAGGAGCGCGCAGAACGCGAGGTTCGACATCCTGGCGGTCGCGCGCGGCCCATCGGCGACGTTGACGATGTCCACACCGGCGTCGATGAGCATCTTGGACGCGGCGAGGGCGCTCTCCGGCGAGACGCCCGGCTCGGGGTTCACCTCCACGCTGACCACGAACTTCTTCGCGGCCACCTTCGCGGCGAACGCGCTGCGGTCGGCGAGCGGGAGCGGCTCCACGCCGGCGTGGGCGCTCTGTCGGAACGAGATCGGAGGCTCCTTGGACGGCTCGATCTGGCCGCCGCCCGCGAGCATCCGCACCGAGCGGGCCATCCAACGGATGTGCTCCGGCGTGGTCCCGCAGCACCCACCCACCACGCGTGCGCCCGCCTGGATCATCCTCCGCGCGAACACGTCGAAGTACTCGGGCGTGGCCATGTACAGGAGGCGACCGTCCACGGTGCGCGGCAGGCCGGCGTTCGGCTGCACCAAGAGCGGCAGGCTCGGCCCGCGCATGCGCTCCGCCATGGTGAGGGAGAGCTGCGGGCCGTCGCCGCAGTTGACGCCGATGAGGTCGGGTCCGAACGAAGCGAGCACCTTGGCGGCCTCCTCCGGGCCGGAGCCGTCGGCGACCGCGCCCTCGGAGTCGAAGGTCAAGGTCGCGATGATCGGCAAGCGCGGCGCGGCCTGCCGCGCGGCCTCCACCGCGGTGCAGACCTCGTCGAGGTGGCGGAAGGTCTCGATGACGAGCAGATCGCAGCCGCCTTCGGCGAGCGCCGCGGCTTGCTCCGCGAACATCGCCTTGGCGTCGGCGAGCTCGCGCGCGCGATCCGCGCCGGGCACCAGGCCGGTCGGGCCGATGGAGCCGGCGAGGTACGCGCGTTGCCCGACGACCTCGCGCGCGATCCGCGCCCCCTCGAGGTTGTAGCGCCGGACCTCCCCCACGAGCCCGTGACGCTCCAGGCGAACGCGGTTCGCGCCGAACGTGTTGGTCTGGATGATCTGCGCGCCCGCCTCGAGGTAGTCGGAGTGCACCCGCTTGACGACGTCGGGCCGGGTGACGTTCAGCTGCTCGAAGTTCTGCGTGACGAAGATGCCGCGCTCGTAGAGGAGCGAGCCCATCGCGCCGTCGGAGACGAGGATCGTGTTCTGCACCGCCTCGAGGAAGGGCGGAAGAGGGTCACCGGACGCCATGGGGCCGAGCACCATAGCCCTCCGGATCGGGGAGCGCTAGCAGGCCGCGGGTGCTAGGGGAGCGGCCCCGAGGCGACGACGCCCCACGACGCGCCGGCGGGTCCGGCGGGGATCGCCCACGGAGACACGCGCAGCGCCTGGGCCGCCGCGGGCTCCTCGGCCGTCGCGTCGAGCCCGAGCAGGATCGCGCCGACGGCGACCGAGACGCCTGCGGCCGCCCCGAGGCCGGCGGCCAGCCCGTAGTGCAGGTTGACCTCACCGACGGCGTCCACGTAGGCGGCGTGGACGGCGGGGCTCCCGCTGCAGGTCCGGACGGCCCCCGCCTGGTCCGCGGCCGCGCCGTCGTTCACGCGGCAGCCCCCCGCCTCCGCGGCGCTGTCGGCGTCCTCGAGCAGCTGAACGCCCCGCACGGCCACGCCGATCGACGCGCCGAGGAGCGCGGCGCCCACGCCGAACATCACGAACGGCACCGGGTTCGGCCCCGGCTCCTCCGGCCCCTTGGTCTCGGCGCGGAGGGGGAGATCGATCGTGATCTCGCGGCGCTCGCTCTCGCGAAGCGAGACCTCGGACTTGAACGGCTTCCGCCCCGGCGCCTCGCCCTCGACGACGTGAACCCCCGGATCGAGGGGCGTGTCCAGGCCGAAGGCTCGGAACTGGACGCCGTCGAGCGTCACGTAAGCGGCGGGCGGCGCGTCGGGCATCCGGATGGTGAGCCGCGGGATCCGCTGCTGGAGGTCCGCCCGCATCTTGCGCGCCAGCTCGAGGAGCGTCTCGTCCCCCTGAGCGAGCGCGAAGCCGGCGTCGTACGACGCGAGCGCCGCCTTGAGCTGCCCGAGCTTGTCCTGGCAGCGGCCGATGCGCAGGTGGAGCTGCGCCGTCTCCTTGGCCGCGATGGCTTGGCTGAACTTCTCGATGGCGAGCGCGCAGTCGCCCCGCGACTCCGCCTCGTCCCCCTCTTGGAACGCCTTCCGAGCCGCCTCGAGGGGGTCCTGACCGCGGGCGCCCTGCGTCGCGAGGCAGAGGGCCAGCCCGAGGCAGGCTGCGGCGAGGTTCGCGGGGGCGCGCACGGCTCGCGTATTGGTCGAGTCTTCACCAGCACTTGTCAAGGACTCCCTGGTCTCGAGGGGCGCGCGCTTGACCCTGAGGAATTGAGGCGCGACGATGTGGGGAGGTGAAAGCCGGCGACTTGGTGGCCTCCAAGTATCGCCTTCGTGCGCGCCTTGGTCAGGGCGGCATGGGGGTGGTTTGGTCTGCGGTGCACGCGCAGACGGGACGGGATTTTGCCATCAAGTTCCTGCATCCCCTGGTCGCCGCCGCCAGCGACGACGCGCGCGAGCGGTTCCTGCAGGAGGCCAGGGCGTCGGCCAAGGTGAACCACCCCAGCATCATCGACGTCCTGGACGTCGGAGAGCAGGAGGATGGGAGCCTCTACCTCGTCATGGAGCTCTTGGAGGGCATGAACCTGGGCGACGCGCTCCGGGCCGAGCCGCGGTTCAACGCGCGTGAACTCCTGATCATCATGGCGGGCGCCGCGCGGGCGCTCGGCGCCGCCCACGCGGTCGGCGTGGTCCACCGCGACGTCAAGCCGCCCAACATCTTCCTCCACCGCGACCGCTCCACCGGGGTCGTGCGCACCAAGGTGCTCGACTTCGGGGTCAGCAAGCTGCTCGCGGACGCGGACGGCGTGGCGACGCAGACCGGGTCGCTGCTCGGCTCTCCGCGGTACATGGCGCCCGAGCAGGCCATCAGCGCGTCCGCGGCGGACGGGCGCAGCGACGTCTGGTCGCTCGGCGTGATCCTGTACGAGGCGCTGACCGGGCTCTTCCCGCACGACGGCGACAGCTCCAACAGCCTCGTGATCGCCATCGCGACGCGGCCGCCGAAGCCCATCCACGCCGTCGCTCCGAGCCTGCCGCTCGCGGTGCGCCTGCTCGTGGACGACTGCCTGCAACCGGTCGAGCAGCGCCTCGAGTCCGCGGACATCTTGGCCGATCGGATCATGACCGCGCTCGCCACGGAGGACCTGAAGTCCATTGCGCTCGCGCGCCCGGCGGCGGCGAAGAACACCGTGGCTCGGCCGGAGAGCTTCGTGATCTCGCTGAGCGGTGGCGTCCCCGGCCTGACGACGTCCGCGTCGCGCGCGAGCGCAGCCCACCTGGCGCTCCAGGCGCCGCCGGAGCCAGATCCGGCGATGGCGACGCCCAGCGCCACGGACACGATCATCATGCGGGCGATCGGAGACACGCCGCCGGCCCGCGCGCCCGCGTGGCCGCCGCGCGAAGCTCCGCCGCCCGAGGGCTCGCCGCTGGCCGAGCCCTCGCTCCGGACACCCCCGGACCCAACGCAGAGCGTGTCGAGCCTCAACGTCGTGCGCGACGAGTCGTTGGCCTTCGCGCCGCCGAGCCTCCCGCCCAGCCTCTGGGCAGCGAACCGGTCCATCCTCATCTCCCTCGGCGCCGTGGCCGCCGTCATCGTCTCGCTGATCTTGTTCGTCGCGCTGAAGTCTTCGCGGACGCCCCGGGGCCCCGACGCGGCGGCGCTCCTGCCGACGCCCTCGGCGCGGGGACCGGTGACGGCGACCGGCGAGACGGCCGCGACGAAAGCCTCGCCGGCCAGCGCTGGGGCGAGCACGGCCCCGACCCAAGCGACCGCCTCGGCGTCTGCCTCCGCCGCCGCCTCGGCGAGCGCATACGGGTCGAGCCGGGTGAAGCCCGGCCCGATGCCGAAGGCTCGCCCCGGGCCGACGAACGACCCGCTCAAGACGCCCGGGTTCTGACGGGCGGTCGCCGCGCGCCGGCGGCGGTCACTTCGCGCGGTTCGTCACGACGTAGAGGGCCGGCAGGACCAACAAGCTGGCCGCCAGGGCGACCCCCTTGCCGATGGTCATGAGGAGACCCAGCCAGAACATCGCCCGATACTCGGCGAAGAGCATCACGCTGAAGCCCCACACCGTCGTGAGCGTCCCGACGAACACGGCGCTTCCCGTGCCGGAGAGCATGTCCGAGAGCCTCGCGACGCCTCCGTTCTCGGACGCGCTCTCCCGGTAGCGGTGCACGATGTGCGCGCTCGCCTCGATCCCGAGGCCCAGCAGGAGCGGCACGACCACGACGTTCGCGTGGTTGAAGGCGAGCCCGAGCGGCGGCATCGCGCCGCACATGAACACCGCGCCGATGATGAGGGGCAGCGTCGAGGCGGCCACGTCCAGAGGCTTCCGGAAGCCGACCCACAGGATGATGACGACGAGGATGGCGGCCAGGATCGTCGAGCGCTGGAACCCGCGCACGATCATCTTCGGATGCTCGGCGAGCGTGGTGGCGATCCCCGAGGCGCTGGCAGAGACCGACATCACGTCGCGCGTGAACCCCTCGGCGACCGGCACGTCCCAGATGTCTCCCTTCGGGTGGATGAACAGCGCGAGCTCGGCGCCGTCCTTCGAGACGAACCGGTGGTGGAAGAGCGCGGGGAGGTCGCTGGGTTGGTACGAGCCGCGCTCTGCCACGCGCCGGGCGGTCTCGTAGGCCCGCCCCAGGATCGAGAAGGTTTGGCTCTGAACGAGATCCAGACGCTCCTGCGGGACCGACGCGACGCGCTCGCGCAGCTTCGCGAGCTTCGCCTTCGCGCCGTCGGCGTGCTTCGCCTCCTTGCCCGCCGTCCGGAGCGTGTACGCGACGTCGTCGAGCACGTCCGCCAGCTCGCCGAGCTCCTTCAGCAGCGCGGCGCGGTCGGCCGGCCTCTGCGCCGCCGCCGCGTAGTCTGCGGGACCGCTCTCCGTACCGAGGATCGCCACCAAGCGCCGGAGCGAGGTGAGCCGCTGGTCCGAGAGGGCCGGCAGGAAGTCGGTGGCGGTCTCGACCGAGGCCACGGTCGGGAGCGCTCGGAGCTGCTCCGCGAACCGGCGCGCCTCCTCCACCGTCTCTGCGCGCACGTTCGCCACGAAGGGGCTGACGACCGGATCCTCCTGGAGCTTCTCGAGGCCGCGCGCGCTCTCCGTGTTCTTCGGCAAGAACTCGAAGTAGCGCCCGTTGAACTCGGTCCATGGGATGAATGCGCCGAGCGCGAGCGTGCTCACCAAGGCCGTCGCGAGGATGGCGCGCGGCCATGCCTTCACGAAGCGCTCGAGGGCGCGGAAGCCGGTGAGCTCGGGCGCGGGCCGCGGCTTGTTCCCGAGGAGCAGGAGCATCGCCGGTGGCACGAGCAGATACGCGCCGGCGAGCATGAGCACGAGGCCGATGGTGGTGATGAGCCCGAGCTCGCCGAAGGCGGTGAACTCCGTCGCCATGCAGGTGAGGAACGCGACGCCCGTCGTGAGCGTTGCGAGCACCAGCCCCGGGCCGGACTTCAGCAGCGCCTTCTCCATGGCCTCCTTGCTGTCGAGGCCGTTGCGCAGCAGCTCCGAGTAGCGAGCCTGGATGTGCACACCGAAGTCCCCGATCCCGAGGAGCACGGAGGCGAAGCTCGCGGTGATGAGGTTCAGGCTGCCGAGCGTCAGCTGGACGACGCCGAACGTCACGATCGTCCCGAACCCCAGGGGCAAGAAGCTCACCATGGACTGGCGGAAGCTCCGGAAGGCCCAGTACAGGGTGAGCAGGATCGCGATCGTGGAGCTGATGGTGGTGGTCGCGAGATCCTTCTGGATGATCTCGAGCTCGTCCGTCGCGAGCGCCGGGACGCCCGTGACGTCGGCGCGCACGCCGGAGACGCCCGACGCCGAGATCGCGGCGTCGCGCGCCGCTCGGATCTTCTCGATGATGGGTCGGAGCTCGTAGCCCTCGTCGCCTTGGAGCTCTGGAAAGAGCGCGACGATGTGGTGGTCGCCGGCCCCCGCGAGGTAGCCCAGCTCGTCCAGCCCACGCGCGTACGGCTGGTCCCCGTCGTTGGGGGAGAGGCTCCGGAGGCGCGTGAGGCCGCTCGCGCCCCCGAGCTCGTCGTCGAGCGCCTCGAACATCGTCCCGAGGCGATCGAGGCCCTCCGCGGCCTTGGCGTCGTCCGGCGATCCCTTCTCGAGGCCGCGCGCGAGCTCCTCGCGCAGCACCTCGGTCCAGCCCACCAGCCCGCGCTGAAGCTTGCCGCCGACGGCTCCAGCCTCCTTCGGGATGACGTTCGCGATGGCGTCCGGATCCGCGAAGAGGAGCACCTCGGCCACGTCGGACGGCGAGATCCGCCCGAGGACGCGCTTCTCGAGATCCGGCACCTTCTCGAGCTCCACCTCGAGCGCGTCGACGACCTTGCGTCGCTCCTCCTCGGATCGGCCGCTCACGACGATGACGGGTGAGCTCGTGTACCCGAACTTCGCGTCGAACTCGACGGTCCGCGCCTGCAGGGGGTTGTCCTCGGAGACGAGGTCGCGCCGGGAGGTGGAGATCTTCAGACGCGGAATGAGCGCCGACGAGATGGCCACCAGCACCACCCCGACCGCGATGGCGAGGAACGGGCGCCGCGCGCCGAGGAGTGCCAGCCTCCGAACGAAGTCCAGCATGTCGGAGCGGCCGTCTAGGGCGCCCCTTCGGGCGGCGGGTTGGGCGATCCGCTCGCCGGGGGTGCGGCCGCGCCCTTGCACTCCAGCCCGGGCACCTCCGCGAGGAGCTTGTCGAGGAGGCCCGCGTGGTCCTTGCGAAGCGTGGCGCGCCGCTCGACGCAGATGCAGAGCGGCTTCTTCGCCGGCTCCTTGTCGCCGAGCGCGAGGTAGGCCTCGGCGAGCCGGAGCTGGTTGTCCACGACGTCCGGGTGCGCCTTCGCGAGCGCCTCCAGGAGCTCGAGCCCCTCCTCCGAGTTTCCGCCCTCCAAGAGGTTGGCCGGAGCGAGGACGTAGAGGGTCCCGAGCATCCGCGTCGCCGCTCCCTGACGAAACTCGGGATCCAGCTTGCGGCTCAGCAGCGCGTACTTCTCGGCCTCGGCGGCCAGCGAGGTGGGGCTCTCGGAGCCCAGGATGGAGAGGGCGCCTCGCCTCTCGGCCAGCCGACCCGCGATCGCCGCCCTACCGAAGGCGTCGGCGGCGGTGTTCGCAGGCAGCGTCTGCACCAGATCGTACGCCGCCTCTCGGTCCGCCTCGACGTCCTTGGCCTCCGCGATGAGGGCCTCGAGCGCGTCGCTCAGGGCGAGCGCGCTGGTGGCGCCCGCGGCCAGCTCCGGGCGCAACGCGGAGGGGCCGTCGCACCCGCTGGTGACCGCGCCTAGAGAGGCGATCACACCCGCCGAGGCGCACAGCAAGATCGCGGCGGCGCCGCGCGCCTGGCTGAGGACGGTGAGAGTCACGCTGCGGGGAGTCCCATCGGCAAGCAGTCTGCCGAATAGCGTTACTTGTCCTTCTTGTAGGCGGCAAGGATCTGCGCGTAGGCGTCATCCCCGGCCGGCTTCAGGGACTCGATGCCGATCTCGCCGCACACCGTCTTTCCGTCGCCCTCGCAGAGCGCGCCCAGCCCGCTCTTCAGCTTGCTCTTGGTGTCCTTGTCCGCGGAGGGGAACGCGACGACCGCCAGCGGCGGGAACTTGTCGCTCTTCCACGCCGTCTTGAGGTCCTTGCCGCCATCGACGTTCTTCAGCTCCGCGAACTGGGCGTCGTCGATCAAGGCGCACTTCGCCTCGTCCTTGATGACCGCCTTGATGCCCTGCAGGGGCCGCTTGGTCGCCTCGAGGGTGAAGTCCGACAGCTTGAACGCCCCGCCCGAGACGACCCGGTTGACGAACTTCGTGTCTTCCGCGTGATCCGTGGCGAGCTTCGCGCCCTTGCACCCCGCGAGGTCCGACGCGCTCTTGCTGACCAGGAAATACTGCTGCCCGCCCGCGCGCGAGACCTTCACCTGTCCGATCGTCTCGAGGCTCCGCGCCTCCTTCATGGCGAGATAGGCCGCGAGCGAGAGGATCCCGAACTGGGGCTTGTCGCTCTCGATCCACGCCTCCGCCGGCGCCCGCTCCGAGAAGAACTTCCCGGTCGCGCTCGACCAGCCTTGCTTGTCCTTCGCGATCTTGACGAACTTGTCGACGAACGGCTGCGCCTGCGCTGCCGTGCCGACCCCCCGCTCCTTGAGGACCACGAGCTTCACGTCGGTGCCGGCGTGGCTCTCCGCGCCCCAGGGCAGGACGGCGAGGGCGGCGAGCGGCAGAAGAACAAAGCGGTGGCGCATCGTCAGGGGACCTCCGGGCGGTTGGACGGGCCGAGCGGCGAGATGCTGCAACATCGTCGCGCGGGGTGTTACTGAACCCATTATCAGTCCTGGAGGCCCACCGCGGCGGCCACAGGAGCCACCCGGGGATCATCCGGCCAGCGCTCCCGGAAGCGGCGGGCGTGGCTCTTGGCCTCCTCGAGGACCCCGTGTCGCAGGGTCAACATCGCGAGGTTGTATCGGGCGTTCGGGAGGTCTGGGCGGAGCTTGAGGGCGCGCAGGTACCCCTCCCGAGCGGGGTTGTACTGCCCCTCGCGGTCGGCCACGAGGGCCAGGTTGTAGGCGACGTCGGCGCTCAACGGGTGCTCACGAGCCAGCGCCTCCAGCACGATCTTCGCGCGGGCCAGATCGCCGGCGGAAATGAGGAGCGCCGACAAGAGGAGCTTCGCGTCGTACCCGGCGCCCAGCTCGACCGCCTTCTCCACCACCTCGAGCGCCTCCGCGGCCCGCCCCCCGCGGTCGAGCACCAAGGCGCGCGCCGTGAGGAGCGCGGGATCGTCCGGAAACGACGCGAGCGCCTCCATGACGACCGGCTCGGCCTCGCCCGGGGGAGCGCTCATCGCGAGCGCCACGCCGCGCACGCGCGCCACCCGGAGGCTCGCGCCGCAGCGGGCCGACGTCAGCTCCGAGAGCGCCGCCTTCGGGTCCCTCTGGTAGAGGTGCGACTCGGCCCGCTCCAGCCTGCAGATGCAAGCGCCCGGGTCGCGGTCCAGGCACGCCGAGAGCGCCGCGGAGAAGCGCTGCGGGTCGGCGGCCAGCGCGGGCCGGATCTCGAAGAACGCGCGTTCGTGCGCGGGGTCGCGCGCGAGCACCTCCTCCCACTGCTGGGTGGGCGAGGCGATGAACGTGTGCGCGTCCCGGAAGACGAAGACACCTACCGCCACGGTGATGAGGGCGGGGCCGAGCCTCCGGTTCCGAAAGCTCGATCCGAGGTAGCGGCCTCCGAGCGTCGCCGCCGTGAGCGAGAGCGCGAGCCACAGGAGCGGCGCGGCGACGTAGTAGCTGGCGAGCAGCGTGGTGTGGGGAGGCGCGCTGCTGGCGCCGTAGACGAGGCCGGCCGACGCGACGACCCACGCGGCGACGGCCGCCCAGGCTTCCCGCGTGGGAATCCGCCACGCCATCGCCGCCGCCGCGAGGGGCCCGCCGAGGAGGGCGAGCGCGCCCAGCGCCACGTCGAGGGTATCGCCAGGCCGCAGCGGCTCCGGGGAGGGCAGGCGCGGCGCCACGGCCAAGGCGAAGAGGTGGCCCGCGCGCGCGAGCAGCTCGAGCGCGCTCACGCTCTCTCCGCGGCGCTCGTGCCCACCGGTCTGAGCCCGGGCGAACGACCCGCGAGGACGCGCTGCGAGACGATCGGCCGTGTGTTCACCGCGATCCTCACCTGCGCGCGTCGGCGCGTACCGGGGCGAACACGGGACCCGAACCTCTGCCGCCGAGCACTACTGTGTCGTGCCGGTGAGGCCACCCTTGACGGTGTAGCTCGGCGACGTGTGGATGCCTTGCGCGGGGCTCGCCTGCCCGATCGTGACGTGGAGCTCGTAGCTCGGGCTCGTCATGACCGTGCCGGCGTTGACGAAGTCGTTCCCCGGGACCCCCGTGGTCGGACCCGTGCCGCCTCCGCCGCCCTCGCCTCCGCTGCCGGTCGTGGTCGACGCGCCGGACGACGAGGCCGTGCTGCCGCCGGTCGTCATCGTGCCCGACGTCGTCGTCGACCCGCTCCCGCCGGCCCCCGTGGTGGTCTCGGCCCCGGTGCTTCCCGACGTGGGCGGCTCTTCGCTGTCGCCGCACGCGACGCAGGCGAGGAGCGCGGCCAGGAGGTAACGACCCACGGACATGGCCCGGGTAGTATACGAGAGAGCCGCCGAAAACTCAGCTACTTCACGGGAGACAGCAAAAGGTCGTCGGATCGGTCTCGGTGACGGCGCCCGTGGGCGCTCCGCCGCCCGTCACCGGGCAGGACCCGCCAGCCGGCGGGGTCTGCACCGTGGCCACACGCCCGGCGATCGTCAGGTTGCCCGAGAGGGCCGCGCAGCTGTTCGAAGAGACGGTGTCGAACGGGGCCGTCATGCAGGATGCGTCCGTGTAGAGATCGACGGCCAGCGTGCAGGTGCCGTTCGCGCCCGCGCCGCAGGTGCAGGCGGTGCAGTCCCGGTTGTCGACGAAGTCGCCGTACGCCACGTTCTTCAGGGTGAAGGGCGCGGGGCAAGTCTGGTCGCCCGCGCGACCGATGCAGATCCTGGGCTCGTAGGGGGCGGGCGGCTTGGGCACGCAGACCTGGGGCGCGGCGCATCCGCCCAAGGTCGGCGCAGGCTCGCAGGCCTTCACCGCGTCCTGCCACGTCGGCAGGCCGTTCGCCGGCTGCCCGCCGCTCGGCGCGCAGGTCCCGCCCGCCGGACGCGCGAGCCCGACGTCGACGAAGCTGTTGCACGGGAGCCCGCTGCACGTCTGACCGCCCAGCGCGGTGTCGATCGCCGAGCAGGTGGACACGGGCCACGGCGAGGGAACGGTGAGGAGCGTGGCGCCCGCGCCGAACATCCCGCAGGTCTGGTTGCCGACGTAGAGGGCCTGCAGGCCCGACTGGCCGCCGTTGAAGTCCTCGACGAACTCGCAGCTCGTCCACGAGGGGGTCATGCACCCGCAGCTCGTGCACTGCGCGGCGGTGTTGGTGAGCGACGCGCTGCCCGCGTACGCCCCGGCGGTGGTGCCCGCGGGACACGCCGGATCCGAGCCCGCGGCGCCCCTGTACAGGGCCACGTGGCCAATCGTGCCCCAGCCGACCGGCGTCGGATCGACGCACTCGACGTCGGGCGCGCAGTCCGGGTCCTCGCAGTCCGCGAGGTCGTCGTCGTCCTCGTCCCCGGCCGTGTAGCAGTCCTCGGTGGGCGCCATCCCCCCCTGCCCGCCGCCCCCCGCGGTCGGTCCGGTGGACGTCGTGGAGGCGCTGGTCGAGGACGGAGACGTGGAGGTCTGCGCCGCGCCGCCGCCGCCGCCCGCGGGGCCGACCTCGTCGAAGGTGTACTCCGGAAACAGGCACCCGCTGACGAGCAGGGCGGCCGCCGCCCCTACCGCACCGGAAGCCGAGCGAAGCATGAGGGTCGAGCGTAGCAGGTTGCTCGGGAGGCAGCGCCTCCCTCCGCGGGTCAGCTCCACTCGAGCTGGACGCTGGACCAGGAGAGCCCGGCGCCAACGACGACGCAGGCGACGATGTCGCCGGGGGCGAACCCGTCCCACCGCTGCGAGATCACGACGGGGGCCCCGGCGGCGGCCTGGTTGCCGTAGTCGACGATGTTGGCGTAGTGCCGTTCCTCGGGGATCTCGCACCGCGTCCGGACCGCCTCCAGCATGGTGAGGTTCGCCTGGTGCCCCACGTAGATGACCCGGTCGCGCGCGACGCCCGCTCGAGCCTGGATCTCCCGGGTGAGCTCGGTCATGCGCTTGATGGCGAACTTCTGGACCGCCGCGCCGTTCTGGTAGAAATGGCCCACGCGCGGGATGACGACCTCGTCGGCGCCGGACGGCGCGCCGCCGAAGCTCGAGAAGGTGGCGGCGACGCGGCTGCGATGCTTGGTGGATACCACCGCGGCGGCGGACGCGTCCCCGAAGAGGATGGCGCTCGACCGATCTGCGAAGTCCGTGATGCGCGTCGTGTTCTCCGGGACGACCAGGAGGACCCAGTCCGGGAGCGCGGCGGACATCGCCCCCGCGAAGTGGCACTGCGCGCCGAACGTGGAGCAGGCGCTCGCGAGGTCGAAGGCCGGGACCTCGATGCCGAGCGCCTTCGCGACGCTGGAGGCCTCGGCCGGGATGCACGTGTCCGGCGAGCAGTCGCCCGCGATGACCATCCCGATGTCCGACGGGGCGATCCCTGCGCGCTCGATCGCCATGAGGGCGGCGCGCCGGCCGGTCTCGGCGTTGGAGTAGAGGCGCGCCTCCTGTGCGGCCCGCAGATCCCGGTTCTTCGTCGCGCGGATGTAGTCGAGCGGAAGCACCGTCCGGCGGCTCCGGATCCCGACGCGAGACGTGATCCACGCCTCCGTGGTGCCGATGTCGAGCGACTCCAGGAACGCGTTGTCGATCACGTTCTCGGGGTGAAAGTGCCCCATCCCGTGCACGTAGAGCATACGCCGCTCTCGTACCACGCCCCGGCAGGCTCGACGAGGGCCGCAAAACCGACCACGCCTATGCGATGCTTGGGGTGGTGGACGTGCACGAGTTCCCGGAGGTCGACTCGGCGGAGCTGCGGCTGCTCTTGGATCGGGTCCGGCGCGATCTGGACCGCCCGCTCTGCGTCTTCGACGCCGACGGCGTGCTCTGGACGGGCGACCTCGGCTTCGACCTGTTCACCGCGGCGCTCGCGCGCCGCGCCCTCCGCGAAGACGCGCGCGAGCCGCTCGCGGCCGAGGCGCGCTCGGTGGGGATTTCGGCCGAGGGGAGCGCGAACGAGCTCGGCGAGCGCCTCCTCGACGCCTTCGCCGCGGGCCAATACGACGACGCGAGGGCGCTCGCGATGATGGCCTGGGCCTTCGCCGGCTTCACGCAGGAGGAGATGGACGAGTTCGCGGCGGACGTCGTGCGCCGGGAGGACGTCGAGGGCCGGCTCATCGGTCCGGTCCGGGATCTGGTGCGCTGGGCGTTGGCCGAGAAGGTGGAGGTCGTGGTCTGCGCGGCGGCGACGAGGTCCGTCGTGAGCGCGGGCGTGCAGCTCCTCGGGCTGGACGCGTCCCACGTCGTCGCCGCGACGCCGGAGGTCGTGGGCGGCGCGCTCGGGCCGCGGCTCCGGCGACCGGGCCTCCCCCATGGGGAAGGGAAGGTCGCCGCGCTGGAGCACGCACGAAAGGGCCGGACCATCCTCGCGGCGTTCGGAGACCGCGCGGATGACGCCCACCTGCTGCGCCTGGCGCACGTCCCCGTGGCCGTCGGCCCGAGCCCGCACCTGCTGGCGACCGCCGCCACCATCCCCGCGTTGGTCGTGCTCCGCACCGGTTGAGCCACGGGGCATGAGCACGCGCACCTCCTCCCAGCCGGACGCCGGCGTCGGCGCCCCCCCCAAGCTGCTGCTGCGCGGCGTCCGGCGTCGCTTCCCGAACGCCGACACGGTGGCCGTCGACGGCGTCGACCTGGCGGTGCGGGACGGAGAGGTGCTCGTCCTCGTCGGCCCCTCCGGGTGCGGCAAGTCGACGGTGCTCCGCCTGATCGCGGGGCTCGAGGCGCCGGACGCTGGCGAGATCCACCTCGACGGAAAGAACCTCGCGCGCGTGCCCCCGCAGGAGCGCGACGTCGCGATGGTGTTTCAAGGGTACGCGCTCTACCCGCACATGACGGTGGCCGAGAACATCGCGTTCCCGCTCAAGATGCGGGGCGTCCCGCGCGCGCGGAGGGAGGCGAGGACGCGCGAGGTGGCCGGCGTGCTCTCGATCGGCGCGCTGCTCGATCGCCTCCCGGGGGAGCTCTCGGGCGGAGAGCGCCAGCGAGTCGCCATGGGCCGGGCGCTCGTCCGCGAGCCGAAGCTCTTCCTGTTCGACGAGCCGCTGTCGAACCTCGACGCGGCCCTGCGCACGGCGCTCCGCGTCGAGATCGCGCAGACCCTCAGGAGGCTCGGCGCGACGGCGATCTACGTCACCCACGACCAGGTAGAGGCCATGACCATCGGCCACCGCGTGGCCGTGATGCGCGGCGGCCGCGTCCTGCAGGTCGCGCCGGCGCGTGCGATCTACGAGCACCCCGAGTCCGCCTTCGTGGCGGGCTTCCTCGGTACGCCGCAGATCAACCTTTGGCGCGCCGTGATGCGGTCCGGCCGCGCCGAGCTGGCGGAGGCCCTGACGGTGTCCCCGCCCGACGGGCTGAAGGCGACGGGCGGCGTAATCCTCGGCGCCCGCCCCGAGCGCGTGCAGATCCGAGGAGCCGACGACGCTGCCCCGGAGGCCGGGCTCACCTTCGTCGCGGAGGTCGTCGCCACCGAGCCGCTTGGGTCCGAGACCGTCGTGCACGCGGAGGGTCCGATCGGAGCGGCGGAGAAGCTCTCCGTGCGGGCCAAGGTCCCGGGCTTCTTCGATCCATCGCTCTGCGATCGCGTGCGCGTCCACGTCGCTCCCGCGGACCTCTCCTGGTTCGACGCCGAGACCGACGCGCGGCTCGCGGGGACCTCCACGTGACGCGCCTCGGCCGCCGCGACCTCGTCGCAGGCGGTGCGGCGCTCCTCGGCGCCTGCGGCGCCGAAGAGGGCGTCCCGCTCTGGTTCTCGTACGGCGGCAAGAACCGAGAGGCCCTGCTCGCGCTCGTCGCCGCGTTCAACGTGGAGCACCCCGAGCATCGCCTGAAGCCCGTCTACCAAGGCGACTACTTCGAGCTGCTGGCGAAGCTCCGCACCGCGCTGCACGCGGGGGGGCCACCCGCGATCACCCACGTCGTCGCCGAGATCCTCCCCTACCTGGTGGGCGCCGGCGTTCTCGATCGACTCGACGAGCTCCCGGAGCCCACCACCGAGGCTGGGCTCGTCCCGGGGCTCTCCCAGGGCGGGTGCTTCGCTGGCCCCATGCCGCGCGGCCTCTACGGCGTGCCGTTCAACCGCTCGACGCCCATCGCGTTCCTGAACGGCGCGGTCCTCGAAGAGCTCTCGCTCGGGCCGCCGACGACCTGGGACGAGCTGCGAGCGTTCGCGTCCGCCGCCACGCGGCGCGGAGGATCGGGGGAGCGGTGGGGCTACTCGTGCCCGGTGGACTGGTGGTTCTGGGTCGCCATGATCGCGCAGGCCGGGGGCGCGCTCACCGACGAGCGTGGGGGCTTCACCTTCGGCGGAGAAGCCGGAGCCCGAGCGCTCGCGTTGTGGCAAGAGCTCGTGCACGACCGGCGCGTGATGCGTCCGCCCACCGGGCGCGACTACAACGCGTGGCAGGTGCAGAACGCCGAGTTCCTCGCGGGGCGCATCGCGATGATCTGGACCTCTACGGCGTTCGTCCGCTACCTGGAGGACAACGCGAAGTTCCCCGTCGTGTGCGCGCCATTGCCGCGCGACCAGCGCGCGGGCGTACCGACGGGCGGCACGATGTTCGTGGTTCCGAAGGGCGGCTCCCCGGCCTGGCGCGCGGCCGCCTCGCGCTTCCTCACGTTCATGATGCGACCCGATCGGTCGAACGAGTTCGCGACCCAGACCGGCTACATCCCGGTGACCACGGCGGGCGTGGAGGAGCTCGGCCGGTCGGGGTACTACGAGCGGCGCCCGAACGACCGCGTCGCGGTGGATCAGCTGAAGGACGTCGTGCCGTGGCCGTGGCACGCCGAGCTCTTCCGCGTGCAGCGCGAGGTGGTGCAGGCGCGGCTGGAGGCGGCGGTGTTCGAGCGACGCGACCCCGCCGCCACCGTCGCCGAGGCGACCCGGGAGGCGCGGTGACGGGCGCCCTCGGCATGCGGCCGCGCCGGCCGGGCGACCCGTACCTGATGGTCGCGCCCACCGTGCTTGTCCTCGGGCTCTTCTTCGTCTACCCCCTGCTCGTCGCCGGGTACGAGAGCCTCCACGCGTGGGATCTCCTCACGCCGCGCCGCTACGTCGGGCTCGAGAACTACCGCAAGCTCGGCGAGAGCGGGCTGCTCGCCGGCACGCTGGGCCGGACGCTCGCCTTCGGCGCGGTGGTCGTCGCGCTCAGCGTGAGCGCGGGCCTCGGGCTCGCGGTCCTGCTCGACCGACCGGGGCGCCTCTACGCAGCGCTCCGCGGGGCCATCTTCAGCGCCTACGTCGTGTCGTGGGTCGCGGTCGCGCTCCTCTTCATGTGGATCCTGGACGCGGACGCGGGGCTGGTGACGCGCGTGTTTCGCTTCGTCGGACTCCCCACCACGAGTTGGCTCGGCAACCCCGGCGCCGCGCTCTGGTCGATCGCGATCGTCACCGTCTGGAAGATCACCGGCTACGCCATGGTGGTCTTCCTGTCGGGCCTCCAGGCCATCCCGCGGAGCCTCCACGAGGCGGCCGCGCTCGACGGAGCGGGGCCGCTCCGCCGCTTCCTGCACGTCACGTGGCCCTCCCTCCGCCCTACGACCGCGTTCGTCGCGACGACCAGCCTCATCATGAGCTTCCAGGCGTTCGACGTGATCCGCGTCATGACCCAAGGCGGCCCGGTGCGCAGCACGACGCTCTTCGTGTACGCGATCTACGAGGAGGTCTTCATGAACCTCCGCATCGGCCGCGCGAGCGCGCTGGTCGTCGTGTTCTTCGGCGTCCTCGTGCTGCTGACGCTGCTCAACCTGTGGGCGTTCCGCGCCGCGCGGCGCGGGGAGGCCGGCGCGTGACGCTCGACCGCCCCTCGGCGCTCACGAGCACGCTCCGCGGCGTCCTGCTCACCGCGGTGTCGGTGCTGTGGCTCGTCCCCTACGCGTGGATGACGCTGACGTCGTTCAAGTCGCTCGACGACATCCTGACGGCTCCCGCCTACCCGCTGCCTTCGAGCTTCCGGCTCGACGCGTACGAGGAGGTGTTCCGGACGATCCCCGTGGGGCGGTTCCTGCTCAACACCCTCGCGATGGCGCTCGCCATCGCGGCGCTGCAGGTGCTCCTCGCCCTGCCCGCGGGCTACGCGCTCGCCAAGCTGCGCTTCCGAGCCAAGCGCGCGACGTTCCTGCTGGTCCTCGCGTGCCTCTTGATCCCCCCGCAGGTGACCTTCGTCCCGGTGTTCACGATGCTGGGCCCGATCGGGCTCGTGAACACGATGGCGGCGCTCGTGGTGCCCTTCGCGGTCAGCGCGTTCGGCACGTTCCTCGTCCGTCAGGCGCTCCTGTCGGTCCCGGACGAGATCGTGGAGGCCGCGCGCCTCGACGGGGCGAGCGAGCTCCGCATCGTGTACGGCATCCTGGGGCCCATCCTCCGGCCGACGCTCGCCGCGATGTTCCTCTTCAGCTTCGTCTACCACTACTCGGACTACTTCTGGCCGCTCGTCATGACCACCGACGACCGGGTGCGGACGCTGCCGGTCGCGGTGGCGCTGCTGCGCGAGCAGGGCACGGGCGTCCGCTGGCACGTGGTCATGGCGGGCAACGTCGTCCTCAGCGCGCCCATCCTCGCGGTGTTCGCCCTCGCGCAGCGCCAGATCGTCCGCGCGGTCGCGGCCCGCTAGTACCTCGCCCCACAGATTTCGATCGGTTCCTCCCACCCCCGCGACGAGGCGAGGGGGATGGGAGGAACCTCCTGATGCCGCCTCTCTGTGCTCCCTCCTCGACTTCCCTTGGGCACAGCGACAGTCCCGTGGGCTAGAGGCTCCCGCGGTCCGTCCAGAGAGCGCTGCCGCGCAGGGCGCGGTGCGCCGCGTCGAGCTCATCGAGCGAGAAGTCCTCGCCGCGCGCGATGCGCTCCAGGAACGGCCGGAACCACGCCGCGCCATCGGCGTCGAGCCGCGCGTCTTCGAGCGCCGCGCGAGCGTCGCGCGTGTTTGCGTGCTCGCTCCGGAAGCCGAGCACCTCCCCGCCGCGCTCGACGAGGCGGAGCACGTCGTGGAACATCACGGGGGTCGCCGCGCTCCGCGGGAGGAAGCTGACCCCGCAGCCGCCGCGCGTGCCCAAGAGGATCTCGCGGACGCCCCGCTCCGCCGCCTCGCGCGCGTAGGTCCGGTCGCTCTCACGCGCCATGAGGATCGAAGTACGCGAGGAGCGTGTCGCGGCCCGCCGCCGCCGCGTCCGGGACCACGTGCCATGCGTCCTTCGGGCGCCGGTCGAGCATGTCGCAGATGGCGGCGTTCTGGTGGATGTTGCGGTCCCGAGGATCGAGGGCGAGCGCGCTCGCGAGGCAGCGACGGGCCTCCGCTCTCCGACCCGAGTTGAGGAGCAGCACGGACAGGTTGTTCCACGCGGCGGCATCCCCGGGGGCCGCGCCCAGCAGGACCCGATAGTACCGCTCGGCCTCCGCGACGAGCGCCGAGTGGCGCTGACCGAGGCCGCGTCGTCGCCCGCGTAGCCGAGCGCGTCGACGACGCGGCCGAACTCGTGGACCGCGCGCGCGTGCTCCGCCGGCGCGCCGCGGATGGCTCGCCGGGCGGCCTCGAGCCTCGCCCTCAGGGCACCGGATGAGCCCATCACGCATTCTGGATCGAGCCCGCCCGCCTTGGCCAGGACCGCGCGGCGACGGCGGCTCGTCGCGCGGCGCGTTCGATCTCGCTTCATCGGGTCGGCGCTCGCCGGAGGTCGACCCGCCGTGCTCCACGACGCGGCGGCCGGAAGGGACCTGCGCGCGCTCTCCGCCCCCCTGGCCCCGAGCCGTTCAGTCGCAGTCGGTCGCGTGCGCCTTCTCTTTGGTCTCGGCGCCGCCGCTCTTCGCCGTCTGCTTCGTCTGCTGGCCGCCCTGCTTCCAGCGGCGCTTCGCCTCGTCCTTGCCTCCCTCGAAGAGGCCGCCGATGGAGTCTCCGAGCGTCTTCGCGCCGTCCACCGCCGTCTCGGCGCCCGTCTTGGCCGCGGTGCCCGCGGTCTGGCCGGAGGTCTTGACGCAGGGGCCGACATCGTCCGCCGACTTGGCATCCGAGCACGCCACGAAGGCGGCGGAGAGGAGAGCGACCGCCAGGAGCCGCCGGGAAGGGCCGCACACCGCCGTCATTGGATGCCGATGTCGACGGTGAACGGCGTGCCCTCGCGGTTCACGGTGATGGCGAGCTTGCCGGCCGAGCGCAGCTTGGCGTAGGCGTCGACCGCCTTCTCGGGATCGCTCATGTCGAACCCGTTGATGCTCTGGAGCAGATCTCCGTTCTGCATCCCCAGCTTGCTCAGGATGTTGTCGGGCTTCAGCCCCGAGAGGCGCATGCCCTCCTTCGTGGGGCGCGTTCGGAGAGAGCCGGCGAGCTTCGCGTAGTTCTGGATGATCTGCTCGACGCCGCTCTTCTCGACGATCCAGCTGTTCTCGCCGACCTTCTTGATCTTGCCCTCGATCTCCTGCGTGAGCTTGGCGCGCTGCGCCGACTTGGACGAAGGATCGGTCGTCTTCGGCGCGACGCTGGGCTTGGCGGGCGCCTTCTCGGCGCCGCCCATCTCCACGATGCACCGCGAGCCGCTCTCCATCAACCACACGCGCGGCACGAGGTCCGGCTCGGCGGACTCGAACCACCCGATGTGGAGCACGGACGAGCCGCCCAGCTTGTCGCCGCGTCGGCGGAGCTGGCTCTTGCCGTCCGGGCTCGACAAGGACGCGAACGACCACTCCGGATCCTCGGCCGCGGTGACCAGCGACGACCGGACGCCGCTGCAGGGGGGATCCTGGTAGGGGTCCGCGCCGACGCGCGGCGGGGGCGCGTGCGTCTCCGCCACGTGGATGGTCTTGCCGTCGAGCGGCCCGGTCACCGAGTCGAACGGGTTGCGCGCCAGGATGGGCCCGGCGCTCTTGTCGGGTCCTCGGGCGGCGTCGCGGACGGTGGGCGCGGCGGGCGCCAGGCCCGCGGCGGGCGCGAGGTGAGCCGCGACGAGCTGGCCGACGCCCGACGCTTGCAGGTACGCGACGCAGGCGACCAAGCCGCCAGACCAGAGCACCCAATACCGCTTGGCGATCGCGTCGACGCCCATCGCTGACCTCTCTAGATCAATCACGCCTCGGCGCCGGCCGCCACTCCCTCCCGGCGGTTTGCCAAATTGTCTCGGGTGCCATCCCCGAGCGCAGGTGCCTCACGCGCTCGGGGCCCCTGCCGGCGCTCGCCCTCAGTTCACCGCGCGGTTCGTCCCCGAGAGGCTGAGCTGCTGCATCGCGAGGGTCTCGGTGACGATGCGGACCCGCTCGCCCACGTCGGCGGCCTCGAGGACTCGCTGTCGGTCGCGGCCGTCGATGAGGAGGTGCTGCGCGCACTGGTCGGCGATACCCCCCGCATCGGAGAGCCGCGGCATGCGGAAGTCGAAGGACGGGTCTCGCTGCTTGACGAGCTCGGCGAAGCCCGTCGCGACCGAGATCAGCGCCGCCGTGGCCGTGGAGGAGACGGCCTCGTTCGTGGACGGGAGGATCGTGCAGCGCGCGCGGCGGTACGGGGGTGAAAACGGCAGCTCCTCGATCTCGACGCGAGCGCGGCCGCGCAGCACGATGTAGAAGCGCCCCCCGGGGAGCTCGGCGTGATCGAGGATCGTCCCGAGGCCCGCGACGCGGCAGAGCGTCGGAGCCTCCGCGCCAGGCTCGCGCTCCGGCTCGGCGAGCTGCACGACGCCGATGGCCCGGTGGCCCTCGAGCGCGTCGCGCACCATGGAGCGGTAGCGCGGCTCGAACACGTGCAGCGGGAGGCGCGCACCGGGGAGGAGCACCACGTTCGGCAGCGGGAAGAGCGGGAGCCCCTCGAGGGCCCGCGTGAGATCGGAGGGGACGTCCGGCACTCCGCCGAAGCGTTCCACGTGCCTACGTCATCGGCAAACGTTCTTCATGATGAGCGTCGGGCAATCGCCGTCGGCGCACGGATCGGGCAGAGGCGTACAGACGAGGTCGAGCGCGTCGCAGTAGTCGCCTTTCACACACGCGTCGGGCCGCTCCGAGCAGTCTTGCGCCGTCGGGATCTCGGGGACGCAGGTGCGCGCTCCCTGCAGATCCGCGCTGCAAGCGTGCGCCGACACGCACGCCCGCGGGCCGGGGAGACAGGCGGCGCCGGGCTGGGCGGGCGGGCCACACTGGGGCTCGACCCCGGGGGCCGACGGCACACACCCGAGGGCCTCGCCGCACTGGGGGATGACCCCGCCTGCGGGGGCGCAGGGCTGACCCTCGCTGCGCTCGACGAACCAGACGCACACCGACCCGGCGGTGAGGGCGACGCACGCGCGCTCTCCTGGCTCGCTCGGCGAGCTGCACTCGTGCACCGCAGCGCAGGCGTCGCCGGGAGCGCCGGGGCCCTCGGGCGCAGGGGAGAAGACGTCGGGGCACCGGGCGGTGAGATCGAACGGGGAGGGGAGCTCGTCGCAGTCCGCGGTCTCCGCCATCGCGGCGCGAAACGCGGCGACGCAGGCGTCGGTGTGCTCGGCGCGCAGCTCACGCGCCTCGTCCTCGGCCGCGATGATCGCCTGCATCACCGCGTTGCGCATCGAGGTGCGGCAGGCATCTCCGGGCGCTCCGAAGCCGAGCTGGGTGCAGCACGTGGCCGCCCCGTCGCACATGGCCTCGGCGAGCCCTTCGGCGAGCGTGTCCCGCGCAGTCCCAGGGGTCACCTCCTGCGTCGACTCGCCCTCGCACGCTCCGACCCAGCTCAAGGAGCCGGCGAGCGCGATGGTGCAGATTCTGCGCCGCATGGTTCGATCGTCTGCGGATCGCGCGCGCCGTCAAGGCCGGCCGTTCTCACTGCGACATTCCAGCCGCCCCGCCGAGGCGGCTCGCTCAGGGGGACTGGCTCACCCCACCGAGACAGCTCTTGAAGGCGTCGCAGTCCTTTTGGGCGAGACACTCGTTGGCCCTCCGGAGCGCCGGCTGGTCCTCGCCGGCGACGGGCGCCTTGGCGCAGGACTCGACGCACGCCCTCTCGACCTCGGCCCGCTCACCGCGCGCCTTCTCGAGCGACGCCTTGTCGGCCGCAGGCCCACCTCGCACCAGGGCCTCCGCGTGTCGCAGCCCACACTCGCCCGCTTTGGCGCAGACGGCGGCGCAGAACGCGCCGAGCTCCACGGCCGGCGGGCTCGACGAGGACGGCGCGAGGGTGGCCGCTCCGGGCGCGGCTGCCTTCGCGGTCGGCTCCGCGCTCCCCGGCGCCCCGTCGCTCGGGCCACAGCCGAGCAGCGCCGAGAGCAGGAGCCCAGCGCGCCCCCCGGGCGACCGTTTCCAGCGCAGACGGGCCACACGGAGCTTGTATCATGGGCTTGGTCGGCGGCGCGGTCGGGAACATTGCGCGACGGCCAGGTCCCAAGGGTTCGACCGGTCCACGGTTCCAGAGGAGGCCCATGCTCTCGCGATTGTCGCTCTTCACGATCCCGCTCGGCGTGGGCCTGGCTCTCCTTGCGTCCGCCGAGCGAGGCAGGGCTTGCGGCAACGAGGTGGAGGCCCGCGTCGACTTCCGTATCGCGCTCCTCGCCAACGCGGAGCGAAACACCAGCGAAGGACGGCACCGCCTCGCGCTGGACGCGCTCAAGATCGTGCTGCCCAAGACGGGCAGCGAGCCCACCGGGGATCCGCTCGTCGACCGCGCCTTCGCGCTCGCCGCGCTCGGCGTCGCCCGGGTGGACGGGCGGTACGATCTGCGGGGGGTCGAGACGAAGGGCGAGCGGGGCCCGAGCGAGGCCCTCGCCACGGCGCTCTCGCTCGCCGAGCACTTCCACCGAGCGAAGAAGGACGACAGCGTCGCCAAGACCAACTTCGCCGAGGTGCTCTCGCACTTCCCGAACCGCCGAGGTGAGGCCAAGCGGCTGCTCTCGGAGCTCGAGGAGAAGGACATGATGACCAGCGCGTACGGCTACGCGGCGCTCGCGCGCCTCCGCGCGGACGCTGGCGTCGGCGCCCCCCCTTGGCTCTCCCCCGCCCTCACGGCGCTCGAGCGCGCCCCCCAGGAGGTCGCCAAGGCGCGGTGCGCGCGGATGGCTTCGGTCAAGGAGATCTGCGCAGGAGAGCGGCCCCAAGCGGCGGCCCGGGCTGACGCGCCGCCGCCCGACGGGAAGAAGGCCCCGCTCCCGCCGCACGGCCAGCTCGACCGACATTGACGCGCGACGGCTGGTCGGTCGTGCTCGTAGCGACGCTCGCGGCGGCCGGCGCGGCGAGCGCGTGCGGTGACTCCGACCCACCGGGGCGCGAGGCGGCGCCCTCCGCGAGCGCCGAGGCCACCGCGGGCAGCGCGGTCCCCGGCGCGACGGCGCCGAGCGCAGAGGTGCCGCGCCCCAGCGCGGCGGAGGGCAAGGCGCTGGTCGACCGGCTCGAGTGCGCGCGGTGTCACGAGGGCACGGGGATGCCGGCGGTGCCTCAGAACAAGCACTGCTTCTCGTGCCACGTCGACATCGCTGCGGGCACCTTCCAGGCCGCGCCGAAGCTCCTCACCACTTGGAAGCCGCGCGTCGAGCACCTCCGGTACGTACCGTCTCTCGCGGGCGTCGGTCGGATCGTGGATCCCGGGTGGGTGACACGGTACCTGCTGAAGCCCACGGACCTGCGCCCTGGCCTCCACGCGACGATGCCGAGGCTGCCGCTCTCGGATCTCGAGGCCGCGCACATCGCCGCGTACTTGGGCGAGCTCGCCGGCTACCAGGCGGGCGCCGACCGTGAGCTTCCCCGCGGCGACGCCGAGCGTGGCCGGGCCCTCTTCGCCGCCAAAGCTTGCAACACGTGCCACGCCTTCACCGGCGCGCGGACCGACGAGCCGAAGCCGGTGACCGCGTCCGACGCGGCCGATCGCGCGCTCGCGCCGGACCTCCGCCTGGCGCGCGAGCGCCTGATCCCGGGGCGCGTCGTCGACTGGATCCTCGACGCGCCGACGATGAAGCCCGGCGCCGCGATGCCGAAGCAGAACGTCACACGAGAAGAGGCGACGCACCTCGCGGTGTTCATCCTCACGGCCTCCCTCGACGGGCCACCGCCAGCGAGACCCCGTGCGAGGCTCCCGCCCCTCGACCGGCCCGTCGGCTACGACGAGGTCGCTGCGCGCGTGCTCCACAAGATCTGCTGGCACTGCCACTCCCAGCCCGACTTCGCGCGCGGGGACGGCGGGCCAGGCAACACGGGGGGCTTCGGCTTCGCGGCGCGCAAGCTCGACTTGTCGAGCTACGAGTCGATCGCCGGCGGTTACCTGGACACGAACGGCGAGCGACGCAGCCTCTTCTCTCCTGCGCCGGGCGGTGAGCCGATGCTCCTCTCGGTCTTGCTCGAGCGAGCCAAGGAGGAGCGCGGCACCTTCGGACCGCTCCGCGGCATGCCCCTCGGCCTGCCGGCGCTCCCGGCGGAGGACATCCAGCTCGTGGAGACTTGGATCGCGCAGGGGCACCCCCGGTAGTGTCCGGCGTCGCGACGCGACGGGGAGCTCAGACCTGGACGCCCGCGGCGCGTGCCAGGAAGCCCGCCATCGAGGACGCGCCGTTGCCGAGCAAGGACGCCGCGCCGATCCGGCGCCACGACAGCGCCGGGAAGACCAAGCGATAGAGCGCGAGCTCCGACCCGACCGCCCAGACCTCCGCGACTGCGTGCCTCGCCTCGTAGGCGAGGCCGAAGCGGAGGATGACGAACCAGACGACCGGGTGGCTCGCGAGGTTCGCGATCACGGCGGCGGCGACACGCCTCGGGAGCGACTCCGGGCGCGCCAGCACGGACGCCACCACGATCGTCTCGACGAGCACGGTCAGCCCGAAGGCGCGCGCCCAGAGCTCGACGAGCGTCACCGCCAGGGCCCCCGGAAGGCCTCCGCGAGGACGGAGCCCGGCGCGCTCCTGGCGCACCGGAAGCCGATGGTGACGTCGCGATACTCGGGGGCTTGTGGGAGCGATGCGTCACAACGGCTCGCGGCGGCCTCGGACGCCGGAGTCAGCCAGTTCGCGCCGACCTCCACGCGGCGGTTCGAGCGCTGGTCCGTCGGTTCGCTCGCGGTCCACTCCGAGACGTTCCCCGTCAGGCCGAGGAGCCCGGGTGGCGTCGCGCTGGCCGGGTGCGCCGTCACGGGGCACGTCCCTCGCGGCCCCGACACCAGCGTCGACCTCGGGCCCTGGTGTCTCCACACCGCGCCGCGGGCGACGCACGCGCCGTCCTCGCTGCTTCGCGCGCTCGCCGGCGGGAAGCTCGCGCAGAGGATTTGCGTCCACTCTCTCGCGGTCGGGAGGCGCCGACCCGCCCAGCGGCAGAAGGCCTCCGCCTGGCCGTGGTCGACGCAGTTGACCGGGTGATCGTCGCGATCCGGACGGCCGAAGTTGCAGTGTCCGGTGAGCGCGGGGGGAGTGCACGCCCCGTCGGTCAGGCAGGCTCGGTAGGCGGCGACCGTGACCTCGGTCTCGTCCAGCCAGAACGCCGTTGCGCCGGGGCCTGGCGGGACCGCGACCATGGCGCCGGCCGCGGTCTGCCTCGCTTCCCAGCGCGCCTGGTCTTCGGCCTGGAGGCTCGCGACCGACCTGACGCGCAAGAGAAAGAGCGCCGCGCAGGTGAGGAGCCCCGCGCCACCCACCACGACGCACGCGCGAGCGGCCGCGCGGCGTGAGATCATCGCGCGCACCGGAACCCGATGATGGGGGACCGCGTCGGCGTCGCGAACCACCTATCGTGCGCTTCGCCGTGCTGCTCGGTCCCGGGAGCGAGCCGCCAGGCGCCGGCGTGACGGACGCCCTCCCAGGGTCCTCTCCCAGGCGCGCTCCGCTTCGTCGAGGTCCACTCGGCGGCGATCCACCGACGTTCCTCGCGGAGTCGATGGAGCACGTCGAGCTCCTTGGGGTGCTTGTTCCCGATCGCCTCCCACCACTCCTCGCGCGTGGGCAGGCGCTTTCCGGCCCACGTGCAGTACGCGTCTGCCGAAGCCCAGTCGACGCAGTTCATCGGCGCGTTCGCCTGGTCGGGGCGACCGCCGACGCAGCCGGAGCTCTCCTGCCGCCAGGAGCCCAGATCGCCTCGGACCTCGACCGCCGAGACCGTGAGCGAGCACGCGCCGGCGCGAACGCACGCCGCGTACTCCGCCACCGAGACCTCCAGCGCGTCGACCTCGGCCGACCCAGCGACGAGCGCCGGGCCCTGCGCGGCCACGACGAGGAGCGGATCCGACACCGGCGAGGGATCTCCTCGCGCAGCGCCGAGCCCGATCCCCACGAGGGCCAGGCCCGCGAGGACGCCCACCGCGCAGAGCCCGAGCAAGAGGCGGCGGAAGATCGTCATCGCGCTGCGCCCACCACGCCGGTATCTTCTGCGCAGTGGTTTTGTCTGTAAAGTGTTCACGCTAGGCGCGATGGTGTCGCGCCGCCACCGGTCGTCGAGCGCGCGCGTCTTCGTGTGCGTCACCGCTTGCGCGGTGTCTCTCCTCGCCTCCCGCGCGCGCGCGGATATCGACCCCGCGCCCGGGCTCGAGTGGCTGAGCGCCTACGACGTCGTCCTCGAGAACGCCGCGGACTTTCCGAACCACGTCTTCGTGACCTTCCCGTGCTTCGGGGAGCCCGTCGCGACGTCCTTGAACCCGTACTGCGTCGTGCGTGAGGGTGACGCGGATCCTCGCTGGAAGCTTCACCTTGGTGGGACGCTCTACGCGATCCCGGCTCGACACGTGAAGCTCTCACGCGACGGCGAGACGGGCCTGTGGAGGTTCGACGCGCCCCAAATCACCGACGAGGAGGCCTTCTTCGAGCGGGACGTCCGCGTGGTTCGCCCGGGCTTCCTGGTCCCGAGCGGGCCGCTCTCCAGCGCGCCGGAGGGCGTAGGGATCCGCCACGCGACCTACTATCTGCGCGTGGAGAGCGTCGGCCGCGACGGCGTCGTCGCTCGCTTCTCCCGCGCGAAGTATCGCTGCGCGAGCGGGGCGGAGCTCGAGCTGCCGTGGGATCCTGCGCGCGCCGAGCCGCCGGTGCCGATCTGCCCCCCGGCGGAGCACCTCACGTTGTCCCCGGGCCTCCCGGGGGCCCCGCCTCGCCCGCCCCCCGACCTCCGCATGGTCTGGTTCGGCGTGGCGCTCGCCAGCGCCAGCCTGCTGCTCGGAGGCTTGCTCCTCCGGGCCGACGGACGGCGCGGATCGACCGCGCCACGGCGCGCCGACGCCGAGGAGCCCGCGCCCCCCGCGGGCACCGAGGGATGACGCGCGCGCCAAGGGGCAGGTCGACGGCTGGGAGCCTGGGCCCGCACGGTCCCGGACCCCGCCCACCACCGTCTCGGCGTCGCTCCCGGCACGGCGGCGAGGTCGCGCTCGGGCTGGCCCCCCCGTTCGCCTCCTGACTGCCAGGCGCGCGCGCGCAGCGGATCGATCACCGTGTCCCAAAGAACGCTCCGAGAGGTAGCATCCGCGCATGACCGACTCCCTGACCTTGCACGTGGATCTCGCGGCGAGCCCCGCAGACATCTACGAGGCGTGGACGACGAGCGCCGGCCACACCGGCATGACCGGCGCGTCCGCGTCCGTCGATCCCGTTCCCGGCGGGCGCCACGCTGCTTGGGACGGCTACATCTGGGGCCAGAACCGGCGCCTCGAGCGGCACAAGCGCATCGTGCAGACGTGGCGCACCTCACACTTCCCGCCCGAGGCTCCCGACTCGCTCCTCGAGGTCGAGTTCGAGGCGGTGCCTGGCGGGACTCGCGTCCACATCCGACACACGAACATCCCGGCAGGGCAGGGGAAGAACTACGACCACGGCTGGGTCCAGTTCTACTTCACGCCGCTGAAGGCGTACTTCGGAGAGCTCGACCCGAGCGCCGCACCGAAGTCTGCAGCGAAGCAGCCTGCAGCGAAGCAGCCTGCTGTCGAGAAGCCCGCTGCCAAGCAGCCCGCTGCCAAGAAGCCCGCTGCCAAGCAGCCCGCTGCCAAGCAGCCCGCTGCCAAGAAGCCCGCCGCCAAGCAGCCCGCTGCCAAGAAGCCCGCTGCCAAGCAGCCCGC
>CAZBJI010000002.1:0-75145 GCA_964492175.1 uncultured Polyangiaceae bacterium | reverse complement strand
TGCCAAGAAGCCCGCTGCCAAGAAGCCCGCTGCCAAGAAGCCCGCTGCCAAGAAGCCCGCTGCCAAGAAGAAGGCGGGCGGGAAGGCGCGTCGCTGAGAGCGCGGCACGTTTTCTTTGATGCGGACGGCGTGCCGTGACAAGGGGCGCCCCACATGATGCCCATCCACGTGCTCTTCGGCACCGAGAGCGGCAACGCCCAGGGCCTCGCCAAGCGCGTGGGTGAAGCGCTCACCCAGGCCGGTTTCCCGGCGGAGGTGATCGACATGATGGACTTCGACGGCGCGGATCTCGCGGCCGTCCGCGTCGCGCTGATCGTGACGAGCACCTACGGCAACGGGGATCCGCCGTCGAACGCGGAGGCGCTGCACGCGTTCGTCATGAAGAAGTCCCCGCCCCTGCCGAACCTCGTGTTCAGCGTGTGCGGCCTGGGAGACACGACCTACGACCGGTTCGCCAACTGTGGCAAGGAGTTCGACGAGCGCCTCGAGCAGCTCGGCGCCACGAGGCTATCGGCACGGGAAGACTGCGACGTCGACTACGAGAAGCCGTTCGCGGCGTGGCTCGCCCGCGTCATGACGGCGCTCCCGAAGCTCTCGGTGGAGGCGGCGGGGGCGCTCGAGCCCAACGTCCCGCGACCCGCTCCGTCTCGGCCTGGGGATCCGCCGGGGACGCGGCGCAACCCGGTGAAGGGCCGCGTCCTCGAGAACGTGAACCTGAACGGGGCCGGCTCGACGAAGGAGACGCGACACCTCGTGCTGTCCACCGAGCACCTTCCCCAGCCCTACCTCCCGGGGGACTCGATCGGGATCTGGCCCGAGAACGATCCGGATCTGGTGGAGGAGATCGCGCGCGCGGCGGGCGCCGCGCTGGACGCGCCCGTGGTCGTCGGCGGAAAACAGGTGCCGCTCTCCGAGGCGTTGAGCAAGCACTGCGAGCTCCTGCACGCCGACGCACGGCTCGTCGTGAAGAGGCTCGGGGTGAGCGCGCCGGGCGAGATCGAGGACGTGGTGGGCTCGCGACACGTGATCGACATCTTGAGAGCGTCGTCGACGCCGCTCACCCCGGCCGAGCTGGTGGACCACCTCCGACCTCTCGCACCTCGAATGTACTCGATCGCCTCGAGCCCGCGCGCGCACCCCGGCGAGGTGCACCTCCTCGTCGACATCGTCCGCTACGAGCTCCTCGGTCGGACCCGGGTCGGCGTCACCTCGCACCACGTCGCCCACCGCGCGCCGGTGGGCGCGAGCCTCTCCATGTTCCTGCAGACGGGGCCGGCCTTCCGGCTCCCGTCGCGCGACACCGACATCATCATGATCGGACCGGGGACGGGCGTGGCTCCGTTCCGCGCGTTCCTCGAGGAGCGCGACGTGGAGCCCGGCAAGGGTAGGAGCTGGCTCTTCTTCGGGTCCCGCCAGCGGGCGGTCGACTACCTGTACGAGGCTGACCTCGCGCGGTTCCTGGCGCGCGGCGCGCTCACGCGCCTCGATCTGGCCTTCTCACGAGACCAGGAGCGCAAGGTGTACGTGCAGCACAGGATGAAGGAGGCGGCGAAGGACCTCTTCGCGTGGATCGAGGGCGGCGCTGCGCTCTACGTGTGCGGCGACGCCAAGCACATGGCGCCCGACGTGCACCAGGCCCTGGTGGACCTGCTCGCCGCCGAAGGTGGGTGCTCGGCGGACGACGCTCGGGCCCGCCTCGAGGCGCTCGAGCAGGCGGGTCGCTACAAACGCGACGTGTACTAGTACCGCGACCCATCGATTTCGATGGGTCGCGGTGCCCAAGGGAAGTCGAGGAGGGAGCACAGAGAGGCGGCATCAGGAGGTTCCTCCCATCCCCCTCGCCTCGTCGCGGGGGTGGGAGGAACCGATCGAAATCTGTGGGGCGAGGTACTAGCCGTGGCCAGCCCGGGGAGACGAAGCTTCCACCGGGACCAGCCGCTGCCCCCGCACCCTACGGACGGGCCTTCGGCGCGCGCTTGCGCGCTGCGGCCTCGAGCCGCTCCTCGAACACGACCCGGTCGTACCCGATGAGCGTCTTGCCATCGATCACGAACGTCGGCATGGTCCCCGCGGGGTTGAGGGACTCCAGCACGACCTTGTCGGTCGGGCTGGTCTCGACGTTGAGCTCCGCGAGGCGGTACCCACGGCCCTTGATCCATGTCCGCGCCGCGTCGCAGAGGCGACAGTCGGACCGCGCGTACATCGTGATCGGGACCTTGCGCTTGAGCGCGGTGACCTCGTCCTCGGTGAGCTCCACCTCCGCGGGAGGCTCCTCGGGCTCGGCCGCCGCGGGGAAGTCTTCGCTCCTGCGAGGCGGCGGCGCCGGGCCGGGGGGCGGAGGCTGAACCTCGGGCGGAGCCTCGGCCGGAGCGGCGACCGCAGGGGTCGCGCCAGGGTCGACCACGTACCCGACCAACCGCTTCGACAGCGAGTACCCGAGCAAGCCGACCGCCGCGATCCCGAAGATCGCAACGAAGAGCACCACCGGGAGGTCCGTGCTCGTGGCGGCCTTGAGCTCGACCTCGCCACGTCGGCAGATCACGCAGCGTCCGTCGTCCCCGAGGACCAGACCGTGGGTGGCGCAGCGGCGCGCTTCCATGCTTGAGCCAACTCTAACCCACGGGCCCCGCTGCGGCGAAATTCGCGTGCTTCTGCGCGGGAATCGGCAGGGAATTCGCTCGGCTCGCCCGAGCGAATCGAGAGCAATATCCGCTCGGGCAGACTCCTCGACGCGTTCGCTCGGGTGCGCTCGATCCCATGGATCGTTCGACACTTTTCTTTTGATCCGCCCCGCAAGGCGTGTGACTCCCGAAGGGGATGAGCACGGGCGCTGGCCGCGGGAGCGGGAGCGGGAGCGGAGGCGAAGGCGCCGACGATCTTCCGTTCGCCAGCTACCTCCTGGAGCGGCGCCTGGCGGTGGGGGGCATGTCGGAGGTGTTCGTCGCGCGTCCTCGAGGGGCCGCCGGCAACGCGCGCCGCGTGGCAGTGAAGCGCCTGCTGCCGGAGCTGGTGGAGGACGACGCGATCCGGGGCGCGTTCGAGCTCGAGGCCAAGCTCCACGCCGGGATCCGCCACAAGAACGTCGTCGAGTTCCTCGAGTACGGCACCTACGCCGGCGAGCCCTTCATCGCGATGGAGCTCGTCGAGGGAGTCGATCTGTCCCGCATCCTGCGCCAGGCGGCCTCGGAGGAGAAGGCCCTCAGCGCGGGCATGAGCGTCCACGTCGCGCGCGAGATCTGCTCGGCGCTCGCCTGCATCCACGGCCACAAGGGCGCGGGCATTCCCGGCGCGGTGGTGCACCGCGACGTCACACCGACCAACGTGCTCCTGTCCGTCCGCGGGGAGGTCAAGCTGGCGGATTTCGGGATAGCGCGCTTCCTCGGCCGCGACCTCAGCGCGGGGCTGAAAGGAAAGTACGCGTACCTGGCGCCGGAGCAGGTCTCGGGGGAGGAGTTCGATCATCGGGCCGACATCTTCGCCCTCGGGGTGGTCCTGTCGGAGATGTTGATAGGGGGTCCGCTGTTCCCGGGGGCGGGCCAGCTGGCCATCCTCCTGGCCATCCGGGACGCGCGGATCGATCGACTCCGGAAGGCGAAGGATCGACTGCCCCGGGGCCTGTGCGAGATCCTCGAGAAGGCGCTCAGCAAGGCGCCGGAGGATCGGCACGCCTCCGCGCTCGATCTGTCCGACGACATCGCCCCGTTCGAGGTCCCGTCCCGCAGCGCCGCGCGCGCGGAGCTGACCGGGTGGGTCGCCTACGTGCGGGACACGACCTCGGCAGCGCGGCGGATCGAGGGCGCCGTGCTGGAGACGCGCGCCCTCGTCGCGAGCGCGCCTCGATCCCGCCGGGCAGGACCTCGGCACACGCCGCCGGCGTCGGGCCCGCCCAGCGGGCGCGCCACCCTGCCCGAGGAGCCGGTCTCGTGCGTCCTCCGACCCCTCGTCGGGGAGGTGCGCGAGATCGGGCTGCCGAAGGTGATCGAGATGCTGGTGACCGGCCAGCTCGGCCCCCTTGATCAGGTCGACCTCGGGGACGGCTTCCACCCCATCTCCAAGCTCGCGATCTTCGCGCGCTACCTTCCGCACTCCACGGCCACCACGAAGCGGCTGGAGGGCCCGGGCGTCCCCGACTTCACGGCCATCGTCTCGGTGCAGGGGCTGCTGGAGGCCTTCCTGTGGGTGGCGCGCAAGCGCGAGACCGGCGTCCTCTTCGCCGATCCCGCGTCCGACGACGGACCTCGGACGGAGCTCTACTTCGAGCGAGGCCAGCTCCAGCTCGCGACCTCCAGCGAGCCGAGCACGCTGCTCGGCGAGCACCTCCTCGCGCAAGGCCTCATCGACCGCGCCGAGCTCGACCTCGCGGTGCTGGTGATGCACCGCTACAACGGCCATATCGGTGACACGCTGATCGCGCTGGGCCTCGCGGAGCCGCTCGAGGTGTTCCAGGCGATCCGCTCCCAGGGGCGAGACCGCGTGGCGGCCGTCTTCCGCTGGACGCGTGGTCAGCTGAGCTTCTATCGAGGCGTCGAGCCGCTCAGGAACGACTTCCGGCTCGACCTCGAGGTCCCGGCGCTCGCGCTCGCGGGGCTGGAGGCCAGCCTGGACGACGCGCAGATCGAGGCGCTGTGGTCCGACCGCGCCACGGAGACCTACAGCGCCGTGCGGCCCATGCCGGACTGGGCGCGCGTCGTCACGTGGCCGCACAACATCCTCAGCGTGCTCGTAGGGCTGGGGAACGGGCGCCGCGTGCAGGAGCTCCCCGCCTGCGTGAGAGCCCTCGGCACCGGGGAGCGAGCTCGCGGTCTCTCCGACGCCGACATCCTACGGGCTCTGGAGGCGGCGGTGGGCCTCGGCGTCGCGACCCGCGCCCCCGAGGCCACCGTCCCTTGAGGCAACCGTCTCCGTGGTGCTACACAAGTGGGTGGTTCCCATGAGAGCAGCGGCACGCACCCGGGCGCGGAGCGCGGCGGAAGCCTCGGGCGCCGACACGCTCACGACGGGCGAGATGGCCCGCCTGTCGAACAACACCCTCCGGACGGTGCGCTTCTACGAGGAGGCCGGCATCCTCACCCCGGTGGGGCGGACGGACGGCGGACACCGAGTGTTCGAGCGGCACCAGCTCGATCGCCTCATGTTGGTCAGCGACATGCGGGAGGCCGGGCTGCCCCTCGAGCAGATCAGGACTCTCCTCGAGACCAAGCAGAACGCGCAGTCGGGCGGTGACGCTGCGGATGCGGCCGTCACGTCCCTGTGTGACCACATCGCTCACCTGAAGGTGAAGATCGAGCTGCTCTCGCGGCTCGCGACCGATCTGGAGCAGACGGTGGCGGCCGCGCGCTCGTGCGTCGGATGCATCGAGCCCGACCTCTTCCCGCACCGGTGCGGCGCCTGTGGCAGGATGGGGCGCGCCGAAGACCAGCCGCGCGGGATGCGCGTGCTGTGGTCTCTCGCCGGCTCCCAGAAGAAGAAGGCGGAAGACGCCGGCGGCGATCGGTAGCGGCTCGCCATGGCGAACCGCGAGCGCGCCGCCCGCGCCATCGAGGATTTCTTGCGCGCGCTCGGCCACGAGCCGAAGGGGGATCTCGCCGAGACGGGCCGGCGCGTCGCGGACGCGTGGATCGACGAGCTCCTGGCGGGCGAGTCCGTGGACGCGAGGCGACTGCTGGAGGAGGGGTCGATCGACATCGGGCAAGGGCCGCACGCGCCCGTCGTGCTCCGCGGGCTCCACGTCGCGACCGTCTGTCCCCACCACCTCCTCCCGGCCCAAGGCACCGCCACCGTCGGGTATCTCCCGGGCCGGAGGGTCGCCGGGCTGGGCGTCATCGCGCAGGCCGTGAGCGCGCTCGCGAGCCGGCTCACCCTGCAAGAGACGCTCGGAGAGAGCGTCGCCGTCGCGCTGCGCGATGGCCTTTGGGCCGAGGGGTCGTTCTGCCTTCTGGACCTCGCGCACAGCTGCCTCACGGCCCGCGGAGAGCGGCAGACCGGCGCCCGCGTCGAGACGCTCGCCCTCACGGGCCGCTTCGACGCGGACGCGCGCCCCCTCGCCCTCTCGCTCGCCTACGGATCGCGGGCGTGACCGGGCGGGTCGCCGTCGTCACGGGCGCGGGCGGCGGGATCGGCGCCGCGACCACGGTCGCCCTGGCGGAGCGCGGCCTCACGGTCGTGGCGCTCGGCCGGACGCGAAGCACGCTGGAGACCGCGGCAGAGCGAGCGCGCGCCCTCGGCGCCCGCGCCGAGGTCCAGGTCTGCGACGTGGCCGACGCAGCCGACGTGCAGGCGGCGAAGGAGCGGGTCCTCGCGGACCTCGGAGCGCCCAGCGTCGTCGTGAACGCCGCCGGCATCGTGCGCCGGGGGCCACCGGTCGAGGAGGTCGATCCCGCCGACTGGGACGCAGTGATCGCGACGAACCTCCGAGGAGCGTTCCTCGTCTCTCGCGCGTTCTTGGGGGCGATGCGCGCCGCCGGGCGCGGACGGCTCATCCACGTCGGGAGCATCTCCTCCACGCTCGGGTGCCCAGGGAACGCCTCGTACGCCGCCAGCAAGTGGGGGTTGGTCGGCCTCTCGAAGAGCATCGCGGAGGAGCTCCGCGGCACCGACGTGCAGTCCATGGCGCTCCTGCCCGGCTCGGTGGACACGGAGATGCTCGTGGGGAGCGGCTTCGCGCCCGCGATGACCGCGGCCGAGGTCGCGGCGCAGATCGTCTACCTCGCGCTCGACGCGCCCGCCGCCATGAACGGCGCGGCCGTCGAGATGTTCGGGTGAGGCGCGTCAGGCCTTGGCGGCCTTGAGGGCCGACACCAGCTCGGGGACCGCCACGAAGAGATCGGCGACCAGCCCGTAGTCGGCGACCTGGAAGATCGGCGCCTCGCCGTCCTTGTTGATGGCGACGATGACCTTCGAGCTCTTCATGCCGGCGAGGTGCTGGATCGCGCCCGAGATGCCGATGGCGAAGTAGAGCTGCGGCGCCACGATCTTGCCGGTCTGCCCGACCTGGAGATCGCTCGGCGCGTACCCGGCGTCGCAGGCCGCCCGGCTGGCGCCGACCGCTGCGCCGAGCACGTCCGCGAGCGGTGCGAGGATCTCGTCGAAGCGCTCCTTCAGGGCGCGCCCGCCCGAGACGACGACCTTGGCCTCCGTCAGCTCCGGCCGCGCGCTCTTGGTCGTCTCGACCCCCACGAACTCGACGCGATCCGCCGCGGCGCCGGGCGCTGCGACCTTCTGCGCCTCCACCGGGGACTTCCCGCCGGACGGCTCGGCGGGCGCGAAGGCGCTCTGGCGAGCGGTGATCACCGCCACCGGAGCGTGGACGTGCGCGACCCCGAAGGCGTTGCCCGCGAACATCGGCCTGCGGTACGCGGCCGCGCCTCCGTCGAGCACGACCTCGGTGATGTCTCCGACGTAGCCGGCGCCGAGGCGGGCCGAGACGCGCGGCAGGAGATCTTTGCCAAACGCGCTGGCGGTCGCGACCACGTGCGTGAAGCCGTTGGCCGCTTCGGCGACGGTGGGTGCGTAGCGCTCCGCCAGGTAGCTCGCGAGGGAGGGATCATCCGCGACGAGGAGCTTCGCCGCGCCGAAGCCTTCCAGCTCCGGGGCCGCCGCGGTCGCCCCGGCGCCGATGAGCAAGATGCTGAAGGAGCCGCCGAGGCCCTTGGCGATCTGCGCCGCGCAGGCGATGGCGGAGTGCGTGGTCTTCTTGATCTTGCCCTCGCCCATCTCGGCGACGACCAGTACGGATGTCATGGCGATCTCCTCAATCTGGTGGGTTCGACGCCGGCCTCAGAGGACCTTGGCCTCGCCCTTGAGCTTCTGAACCAGCTCCGCGACGTCCTTGACCTTGATGCCCGCCTTGCGCGCCGACGGCGCCGTGAACGACGCGTACGTCACCTTGAGCTTCGTGTCCGCGGCTAGATCCGCGAGCTTCTCCTCCGCGAGGGGCTTCTTCTTGGCCGCCATGATCGCGGGCAGGGCGGCGAACCGAACGCCGTCGTTGTACTTGTGCGTGCGCGGGGTCTTCAGCGAATAGACGCTCGTGGGCGCGACGATCCGGAGATCCACCGTGACCACGGCCGGTAGCTTGACGCGCACCTTCGCGACGCCGCCGTCGACCTCACGACCGACCAGCAAGGCGCCGTTCTCCTCCTCGATCGTGGCGGCGAACGTCGCCTGCGGCCAGTCGAGGTAGGAGGCGAGGAGCTGCCCCACCTGGTTCGTGTCGCCGTCGACGGTCTGCTTGCCCATCACCACGGCGTCCGGCTTCTCCTTCTCGACGATCGACTTCAGGGCACGGGCGACCAGATCGCCGTCGAGCTGTTCGTCCACGGCGTCCACGCGGATGGCGCGGTCCGCGCCGGTCGCGAGGGCCGCGCGGAGCGTCGTCTCGGTCTCCTTCGGTCCGAAGGTGACCACCACCACCTCGCCCGCGCGGACCTTCGGCTGGGTGCCGTTCTCCGTGAGGCGCAGGGCGGCCTCGAGCGCGTACTCGTCGAACGGGTTCGGCTTCCACTCCAGGCCGGTCGTGTCGACCCGATCCGCGGAGGCGGGGATCTTCACCTTGTTCGCGTTGTCCGGATCGGCGACCCGCTTGAGGGCTACGAGGATCTTCACGTTGGATCTCCTGAGGAGGCTCGCTTCTGACAAGTTCGCCGCTTTGCGTCAAGGACGCCGCGTCCGGCCCGCCCTCGCGCCGAAATGGCACCCCCGCGGGCCCACGACGGCGCGCCGGGCCGCCAGGCCGCCTCCTCCGCGAGGAAGGGCGCGCCGCTCGACCCAGTGAGCCCACGAGTCGGCCTCGATGACGCGCTGCGATCCTTCGAGCGCGGTCGGATCGAGACCGGCTCGAGCATGTCCCCATCCCGGACTGCGGAGCGACGGGGCGCGCGCTTCATCGAGCACAATGGCCAGGACTTTTTCGGCAACCTGCTAGGCTTGGCGCTTCGCCATGGCCACCCCGAACCTCAAGCTGCTGCTCAACGCTCTGAGGCTCGGCCAGCCTCAAGATCCGAAGGCGGCGGTCTTCGTCCTGGCCGAGGCGATCGCGGCCCAGGACGACGTCATCGACGAGCTGAAGCGCCGCCTCACGATGCTGCAGCAACACGCCCAGGTGCTCGAGACCAAGACGAACCGCCTCGAGGCGGAGCTCGACGCGGCGCGGTCGCTCGGCGGAGCGTCGTCCTCCGCGCACCAGGCGGCCACCCAGCAGGCTGCGCTGCACCAGGCCGCACAGCACCAGGCCGCTCAGCAGGCCGCAGCCCAGCAGGCCGCAGCCCAGCAGGCCGCCGCGCACCAGGCGCATCAGGCGCGCGCGTACGCGAGCCACGCTGCGGAGGCGGGCCCGGCCTCGCAGCACGCTCCGTACTCGCAGCACCCCCGGTCGCAGCATCCACCCCCGTCCCAGCCGCCGCCGGCCTCGAGCCCAGCGACGTCTCCCGTCGCCCGGGAGGCGCCGTCGCAGCCACCGCCCGCGATGACCGCGTCGCGACCGCCGCCAGCCGTGCCCCGGCTCGCCTCCGAGGACTCCGCGGACGAGTTCGCTACGGGGACGGTGGTGGTGCGACAGCAGGACGTGCTCGCCACTCGGTTCCACCAGGCGCCGTTCCACATCACGCCCGCCGGACCGCACGGCAACCCCCAGGCGAGCATCCCCGGGGCCCCGTGGGCGCGGGAGCGCGGGGCGCAGGTCCAGGTCCCCGTCGACGAGTTCACCGTGGAGGCGCCGGCCTACCGTGGCCCGAACCCGCTGGCGCACGGAAGCCAGCCGCCTGCGCGCAGCAACGAGGATCTCGAAGACGAGACCTACATGGATCGGGGCGAGCAAGAGAGCCTTGGCGACCTGGGCATCGCCGGCGCTCAGCCGCGCGCGCGTCCGCGGACCACGCCCCGACTGGACGACGACGAGCCGGTGCACTCCTCCGGCCGCGTGGGCCCGGGGTCGAAGCGGTAGCGGACGTGGCCGTGAGGACGGACTTTCTGGTGCTCGGCAGCGGCGTGGCCGGACTCACGTTCGCGCTGCAGGCTGCCCGACACGGTGAGGTGGTGGTCCTCACGAAGCGCCGCGCCGAAGACAGCAACACGCTCTGGGCGCAGGGGGGCATCGCCGCCGTGATGGATCCGGCGGACTCCGCGCAGGCGCACATCGACGACACGCTGGTCGCGGGCGCCGGGCTCTGCCACCGGGTGGTCGTCGAGCTCTGCGCCACCGAGGGGCCCGACCGGATCCGTGACCTCATCGCGATGGGCGCGCGCTTCGACCAGAAGGACGGCTCCCTCAGCTTGACACGAGAGGGAGGCCACTCCGCGCGGCGCGTCGTACACGCCGCCGACGCCACCGGCCGCGAGGTGGAGCGAACGCTGCTCGAGCGCGTGCGGGCCGAGCCGAACATCCGCCTCCTCGAGCAGCACACGGGCATCGACCTCATCATGCTGAGCCGCTTCGGGGGGCCAGACGTGTGCGCCGGCGTGTACGTCCTCGACGAGGCCGGCGGGCGAGTCGAGACGTTCCTGGCACGCGCGACCGTGCTCGCCACCGGCGGCGCCGGCAAGGTCTACCTCTACACGTCCAACCCGGACGTCGCGACCGGCGACGGCGTAGCGATGGCGTACCGCGCGGGCGCCGAGATCGCCAACATGGAGTTCTACCAGTTTCACCCCACGTGCCTGTTCCACCCCAAGGCCAAGAGCTTCCTGATGACGGAGGCGCTGCGGGGGGAGGGCGCCATCCTCCGGCTGCTCGACGGTGCGCCGTTCATGGAGCGACACGACCCGCGCAAGGACCTCGCGCCCCGCGACGTGGTGGCCCGCGCCATCGACTTCGAGATGAAGCGGACGGGGTCGGACTACGTGCTGCTCGACATCACCCACCGGCCGAAGGCGTTCGTAGAGGAGCACTTCCCCACGATCTTGGCGGAGTGCAAGCGTTGGGGCATCGACATCACCAGCGAGCCGATCCCGGTCGTGCCGGCGGCGCACTACATGTGCGGCGGGATCACGACGAACCTCCACGGGCAGTCCACCATCCCGGGCCTGTTCGCCATCGGGGAGGCAGCGTTCACGGGCCTGCACGGCGCGAACCGCCTCGCCTCGAACTCCTTGCTCGAGGGCCTCGTGTTCGGTCACCGCGCCGCGCGAAGGCTCGCCGAGCAGCTCCCGGCGCTGCGGGCCGAGCCCGCCCCCGACGTGCCGGACTGGGACATCGGCGCCGCGGTGGCCAGCGAGGAGGCCGTGGTCGTCACCCACGACTGGGACGAGCTCCGCAGGACCATGTGGAACTTCGTGGGGATCGTGCGCTCCGGCGCGCGCCTCAAGCGCGCCACGCGCCGCATCACCCTGCTGCAGGAGGAGATCCAGGAGTACTACTGGAGGCACCTCGTCACGCGCGATCTGCTCGAGCTGCGCAACATCGCCACGGTCGCGCAGCTCATCGTCGATTGCGCCGCCGCCCGAAGCGAGAGCCGGGGCCTGCACTACACCATCGACTACCCCGAGCCCAAGGCCGAGATGGTCGCCGACACCGTCGTGAAGCGCGGCGTCCCCGCTTCCCTGCGGAGACAATGAGCGAGCGCGAAGGAGACCGTGCGCGCCCGCCCGAGCCGCGACCTCCCTCGGGCGAGATCCGCCCGATGGGCCCGTTCTTGGCGGCCGGCTGGACGCTCCTCGCCACGTTCGCGTTCCTCTTCATCGTGGCGCTCCTCCTGACGCTGCGGCCCACCGAACGGGCGGGGCTCGTCACGGGGGTCGCCGCGCAGGTCGTCGCGTACTCGCTGACGGTGTTCTTCCTGCTGCGCGTGCACGCGCCGGACGTCAGCGTGGGACGCCTCGTGGGGCTCCGCCCGACGGCGTGGAGCCTGTACGTGCTCGGCGCGGCGCTCGGGCTCGCCGTGCAGCTCCCGATCAACGCGCTGTACGCGGCGCTGATCGAGCGGTTTCCCCCCGCGCATCCGTCCGACCTGGAGGCGGTCTACCACGCCGCTTCCACCGGGCAGCGCGTGATGATGGGGCTCGGCTTGGTCGCGTTCGGGCCCGCCGCCGAGGAGCTCTTCTTCCGCGGCGCGCTCTACGGCCCGCTGGCTCGTCCCGCGGCGCGGACCGCGTCCGCCGTCGCCGTGAGCGGCATCCTCTTCGCCGCCGTCCACTTCGAGTGGCAGCAGATCCTGGTCATCCTCCCGCTCGGGCTCCTCCTCGGCGCGCTGCGGGCCACGAGCGGGTCGATCGTTCCGTCCACGCTGGCGCACGCCGCGTTCAACTCCGTCGCGCTCGCGCAGCTCGTCCTGCGTATGGAAGACGTCGCGGCGCCCGCGCCGATCCTGATCGCCACGTCGGCGGCGACCGCCGTGATCATGGGCCTGATCGTGTGGGTCGGGCGGCGCAGCGCCGCCGCACAGCAGGCCCGGGAGCTCGAGGCGGCTTGACGAAGGAGCGCGCTCGCGTCGCGTTGTCCCTCCCCGGCGGCGGCCTCTCCGGGGCGCTCTACCAGGTGGGCGCGCTGGCCGCGCTCCGCGACGGGTGGCAGGGCTTCGACGAGTTCGAGGTGTACGTGGGCCACGCGGGCGGCTCCGTCGTCGCCGCCTCCCTCGCCGGGGGCATCTCGGTGGAGCGGCTCTACCGCGCCCTGCTCGACCCGGCCGATCCGTTCTTTCCTCTGGAGCGCAGCCACATCATGGCGCCCGACTTGCCGGAGTGGCAACGCATGGGGAGGACCGCGTACCTGGCGCTGCGGCACGCTCTCCCTCGCCTCGACCCGCGCCGGTCGGCCTCGGGGTCCGTCGGCCCGCGCGACCGGCTGCTCGAGGAGCTCGACCGCCTGGAGGACTCGCTTCCGGCTGGGATCTTCTCGCTCGCCCGGTTCGAGCGCGTGCTGGCGGACTACTTCGCGCGCCGCGACGTCCCGAACGTCTTCTTCACGATGCCGCGGGCGCTCCGGGTGATCGCCTACGATCTCGACTCGGGCGAGCGCGCCGTGTTCGGAGATCCGGGCAGGGAGAAGGTGCCGGTGTCGCTCGCGTGCGCCGCGTCGTGCGCCCTCCCTCTGTTCTTCTCTCCGGTGCGGATCGGGGGTCGCCACTACATCGACGGAGGCCTCTGCTCCATGACGCACTTCGACGTAGCGCGCGCCGCGGGCGCGCAGTTCACGATCATCGTGAACCCGAGGGTCCCGGTCGAGACGCGCGGGGCCGCCGTCCCCACCGGCTACGGGCTCGGCACGAGCGTCCGCGACAAGGGCGCGCTGTGGGTCCTGAACCAGTCCCGGCGCATCGCGAGCCAGGCCATGTTGGAGCGAGAGATGGCCTCGCCGCCGGAGGGCATGGGCGTCCTGGTCATCCAGCCCCACCCCGAGGACGGCATGCTGTTCCTGCGAAACAACCGGAGCTTCGAGGCGCGGAGGGCGGTGCTCGAGCACGCCTACCGCTCCACACGCGCCCGCCTCGGCTCTTGGCTAGGGGAGAACGCGGAGCTCGCGGCGCGCCTCGAGCTCCGCGCCCGCTGAGGCTTGGCGGCCGCGCTCTGCTATAGGTGATGATCGGGGCGCCGATGTTCTGTCCACGCTGCCACCGCAACTACGATCAAGGGACGACGCACTGCGAGTTCGACGGGCAGGCGCTCGCGTCGGGTCGTCGGATCGAGCACGTGCCTTCCCGGCGGACCCAGCACATGGGCGCCATCCTGGGAGGGCGCTACGCGGTGCGGGGCTTCTTGGGCCAAGGCGGCCTGGCGCGCGTCTACCTGGCGGAGGACGCGAAGACCGCGGAGCCGGTAGCGCTCAAGATCCTGGAGCCGCCGTGGGCGCACGACAAGGTCGCCCGCGATCGGTTCACCAAGGCGGCCGCCGCGGCTCAGGCTATCCCACACGAGAGCCTCGTCCGGATCCTGGCGGTCACCGCGCGAGGCGACGGCACGCCCTTCGTCGTCATGGAGCACCTGTTCGGCGAGTCGCTCGGCGACTACTTGCGGCGAAACAAGGTGATGGACGCCGAGATCGGGCTGCCCGTCCTGCGGGAGGTCGCCCTCGCGCTGGAGGCCGCGCACGAGAGCGGCGTCGTCCACCGCGGCCTCAAGCCGGAGAACATCTACCTCGTGGGGGAGCCCGGAGAGCCGTACGCCGTGAGGGTCCTGGACCTCGGGTTCGGCCACCTCCGCGACGCCACGGTGACCACGAACGGGACCGTGGCGGGAAGCGCGAACCCGGTGGCACCCGAGCAGTGCGTCGCGGACGAGGTCGACGCGAGGACCGACGTCTTCGCCCTCGGGCTCGTGATGTACCACGTCTTCACGGGCGTACCGGCGTTCTCCGCCGAGTCCCCGGACGAGCTCCTGGCGCGGTGCCTGGTCGCCCCGCACCGCCCCCCGCGGGCGGTGACGCCGGACATCGACCCCAACATCGAGGCGATCATCGACAAGTGCCTCCGCAAGGATCCGGGCGTTCGCTACGAGAGCATGGCGCACCTCCGCGCGGACATCGAGGCCGTCGCCGAGGGCTACGAGCCGGACGCCGCCATGGACACGGAGCCCAAAGGAGAGGTGTACCAGCCCCGCGGGATGTTCTCGAAGCTCGTCGCCAAGGCCCTCTACCGGCGCCTGAGCGTTCCGCCCCCCTCCTTTTTGGCGTAAGCGATCGCGCGGGACCCACGGGTCACCCACGATGAGCTCGATCCCCTCGCCACGTCCGTCACGCCCCCTCCGCGTCGCCGCCCTCCGCGCGGTGCTCCTCGCTTCGCTCTGGCTGTCCGCGGCCGCGTGCACGAGGAGCTACCGGGTGGGCGACGAGGTCATGGTCGAGTGGGAGGGAAAGGAGTACCCGGCGGTGATCCTCGCCGTGGACGGCCCGACCAAGTTCAAGGTGCACTACGACGGCTACGACGAGACCTGGGACGAGGTCGTCCTCAAGTCGCGGGTGAAGGGGCACCGCCAGGGCGACGAGCCGCGGCCGGAGCCGCCCGCGAAGGTCCGGCAGAAGGCGGTGGAGGCCGCGCAGACGAACACGTACCGCGTCGGCGACCAGGTGAAGGTCGAGTGGAGCGGCCGGTATTACCCCGCGCAGGTCGTCGACGTCGTCGGCAAGGAGCGGTACCGCGTGCACTACGAGGGCTACGGGACCGAGTGGGACGAGAACGTCAGCCTGAACAGGATCCAGGCGCGATGAGCCCGAGGCTCGCGCTCGCGGCGGCTGCGTGCGCCGTGGTGGCCCTCACGGCGTGGCCGGCGCCTGCCCAGCCGTCGCGCGCCGCCGAGCTCCACGCCGAAGGCAAGGCGTTGCTCGAGAAGGGCCGCGTCGACGAGGCGTGCGGCAAGATGGGCGAGAGCGTGGTCCTGACGCGCGAGGTCGCGGCGCTCGAAGATCTGGCGCGCTGTCACGAGCTGCAAGGCAGGACCGCGACGGCCTGGACCGAGTACGTGGAGGTGAGCGTCCTCGCCGAGAAGGTGGGCGACGCCGAGCGCGCCCAGCGCGCGCGGGAGAGCGCGGGGCGCCTCGCGCCCAAGGTCTCTCGGCTGCGGATCGACGTCGCGGAGGTGGTCCCCGGCTTGGTCGTGGAGCGCGACGGGCGCCCGCTCCCCGCCGAGGACGTCGGCGCGCTGGTCCCCGTGGACCCCGGACCCCACGTCATCACCGCGCACGCGCCCGGCCTCGAGCCCTTCCGCGCCGAGGTGAAGGTGCTCCCGGGCGGCGACGCTCGGCTGGTGCTCATCCCCAAGCTCGGTCCGAAGGGCAGCGCCCCTCCTGCGCCGAAGCCCCCGCCCGAGCCCACGCCCCCTCCCGACGAGGACGGGCGCCGGGGGACGTCGCCGATGGGCATCGCGGGCTTCGTGAGCTCGGGCGCAGGCGTCGTCGGCGTCATCATGGGGACGATCTTCGGCATCCAGACCCTCGTGGAGGTGAGCGAGGCCGAGGACGACGAGCGGCTCTGTCCGAAGCAGAGGTGCACCAAGCTCGGCCGGCTGGCCATCGACGAGGCGGAGACGAAGGGAATCGTCTCGACGGTAGCGTTCTCGATCGGGGGCGCCGCGCTCGCGGCGGGGATCGTGCTGCTCGTCGTGGACGGCCTCGGCGAGGGCGAGCCCGAGAAGGCCCGAACGGTGGGGGTCGCGCCGTGGGTCGGCCCCGATGGCGCCGGCGCGGCGCTCGGCCTCTCGTTCTGACGCGTGTGGTCCGGCGTTCGTCAGACCCGCTCGATGACCGTGGCGACGCCCATGCCGCCGCCGATGCACAGCGTGACGAGGGCGGTCGAGAGGTCGCGCCGCTCGAGCTCGTCGAGCGCGGTCTGGAGCAGGACCGCGCCCGTGGCGCCGAGCGGGTGACCTAGCGCGATCGCGCCGCCGTTCACGTTGACGCGCGCGTGGTCGATCTCCAGGTTCCGCATGGTCTGGAGGGGGACCACGGCGAACGCCTCGTTGATCTCCCACAGATCGATGTCTCTCGCGCTCAGCTTGGCCTTCTCGAGCGCGCGGCGCGACGCCGGCGTGGGCGCCGTGAGCATGATGACGGGCTCGGCGCCCGCCGTGGCCATCGAGCGGACCCGCGCGCGCGGCTTCAGCCCGTGCGCCTTCACGGCGTCCTCGCTGGCGAGGACCACCGCGCACGCCCCGTCCACGATGCCGCTGGAGTTGCCGGCGGTGTGGACGTGCTCCAGGCGCTCCACCTTTGGGTAGCGCTTCTTCGCGATCTCGTCGAGCGTCTCGCCGTTGGGCCCGACCGCAGCCGAGCCCATCCCGACGAACGCGGGCTCGAGCTTGGCCAGCGCCTCGATGGTCGCGCCGTGACGCGGGTGCTCGTCGACCTCGAGAGCGATCTTGCCCGTCTCCGGGTCCTTCACCGCGAAGAGCGCCCGCGCGAAGCGGCCGTCCTTCTGCGCCGCCTCCGCGCGGAGCTGGGACGCGAGCGCGAAGGCGTCGAGCTCGGCGCGCGTGAAGCCCTCGAGGGTCGCGATGAGATCGGCGCTGATCCCCTGGGGGACCTGGAAGATCGTCTTGCGGAGGTGGAGGTTGTTCCCGTCGATCCCGCCGCCGTCGGAGCCCATGGGGGCCCGCGACATGCTCTCTACGCCCCCGGCGATGACGATGCCCTGGTGCCCGCTGGCCACCCCCATGGCGCCGAAGTTCACCGCCTGCAGGCCGGAGCCACAGAAGCGGTTCACGGTGACGCCCGTCAGGTCGTCGGGCAACCCCGCCGCGAGGACGGCGTTGCGCGCGATGCACGCACCCTGCTCACCGGCCTGGCTGACACAGCCCATGACCACGTCCTCGACGTAGGCGGCGTCGACCTTCGCCCGCGAGATCGCCTCGCGCAGCGTCTGCGCCAGGAGCTCCTGCGGGTGGATGCCCGAGAGCCCGCCCTTGCCAGCCTTGCCGCGGCCGCGAGGCGTCCGCGCCGCGTCGATGATGTATGCGTTGCCCATGCGCGAGTCTTACCGCGGCTCCGCCCCGAGAGCACGCGGTAGGTTAGCCTCGGGCCGTGGCCCCCGCCGTCACCGTCCTCGCCCTGGTCGTCGGGCTGTACGCGGTCGGCACCCTCGTCTACGTCGCCGCGTCGTTCGCCCTCTCCTGGTCCCACGTGGAGCGGCGCGGCCTGCTCGCGTCCCTCCGCGAGGCGCTGCTCGAGTGCCTCTGGGCCACCCTCACGCAGCCGCTGCTGCCGCTCTACTACTTCGTGGGGAGGCGGCTCGCGCCCGGGGACGGGCGGCCCGTCGTCTGCGTGCACGGCTACTTCCAGAACCGGGTGGACTTCTTGTACCTGGCGCGGGTCCTCCGCCGGCGCGGCGTCGGCCCGGTCTACGGGTTCAACTACGCCTGGCTGCTGGACCTGCCGACCCTCGGGGAGCGCCTCGGGCGCTTCGTGGCGCGCGTGCGCGAGGAGACGGGCGCGGACCAGGTCGACCTGATCTGCCACTCGATGGGCGGCCTCGTCGCCGCCGAGTACCTGGCGAACCAGTCGGGCACGGAGACGGTTCGGCGCTGCGTCACCATCGCCACGCCCCACCGAGGCACGCGCTACCGGGGCCCGATCCTGGGTCGCGCGCACGCGGCGCTCCGCCGAGGGCACGCCCTGGACGAGCGCATGGCCGTGCCGCTCCTCAGCCTCTACTCGACGCACGACAACGTCGTGTTCCCGCCGAGCGCGTCCGAGCTCCTCGCGCCCGCGCAGAACGCTTCCGTCGGCGGGCAAGGGCACCTGGCGATCCTCTTCGCGGCGCCCACGGCGGATGCGGTCGTGAGGTTCCTGACGGAGACCGAGGACTAGCCGACCACGCCGTCCGCTACTTCTTCTTCTTCGCCTCTTCCTCGCGGTGCTTCTTGATGAGCTCCTCTGCGATCGAGCTCGGCACCGGCGCGTACTTGGCGAACTCCATCGTGAACTCGCCCTTGCCCTGCGTGGAGGAGCGCAGCGCCGTGGAGAAGCCGAACATCTCGGCCAGCGGCACCTCGGCCTCGACGCGGGAGAAGCCGCCGTCGTCCTCGCCGCTGGAGATGATGATGCCGCGGCGCTGCATGAGCAGGCCCGTCATCCCGCCCTGGAACTCGCTCGGCCCCTCGACGCCCACCTTCATGATCGGCTCGAGGATCTGCGGGCCTGCCTTCGGGAAGGCCTCGCGGAAGGCGCCGCGCGCGGCCTCCTGGAAGGCGGCGTCGCTGGAGTCCACCGCGTGGTACGCGCCGTCGTTGATCGTGATGCGCACGTTCGTGACGGGCGCCGCGATGAGCTGACCCTTCGCGAGCATGGACCGGAAGCCCTTGTCGCAGCTGGGGATGTACTCGCGCGGGATGACCCCGCCCACGATCTCGTCGACGAACTCGTAGTTCGCCTCGGCCCACGGCTCCATGAAGCCTGCCACCTTGCCGTACTGGCCCGAGCCGCCCGTCTGCTTGCGGTGCAGGTAGTTGAACTCGGTGCGCTTCGTGATCGTCTCGCGGTAGGCGACGCGAGGAGCGCCGGTGATGACCTCGGCGTTGTACTCGCGCTTCATGCGCTCGACGTAGACCTCCAGGTGGAGCTCCCCCATGCCCGCGATGAGCGTCTCGTTCGTCTCGGGGTCGGAGCTCACGCGGAAGGTCGGGTCCTCCTTCGTGAACCGGCGGAGCGCCTTGGACATGTTCGTCTGGCTCTTGTTGTCCTTGGGCGCGACACTGAGCGAGATGACCGCGTCCGGGACGTACATGCTCGACATCGCGTAGTTCAGCTTGCCGTCCGTGAACGTGTCGCCCGAGTTGCAGTCGATGCCGAACATCGCGACGATGTCGCCCGGATCGGAGACCTCGATGTCCTCCATGTCATCGGAGTGCATGCGGACCAGCCGGCCGACCTTGTGGCGCTTGCCCGTCCGGGTGTTGGTGATCTCCATCCCCTTCGAGAGCTGCCCCTGGTAGACCCGGACGTAGCTCAGCTGACCGAAACGCCCGTCCTCGAGCTTGAACGCCAGCGAGATGAGCGGCGCGTTCGCGTCGGAGGACAGCACGACCTTCTCCTCGTTCTTGTCGAGATCCACGGCGGCGTTCTCGACCTCGTTCGGGGCCGGGAGGTAGGCGTTCACGCCGTCGAGCAGGAGCTGGACACCCTTGTTCTTGTAGGCCGAGCCCATCATCACGGGCGCGATCTTCAGGCTGATCGTGCAGCGGCGCACGGCCGCGCGGATGATCTCCGGCGTGACCTTCTCCTCCAGCATCGCCTCCGCGAGCGCGTCGTCGTGGAGCGAGAGCGCGTCGAGCATGTCGGCGTGCCACTTGTCGGCGTCGGCCTTCATGTCGGCCGGGATGTCGCGGACGGTGATGTCCTCCCCGTTCGGGCCCGCGAAGTAGTAGCCCTTCATGTCGATGAGATCGACGAGGCCCTCGAGCTTGTCCTCGAGGCCGATGGGGAGCTGGAGGAACACCGGGTTCAGGTGGAGCTTCTCCTTGAGCTGATCCTTGGCCTTGAAGGGGTTCGCGCCCGCGCGGTCCAGCTTGTTGATGAAGACGATGCGAGGCACGCTGTAGCGGCGCATCTGCCGATCGACGGTCAACGACTGGGACTGCACGCCGGCGACGCCGCAGAGGACCAGGATCGCCCCGTCGAGCACGCGGAGAGCGCGCTCGACCTCGATCGTGAAGTCGACGTGGCCCGGCGTGTCGATGATGTTGACGTGGTTGCCTTTCCAGAAGCAGTGCGTCGCCGCAGACTGGATGGTGATGCCGCGCTCGCGCTCGAGCTCCATCGAGTCCATCTTGGCGCCGACGCCGTCCTTCCCCTTGACCTCGTGGATGGCGTGGATCCGCTTCGTGTAGAAGAGGATGCGCTCGGTCAGGGTGGTCTTGCCGGAGTCGATGTGGGCGCTGATCCCGATGTTGCGGATCTTGGAGAGGTCCATGGCGGGTTTTCTGGGGCTGAAAGTCCGCGCGCTCTTTACTTCTTTGCCGGGGGCCGCGCCAGCGGAAAACCAGGAAGGTGCGCGGAGCGGCGCCAGAGAGGCGCTCAGCCGCCGTCGTACTTGGCCAGCAGCCTCCCGAGCCTCGGCACCGCCTCCTCGACGTTCTTCTTCGCCGAGCCGCGGAGCATCCCGTAGGTGGAGCGGACGATCGAGCTCTTCGCCGAGTCGATCTTGGCGTCGGTGACGCTCAGCAGGGCGTCGGCCACGCGCGCCTTGTTCTTCTCGAAGTGCGCCGTCGGAGGGCCGCTCTTCTTTCCCTCCTCCCAGATCGGCTCCACCTTGCCCACGAACTCGGGGAGGAGCTTCCTCACGACCTCGCGGATGAAGCCGGGCTTGATGCTCTTCACCGCGTCGTAGCCCTTCTTCACGGCGAAACCGGAGAGCCCGCTCTTCGAGGCGACCTCCTCGTCCACCAACTTCACCGCGTCGGCGACGATCTCGTCTTTTTTCGCGTCGTCCTTGAGTGACTCTCCCAAGCTCATGCGCGCGTCCTACCACGAGGAAAGCCCCGGCGGACCCTCTGCTGGAGCGGCCGCGTTCGTGGAAGGGTTTTGCGACCAGCGCATCCGTGCTAACTCGGACGGCATCACCCACACCGGACCGAGGAAACCATGACCTACACCAAGAAGCTCCGCCTCCTCGCGTTGGCCTCCGCGGCGGTCGCGGTCACGGCGGGCGCGATCGGCTGCTCGGACGACCCGCAGCCCAAGACGCAGTCGGACGTGCGCACCACCGGCACCTCCACCGCCGCGAAGCCCGCGGGCGGCGAGGACATGAAGAGCGCCGTGAAGATCGACGACAAGATCGTCAAGGCCTGCGGCGACTTGCCCACGGCCAAGTTCGCGTTCGACTCGACCGAGGTGACGCCGGAGGCGTCGAACGCCCTCGACGCGCTGGCCCGGTGCTTCATCTCGGGGCCGCTGAAGGGCAAGGGGATGAACCTCGTCGGCCACGCCGATCCCCGCGGCGAGACGGAGTACAACCTCGCGCTCGGGCAGCGCCGCGCCGGCTCGGTGGCGGGCTTCCTCCAGAAGAAGGGCCTCGAGGACGCACGCATGGGCACCAGCTCGAAGGGCGAGTTCGAAGCCACCGGAACGGACGAAGACGGCTGGGCGCGGGACCGGAGGGTCGAGATCCTCCTCAAAGAGTAGGCCTGCTGGATGGCGGCCCTGCTCTTCGCCGAGGCGGCGTCCGACAAGGGCGGCGGCCTGAACCCGGTCGACCTGGTCCTGAAGTCCTCGGGGCCGGTGTTCGTGGTCTTCTGGATGCTGGTGGCCATGGCGGTCCTCGTGTGGATCATCGCCATCTTGAAGGCCCTTCAGCTCGCCCGGATGCGCGGCGCGCTGCACGCCTTCGAGCGGGAGGTGTTCAACCTGGTGGACGCGAAGGATCTGTTCGAGATCGCGCGCAGGCACCCCGGGTCGCCAGGCGGGCGCGTGGTCCTCGCGCTGTCCAAGCGAGGCGGGAGCGCGAAGGTCATGGAGTCGATCGCGCGCCGGGCCGTGGTGGACGAGCACCAGCGGGGCGGCCGCATGATGACGCTGCTCGCCTCCATCGCGGCGAGCGCGCCGTTCATCGGCCTCTTCGGCACGGTGTGGGGCATCCTCGACGCCTTCCTGCGCATCGGTCGGGAGAAGAGCGCGTCGCTGCCGGTCGTCGCCCCCGCCATCGGAGAGGCGCTCATCGCCACCGCGGTGGGGCTCTTCGCCGCCATCCCGGCGCTCATCTTCTACAACATGTTGAATCGCCGGCTGGAGGACGTCGTCTCCGAACTGGAGGCAGCGACCGAGCAGTGGGTGAGCATCGTGTCCGAGAGCGACCAGTCCTTGGGGATCCCCACCGACAAGACGGTGGCGCAGGGGGGCCGCGGAGCGGTCGTCCGGTCCCAGCCGCCGGCCTACGGCGGGGGGTACGGGGGCTAGGGGGCGATGGCTGGAAGCATCGGCGGGAGGAGGAGAGGGGCCGGCTTCGCCGACATCAACGTGACGCCGCTGGTCGACGTCATGCTCGTCCTCTTGGTGGTCTTCATGGTGACCGCGCCGCTCCTCGCCACGGGGCTTCGCGTGGAGCTGCCGGACGTCAAGGCGACCGAGACGCCCCTCAAGGACACCAAGCTCGTGGTCACGGTGACCAAGGACGAGCGCATCCTCTTCGGCAAGACGTCGGACGGCAAGGACCGCGACGTGACCGCTGACATCGAGGACGCGCTGATCCGGAGCGACCGCGTGCAGGTCGAGAAGGAGCTCTACATCCGCGCCGACAAGGCGGCCCGCTACGGCGTGGTGGCGCGCGTCGTCGCCGCGGCCCGCCGCGCCGGGGTCGAGGGCCTGAACCTCCTCGTGCAGCCGGAGCTCGAGGACGTGAAGGCCGACGTTCCCCCGAAGGCAGGGGACGCCGCCCCGAAGCCAGCTCCGGGGAAGAAGTGAGCGCGACGCTCACGCGCGACTACGAGCCCTGGGAGGTCGGCGCGGCCGTCGCGATCGCCATCGCGGTCCAGCTCGCCGCCGGGACCATGTTCTACGTCGGGAGCACGGGGACGTCGCTCGCCCCCGAGATCGACAAGGGCGCGCAGCCGCCCGTCAAGGTCACGCCGGTGCTCGACGAGGAGCTGCTCCCGCCGCTCCTCGGCGGCGGGAAGAAGGCGGTCCTCCCCGACATGTGGAACCGCGCCCCGGCGTCGGTGAAGCAGAAGATCGCGGAGGCGCCCCCTCCGCCGGAGGTGGCCGCGCCCTCGCCCGAGGCAGCGGACAAGACGGAGGCCATCCCCGACGCCGGGCAGAAGGTAGCGACGGTGGAGGACGCGAGCGTCGACGAGCGCGACGCCGGGGAGGAGGGCGCCGACGCCGGCCTCGCCGCGAGCGAAGAGGACGCGGGGATCGCCACGCTCGATCCGGACGGCGGCTCCGGGCCGGGTGGGCCGGGCGACCCGGACGGGGTCAAGGACGGGGGGCTCGATCAGTTCCAGAAGCGCCAGTACGTGGGGCGCCTCATCGGCTTCTTCAAGCGGGGCTTCGTGGTGAGCGGCCTCGGCCTGCCGCCCGAGGACATCCAGAAGCTCGTGGTGAGCGTCTCGGTGCAGCTCGACGGCCTGACGGTGAAGAGCTTCTCCCTCGGCAGCAGCGGCAACGCCACGTTCGATGCCGCCGCGCGCGCGGCGCTCGAGTCGAAGGTCGGCTCGCAGGTGCCCCCGCCCCCCGAGGATCAGCCCGACCTCCTGCCGCCAAGCCTCTCGTTCAGCATGACCTGCAGCGCCGCCTGCAACTGAGGGTGTCCATGAACCGCCGAGTCGCCATCGCCATCGCCGTCACCCTCGGGGTCGGCGCGCCCGCGCCGTCCTTCGCCCAGGAGAAGGACGAGATCTCGGGCTTCGTCGTCCCGGCCGAGGCCGCGGGTAGGCCGCTGCCCAAGCTCGCGGTCCTCCCCTCGCTCGCCCCCGACATGGAGGACGTGACGCTCCGCAGCGTCGTGCGGCGGGACCTGGAGCTGTCCGGGGAGTTCGAGGTCCTGCCCGACAGCGCCGCGCCCGAGGGCGCCTACGCGGAGACCATCGACATCAAGGCGTGGCGCGCGAAGGGCGTAGAGGCGCTCGTCCGCGTCACGGGGAAGAAGATCGACAAGGACCGCGCACAGCTCACCGCCGTGGCGTACCTCCTCGACGTGGGCGCGGACCCGGCCTTCATGAAGAAGTACGAGGTGCCCATCGACCGGGTCCGGGCCGAGGCGCACTACGTCACCGACCAGCTCCTGAAGGCGCTCACCGGGACGGAGGGCGGCTTCTTCAGCCACCTCACGTTCGTGTCGGGCAGCGGCTCGCTCCGGCGCGTCTACCGCATCGACTCGGACGGCTTCGACGCCAAGCCCATCTCGCCGCCCGAGCACGTGGCGATCGCGCCCGCCTACGGCAAGAGCGGCGAGCTCTACTGGTCGGGGAGCGTGAACAAGAACGAGTACAAGATCTACAAGGCGAGCGATCCCTCCAAGGCCCTCGATCTGAACGTCCGCGGGAGCGTCTACGGCCTCGCGTTCAACAAGGACTACTCGCAGGTCGCCGTGAGCATCGGCGTGGGCAGCGCCATCAAGATGTTCACGGGCCCGAGCTTCACCGAGCTGAAGGAGGCCTCGCCCATCCTCACCGCGCTGCGCCCGAACTTCACGCCCACCGGCAAGCTCGCCTTCGCCGGCGCGGGGAAGTACGGCCAGCGCGTCTTCGTCGACGGCAAGCCGATCTCCCCGGACGGCCTGTTCGCGTCCGCGCCCACGTTCTGCCGCCACCCGGACGGGATCCGCGCCGTCTTCGCCGTCGGGGCGGGCAAGGTGATGGACCTGGTCGCCACGGGAGAGACCGGCGGGCAGCTCGTCCGACTCACGCAGGGGGCGGGCTCGAACAGCTACCCCGCGTGCAGCCCGGACGGTCGGATGATCGCGTTCGCGTCCACGCGCACCACCGGGGAAGGCCCGGGGATCTACGTGATGCGCCTCGGCGGCGGCAGCAAGGCGAAGCGCATCTCCACGCTCATCGGGGACTCCCTGCGCTGGGATCGGCTGCCTCCGACGAAGGCCGTCGAGAAGCCCTGAGCGCCCTGGTCACCGCTTGGGCGCGGAGGCGGCGGGCTTGGCAGAGGTCGCGACCTTGGCCGCGCTGCCGGAGCCCGCGGCCGCGCCGTGGGCGCCGCTCGGCGGGTGACCGCCAGCGCTGATGACCAGGTACAGGAACACGCCCGCGATGACGAGCGTGATCACGGTGGCCGAGAGCGCCGGGTGCTGCAGCGGAAACGACTTGTCGGAGTAGTCAGCGGCCGGGTGAGCGTGCGACATGGCCCCCGTCCTATAGAGGATCAGCGCCGCGGGCTCTACCCGTTAGCTGCTACGGTGACCACGTGGCCACGCGAGCGCTCACGGTGTGCAACCGCGACTGCCCGGACGCCTGCGGGATCGTCGCGACGGTGGAGGGCGGGAGGGTCACCAAGATCGGCGGCGATCCCGCGCACCCGGTCACCAAGGGCTTCCTGTGCTACCGGACGAACCAGTTCCTCGAGACCCAGTACGCGGAGGACCGGCTCACCACGCCGCTGCTCCGGCGCGGTGGGGCGCTCGTGCCCGTGGGCTGGGACGAGGCGCTGGATCACGTCGCTCGCGAGCTCGTCCGGATTCGGGCAGAGTCGGGCCCTGCGGCGATCTTCCACTACGCGAGCGGCGGCTCGCTCGGCCTCGTGAAGAAGGTGGTCGACCTCTTCTTCGAGAGGTTCGGTCCGTGCACGACGAAGCGCGGGGACATCTGCTCGGGGGCCGGGGAGGCCGCCCAAGCGCTGGATTTCGGCGAGAGCGACTCGAGCGATCTGTTCGATCTCCTGAACGCCAAGACCATCTTCCTCTGGGGAAAGAACGTCTTCACCTCGAGCCCCCACACGCTCACGGTCCTCAAGGAGGCGAGGGCACGCGGCGCCGAGCTCGTCCTCATCGATCCGGTCCACCACCGGACCGCGTCGATCTGCGACGCCTTCATCCAACCTCGCCCCGGGGGAGACTTCGCCCTGGCGATGGCGGTCGCGCGCGTGCTCTTCGAGCGCGGGTGGACCGACCCGGAGGGACCCGGCTACTGCGAGGGGTGGGACGGGTTCCGCGCGCTCGCCGAGCGCCGCTCGGTGGAGGCGTGGTGCGCCGAGGCGGACGTCGGCGCGGACGTCGCGCTCTCCCTGGCGCGCCGCCTCGGCACCGCGCGGCCGGCGACGATCCTCGTCGGGTGGGGGATGGGTCGCCGGCGCAACGGGGGCGCCATCGTGCGGGCGCTCGACGCGCTCGGCGCCGTCTCGGGCAACGTGGGGGTGCCGGGCGCGGGCGTCTCCTTCTACTTCAAGCGGCGCGGCGCGTACGACACCAGCTTCGTCCGGGGCGCCGCGCCGAGGACCCTCAGCGAGCCGCTCTTCGGCGAAGAGATCCTCACGGCGCGCGACCCCGAGGTCCGCGCGGTCTGGATCACCGCGGGCAACCCGGTCGCGATGTTGCCGGACAGCCAGCGGGTCGCCCGCGCCCTCTCGACGCGGGAGCTCGTCGTCGTCGTGGACACCGTGCTCACCGACACCGCTCGTCACGCGACCGTGGTGCTCCCGACGACGACCCTGCTCGAGGCGGACGACCTGCTCGGCGCCTACGGCCACCACTACCTCGGGGTCGCGCGGCCGGTCGTCCCCCCGCCCGCCGGCGCCCGATCCGACCTCGAGATCATCCAGGCGGTCGCGGCCCGCGTGGGGCTCGGGGAGGAGCTCGCCGGAAGCGCGAGAGACTTCAAGCGCATGATGGTCGCGGGCAAGCTGGCGCCGGCGGGCGTCTCGCTCGAGGATCTCGAGGCGGGGCCGGTGAGGAACCCCCTCGCGCCCCGGGTGATCTTCGAGGGCCGTACGTTCGCCACCCCGTCGGGGCGCGCCCGCCTCCTCGAGGAGATGCCAGCCGACGGCGCGCGACCGACCGCGGCCTACCCGCTCTTGCTCACCAGCCTCTCGACGCCGAAGTCACAGTCCTCCCAGTGGGCGAGGCGGCCGCCTCTGCCTCTCGAGCTCACCGTGCACCCGGAGAGCGCCTGCGGCGTCCCGGACGGCGCCGCGTGTCGCCTCGAGTCGGCCCTCGGGTCGATCCGCGTGCGCGTGCGGCACGACGCGCGACAGCGGCGCGACGTGGCGCTCCTGCCCAAGGGCGGGCACCTCGCCGACGGCTCGGCCGCGAACGCCATCACCCGCGCTGCGCTGACCGATCTCGGCGAGGGCGGCGCGCTCTACGACGAGCCGGTGCGGATCGTCCCGGAGGCGGGCGCCCGGAACGCGTGACCGTCACGGAAACGACCCCGGTCATCGTGCCCGAGGAGGCCTCGGGCGCGGCGGACGCCGGTTTCCTGCAGTACCGCTCGGCCCGAGAAGAGCTGCCGGGGCTACGAGGCGGGCTCGGCTTCGAGCGGTGGTTCGGGAGCGGCTACTCCAAGGGCAAGCCCGAGCAACGCTGACGGCCGCGCGGCGAGCCCCCCGGCGCCGCTTTCGCGCCGCCCCGGATTGAACGAAAGGCAGCTTGGCGATATCCACGTGCGATGCTGCCGACCGGCCCGCACGTCCCCGTGAAGCTACTCGCGCCCGAGGCGCGCACGCTGGGCGACCTGTTCATGCGGCGGGCCCGCCAGAGCCCCGACAAGCCTGCGGTCTACGAGAAGCGCGGCGGCCGCTGGGAGGCGCTCACCTGGGCGGAGCTGTACGAGCGAGCGCGCGGCGTGGCCGCGGGCGCCAAGAAGCTGAAGCTCGCCCCCGGCGAGCGCGCCGCCATCCTCGGCCCCACCAAGACGCAGTGGGGCGTCTACGACCTCGGGCTCCAGCTCTTCGGCCTCGTCAGCTTCGGCATCTACCCGAAGCAGCAGGTCGACCAGATTCGCTACCTGATCGAGCACTCGGAGGCGCGCGTCGTGTTCGTGGACGAGGAGGCTGAGCTCGCGAGCGTGATCGCCGCGTGCAAGGGCCTCGACTGCGTCGCGGCCATCGTCCCCTGGGACCACGCGCTCTACGAGAAGATGAAGGGAGAGGACCCGCGGCTGCTATCGCCCGCGTCGTTCGAGGGAGACCCGATCGACGAAGAGGAGATCACGGCGATCCAGGAGGCCATCGACCCGAAGGGCCTGGCGGTGCTCGTCTACACGTCCGGGACGACTGGGCCGCCCAAGGGGGCGATGATCAGCCACGCGAACGTCCTCACCCTCCTCCGCAACCCGGAGACCGTGGAGTTCTTCGACGACGACCTGTCGTACAGCTTCCTCCCGATGGCGCACGTCGCCGAGCGCGTGCTCGCCTTCTATGGGCGAGTGAACAGCGGCGTCACCACCGCGTACGCGACCAGCATCGCCCACGTCCTCGACGAGCTCGGCGAGGTGAACCCGACCATCTTCGGATCGGTCCCCCGCATCTACGAGAAGGCCTACGCCAAGATCCTCGGCGCGGTGGAGAAGAAGAGCCCGCTGGTTCGGAGGATCTTCGGCTTCGCGACGCGCGTGGCGCGCGAGGCGTCGGCGTATCGCCTGAAGGGGGAGCCTCTCCCGCTCGGGCTGGGCTTGAAGTGGGCCTTCTGCGACAAGCTCGTGTTCCGGAAGGTGCGCGGCGCGTTCGGCGGCAACGTGCGCTGGTCCGCCACCGGCGCGGCCCCGATCGCGGTCGAGGTGCTGGAGTTCTTCTGGGGCGCGGGCATCCCCATCTACGAGCTCTACGGCATGACCGAGGCCACGGTCATCACCCACGGAAACCGCCCCGGCGCGGTCAAGCTTGGGACCGTTGGCACGCTGCTGGCGCCGAACGAGCAGAAGATCGCGAGCGACGGGGAGATCCTGATCAAGGGCCCGTTCGTGTTCCTGGGCTACTTCAAGGACGAGAAGGCGACGGCAGAGACCGTGGTGGACGGGTGGCTCCACACCGGAGACATCGGATAGCTCGACGCTGACGGCTTTCTTCGGATCACGGACCGCAAGAAGCACCTCATCATCACGGCTGGCGGGAAGAACCTGGCGCCCGCGAACATCGAGAACGCGATCAAGAACCAAGACCCGCTCATCAGCCAGGTGCACGCCCACGGCGACCGGCGCCCGTTCGTGGCGGCCGTCGTCGCGCCCTCCCCGATCGAGACCTTGGAGTTCGGTCGAGAGCGCGGGCTGGTCACCGCCGAGGAGGTGACGAAGCGGACCGAGGAGCTCATGAAGAACCCCGCCGGGAGGAGCGACGCCCTGAACGCCGCGACCGCGGAGGTGGTCAAGCACCCCGACTACGTCGCGCGTATCCGAGCGGCCGTCGCCCGCGGGAACGCCTCCCTCGCCCAGGTGGAGCAGGTGAAGCGCTTCACGATCCTGGACCGCGACTTCAGCCAGGAGCACGGAGAGCTCACCCCTACCATGAAGCTCAAGCGCCGAGAGGTCGAGGCCAAGTTCGCCGCGCTCTTCGACCGCGTCTACGACGAGGAAGGATTCGCGCACGAGCCGGCCCCCCGGTAGGGACCTCCTCCGCGGATTCCATGACGACACGCGCGCCCGGGCGGAACGCCTTTCTGTTCGTGCTCGTGACCGTGGCGATCGACATGATCGGCTTCGGGCTCATCATGCCGGTCACGCCCACGCTCATCTCCGAGCTCACCGGCCTGCCGCTCGAGCGGGCCGCCCCGTGGGGCGGCTACCTCGCGACGGTCTACGCGCTCTTGAACTTCCTCGCCGGGCCCACGATCGGGAGCATCTCGGATCGCTTCGGCCGGCGGCCGGTCTTGCTCCTGGCCATGGCGGCCCTCGGCGCGAACTTCCTCCTCATGGGCGTGGCCCAGTCGATCCTCGTGCTGTTCATCGGACGGGTGCTGTCGGGCGTAGCGGGCGCGACGATGTCCACGGCGTCGGCGTACATCGCCGACGTCACCGAGCCGGAGCGGCGTGGGCAGGCGTTCGGCCTCATCGGCGCGGCGTTCGGGGTGGGGTTCATCCTCGGGCCCATCCTCGGAGGGCTGCTGGGCGAGCTCGACACGCGGGCGCCGTTCTTCGCGGCGGCGGCGCTCTCGCTGCTGAACCTGCTCTACGGCGCATTCGTGCTGCCCGAGTCGCTGCCGCCCGAGCGGAGGCGACCCTTCGACCTCGCGCGCGCCAACCCGCTCGGGGCGTTCCGACACTTTCGCAAGCTGCCGCGCGTCAGCCTGCTCATCGCGACGCTCGGGATCTTCCACTTCAGCCAGATGTTGTTCCCGGTCATCTGGGCGTTCTTCACCGAGATCAGGTTCGGGTGGGACACCCGGACCGTCGGCATCTCGCTGGGGCTCGTGGGCCTCTCGTCCGCGCTGGTCCAGGGCGGGCTCATCGGCCCGGTGCTCCGCGCGTTGGGCCCGACGAGGACCGCCCTCTTCAGCATGATCGCGGGCGCCCTCGCCCTCGTCGGCTACGCGCTCGCGACGCGCGAGTGGATGATCTACGTGCTCATCTTCGCCGGCGCCCTGATGGGCATGGCGCCTCCTGCGGTGAACGCGATCGCCTCCGGCCGCGTCGAGCCCGACGCGCAGGGCGAGCTGCAGGGCGCCGTGGCGAGCATCAACGCCCTCGCGACCATCGTGAGCCCCATCGTCATGACGCAGACGCTCTCCCACTTCTCGCGGGAAGGAGCCGCCGTGTACTTCCCCGGCGCGCCGTTCCTCGTCGCCGCGGTCGCGATGCTCCTCGCCATCGTCCCGCTTTGGCTCGGCGTGCGGGCGAGCGAGCGGGGCGGGTCAGGCGGGCGCGCCCGAGGAAGCGCCGCGACGGGCGGGGGGTCGCCCGGCCGCTAGCGCCGTGTCGCGTGTGGCGTAGGATGCGTCGAATGAAGGCGATGCCATGGAGAGGCGCTTGGCCGTTGGTTCTGCTCTCGGGCGTCGTCTCCTGCAGCACCCCCAGGGAGGTCGACTGCGATGGCGCGGAGCCGGGGCAGGACGGACTCCGGCATTGCAACGGCGTCCTGGTCCGCGACACGCCCGCGTCTTGCGCCATGTAGCCTCCTGAAGGCCCGCCCTACGAGCCCCCATGTCAGGGGGACGGCGACTGTGCGGCCGACCACGCGTGCCATTGCGCGACGAGCCCCAGCGCCGAGGAGAGCGGCCCCGTCGGGGTCTGCGTCCCGGCGAGCTGTCGCGGCCCAGAGGACTGCCCGAGCGGGAGGCACTGCATCGGCTTCTTCAGGAACGAGTACGACACCGAGGCCACGACCCTGCTGAGCTTCGCCTGCACGTCCGAGGAGGACGAGTGCCGTACCGACGATGACTGCTTCGAGGCGTCGGACGTATGCGTTCACCGCCCGTCGGGGGATCGCTTCGTCTGCGAGCCCCAGCTCATCGACGGCTAGCGTTCTCCCTCAGTTCACCCGCCGCAGGACGAAGTTTCCGGCGTCGAACACGAAGAGCGAGCTCGACGGGAAGTGGTGCGCGACGCTGTAGGGACCGGCCAGCTGGGCCGCCGCGCCCACGCCCTCCGCGTAGCCGCCTGGCGGAGGCGTCATCCCGCAAGAGCAGTCCAGCGTGCACGCGGGCGGCGTGCCCAGCATCGTCGAGACCACGCCCGTGGCGACGGGCGCCTGGCGCAGGGTGTGGGCGTTGAACTCGACCCAGTAGATGCTGGTCCCGTCGGAGGTCATGCCGCGCGGGCGGTGGATGAGCGCGGTGGCTCCGGGGCCGTCGAGGTAGCCGCACCCCATCATCCCCGCGACGCCGGCGAACGTGGTCACGGCGTTGGTGACGGTGTTGAACGCGCGGATCTGGTTTCCGTTGGTGTCGCCGATGTAGAGCATCCCAGAGCCGTCCGACGCGATGTAGCGCGGACTGACGAAGGACGCGGCGGCGCCGACGCCGTCCGCCTGTCCCGACACGTAGGGCGTGCCGGCGAGGGTGACGACGTCTTGCGTGCTCGGATCGAAGCGCCGAACGGTCCCGGCGTTCGGGTCCAGCAGGTAGACGTAGCCGCCGTAGTAGGTGATCCCCCGGATGCCGTCGAACTGCGCGAGCGCGCCGATCCCGTCGGCGTAGCCCTGGACGCCGGAGCCGGCCACCGTCGTGACGGCGTGCGGTGGCGTGAGCGACACGGCGCGAATGACGCTGTTCGCCGCGTCGGCCACCCAGAGCGTGCTCCCGTCCGTCCCGATGGCCTCGACGCTCCCGAAGCGCGCGTTCAGGCCGATCGGATCGTCCAAGTACCCGGCGCCGCCGCCCGCGATGGTCGTCACGAGCGCCGTCGAGACGTCGACGCTCCGGATCGTCATGTTGCCCTCGACCGCGAGGAAGAGGTGCGTCGCGTTCACGGTCATCACCGCCGGGCCGCTGAAGCGCGCTAGGGTGCCGATCCCATCCGTAGTGCCGCCTTGGCCGGGTGAGCCCGCGAACAAGGTCGTGGTGTTCGTGAAGTTGCAGGTCGGGTTGCACGCGTCGCCGTTTGCGACGTTCATGTCGTCGCAGACCTCGTTGGCGTCCACCGTCCCGTCGCCGCAAGACTGCCCGACGACCTCGAGCTGGCAGGTGGGGCTGCAGCCGTCGCCGGCGAGGGCGTTGCCGTCGTCGCACTCCTCCCCGGTCGCCAGATCGAGGACGCCGTCGCCGCACGTGAGCGCCGCCTCGATCAGGCAGAACGCGTCGCAGCCGTCGCCGCCGATCGTGTTGCCGTCGTCGCACTCCTCACCGTTGGCGAAGTCCACCACGGAGTCGCCGCACGTGATCGGCGGTCCGCCGCCCGCTCCGCCCATGCCGCCCGTACCCCCGCCCGCGCCGCCCATGCCGGTCGAGGTGGTCGTGGTGGCGGTCGTCGTCGGACCGGTGGTCGGGCCGGTGGTCGGCCCCGACGTCACGGTGGAGCTGGTGGTGCCGGAGGTGCCGTCGCTGTCGCCGCACGCGACGAGGAGGAGCAGAGAGCAAGCCGAGCGAAGGAGCCGCATGACGAACCTCCAAGGAAGGGGAAAGCAAGGAGCAGCTCGGATCCTATCCGAGAGATTGGTCTTGCCACAAACCCTTGGTGGCGACCCGATCCAGCCGACCTGCGCACTCGCGCGTCCGCTGTCGGCGTCTGTCGCCGAACGACCTCGGATCCTGAGAATTTTTCCGCCACCCTGGCAGCGATCGTCGTTCGAGCGAGAAACGCCGTGTTTCGCCAGTGGCACGTGACGTGCTGATGCGCGGCCCGTGCTCCTCCGCTCCGCTCTCCTCGCCGCGCCGCTCCTCCTCGTCGTCACCTGGGGCTGCGCGCCGCCCTCGCCCGAGGACGCCGAGCTCGACGGTCACGAGCCGACGGAGGAGGCCGACGCACCCGTCTCGAACGGCACCGTCGAGCAAGCGATGAGCGAGAGCTGCTCGACGGCGAGCATCAAGCCGCTGTCCCAGCAGATCATCGACGAGATGAGGTGCATGGCGCCGGACGGCTTCGTCGAGGTCCCTTCGCGGCCGAACCTCGTGGTCAGCGACACGGTGTTCCCTTACCTCATCAAGCCCGCGCGCGATCGGCTCGTCGCCGCGCTGGACGCGAACCCCGGGAAGACCATGACCGTCGCGTCGATGTTCCGCACCGTGGGCCAGCAGTACATGCTGCGCCGCTGGTACGAGCAGGGGCGGTGCGGCATCAAGGCCGCCGCGACGCCGGGCAACTCGAACCACGAGACCGGCCTCGCGATCGACATCTCCGCGTCGTCCACGTGGCGCAGCGCTCTCGAGTCGCGCGGCTTCGACTGGTACGGCAGCAAGGACCCGCCGCACTTCGACTACTACGGTCCGGGGGCCACCAGCCAGAAGGGCCTCGACGTGGAGGCGTTCCAGCGCTTGTGGAACCGGAACCACCCGAGCGACCAGATCTCCGAGGACGGCATCTGGGGACCCAACACCCGGGACCGCGTGAAGAAGAGCCCGGCGAAGGGCTTCGCCATCGGCGCTTCGTGCGGCGAGCAGGCGGCCCCGGCCGATCCGCCGGCCGGCGAGGCGTGGTCGTGCGAGGGCACGACGGGCACGACGCAGCTCGCGAGCGGGGAGTACGTGGCCACGTCCTTCGGCTGCGGCGTGCTCGAGAACGGCACGAACGTGAGCGATCCGGGGGACAACTGCATCCCGGCTTGCTTCAACTACCTCAAGCAGCAGGGGATCTGCTCGGCAGGGTCGAGCGGCCCGAGCTGCGAGCGGCAGATCAACTGGTACGCGGCCGACCGCGACCGATTCGGCTGCGGCACCAGGCTCAAGGTGACGGAGCCGACCAGCGGCAAGAGCGCCGTCGTGATGGTCATCGACGCAGGGCCCGCCTGCTGGGTCGAGCAGCAGGTGAGCACCGGCGTCCTCGATCTCTCCTACCGGGCGACGGAGCACCTGTTCGGGGGCGCGGTCGGGTACTCCGAGAAGGAGACCGTCGAGGTCGAGGTCGTCTCGAGCGACACCGCGCTCGGGCCGGTTCCGTAGCGTTCGGCCAGGCGCTATCCTCGCGGCCCCGATGCCGCTGCCCCCGCTGCCTGGTCACCGCCTCCGAGTCGTGGAAGACGTGAAGCCACCGGCCGGCGAGCGCGGCTTCATGTACGTGCGGAAGCTGCGCCTGGTCGCGCGGCTCTCCGGGGAGGCCGCGGAGAGCGCGCCGTTCTCCTACGACTGCGCGGATCGCTCCCGGATGGACGCGGTCGTGGTGGTGCCGCACTACCAGCGCGCCGACGGCGCCCGCCGCGTCGTCCTCCGCTCTGCCCTTCGCCCCCCGCTCGTCGCGCGACCGATGGAGGTGAGGCCGGTGCCGGAGAAGGACTCGCTCGGCGAGCTCTGGGAGGTGCCTGCCGGGCTCGTAGAAGAGGACGAGCGGACGCCGGAGGGTCTGCGCGCGTGCGCCGCCCGAGAGCTCTTCGAGGAGACGGGCTTCGCGGTCGAGCCCGCTGCGCTCGCGCCGCTCGGACCATCGACCTTCCCCTCTCCCGGCGTGATCGGGGAGCGGCATTTCTTCTTCCACGTGGAGGTCAATCCCGCGAAGCGCAGCGCGCCTCCCGAGGACGGCTCCGTGCTCGAGCGCGCCGCCGCCTTCGCGGACGTGCTGCTCCACGACGCGCTCGAAGCCTGCCGCCAAGGCCTCGTCGAGGACGCCAAGACCGAGATCGCCCTGCGGCGCCTGGCGGAGCTCCGAGGGTGACGAAGCCGAGCGCATGGGGGCGAGCGGCGCGCCTCCCGGGAGCCTAGGTGCGCATCGCGTATCTCCTCAAGCGGACCGGGTGGCAGGCGCTCGAGAAAGAGAACGGCCTCGACAAGCTCGAGCGCCTGCTCGCGGCGGGGGACCGGACCGTCAAGCGCCTCCGCGCCGCCCACGAGGCGCACGCGCGCACGGTGGAGGAGGTGCTCGGCGCGTTCGAGTCCCTCGGGGCTCGCGCGTCGCTGATCGGCCCTCGCACGAAGGATCTCTCTCGCGCGGAGTACGATCTCGTGGTCGCGATCGGGGGCGACGGCACGCTGCTGCGCGCGTCGCACCGCGTGCTGGACGCGCCCATCCTCGGCATCAACAGCGATCCGAAGACCTCCGTGGGCTTCTTCTGCGGCGTGCAGCCCGGCGAGGTGCTCCCGTCCCTGGAGCGGGCCGTGGACGGTCGGCTTCGGCGTCGGGTGCTCACGCGCATGCAGGTCACCCTGCGCGGCGAGGTCGTCTCGAAGCGTGTCCTCAACGACGCGCTCTTCTGTCACACGAGCCCGGCGGCGACGTCCCGCTACCTCCTCACCGTCGGGAGGGTGGCGGAGGACCAAAAGTCGAGCGGCTTCTGGATCGGGCCGGCGGCCGGCTCCACGGCGGCGCAACGATCCGCCGGAGGGCGCGTCCTGCCGCTCGAGAGCGACGTGCTGCAGCTCGTGGTGCGCGAGCCGTACACGCCCAAGGGTGAGCGCTATCAGCTGCAGAAGGTCCTCGTCCGGCGGCGCCAGGTCGTGACGGTCCAGTCGAAGATGCGCGAGTCTGCGCTCTTCCTCGACGGGCACGATCACATCCACCCGGACTTCGCCGACTTCATGACCTTCTCGTGCTCCAACGAGCCCCTCGTGATCCTGGGCATCGGCAAGAGGTCGCGGACGACGCCCTGATCGATCCCGCACCGGGGTCGAGCGAGGGCGGCGCCTCGTTGCATGCAACCCTCCGCGCGGCGCGGCAGGCCGCAAATTTGCCCGACATTTCTGCGGTTTCGTGGGCTCCGCGAGGCGGTACGCGGCTTGCGATGGGGCGCGCACCGCGGCAACGGCGCCGCGCCTTCCAGGAGATCACACATGCACGCCCTCGTCCCTCGCGCCCTCGCCTCGATCGCAGCTCTCACTCTCGCGTCCGCCTGCGTCGTCGACTCGGACGAGACGCTCGACGCCGACGCCGACGCCGAGCTCGAGCCGCAGGTCTGCATGGGCCCCTGCGAGCCGGCGCCCGGCGGCGGCGTCATCGCGCCCCCGAGCGACCAGCCCGACCCTGACAAGGCCTACGTGACGTTCTACTCGGGGCCCAACCAGACCGGGTCGTGGTGGACCGTGAGCGGCAAGACGGTGGCGGCCATGCCGCACATTCAGCTCTTCGACAGCAACACGCTCACGTCGTGGGGCCTCTACCAGAACGTCGGGTCGGTGCGGCTCCAGTGCGGCACGCGCCCAGCGGCGGTGACGCTCACCAGCTTGGCGAACGCGGCGGTGCCCTACGAGCAGTGGGCCGGGTCCGGCGCCTTCGTCGCGTGCAACCCCGGCCAGGTGGCGACGATCGACGACGTCGCTTCCATCACGGATCTCGGCGGGCTCTCGCTCCAGAACCGCGTCCGGTCGGCGACGTTCTACGCGCACGCCCCGACCCACCACCCGTTCACCCTCGACTTCGACGGGCAGGTGCTCCAGAGCTGGATCAACGAGGTCCCCGCCAATCTTCCGAGCGGCGCGACGGTGAAGAGCCCCGCCACGATCAAGATGGTGGGGTGGGCCGGCTTCGAGCTCCGCCAGGATCTGTATTTGAACCACTGGTCCTGCGCGAAGCGGGCGGGGCACTTCGTGCTCTCGGGTGGGCCGAAGATCGTGGGTGGTCAACTCGCGTGGAGCGTGACGGTCAAGGAGACGTACGTGAACACCGGCTGGGGCGACAGCTGGGGGTGCAGGAGCGGGATGAAGAGCAAGCTGCAGTCCGGGGCGTCCTCCGCGGCCCAGATGCTCACGGACGAGCTCACGGCCGTCCCGTCGGCGGCGATCCCCACGAACGGCGCCGCCTACTACTTCGCTCCCCGCGACGCGTTCACCAAGTTCGACCTGCACGTGGCGCTGTGACGCGCTCGGTCCGCGCGGCGCCGTAGCGGCGGCGGCTGGGTCCGCGATCAGGTCGCTGGCCGAGCGCCGCCACGCGCGGACGGTCGGCGCCGGAGGCGCGCGGCGCACGCGAGCGCCGCCAGGAGCCACGCTCGCGCGGGCGACGCGCGCTCCGCCGGAGTCGCGCAGTCGCACCCCCCGTCGCCGGTCCCGGCATCGTCACCGCCGGTGCCGGCGCCGCTGGCCGTGGGCGACCCGGTCCCCGAGCCCGCCGGCGCGCCGCCTGCGCCTCCCCCGCCGCTCCCCGGCGGCTGGAGGAGCTCGCCGCTCGCCCGCAGCACGAACGCGCCGAACACCGGGCCCGTGTGCTGGTTCTGCCAGTGGTCGTAGGTGCCTCGGATCTCGGCGACGGCGGTCGAGGTCATCGGCAGGTCCACCGCGCCCCCCGCGTACGTGCCCGTCAGGATGGGCGGCCCGAAGTAGTTCTGTGCGTCCCGTATCTCGAAGGTCTGGCCGGCCGCGACGAGGTCGGACAAGTCCAGCGGCACGGCGGGCGCCGCGTCCCAGTTGTACACGGCCAAGTGTGCGCGCTCCGGCTCGTACTCGTTGCGTCGCTTGCACACGTGGAGCCCGGAGGGTCGACCGTTCGTGAGCGAGCTCGTCGCGTCGAACCCGGTCCTCGCCTTCCAGGTGGCGAAGTCGTTGAAGTCCTGCCCATTGGCCACGTCGCTGCTCGGGCCCAGCACGAACGGGGCGCCGGTCCCGCCAGCCAGGTAGTAGGTGTTCGCGTCCCAGACGAACGACTCGTTGGGTACGCCGTTCCACCACCAGAAGAAGTAGCGGTCGGTCACCACGGTGTTGTTCGTCACCGTGCCCTGCCGGAAGAGCTTGATGTGGATCGAGCGATCGTCGTCGGAGCCGTTCACGAAGTAGTTGCCGGTCATCGTGATGTCTTCGTTGATGACGTCGTCGTAGTACCCGAAAATCGCGCTCGCCTTGCCGTTCTCGGTGGGGCGGCGGTAGGTGCAGTTGTCGAGGATGCGCAGCCCGACCTGGCCGTTGTTCGGATCGATCGTGTTCGTGGACAGGTTCGCCACGGGGTTGTCGAAGACGATGTTGCCCTCGAAGGTGAAGTTGTCGACGTATGCCTGCCCGGAAGAGTGCGCGTCGAGGCCCTCCGTCCAGTTCCGAAACGAGATGTTGTCGGCGATTCGGCGCGAGTGGCCGGCCAGGTCCTGCCCATAGGTGCCGTTGCCCCGGGGCGCGCCGTTGAGCGTCGGGTCGTAGATGCCGTTGCCGAAGATGAGGCAGCCGTAGACCTCCGCGCCATCGCCGGGCCCCGTCCAGAAGCCGATGGCGGGGTGGCCCGTGTTGTGGACGATCAAGTTGATCGCGTTGAGCCCGAGGCCGTAGAGGTTCACGCCGCCGAGCCGCGCTTGCGGATCGCCCGCGGTGCTCGTGACGTCGCGCTGCGTCCCGAGGTTCGTCACCTCCAGGCCCCAGAGCCAGACGTAGTCCCCGCTGACGGTCACGCCGCCGTCGATCGTCGCGCGCTCCCCCGGGGCGGCGCGCACGATGATCGGCGCTCCGGGCGCGCCGTACATGACGAAGTCGACGGGTTGGTTGCCGCCGTCGCCGTACAGGCCCTCGTGAATCCAGACCGTGTCGCCGGGCGCGACGACCCCGGCGCCTCCGAACGCCACGGTCGCGAGGTCCCAGGGAGCCCCCATCGAGCCGTCGCCGCTCGCGCTGCCCTGTGGGGTGACGTGCCACTCGGCGGCCACGGCGCCGCGAGCCGAGAGGAGCACGGCCGCGACGAGGGACGCCGAGACACGGAGGGACGCGTGCATGCCTCAGGCTAATCCAGGATCGAGCGGGCAGGACCCGAGAGCGGCGCCCTACCTGGCCGATGACGCCCGTTCCGACGCGCCTCGGCGGTGAGGGTCGGCGCACTCAGCCCGTGGGTGCCCGCGCCCTCCCAGAGCGCCAGCTCCTCTACGAATCGCGGCAGCGCGAGGTCGCGGGTCCTCTGGCCTCCCTCTTGCGAAGGACACCCCAGCGAGAGCCCCTCGCGGTCCGACGGAGGAAGCCCATGTTCGCGGCGCGCGCCCTCGATCCCACCATCCACGGAGGCTTCATCGCCTTCGGCGATCTCACCGTCCTCATCGGCGGGCTGCCCGCGGCGCGCATCGGCGATCCCCACGTCTGCCCCCTCGCTCCACCTCTCCTCCCGCCGCACGTTGGGGGTTGGATCGCCACGGGATCGCTGACCGTGCTGATCGGAGGGAAAGGCGCCGCGCGTCAGACGGACACCTGCGCGTGCTGCGTCGCGCCGCTGAGCACGCCCGCGCCGGCGAGCGCCTCACCGGCCGATCGCCCGCATGGCCAGGCCGGGAAGACCGAGACCCGGGTCGGCCACCATGCCGGCTGGGACCTCGGCCGTGTCGTACGGCAGGACATCGACGCCGCGGGGGACGGGTACGCCGAGCTCCACAAGACGGATCACGCGGCCGCGTACCGCGCGGAGCAGAGCAGCGCGCTCTGGGGGTTCCTCCGCCACAAGCAGGAGGTCCGAGCGGGGTACAACCAGGCGGAGCACACCACGCGTGGAGGCGCCCACGAGGTCTCGGGCGTCAAGAACGAGACGGGCGTCCTCAAGGAGGAGCACGAGCTGGTCGGTGGCGACGAGGACAACCCTCTCTTTCAGTACAACCTGAAGCAGAAGATCCTCGCCGCGGAGGTCTCGGGGGGCGAGCCGCTGTTCGGCTGGGACGACCGCGGGCGCATCGGCATCGGCGTCGAGCGGGGCGGCGAGGCAGCCCTCGCCGCGTGGGAGGTCCGGGCAAAGAACGACCTGGTGATGATGCCGTTGCTGACCCCCGCCGCCCTCGCCGCGCGCAAGTTCGCCGGGGTGAGCGCCGACATGACGGGCGCTGCCTCCGTCTCCGTGGGGGACGTCGGGGCCACGGGCGGCGGCTGGCTCTACTACGAGGACGGGCGCATCAACTGGTCGATCAAGGGCCAGATCCACCTGGGCATAGGGATCAGCTTCGAGCTCGGCGCGAGCGTGGGCGTCATGAAGGGTCGGGGCTTCCTCGACTACTTCCGCGACGAGCCGCTCCACCTCGATCCGGTGCTGGTGGATCTGTTGGTCGAGCGCGCGAAGGCCGCCATGACCAGCCATCTGCTCGCGACCATCCCGAACACCATCATGACGGGGTGTCCCACCGTCCTCATCGGCGGGTGAGCGGGTTGCTGCCCGCGCTTCGCCCCGTCGACTACCGCCCGACGCCCTCGCGCCGGCACGACTACCAGGTCCGCCTCCCGCCGGGTTGGTGCGCCGTCCAGGTGCCGCACGATCCGCCTGACGGCCTCCTGGCTCGGTGCCTCGGCTGGTTCGTCACGGATGATGACCGAGAGGTGAGCCTCGAGATCCGCTGCGTGCGAACGTCCCACGAGATCGATCCGCTGGACCTGCTCGAGCTCCACCTGGAGCGCGACGGCGCGACCGTCCTCGAGCGCGCGCAGGAGCGGCGCACCCCTTGCCATGCGGGCGCGCTGCTGGTCCGTCGCGCGATGCCGGGCGGCGAGGCGCTCACCCTGGCGCGCGTGGAGAAGGACGCCGAGCTCCTCTATCTCGTGCTCGCCCACACCACCGTCGCAGGCTTCGCGGCGAGAGAGGCGCTCCTCCGCGAGGTGGTGAGCTCCTTCCGGCTGCTGCGTCCGCGCGGCGGCCTCGCCGAGCCGCTCCTGCCTGCGGGGGCTCGGTTCCCGATGGACCACTGCTTCCTGTTTCCTTCGTCGTTCGCGCTCGTCACCGATCCGACGGCGGACGGAGCGCTCGCCGCATACGAGCTCACGCACGGGCGGCGAGGCGGGGCGGCGGGCACGATCGCGATCCTGGTCCTCCCTCGCCGCTCCACGGACCACGAGAGCGCAGAGGCGATCGCAGCCTGGTGCCGTGGCGCGTTCGAGCGCCAGGGCGTGGACCTCGGACCCATCACCCTCGACGAGGTGGCCCCGCTCGCGCAGACCTTGCCCACGCGAGGTGGCCAGGGCGTGGGGCGGCGCGCCGGGCGGCCGGCCGAGACGGAGCTCTGCGTGGCGCGGCACGACCAAGCGTGGATCGTGCTCGCGCGCGCGACACCCCGCAGGGTGGACGACGGCGCCCTGTGGTGCGCGAGCCGGCGCGCGTTCGCGCTCGTCCGCGAGCGCTTCACGGTGCGCCCGCGGCACGAGCCCTGACGGCCCACCGCTTGCAATGGCTGGCGCGCGAGCAGCGCTCGCTCGGCAGAAGAACGGAGACGACCATGGAAGGCGTGTTTTCTCGGGTGGAGCTCTCGTGGGACGGTGGCGAGCCGGTCGAGGCGGACCTCGAGAGTCTGCGGTTTCGTCACGCCATCGCTGAGCTGTACGAGATCGACTTGGTGGTGGGGCTGACCGATGGCCCCGAGCTGGAGGACGCAGTCGGGGCGGCCCTCTGCGTCACGCTCCCTGGAGTCCCGGAGTGGTCCCTCCCGCAGCTCGAGGGGACGCTGTGGAGCGTGGAGCTCCTCAGCATCGGGGAGACGGGGCTTGCCCACTACGCGCTCCGGATCGCCCCTCCCGCGCGCCTCCTCGGCGAGCGCGACGACCACCGGATCTTCCAGAACCTCACCGCGGCCGAGCTCGTGACCGCCGTGGTCGGTGGCTGCGAGAGGTGCCCCCGGCCGTCAGAGCGGCTCCTCGAGCCGCACGCGGCGCACGAGTTCGTCGTGCAATACGGCGAGTCCGACCTCGCCTTCGTCGAGCGCATCGCCGCGGACGACGGCATCACCCTGCTGCACGATCCTCGCGACGCCGGCCGCATGGTGCTCCTCGACGACACCAGCCGGCTCGATCGGAGCGCGGCGCTCACGCTGCTCTGCTCCTACGAAATGGAAGGGCGCGTCGTCGACGGTCGGCCGCGCATTCGGGACGTCGAGGCGGGCACGGAGGTACGTACGGCCAAGGTGGTCGTGGGGGACTACGATCCGAACAAGCCACGCCACGTCCTCACCGCGAGCGCGGCGGACGGCAGGGAGGGCTCGAGCGACCACGATGGCCAGGAGCACTACGCGTTCAGCGTCGGGACCTTCGGCGTCGAGGCGATGGGCGCGCAGCGGGCGAAGCGGATGCTCGAAGAGCGCCGGGTCGGTGCTCGCGTGCTGTCCGGTCGAGTCGACTTTCCCATCGCAGCCGGGCAGCTCGTCCGGCTCGTGGGGCACCGGCGCGCGCGCCTCGACGCGGACTACCTCGTCCTGGAGTCACGGTTCGTCGTCGAGCGCGGGGGAGAGCGCTCGTCGATGATCCGCGCCATCCCGGCCGACGCCTCCTTCCGGCCGCGGCGGCGACCGAAGCCGATCATGGCGGGGACGCAGACGGCCACCGTCGTGGGAGCGCCCGGGGAGACGGTGGACGTGGACGGCGAGGGGCGGGTCGAGGTCGCGTTTCATTGGGACCGCAGGCGACCTACCGGCCCGGGGGCGTCGCGGCGCGTGCGCGTCGCGCAGGCCTGGGCCGGCTCGGGCCACGGGATGTTCGCGGCGCCGCGCGTCGGAGACGAGGTCATCGTGGCCTTCACCGACGGCGATCCGGATCAGCCCATCGTGGTGGGCCAGGTCCACAACGCCGCGCGACCCACGCCGCTCGGCTTGCCCGACAGCAAGACGCAGGCGGTGTGGCGCTCGCAGACCATCGGACCCGACGGCGCCGCCGGCTTTCACCACATCCTGATGGAGGACGCGGCCGGCCGAGAGCGCCTCGAGCTCCGCTCGCAGCGGGACTTCGTCGCGAAGACCCTGCGGAACGAGGACGTCTCCGTCGGATCCTCGGCGGCGCGGAGCGTCGGCGGCGACGAGTCGGTCACGGTCGGGGGGGGGCGTGAGGTGACGGTCGGGGAGGACCAGCAGATCGTCGTGCAGGAGCTCTCGGAGCTACGCGCCAAGACGATCCGGTCCGTCGCGCAGGAGGAGACGACGATCGTGAGCGAGAGCCTCTCGCTGGCCGCGGGGTCGCGGAGCGACCAGACCACGAAGCGTCACACCCTCGAGAACGAGGAGCTCGTCGTCGAGTCGAAGGAGACCTCGCTGTTCAGGACCAAGCGGCTCCAGATCATCGCAGAGGAGGTCTTCGAGATCTTCCTCGGGGCGTTCATGCTCCGCGTCGACAGCGACGGCATCGTCTTGAACGGTCCCGGCGCCACGGTCCAGCTCGACGGCACCGGGATCACCATGTCCGCTGCCGGCGTCATCGACATCCAAGGCTCCCTCGTGAAGATCAACTCCTGATGAAGATCGCTCGACTCGAGGTCGAATCCTTCCGCGGCGCCCCCGACGGCGCGTACGACTTCACCCGAGACGGCCGCGCCCAGCAGGTCGTCGCCCTGACCGGCGCGCCGCGGGGCGGCCGGTCGAGCGTGCTCGGCGCGGTCGTCGCCGCGCGCGAAGCCGTCGCGCCGACGCGCGGGTTGCCCCCCGTCGCGAGTCTGCTGCGGCGCGGCGCCAGGGGTGGGCGGATCGAGGTCACGTGGGAGCTCGAGCCGAGCGAGGCGGAGGTGGCCAGGACGAGCGACACGCTGGCCGCGACGCGCGTCCTGCTCTCCGGCGACCGAGCCACCGTCGACGCGCCGGCCGGCCTGCGGAGGCTCTTCGGTCGGTTCGATCTCGGGGACGACGTGGCGAAGGTCGAGCTCATCCCCGAAGACCTGTCGACGGAGGCGGCGCGGACCCTGCCGGGGGAGGCCGCGCTTCGCGCGCAGCGCACGTCGGCCCGACCCGACAAGTACGCGTGGGCGCCTGCGGCGCTCGCGCGGACCATGCTCGCCGAGGCGGTAGCGGTCCGCGAGCGCCTCCGCGAGGAGGGCGTCGTCGTCGAGGGCGCGGGCACCGGCGCGCTGGAACGATACCGGACGGCGCTCCTCGGTGTCGTGCCCACGCTTCGCCTGGGCTCGCTCTGCGACACGGGAGATGGGCCGGAGCCGACGTTCGCGTCCGCCGCGTGGGCCGAAGGCCGGACTTGGGACGCTCTCTCTGGCTCGGAGCGCCGCGCGGCGGCGCTGGCCGTCGCTGCCGTGCACCTGGGGCTCTCCCGGTCGTTGCTGTTGTGGGACTCCCCCGACCGCGCGTTCGGGCCGCGGACGTACGCAGAGGTCGTGGAGGGCCTCAGGTCCGTCCTGGTCGACGCGCAGCTCGTCATCGCGGTGGACGCCGAGAGCCCGATCCCGGCAGGCGCGCTCGCGCTCCCGCTCGGCTCCTGCCGAGCAGCGTCGTGACGTCGTGCCCCCCGGGGAGCGACCACGGAGGCTAGCGCCAGGGCGGTGGGAGGCCCCTCCGCGTCGTCACTCGGGGACGTCCAAGGAGCTGGCGCGGCCGCTCGGGTGCGCCTCGGCGTCGAGGATGAGCTTGCAGCCCTTCGTGGGGACCAGCAAGCGACCATCTCCGGCGACGTCCAGCGTCACGGTGACGGAGACCCTGAGGAGCTCCATCATCGCCCGCGGCTCGTAGAGGACCGCCGCGTGCGGGTGCCGAAGCGCGTGCCCGGAGATGCGGGAGGTGTGCACCTTCCCCGGCTCCTCTGGGGCCTCCCAGCGGATCTCGAGCTCGCTCTCCGGCTGCAGGTAGCTCCACGTGACGCGGACGCCGCGGCGGTCCGCGTACACCGGCTCGAGCACGAAGCTGCAGAGAATCCGGGTGAGCGCCCCGCGCTGGACGTCGTAACGCCCCTTCCACGTGTGGAACGGGTGGGACGAGAACGTCGGCTTCTCGCGGGACTCGCGGGAACCGCCCCCGACGCCCCATTCGCAGAACGTAAAGAACTCCTCGAGGGGCGTGCGCGTGTACGCGTCCGCGACCATACCGCCGGCCATCGCGATCAACCCCGCCGCGGCCACCACCCACCCGGCGCCGGGGACCAGCGCCGCGCCGGCCCCCACGAGCCCCGCCCATCCCGCGATCGCCTGCCCGGCGTACTTCCCATACTGCCCCTTGTCGTAGCTCTCCCAGCTGTCTGTGATCGTCAGGAAGGCCGCGCCAGCCGCCGGCAGCGCGCCGAGGACCGCGAGCTTGGAGACCAAGGCCGACGCGGCCTTCTCCCCCACGCGCCATGTGGCGTACGCGGTGATCACGCTGACGCCCACGCTGATGCGGGCGTTGAACTGGTCCACGCTCTCCCGGAAGCGAACCCGACCGGTCGATTGCTTGTGAGCAAACTCGACCTCGGTGAGGGCCAAGTTGATCACGTCGAGCGCGAGGCTGACCTTCTCCATGAGCTCGCCGCCTTCGAGGAGGACGCGCCTCCCGTCGATGCGCGCCTCCGCCGCGTCCAGCGCTCGAGCGCGCAGCTGCTTGAGGTCGGCCTTGCTGATCCAGCCGCCGGCGACGACCTGGTCCGGTGCGTCGTACTCGACCATGAACCCATCGGGGATGAGCGCCGCGCCCCGCCGCGGCCCGTCGAACGCGTGCCCCGTCAGACGAGTTAGGTACCGCCTCGCGATCTCGGCTGCCAGCAGCGGGTCGTCGAGCTCCAGCCGCGAGAACAGCGCACCGAACAAGCTCAAGATCGGGGGAAGGGCCTTCTGAACGTTGGCCTCGGCGCGACTCTCCACCGGTCCTGCGGGAAAGACGTAGCTGCCGATCGGATCCTCGGCGCCGAACACGCCCTGAGGCGCGGCCATGCGCCGCAGAAAGTCGCCGCCCGCTCGGCTCAGGCCGAGCTGCTCGGTCGCCGCGTCCAGGATGTGGAGGAAGTAGATGAGCTTCGGGCTGTCATGCGGAGACGACACATCTCGCTGGCGAAGGGCGCGCATCATGGTCCCGAAGAGGCGGCTCCCGAGGAGCTCGACGAGGACCCGCGCCCGGGCCTCGTAGCGAGCCGCCGCGTCCGCGAGGCGCTCGTCGGACGCCCGGAAGACACCGCGGATCACGTCGAGATCACCGCCGATCAGCGCGCCCTCTGCCACGCTCGCGATGCCGGGGCTGCAGCTCACGATCTGGTGCAGCTCGCGCGCGAAGCGCTCCTCGTCCGTCTGGGCCGCCGCCAGCTTTCGGAACGCCGCGAGCTCCCGCTGGTAGACGCGGTTCGTCCGGACCGCCAGCTCGAAGGGGTCCACGGTGGGGACGAAGTCCACCGCGACCTCGCGCGGCCGCGTCTCGCCGCCCAGCTCGACGAGCTCCGTGACCGTGCCCTCGCCGACGATGTGAACGGCGGGTGCTGCGGCGGTCGGCCACGCGACCGCCCAGGGGAGGAGGAGGAGCTCCGCGACCTCCGCGAGCTCCCCGAGGCGCCTCGCAGGAATGGCGTAGGGCGCCGCGACCGAGACGATCGTGCACTTCTCCGCGTTCGTGTAATAGGGGAGGCGCACGTACGGTGTGCCGGCGCCCGAGCCTTGCTTGGAGGCCATCATCGCCTCCCGGTGCTCCACCGGCCGAAAGCGGCGGATGATGTCCGTCGGATCGGACTCGAGCAGGTCGGCCTCGTCGGTCCGCCAATAGATTCCGGCGCCATCGACGTAGTATTCGTGGAAGCCGAACCATCCGACCACGCCGAGGGGCCCCGCGGCGGCTCGCGCAAAGAGGTAGATCCAGCGGTCCTTGACGACGGTGACGTCCTCCGACGCGTACCAATCCCTCGGTCCCGTGTGCAGGGCGCGCTCGCCGCGGGCACCCTTCGACACCCGATACGTCAGGGTGGCGTGCTCCACGAAGACGACCGGACCCGTCTCGCACTGGACGACGGTCACGCTCTCGTCAGCCATCGTCGCTCTCCCCTGCGTCGTCCTCGCCGTCCGACTCGCCGTCTCCGGCGACGGCCGACCCGTCCCACAAGGGGGAGGTGAGGTGCGCCCCCTCGGGGGGGAAGTCGATGGGCGCGTGGCTGCCGGGGGTCCCCTCCGGGTCCGGCTCCTCCGCGCCGAGCGGTGCTTCCCGGAGGTCCATGTCCACGAGATCGATGTAGGTTCGATCGCGAAAGATCGTCCAGCAAGCACCGTCGCTGAAATGGCGGAGGGTGAGCCTGTGGTGCGTCTTCACTCCGGTGAAGTCGAGCTTGCGTTCCTTGCCGCGATGAGGTGCGGCCTCGCTCGCGAGCTTCGTCTGGTCGAAGGTGCCGTCGTGGTTGGTGAGCTGGAACCATTCCGTCGAGCTCAGCGCAGGGTGCTGGCCCCCGTCGTAGGTGGCGAGGATGATCCGCAGCGTGGTGACGACCGGGATGCTCTCCCGTTTGCAATGGCACGCGAGGCTGTCGTAGAAGCTGCAGCGGAACGTCGACTTGTGGCGGTTCTCCAGGGAGACCTGCTGCTTCTGGCAGGGCGCCACGTCCGCGTATCGGCACGGAAGGGTCGGCAGCCGATCCGGGTGGAAGAAGAAGAAGGTGACGCGACGGTTCCCCTCGGAGGCCTCCTCCGTGTCGAACACCGGGTTCACCTCGCCGCAGCCCATGTAGCCGGGGCGCATGAAGCAATCGTCGGGCAGGTCGATCGCGTGCTTGCCGCTCATGTAGGCCAGGAAGAGCTCGCGCCGGAAGGCGGCGTCGTTGACGACCTGTGCGTCCGGCGCCAGGTCGAGGAACTGCCGCATGGCGCGCCGAGTCTCCTCGTTCAGGGTCGCGCTGGGTTCCCCGGCCTCGAACCCCAGGTCGGTGAGGATCTCTTGAACGACCGGGTTGCCCCAGCGCTCCGCCTCGTGTTGATAAAGACTCTCCCAGACGTCCGGGTTCTTGGTGAGGAAGGCGTGAGCGCTCCAGGCACGGCGCTCGCTCAGCTTCTTGTTGAAGAGCGCGTCGTCGACCGCGTCGGTGTGCCCGAACACCATGACCTTCGATTGGGGGTGCCGCTTGAAGAGCCCTTCGAGGTGGACGAGGTGCTGCGCGACGGACGGACGGATGAACGAGCTCGCGGTCCTGAAGGTCAAGGATGGGAACGAGGCGCACGCCACGAACTGCTTTGGGCAGTCCTTCTTGCGCAGGCGGATCTGGTAGGTCCGGTCGATGGACAAGCCGCGCCGCCCCTCGAAGCGCACGGGGATGGCGAGGGTGCGCGCCCGGGGCTCGTCCGCCGCGACGACCAGCTCCTTCGCCTCGTTCCTGTGGCGACAGCCGAGCTCGTCCCGCTTGAAGGCCTCGACCTCCGCTGGGTCCTCCGTGCCGAAGTTGAAGCGCGCCAGCTCTTGCCAGGTGATGGGGTGGCCCTCGGCCGTCGCGCGCTCCGCGATGGCCTCCAGCGTGTCGCCGTCCTGGGGAAGGTAGCCGGTGGCCCGCGAGCGGTGTTCGAACGCCATGCTGACTATCCTTCGGTCGGGGGGAGAAGGACGACGCCGGCGATCTCGACCGGGGCCTTCACGTCGAGAATCGACCAATCGTCGTGGGGCTGACCGTCGACGCGTATGAGTCCGTCGGCGTTGGTCGTCGCCTGCACGGTGCAACCGTCCGCCAGCTCGAGCGTGACGCGCAGCCCTTCGACGGGCGCGCCGTCCTCGTCGTCGACCACCTCGACCTCCAGCCAGTGCCTCGTGGCTGCGCGCGGCTCGATCGGGCCGACGCTTCGTTGGTCCACGGAGCCGCTCCGCCGCTCGGGGTCGGGCAGGCGCTCGAAGTCCACGCGGCCGTCCCAGATCGCCGCGTCGAGGTAGGCGATCATCGCGTCGAGCCGGTCGCCGACGAAGCGAGGAGCGCGCCGGGCGTCGTGCGCGCCGCGCAAGCGGTCGAAGGCGTCCGCGGCCGCCTCGATGGCGACCGGCTCCAGGCGGCGCAGGTCCATCTCGAGGAAGCGCCAAATCGCCCGCCGCCCGGCGCGCGCGGTCTGGTCGTCCCCACGCCACCCGCGCGCTTTCGGCGTCACGAGCCACCTCCCCGTAGGCGTTCGAATGGTCCAGGACCGCGGCATGCGTAGCGGACAGGGAGCAGCATTCGTGCCGTGGCGGCCCTCGGGCCGAAGGCGGCTGGGCTGTCGCTCCCTGAGGGCGCACGCCCTCAGCCGCTGGGTGTGGTGCCCCTCCGTTTGCAGGGCTCGCGCCGTCCGCGGCCGCGGTTGGGCTCGCCTGCCGCCTGGCACGCGCGTCGCACTGGCGACCCACCATGGAAACGAAAGCTCTTCTCTTCTCGGCCGCCGCGCTCGTGGTCGGCCTCGCCCCGGAGGCGAGAGCCGACGAGGAACACGTCCGGGTCTTCGGCGCCGGCACGGCGCTCGGCGCCGGCGTGGCCGCCGCGACCGCGTCGGACGGAGCGGTCGAGTCGGACGCGCTCGGGCTCGCGCTGCTCCTGCCCACGCTCGAGCTCCAGGCCTTCTTGCCCGACGAGTACTCGATCGACATCTCCCTCCCCATCACGAACATCGCGGTCGTGCCGATCTTCACCGGCTGGTTCGCGTGGACCACGGACGTCTACTTCAACTTCAACTTCGGATCCGGCATCGCGCGCGGGATCGTCGGCCCGGGCCTCGGGTCGTCGATCATCGTGTCCACGAAGGGCGACGGCGCGGTGGGCTCGTTCCGCGTCCCCGCCGAGGTTGGGCTCGAGCTCAACACCGTGAACGAGGCCTTCGGCTTCAAGGTGATGGCGCGCCCTTGGCTGGAGGTAGGCGCCGGCGAGGTGAGCGGCGTGGGCGGCGGAGTCCTCGGGGTGATCGGCTTTTCGGGGTACGTGCGGAAATGAGCCCCGGAGCCCGCGCCCGGACGGCGAGCGAGATCGATCGGTACGCGCGGCTCGTCGCCGCCACCGTGAGCGGCACGGACGCACGCGCCGCGCTCCTCGAGCGGGAGGCGCTGGATGAGGCGGGGGCCGCGCAGCTCCAGGCGAGATCGAACGCGGCGCTCCAGGGGCCCGACGCGCGCCTCTTCACCACGCGCTTCTCCGTCGCTTACAGGGCGGCGCTGAAGGGCGAGGAGCCGCCGCCGTTCGAGGACCCGAGCGCGCCGGCGCCGGAGGGCGCGCCCCCGAGCGGACCGCCCGCTGCCGTCGCGCCTCCCGACGGGGCCCAGGACTCCGAGGCGTGCCCTGCCCTCGCGACCACCATCGACGCGGGTCTGGAGACGACGCTGCCGGTGGAGCGTCCGCACGCGGCCGTGATGCGGCCTGCCGTGCCCTTCGTAGCGCAAGCCGATCACAGCCTCGGGTTCGAGGTGTACGCCTCGTACCAGGCGGACCTCGCCGTGTGGCCCGAGCGCGCCGAAGAGGTGTTCGCCCGCTACGGGCTCTCGGATCGGAAGCGGCGAAACGCGGTGCACGCGACCTGGGCGGAGCGGCTGAAGGATCCGGCGACGCTCGCGAAGTGGGAGGCGCTCGTCGAGCAGTTGGTCGCTGCCAAGCGAAAACCCCCGTGATACCGTTCATGACGTTGCCGTCGTTGCAAACCGGGACGTTCGGATGGGAGCCACGGCAGGCCAGGTCATCGCTGGGAAGTACACCCTGACCGAGGCGTTCGCTTCGGGCGGCATGGGCTCGGTCTGGCGGGCGCGCCACACCGAGCTCGAGATCGACGTCGCCATCAAGTTCATCGGCTCCGAGCTCCTCGGGCTGAACATCGCGCTGGAGCGGTTCCGCAGGGAGGCGCGCGCCGCAGCGCTGATCCGCAGCCCCCACGTGGTGCAGCTCAACGACTACGGGATGCACGAGGGCGTTCCTTACATCGTCATGGAGTTCCTGGAGGGCGAGGACCTGCGGGCCGTCCTGCGTCGCGACGGAGCGCTCGGGTGTGAGCGGGCCTGCGCGATCGTGGGTGCCGTCGCCAAGGCTCTGCGCCTCGCGCACGACGCGGGCATCGTGCACCGGGATCTCAAGCCGGCGAACATCTACCTCGCGCGCTCGGGGGACGACGAGGTGGTGAAGGTGCTCGACTTCGGCGTGGCCAAGCTGCTGGACGCCGACCTCGGCGGTGCAGAGACCACGACCGGGGCCGTCCTCGGCTCACCCCTCTACATGAGCCCCGAGCAGGCGCGCGGCGCGCGGGTCGACCACCGCACCGATCTCTGGGCGCTCGGCATGGTGGCGCTCGAGATCATCACGGGCGAGCACCCGCTGCGAGGCGCTGCGATCGGCGACATCCTGGTCCGGATCTGCACCGAGGACATGCCGCCGCCCTCCAGCCGCGGCGTCGTGAGACCCGGCTTGGACGCCTTCTTCGCGCGCGCCCTCGCGCGCGACCCCGAAGCGCGGTTCGGCTCCGCCAAGGAGCTCGCGGACGCGTTGTCGGAGGTCTGCGACCCGCGCCCCGACCGCGCGAAGAGCGGCCCGGCCCGAGCGCCGAGCCCGCCCAGGTCCTCGAGCGGGGACGCGGCGACGGGGGCGCCCCGCGAGCCCACCGCCGCGCTCGGTCGCGACAACGAGACGCTGGACATCGTCGCGACCGCCCAGCCCGAGGCGACGGCGGAGGCGCCCGCCGTCCGCCGGTCCGCGCGCGCCCGCGCGGCCGCCGCCGCTGGCGCGCTGCTCGTGGGAGGGCTCGCGACGTACCTCCTCGCGACGGGGCCGCGCGGGGCAGAGGGGCCGGTGGACGGCGCGGCCGGCACCGCGACCGCGATCCCGACGGAGAGCGCCGCGCTCGCGAGCCAAAGCTCCGGCCCAGCCCCTGCGGGGTCACTTCCCCCGGCGCCGCAGGCGGCGCCCACTGCCTCCATCGCCGTGACGCCCGCGCCGCCGACCGCCGCCTCGCAGAGCGCCGGCGCACGACCACGCGCGCCGGCGCCCACGGCCGCCGCGCCCAGCCGCCCCGCTGCCCCCAAACCGCGCGATCCGATCTTCGGCGTGCCCGTTCCCCAAGGGACGCCGTGACCGCCCTCGATCGCCTGGCGCGGCTCGCGGCTCTCCTGCTCGCGCTGGCGGCGCCCGCCAGCGCCTGGGCGCAGGCGTCGGAGAGCGACGCGCGCGCGCTCGAGCTCGGGCGGGAGGGGATGACCTTCTTCGAGCGAGGCCAGTGGAGCGCGGCGCACGAGCGGTTCGCGGCCGCGGACCAGCTCAGCCACTCGCCGGTCTTTCGGCTCTACGCTGCGCGGAGCCTGTCGCAGGCCTCGAGGCTGCTCGCGGCGCGCGATCTGTACCGCGCCCTCATCGACGAGCGGCTGCCCGAGGACGCTCCCACGCAATGGCAGCAAGCGAAGCGCGACGGCAAGGCCGAGCTGGTCGCGCTCGAACCGAAGATCCCCTCGGTCGTGGTGAAGATCGTAGGGTCGGGCGCCCCGGAGGAGCTCACGATCGACGGGCGGCCCGTGACCCCAGGGACCTCCGTCGATCTCGATCCCGGCAAGCATCACGTCCTGGCGCGGACGGGCGCCAGAGAGCGGCGCGCCGAAGTGGAGCTGCGGGAGGGTGACCGGGACCGGCGCGTCGAGATCGTGTGGGACCCGCCCGGCGCCACGACGGACGAGCGCGCAGCAGGGGCGCCGCCGGAGGTCGTGCCGGGCTCGAGCGAGGGCTCCTGGGTACCGGGGATCGTCCTCCTCGGGACGGGCGGCGTCGCGTTGCTCGCGGGCGCCGTCACGGGAGGCCTCGCGCTCTCGCGCGCGGACGACATCAAGGCGAAGTGCGGCGCCGAGGACGGCACCTGCCCCGCCTCGCTCCGATCGGAGATCGAGCCCGACGTCGCGTCTGCCGAGGCGCTCGGCCACGCTTCGACGGGCCTCTTGGTGGGCGGCGGGGTGGTCGCGGTCCTGGGGTTGGTGCTCGTGATCGTGCGACCTGGCGGGGACGACGCCACGGCCTCCTCCAAGGGCGCTTGGCTGGCTCCCGCGCCCGGCGGGCTGACCCTCGGCGGACGCTTCTGAGGCGGATCAGTCGATCGACGTCGGATCCGTCGGCAGCGCGGCCTCGCAGCTCGTCGTGACGGCGAAGAACCCGACCCAGGGTACGTCGACCTCGACCACGGCGTCGGTCTGGTACGTGCTCGCGTGGAGACCCACCTGCACGACGGGCTCCGCCGCAAGGGCCGCGTTCCCCCCCATCCCTGGCGGAAAGCTGGCCGTGGTGTTCGAGGCGCCCACCGTGGGACGCCAGCCCGGCGGCGAGGTGTCGTACGCGAAGAAGCGGAAGCCCCCAGCGAAGCGGCAGATGGCCAACGCAGCGATGGTGTCGGACAGATCGACCAACAGGATGGGGTGGCTGAGGTTCGCCTCGGCAGAGAACCACGTCGCGCCGTAGCCCGAGGTGTTCATGTTGCCGACGGTGATCGAGACGGAGCTCTCGTCCTGGCCGGGGGTCGGGTTGGGGCGCCTGACCATCAGCGAGCCCGAGTGGAACGGGATGGTCGGCAGGCCCCCGAACTCGTCGCGCGCGGTCATCCGCGCCACCACGACGAAATCGCTCGGGTCGGCGATCTGACGATAGAAGAGCTGGCCGTGCGACGTGTCCGACGCGCTCTCGTGGTACCAGATCGAGTCGGTGTCGAACGAGGTGAGCCGCAGGCTGCCGCCCTCGATGCCCATGCTGCTGCCCGGCAGCCCCTCGATGCGGCACCAGCCGTCCTCCGACGCGTCGCCGAACGACTCGATCCCGGCCTCCGCGACCGTCACCGGGCCGCACCCGCCAGCGCCGCCAGCGCCGCCATCGCCACCGGGCCCCGCCGCACCGCCTGCTCCGCCGGTCCCCGCCGCACCGCCCGCTCCGCCGGCGGCGCCGCCGCCGGCGGAGGCCGCACCTCCACCACCCGCCGCGACGAAGGTGATGTCCAGGTCGAGGATCTCGGTGCACGATCCTCCCGCGACGATCAGGACCGCGAGCGCCGAGGCTGGAGCGACGCGCCGCCTCACCGCAGCAGACCGTGCTTGATGAGCAGCTTGCGGAGGTGGCTGCGCTCCACGCCCGAGATACGGGCCGCTTCGCTCTGGTTGCCGCCGGTGCGCTCGATGAGGCGCAGCAGATACGCCCGCGAGAACTGCTCGCTGAAGGCCTCGCGCTGCTCGATGAACGGTCGGTCCAGATCCACGAGGTCTCCGAACATCCGCGTCGCGTCGGGCGACCGCGCCGGCTCGTCCTCGGTGAGGCCGCCGAGCGCCACGTACGCCTGCACGGCGTTGCGCAGCTCGCGCACGTTCCCGGGCCAGTCGTGGGTCTGCCACTGCGCGAGCACCGACGCCGGCAGGCTGGCGACGCCGGCGGCGCGCCCGAAGTGCTCGGCGAGCATCGGGATGTCCTCGGGCCGCTCACGGAGGGAGGGGACTCGGATCTTGACCACGGCGAGCCTGTAGTAGAGGTCTTCTCGGAACGTTCCCGCGCGCACCTGGTCCTCCAGGTTGCGGTTGGTCGCCGCGACGACGCGGACCTTCACCTTGATTGCATGGTTCGCGCCAACGGGGGTCACCTCCCCCGACTCGAGCGCCCGGAGGAGCGCGGGCTGCATGTCGATCGGCAGCTCCCCGATCTCGTCGAGGAAGAGCGTGCCCCCGTCGGCGGCTTCGAACGCGCCCTGCCGCGCGTCCTGGGCGCCGGTGAACGCGCCCTTGCGGTGCCCGAAGAGCTCGGAGAGCACGAGCTCGCGGCTGATCGCCCCGCAGTTCTTGATGACGAGCGGGCCGGACGCCACGCTGGAGCCGTCGTGGAGCGCGCGCGCGATCAGCTCCTTGCCGACGCCCGACTCCCCCGTCACGAGGACGCTGACGAGTGACCCTTCGAGCCGAGCGAGCGTGGCAAAGAGCCTGCGCATGGGCCCCGACGTGCCGAGCAGCCCCCCGTAGGCGGGCTCCTCCGCGGGCCGCTGCTCGAGCGCAGTGGGGTCGGGATCGATGGCGACCTCGACGGAGCCGAGGACGATGCGGCTCCCCGGCGCCAGCACCATCGTCTCGACGCGCTGCCCGAGATAGAACGTGCCGTTGCGGCTGCCGAGGTCTCGGACGCGCACGCCCTCCTCGGCGAGGCTGATCTCGGCGTGGGCCCGAGAGACCGTCTCGCTCTCGATGATGACGTCGGCTGCCTTCCCGGCGCCGAGCGTGATGGCGCCGCCCGCGAGCTTGCGCGTGGCGGGCACGGCGCGGCCCCCCACGACGCGGATGACGACGTCGAGCGGCGTGCGCGGGACGCGGGCGATGCCGACCGTGGCGCTGTCGCGTGATCGAGCCTCGGACACGGGCTGAGTCTATCAGCCCCCACGACGTGAGGGACCGAACCCTCACGCGGGCGGGAGGGCGCGGGGGAGACCCCCGCCCATCCGAGCCATCAGAAGGCGCCGGTCACGCCCACCCAGCCTGGGCCGACCACGGGCATGACCCAGGCCTCCTTCTTCTCGGGCTCATCCGAGTCCCCGCTCATGCCCACCGTGAACGTGAGGATGAGCCCGGCGACGACGCCGAGCCCGCCGATCGCGAACGCGACGGTCGAGCCGGTCCCGTAGTCCTGCGCGAGCGCCACGTCCTCCGCGAACTCGCGGGGGCACGTGGTGCCGCCGCACATCTCCTCCACCTCGGCGGTCTTCTGGAACGCGAGCACGCCGAGCACTGCGCCGACCGCGAGGCCCACGCCTCCGACGGCGTACGAGATCGCGGCCGGCACCATCGTGCCGCCCGAGCCCTTCGCATCGTCCTTCGGCGCGTCGACGTTCGCGGGCGCGACGAGCGTGAGCGTCACCGTCTTGTTCTCGCGCTCGGCGAGCACGATCGTCTCCTTCGCGGAGGCGCCGGACGGCGCGCGCGCGCTGACCTCGTGATCGCCCGGATCGTAGCGGAGATCCTTGCCGACCTCGGCGGCGGCGCCGTCGACCGAGACGGTGGCCTTCGCGGCGTCGGGGCCACGCACCTCGATCTTCAGCGTCGGGATGCGACCGCCGAGCTGCTTGGCGAGCTGTCCGGCGACCGCCTTCGCCTTCGCGGTGTTGGGCTCCTTCGTCGAGGCGACGCCCGCGAGCACCTCCTCCGCCTCGACGAGCGCGCCCACCTCCACGAGGGCACGCCCGAGATCGAGCTGGTACTGCGCCTTCGGATCCAGATCGTTCGCAGCGCGGAACGACGCGGCTGCGTCGGACCACTTCTTCTGCGCCGTGAGCTGCTTGCCCTTCGTCCAGAGCTGTTTCGCCTGCGCCTTCTCCTGCGGGGTGGGCGCCGCGAGCGCGGAGCCGCCGAACGTGAGCGCGGACACGGCCAGGAGCGCGGCGATCGAGCGCGGACCGAACATGGCGGCATTCTCGCCGATAATTCGTCGAAAAGAGGCTTAATAATCGCTGGTTCTGCTGGATCACTGAGGTCTCTGCCGAGGTCCGGCGCGGACCGATGTCGTACAAAAGCGCTCCTAGGTCGGGCTTTTTTGTACTTTTCACCTTGGCGCGATCCTGATTCTCGTGCTCTAGTCCGCGCGAAATACGGAAAACATAGCGGTTTCCGTGAGAGGAGAGTCATGGCTGGCAAGAAGACCGAGGCAAAGAAGGCAAAGTCGGCGGCGCTCAGCAAGAGCGGGCTGATCAACGCGATCGTCGAGAGCGCTGGGGACGTGTCCCGCAAGCAGGTCAAGGCGATCCTCGATGCGCTGACCGACGTGGGTTACAAGGAGCTGAAGCGGAACAAGATCTTCACGCTCCCCGGCTTCGCGAAGTTCCGCGTCGTCGCGAAGCCCGCCACGAAGGCTCGCCAGGGCGTCAACCCGTTCACCAAGCAGCCGATGACGTTCCCGGCCAAGCCCGCCAGCAAGTCGGTGCGCGCTCGCCCGATCAAGGCCATCAAAGAGGCCGTCGGCTGAGCGACCCGGCCGGGGCGGGGGGCTAACCTCTCGCGACGAGCTCCGCGAGGCTCGCGTAGCGTGCGCGATCAGAGCGCATGGACGCGAGCCTCGTCAGCACGTCCTCCACGGCGCCGTGCATGAGCCGGCGGTACGTGGCCTCGGCCCGACCCTCCGCGGGGGCCGGCTCTCCGGCGAGGACCGTCCCTCCCTCGTGGAGACCGGGCGGGATGAACTGCACGAAGGCGTCCGGTGCTTGGCGCAAGAGGCCGACGAGGCGGTGCGCGTTCTCCGTGCCCCCGGTCAGCTCGGGGTGGAACGTGGCGTGTACGAGCGGCTGGGGGTGCCTGCGCTGGAGCTCTTGCGCGAGCTTCGACGCGAACCGCTCGAAGCCGGCGGCCGGGAGCTTCGAGAGCGGGTAGACCAGGTGCACGACGCTCTCGCCCAGCGAGCCCAGCGCCGTGACGCCGGTCTCGACGTCCGGCTCGAGATCGAGGACGACGCCGACGGCGCCCATCCCGACCTCCACGTGGTGGAGGAACGGACACAGCGAGTGCGCCGCGACGACCTCCGAGGCGTAGCGGAAGAGGGCGCGGTGCACCTCTGCGGCGAGCTCCTGGGCTCTGGGGTGGTCGGCGCGCTGGCCGAAGATGGTGAAGGGCGGCACGAGGGCTCATCGGACGGCGGGGCCGTCACCAGGCAACAAGCTATCAGGTCCCGCGAAGCCCGCACCGCCCGAACGTTGGAGATCCTTGCTCCGCGGCCCGTGATAGCTTACGCGCGCCCGGCGAGCGGCCCCTTCCGCGCGCTCGAGCCAAAGCGAGGAACAGATGGACCAGGCCAAGCTCACGGTGAGCGTCGCGGGGAGCGCGCAAACGTTCGAACTTCCCGTCGTCGTAGGAACGGAGAACGAGCTCGCGGTCGACATCGGCGCGCTGCGCGCGAAGACCGGGTACGTCTGCCTCGATCCCGCGTTCATGAACACGGCGTCGACCACGAGCGCCGTCACGTTCCTGGACGGCGAGCGGGGGATCCTCCGGTACCGCGGCTACCCGATCGAGCAGCTCGGCGCGAGCTCGTCGTTCGTGGAGGTCTGCTACTTGGTGATTTACGGGAAGCTGCCCACCAAGACGGAGCTCGACAAGTTCGCCACACGGCTCACCCGGCACAGCCTGATCCACGAGGACATGAAGCGCTTCTTCGACGGCTACCCGTCGACCGCGCACCCCATGGCGATCTTGAGCTCGATGGTGTGCTCGCTCTCCAGCTACTACCCGGACTCGCTCGACGTACAGAACAAGGCCGTCTTGGACATCACGATCGCCCGGCTGCTCGCGAAGGTGCCGACGATCGCGGCGTACTCCTACAAGAAGTCCGTCGGCCAGCCGTTCGTCTACCCGCAGAACCACCTCGACTACTGCTCGAACTTCCTCAACATGATGTTCAGCGTCCCGGCCGAGCCGTACGAGGTCGATCCGGACATCAAGGACGCCATCAACCTGCTGCTGATCCTGCACGCCGACCACGAGCAGAACTGCTCCACGTCCACCGTTCGGCTGGTCGGGAGCGCCCAGGCGAACCTGTTCGCCTCGATCGCCGCCGGGATCTGCGCGCTCTGGGGGCCGCTGCACGGCGGGGCGAACCAGGAGGTCGTCGAGATGCTCGAGCAGATCCGGGCCGACGGCGGCGACGTGACGAAGTTCGTGAAGCTCGCGAAGGACAAGACCTCGAGCTTCCGGCTGATGGGCTTCGGGCACCGCGTCTACAAGAACTTCGACCCGCGCGCGAAGATCATCAAGAGCGCTGCGGACCGCGTGCTCAAGAAGCTCGGAATCCAGGACCCGTTGCTCGACATCGCCAAGCGCCTCGAAGAGGCGGCGCTGAACGATCCGTACTTCGTCGACCGCAAGCTCTACCCGAACGTCGACTTCTACAGCGGCATCATCTACCGCGCGCTCGGGTTCCCCACGAACATGTTCACCGTGCTCTTCGCGCTCGGCCGGCTTCCCGGGTGGATCGCCCACTGGAAGGAGATGCACGATCAGACGTCGACCAAGATCGGTCGCCCCCGCCAGGTCTACGTCGGGGAGAACGCGCGCGACTACGTGCCGATCGACGCGCGCGTGTGACCCCAGCGCCCCCCGTACCCCCAGAGAAGCGAGAGAGAGATCGTCATGCCCCAGCAGCCCATGGTTCGGAAGAAGAAGAAGGCCCGCGACACCAAGCGGCTCGCCAAGTGGCGCGAGAAGCAGGCGGCGCTGAACGAGAAGGACGAGAAGAAGAAGAAGTAGCGTGAAGACGCTCGTCTGCCGCTGCGAGGACGTGACCCTGCACGAGCTCGACGCGGCCATCGAGCGGGGTCACGACGACATCGAGTCGCTGAAGCGCTACACGGGCTTCGGGACCGGGTGGTGCCAGGGCAAGTACTGCCTCGCCGCGTGCGCGCGCCTGCTGGTCGCGCGCGGCGGGACCGCCGATCGCCCCATCACGCCGCGCCCGCCGTTCCACCCGATCGCGCTGTCCACCCTCGCGGGCCTGGCGGATCTCGCCGCAAAGGAGCGCTGAGCCTTCGCCGGTGGGCTTCGGCGCCGCGGTGCGGTAGCGTCTGCGTGTGGGTCTGGAACCGACGCTGGGCGTCAAGATGACACTCGATAGCGGACCGCAGAGACGCGCAGCGTCAGGTCGAAGAGCGCGCCGATGACCGAACGCGTCTACGAGCTCGTGCACACGGTGCGCTTCGAGTCGGCGAGGCGCCTCCCGAGGACGCCCGCCACACATCCGTGCCACAACGTGTACGGCCTCGCGTTCTACCTCGACATCCACGTGGAGGGGCAGCTCGACGAGGCGACCGGTTGGGTGTTCGACTTCGCCGAGATCGAGCGCGCGATGCGGCCGCTCCACCAGCGCATCGACCACCACTACCTGAACGATATCGAAGGTCTGGAGAACCCGACGAGCGAGGTCCTCGTGACCTGGATCTGGGACCGTTTGCGGCCGACGTTGCCGGGCCTCAAGATGCTGGTGCTGCGCGAGAACGAGGTCTCGCGCGTGGTGTTCCGCGGCTGAACGCGGCCCTCCGCTCTGGCAAGAACGCGATGTACCGAACCACCTGCGGCGTCCACATCCACTTCTCCCACCACGTCCGCGGGCACCGCGGCCCGTGCATCTCTTTGCACGGCCACACGTGGCGGTTCGAGGTGACGCTGGAGGCGCGCGCGCTCGACGCCGAGGGGTTCGTCGTCGACTTCGACCGCGTGGAGGAGCGCGTCCTCGTCCCGTGCCACCGCCTGCTGGACCACAGCCTGGCCATCGGCGACCGGACGTGGACCGAGACCCGGGCGCTCCTCACCCCGCTCGGGGCCGCGCTGGTGTCGTCTCGGGAGGAGACGCTCGGGGACCTCGGCGCGCCGCCGGCGCTGCTCGAAGGCGGCCTCGGCGGGGCCCGCAACGAGATCGCCGGCGGCATCAAGGTCGCTGTCTTTCCGTTCACACCGACCTCGGAGCGGCTGGCGGAGTGGCTGTACCGCGTGGCCGACGCGACGTTCGCGGACGACCGAGTGAAGGTCGCCTGCGGGCGCGTGTACGAGAGCCTCCACCCCGCCGAAGCGGTCGCCGAGTTTTGGGGGTAGGAACCTGGGCGGCCTTGGTGTGTCCTTGATCGCTCTGGCTCCCGACGACCTCCCCGACCTGCTCTCTCTGGCGCCGACGCTGCGGATCGACGGGCGGGCCGCCCGCGACGCCGTGGTCTTCGCCTTCGCGGCGGGCGAGGGTGGGGCGGGTCTCGAGCGCGTGGTGTCCGAGGCCGACACGGTGCCGAGCTCCTTCGATCCCGCGCGCTTCGCGGACGGCCTCTTCCTGGAGGATCTCGTCCGGGTGGCGTTCCGCGTCCGCGCGCTGGGCACCGACTACCAGCCGAACGCGAGCTACCTCGTGCGCACGCTCGCGCAGCCGCCCCGGGATCCGGCGTGCGCGGCGTTCCGCAGGACGATCCTCTCCGAGCTGACGCAGAAGCCCGAGCTCCGCGCCGATCTCGAGCGGACGTACGCGGAGGTCCGGGCCTTCTTGGACGCCATCGCGACGCCCGTCCACGGCTCGTTCCTCGAGCATCACCAGCACAGGGTGTCGGTGCTCCGGGGCCTGCACGGGGTGGTGGAGGCGCTCGCCTCGCGCTTCGGCGGCGCCCGCTCGGGCCTCTCCCGCCTGCCTCGCTATGGTCAGCGCCTCAGGAAGAGCCCGGCGTTCGAGGAGCTCACCTCCCTCCTCGCGTACGAGGACGGGATGGCCACGGTGGACGTCCGGCTGCGGATCGGCGTCGACGGCTCGGTCCGCGGCTTCGCGCTGACCGAGACGCGCGAGCTGCGTGAGAGCCGGTTCTACCGTGGGCCGGTCGGGCGCTTCCTGACGCGGGTCGCGCTCTGGCTGCGGGGGTACCGCTTCGGCGACGTGGAGATCGTCGCGCGGATCTGCGACCAGGTGTTCTCGCCGTTCGAGGACACGGTGGTCCACCTCGCGCAGCTCGCGGCGGACATGGAGGTCCTGCTCGGGTGCCTCGGGATGCGGGACCTCGCGCTCGAGCGCGGGCTCTCGGTCTGCCTCCCGGAGCTGTCGCGGGAGGGGCCGCGCGAGATGTACGGGCTCTTCAACCCGCTGCTGCTCGCGGGCCGGGGCACACCGAAGCCCTGCGACCTGAAGAGCGCGCGGGCCAACACGACCGTCGTCGTCACGGGGCCGAACTCGGGCGGCAAGACGCGCCTCATGCAGGCGATCGGCATCACGCAGCTGCTCGCGCAGCACGGGTTCTTCGTGCCGGCCCGAAGCGCCCGCCTCTCCTGGACGGAGGGGATCTTCGTCTCGCTCTTCCAGGAGGTGAGCGCGGACCAGCGCGAGGGGCGCCTCGGGACCGAGCTCGTGCGGATCCGACAGCTCTTCGAGGAGGTGGCGCCCGGGGACCTCGCCCTCATCGACGAGCTGTGCTCCGGGACCAACCCATCCGAGGCCGAGGCGCTGATCCGCCTCGTCCTCGAGCTCTTCGCCGAGCTGCAGCCGCAGGTGTTCGTCACGACCCACTTCCTCTCCTTCGCGGCGGAGCTCTCGCGCAACCCGCCGACGCAGGGGATGGAGTTCCTGCAGGCGACCATCGACGAGCGGTCGCGTCCCACCTACACGTTCGCGCCCGGTGTGGCGGAGACCTCGCTCGCGGCGGAGACCGCGGCGCGCCTCGGCGTCACGCTCGAGGAGCTGGTCGGCCTCGTGGCTCGGAAGCGGCCGCGGGAGGCCGCGCCGCCCCCGCTGCCCGGGGAGCTCGGCTCGAGCGAGTCCGCCGGCGACGCGCCCGAGCCCTGATCAGGAGGGCCCGACCGCCGGTGGCACCGGCGTCGCGTCGCGCCGGTGGGCGCGGAGCGTCGCGACCTCGGCGCGCGAGGGGTTCAGGATGAGGAACCCGTGGTCGGCGTCGACGAGCGCGACGTCGTCGGGCGCCGCCCACTGGAACGCGCCGTCGACCTCGCCGATCGCCGGGACGCCGAGCAGCTTCAGCAGGACCTCCGTCCGGGGGCTCGCGCGCTGGGTGAGGGCGACGCCGCTCGGCTGGAACTTCGCCGTGACCAGCAGATCGAACACCGTGAGCTGCTCGCCGAGCAGGACCGCCTTCGAGGGCACGTCGGCGCGGGCGTCCGGCGCCGCGAGCATGAGCACCGCGTCGCAGAGGTCCTCCACGTCGCGCGCGCGCTCCGCGAGGTACGGGTCGCCCACGACGCCGAACGCCGCGCGCGCCACCTCTCGCGCGACGGTGGAGAGCGCGTCGGCGGCGCCGCGGCCGCTCTTCACGAGCTCGACGGCGCGCTCTCGCAGGCGCCCGTCGCTCGCCATCAACGCGTAGCTCGCGAGGAAGCTCGTCTCGCCGACGAGGTGCAGCGTCTGGGCGCGGTGCTGGATCGCGCGGACCCCCTTCTCGACGGCCTCGAACGCGGCCGCGACGTACTTGGCCTCGTCGGGGCGCGGCGTGACCTTGCGGTCCTTCGCCGGGCGGCGAAGCGCGGTGAGCGCGCCGATCGCCCGGCCGGGGATCAAGGGCCGGCCCGGCAGCGTGACCTTGCGGGTGCCGCCCCCTGCCTTCCTGGCGGGCCGGTCGCGAAGCTCGTCGAGGAGCGCCGCGTGCCGGACGGCGATGGATACGGGCGCCGTGAGGAGCTCCGCCATGACGATCTCCTCGAGGGCGAACTCCCCGTGCTCGCGCTGCGCGACGAGGGCGCCGAGGGGGGTCCGGTCGGGCCCGAGGATCGGGACGGCGAGGAGCACCGGGTACCGATCCTCGTCGAGCTCCTGGAACCTCCGAAAGTGCTCGTGCCGAGGCGCGCGCCCCACGGACACGGGCCGCACCTCGGCCACGGCGAGCCCGGTCAGCCCTTCCCCGACCCGCAGCCGCACGATGCCGCGCGCGTGGGGGTCGAAGCCGACGTTGCCGCGCAGCACGAGGCCGTCCCCGTGCCCTTCCCGCAGGTAGAGGGACACGACGTCCGCCCGCAGCACGCGCGCGGCGCGCGCGGGGAACCCGTCCAGCAGCGCCGTGAGGGGTTGCGACTTCGACGCGAACACGACGAAATCCAGCGCAGCCTCGGAGAGGACGGCGGCCGTCGCGGCCTGCGCTGCCGCGACGCGCGTCTGAGAGACCGGCGGCACCGGGTCCACCTTCTTTCTGGGCTTGCGAGTGGGCATGGCGGGTCCGAACAGCTCGACCGGGGCCCCCGCCTGTAGCATCATTGGGCCATGAATCGACCAGAGTTCGGCAGGAGAGGGCTCTTGGGCGGGGCGGCGGGCCTCGGCATCGCAGCGACCACGGGGGCGGCCGACGCGTCCGACCGGCCGAGCCTGGTCGCGAGACCTCCGAAGGGCTTCGTGCCCTTCAGCGCTCCGGGTCGGGTGATCAAGGTCGAGAAGAGCGACACCCTCCAGGCGAACGGCCTCTGGCCCAAGCAAGAGGCCGCGACGGCGATGCTCGCGCGCGTGATGGAGGAGCTCACGGGCAAGAGCGACCTCGGCGAGGCCTTCGGCCGGTTCGTGCACAAGGACGACAAAGTCGCGATCAAGCCGAACGGGATCGCCGGGAAGAAGGGCGCCACCATGGCCGCCAACAAGGAGCTCGTCCTCGCGATCGTCAGGGGCGTGATGGCGGCCGGCGTCCCAGCCTCCAACATCGTCGTCTACGAGCAGTACAACGACTTTCTGAAGGGCACGCGCGTCGTCGACTCGAAGCTCGAGCTCGACAAGGACTTCCCCTCCGGGATCACGACCGCGACCCACCTCAACAAGGACGCCACGATGAAGGAGATCATCGTGGCCTCCGTCGGCACCAAGTTCGTCCGGGTGTTCACCGAGGCGACGTGCGTCATCAACGTGAGCCAGATCAAGGACCACTCGATCTGCGGCTACACGGGGACGATGAAGAACATCACGCACGGGTCGATCATCAACCCCCACGCCTTCCACGCGCACAACGCGAGCCCGCAGATCGCGCAGCTCTACGCGCAGGACATCGTGAAGAGCCGCGTACGGCTGCACATCACGGACGCGTTCAAGGTCATGTACGACGAGGGGCCGCTGGACACGAACCCCAAGCGCCGCGTGCCGTTCCACGCCGTGTACGCCTCGACCGATCCCGTCGCCCAGGACGTGGTCGGCTGGAACCTGGTCGAGAAGCTCCGCAAGGAGAACGGCCTGCCGACCCTGAAGGAAGCGCAGCGTGAGCCGAGCTACCTCAAGACCGCGGGAGAGCTCGGGCTCGGCGTCTTCGACTCGAACAAGATCCGGCTGCGCGAGGTGAAGATCTGACGCGGGGGGCGAGGGCACGGCGGCCAGCTCCGTCCGTGCAGCTTCGTCCGGGCAGCCGCCCCCTCGCGCGCCGCCTGCGCTCCGTCGGACACGGACGCGGAGGAGCGCTCTAGCGCGCTCGGCTCACGGCGGATCTCCAGGGCCGAGGGTGTCGACGGTTCCCGGCGCGCTTCGCGCGGGCGGGCTCGTCAGATCCGGAGACCCGTCCTACCATCGCACCCGATGCCGGACCCGGTCGATCGCGACGCCATCCTCGCCCGCCGCGCCTTGTTCCTGACCACGGCGCTCGCGGCGGTCCACTGCGCCGCGCCGCACGACGGCGGCGTGGCTCCTTCGGCGAGCGCGACCGCCACCGGCTCGCCGACCGCCACGGCCACCCCGTCGGCCACGAGCGCCCGCGACGCGCCCCCGAAGCTGCCCCCGTTCGCCGAGGTCGTGAGCGGCGCGCCGCCGCTCGGCGTCCCGGCCGGGATCAAGGAGGCCGAGAAGCAACGCCTCGTCTACCTCGAGGCCGACGTGAAGCGCGACCTCGAGGCGCTCCGGCTGGTCTGGGAGCGCGCCCCTTCGTGTGACGCGGCGGCGCCCGACTGCAGACCGGAGTGGCGGGAGCTCGGGGCGTTCGCCAAGGCGCTCTACGAGCAGACGAGGGCCCCCTTCTTCGGCGGCTGCGGCGCCACCGCAGGGGAGACGGCCAGCCTCACGGCGCGCCGCGCCGCGCACAACCGGTACGTCACGGAGCTGATCGCGCGGGTCGAGCAGCACCTCACCGCCGTCGCCGCGAGCTTCAGCCCACAAGGCGAGCAGGAGTGGCTGCGGCTGATGGCCAACGCGAAGAAGCCACCGCCCATGCCGTGCCTGTCTCCGTGCGCCATGCCGGACGTGAGCGCCGTGCTCGCGCACGTCCCGTTCGCGCGAGACCAGAGCGCGCTGCGCAAGGACGACCCGACCATGAAGGCGGCGCTCGAACAGGCGCTCGGCGTCCACAAGGCGCAGCGGAAGCCGGCCAAGCTCATCGTGCGAGGTCACGCCGACGCCGGCGAGAAGGACGCCGTCGAGCTCGCGAAGGCGCGCGCGAAGGGCGTGGCGGAGCACTTGATCTCGCAGGGCCTCGCGAAGGATCGCGTGGAGTGGGTGGGGCTCGGCGTGGACTACCCGATCGAGCGCACGGACCGCGGCGACGACCGGCCCGAGAACCGCCGCGTCGACTTCGACGTCGCCCCGCTCTGATCGCGGAGGACCTCGGGCGAATCCGCGGAGCCATTTCTCGAACGGGCGGCGTCGCGGGTCGCTCGGAACGGCGACACGCCTCGCTCGCGTGAGACCTCGCTCCCGCGGATCTAGCGACCGAAGAGGCGCTTCATCCTCGCCCAGAGGCTCACCGGGGCCGGCGCGTCCGCTGCGTCCGCGCGATCCTCCCCTGCGGGCTCGGTGGAGGCGGTGGCGTCGGGCTCGGTGGCGGCGTCCTCGACGTCCTCCGCGCGCTCGCTCGGCGGGCGTGTCTTCTTCGGCTTGCCCGCGCCCGAGGCGGGAGGCTGCGAGGGGTTCCTCGCGGCTGTCTTGGCGCGCAGCGCTTCTCTCGCCGTCCGCGGCTTCTCTTTGGTCTTCTGGACGACCTTCACGGGGCGGGCGCCGAGCGTCCGTAGGTCCTCCTCGAGCGACGGCGCCGGGGCGGGCGGCGGGGCCGGGGCGGCGGCGGTCTGTGAGGCGCGTGCCTGCGCGGCGCCTGTCTTCGCGCCCGCCCTCTCCGCGCCCGCGCGCGCGGAGGGGGACGCCGAGCCGGCGCGCCCCTTCGGCGGCGAGCCCTCCGAGGCCGAGCGCAACGTCGGCGGCTCTCGGTAGGGGCGGTCCGACCGGGCGCCTCGCTGCGCGGAGCCGGGCTCCCCCGCGGGCTGGGGCAGCGCGCGCGCCGGCGGAGCTGGCGCGTCCTCTCGCCACGCCTGCCGCGTCCGGGCTGGCCGCATCGGGCCGAGCGGGACCGCCACGCGCTGAGGCTCGCGGCGCGACGAGAGCTCCTCGCTCCGCTCCGTCGGCGGCTGGCTGCTCCGCTCCATCCCCGCCCGACGCTCGCCGCCCGCTGGCCGCTCTTCCCCGGTGGGCCGCTCGCCTCCGGTGGGCCGCTCGCCTCCGGTGGGCCGCTCGCCTCGCGCGGGCCGCTCGCCTCGCGCGGGCCGCTGCTCTCGCGGGGGTCCATCGCCTCGCGCCTGACGCTCGGCGGGCGGGGGGCGCTCGCCTCGCGGGGGCTGCTCTGCGCCCTCACGCGGCTGGTACTGGGCAGAGTCCTTCGTCGACCGGGTGATCCGAGGGGCGCGGACGTCGAACGTTCTCCGCCTCCCACCGCCGCCGGGCGCTCTTCCGTCCTCTCCTTCGCTCACCAGGTCTCCGTGCCACGAGATCAGCGCAGGAACAACGGCGTCGTGCGGCACGCTCGACGCGAGCGCCGCCACGGGCATCAGAGGCCGAGCTTCACGCCGATGACCAGCAGGACCGCGAGCCCCGCCGCGATGCCGCCGACCACGTACCCGCTCGCGGGGACGAAGGGGGTGAGGCACATGAGCAGGCCGATCCCGACGTGCGGCAGGCGCGACTGCCGCCGCCCATAGAGGAGCAGCGCCGCACCCACGAGGCCAACGAGGATCGAGATGATGAGGGTCGTTCCGCCGTCCATGCCACCCGAGTCGTGACGCGGACCGGCCGCGGGCGCAACCGGCCGCGCTCGCGGCCCGGAGCAGCGGTCGCTTGCAGCGCCGCCGGCGCTCCCCCACCCTCCCGTGCCGTGCACCTGGACTACACCGACCATCGCGCGGATCCCGCCGCCTGGGCGCGAGCGCTCGGGATATCCACCGAGGCCGTCGAGGTCTACCTCGCGAGCGACGTCATCGACCTCCACATCGACTCGTTCATCTGGACGCGGGTGTTCGGCTACGACCTGGCGGCGCGCCACGACCGAGGCCTGCTCGGCGCGAGCTTCTACTCGCAGGCGGACTTCCCGCGCATCCTGGAGGCTCAGGTCACGGGCGCGACGTGGATCATCACGACGAACCCGCTCAAGGTCGCGAGCGAGCGCGAGAGCACCTTCCGGGAGAACCTCCAGCGGCTCCTCGCTCTCTTCGAGAGCGTCGGCGGGCAGTTCCGCGTCGTGAGGAACGTCGCCGAGTACCGGGCCGCGCGCGCCTCCGGCCGGCACGGCGCGTTCATCGGGATCCAGGGCGGCAACGCGCTCGACGCCTCCCCCGAGGCCGTGGACGTCCTCGCCGACGGCACCGTCCTCCGGGTGACCCTGGTCCACCTCACGTCCTCTTCCCTCGGAGACACGAGCTCGCCCCTGAAGCGCGCAGACGAGGGCCTCACGCAGCGGGGCAAGGAGTACGTCGAGCGCCTCAACGCCCTCAAGGTGTTCGTCGATCTCGCCCACGTCTCACGCAAGGGCTTCTGGGATGCGGTGGGGGTGCACGACAAGTCGCAGCCGCTGCTCGTCACCCACACCGGCGTCTCCGGTGTCTTCGATCACTGGCGGAACCTCGACGACGATCAGGTGCGCGCCATCGCGGACTCGGGGGGGACCATCGGCGTCATGTACGAGCCGACGTTCCTCGGTGAGAGGAAGTGGAGCGGCACGGCGGCACGCGTGGTCGACCACCTGGAGCACATCGTGAAGGTCGCCGGGGAGGACCACGCGTCGCTCGGGAGCGACTGGGACGGCGCCATCGTCACCCCGCGCGACATGCCCACGTGCCTGGAGCTGCCGAAGCTGGTCGACATCATGCTCGACCGCGGGTGGAGCGCCGACCGCGTCCACAAGGTCCTCGGCGGGAACTTCCTCCGGGTGGTCGAGGCGCTGCGAGGGTGACCCGCGCCCTCGTCGTCTCTGCGAGCGCCAGCGTGCGCGTGGAGCGCGCGCTCGGCTTCCTGGGCGCGCTGCCGCGCGACGCCGAGGTGCTGGTGCTCGGCCCGTCACGAGCGGCCGTGGACGAGCTCTTGTTCGCGGACGCCGCGCGGCGCGGCGCGACCTTCGGCCTGCACCGCAAGACCTTGCCCGGCCTCGCCATCGAGCTCGCCGCGCCCGCGCTGGCGCGCGAGGGCATCGCCGCCGCGACCCGCCTCGTGTTCGAGGCCGTCACGCGGGAGGTGCTCGCCGAAGCGCTCGCGGCAGGGACGATCCCCGTGCTCGCGCGGCGCCCCCTCGGGCACGGTTCGGCCGCCGACGGGCCGAGCTTCCCCGCGGCGCTCGCGTCCACGATCACCGACCTGCGCATGAACGGCGTCGAGCCGTCGCGGCTCGGCTCGACCGAGGCGGTCGCGGAGGTCGGCCGATTGTACGCGGGGGTGATGCGCTTGCTCGAGCGCCGAAGGCTCGCGGACCGCGCCGACCTCCTCCGAGCCGCCGCCGCCGTGGCGCGATCGGGCGGGGCGCCCGCGCTGCCGCTCCTGTTCCTCGATCCGACCCTCACGAGCAACCTCGAGCGCGAGCTCTTCGGCGCCCTCGTCGACCGGAGCCCGCTGGCGCTCGTGCTCTGTCACGATCGGGACAGGCGATCCCTGCGGCACCTCGCGGAGCTCCGCTTCGCGCCGGAGCGGGCGACTGACTCGGCCCCGCTCGCCACCTTCTGCGATCGGCTGCTCTCGCCCGAGTCCGCCGTCTGCCCGCCGGAAGGCCGCCCCCCCGTGACGCTCGAGGGCGCTGCGAGCGAGGCGCTCGAGGCGGTGGAGGTCGCGCGCGCGATCGTCGGCGAGGCGCGGCGTGGAGTCCCGTTCGACGCGATGGCCGTGGCCGTCCGGGCGCGCGACACCTACGCCGCGCACCTCGAAGCGGCGCTCGCGCGCGCCGGCGTCCCCGCGTTCTTCGAGGGCGGGACGCGGCGGCCCCACCCCGCGGGCCGCGCGCTCCTTCTGTTGCTCGCGTGCAGGACCGAGCGAGGGTCCGGCCGCCGGCTCTGCGAGTACCTGGCGACCGCGCAGGTCCCGCTCACACCCGCCGCGGTCCCCGAAGAGCCGCTCGGTCCGCTCGGCGAGGAGCTCGGGCGCTTCGCCGCGGCGCCGGTGATCGACACGGCCGAGACGGCGCTCGAGGCAGAGCCTCCGACGCCCGATCGCCCCTCGATCCGGGGCTGGGAGCGCCTCCTCGGGGAGGCCGGCGTCGTCTCGACCGGTCCCGCCGAGACGCTCACCTCCTACGTGAGCCGCAGGCTCGCGGCCTCCCGCGCCGTGCTCGAGGACGTCCGGCGCGCGTACCCCGACCTCCACGCCGAGGCCCCCGCGCGGGCCCGCGCCGAGCGGGACGCGACCGCCATCGACGGGCTCCTTCGGGCTCTTCGGCCCATCCTGGAGGCGCTCGACGCCCTCCCGCTCCGCGGCTCCTGGGGGGAGATGCTCCACGCGCTCCGGGTGCTGGCCGCGCGCGGCCTCCGGAGGCCCGCGCTCGTGCTCGCAGTCCTCGCCGATCTCGAGCCGCTCGCCGCGAGCGAGCAGGAGGTCGATCTGGAGCTCGTGCGGGTGACGCTCGAGCCGCGGCTCGCCACGCTCGAGCGGCCCGCGCCGCGCTCGGGCGCGGGGCGCGTCCTCGTCACCACGCCCGAGGCGCTGAGGGGCCGCGTGCGGACCGCGGTGTTCGTGCCCGGGCTCGCCGAGCGCCTCTTCCCGGAGCGCGCGCGCGAGGACCCTCTCCTCTCGGACGTGGCGCGCGCGGCGCTCTCCGAGGATCTCGACAGGCAGGAGGATCGAGCCCACGCCGAGCGGCTCGGGCTCGCGCTCGCCGCGGGAGCCGCGACGGACCGGCTCGCGTTCAGCTACCCGCGCTTCGATCTCGACGCTGGGCGGCCGCGCGTGCCGTCGCTCTTCGCGCTCGAGGTCGTGCGGGCGCTCGAGGGGGCGCTCCCCGATCTCGCGTCCCTCGCGCCAGGGGTCGCCAGCGGCTCGGGGGCGCGCGTTGGCTTCCCGGCGCCGCGCGACCCCGAGGTGGCGATCGACTCGGTCGAGCGGGAGCTCGCGTTCCTCGGCGAGCACCGGGCCACACCCGAGGCGTCGCGGGGCCGCGCGCGGATCCTGCTGGTCGGCCACCCGCACGTCCACCGGGCGCTCCGGGCGCGCTGGGCGAGGCACCGGCGCGACCAGCTCTCCCCCACCGACGGGCTCGTCGCGACCCAGCCGCAGACGCGGGCCCGCCTCGCGCGCTACCGCCTTCGGACCCGCCCCGCGTCGCCCTCGGCGCTCGCGACGTACTCGGAGTGCCCGTACCGGTACTTCCTCCACGCCATCGTCCACCTGACGCCGCGGCCGGACCCTTCGGTCGTCGAGAGCCTCGATCCGGTGACGCTCGGGGCGCTCCACCACGCCTGCCAGGCCCTGCTCGTGCGGCGCGTCGCGGAGAGCGGCGTAGACCCGACCGATCCGAGGAACGCGGCCCACGTCCGCCACTTGGCGAAGACCGTCGTGGCGGAGCTGGCCGCAGACGCGCGATCCCGGCTCGACCCGCTGCTCGACTCCGTGTTCGAGCGCGACGTGCAGGCGCTCGAGCGCGACGTCCTCGGCGCCGTGGATCGAGAGACCGCGAGCGGTGACGGGTTCCTGCCGCTGTACGCGGAGCTCGGCTTCGGGCTCGAGAAGACCACGTTGGATCCGCGCTCGCTCGACGAGCCGGCCCGCCTGCCGGGTGGCTTCCTCCTGCGCGGCGCGATCGACCGCGTCGACCGCCGCCCCTCCGGCGAGGTCCGCGTGACGGATTTCAAGACGGGGAGGCTGCCCGACGTACGCGGCCTCGTCGGCGTCGGCGGCGGACGTCTCACGCAGCCGCTCCTCTACGCGCTCGCGCTGGAGTCGGTCGCCGGCAAGCTCTTGGACGAGGGGGATCGCGTCACGGTCGCGCGCTTCTTCTACTCGACGGAGCGCGCCGGCTTCGAGGTGCAGGAGGTCGACCTCGCCCCGGACAACAAGGCGCGAGGGCTCCGCGTGCTCGAGATCGTCGACCGGGCGATCGAGCGAGCTCTGTTGCCCGCGCTCCCGAGGGAGGGGGCCTGCGCGCGCTGCCCCTACCAAGCCGTCTGCGGGCCCGACGAGGAGCGGCGGGCCCGGCGAAAGCGCCTCGATCGCCCCGACGAGAAGGACCTCTGGGACGACCTCGTGGCGCTGCGGGGGCTGCCGTGAGCGACGCCGCCGCGCGAGACGCCATCACGACGGAGCTCGACACGACGCTCCTCGTCGAGGCCGCCGCCGGGACGGGCAAGACGACGATGCTCGTACGCCGGTGCGTCGCGCTCCTGCGCCGGGGCGCCGACGTCTCGCGAATCGCGGCGCTCACGTTCTCGGACAAGGCCGCCGGTGAGCTCAAGGTGCGCCTCCGGGGGGCCATCGACGGCGCGCGCCAAGCGTCCGAGGGCGCCGACCGGGAGGCGCTCGCGCGGGCTGGCCAACGCCTCGAGGAGGCGCACGTCTCGACGCTCCACACCTTCGCGGGCGAGCTGCTCCGCGCGCGCCCGGTGGAGGCGGGGATCGATCCGCGCTTCTCGCCGGCGTCGGAGGAGGAGGCGAGCGCGCTCCTCGAGGAGGCGTTCGGGCAGTGGCTCGAGGGCGCCCTCGGCAGGCGGTCTCCTCCCCTCCTCCGCGCGCTCACCCGCAGGACGATCTCCGTGGAGCGGCTCCGCTGGGCGGCGCGCGACCTCTGCGATCACCGCGACCTGGACGAGCCCTGGCGCCGCCGGCCGTGGGATCGAGCCGCGGACCTCGGCGCGCTCATGATCCAGGTCCGCGCGCTCGCGGAGCTGAGCGGCAGAGCCAGCAATCCGAGCGAGGAGATCAGCCGCGGGCTCGCGCCGCTCCGTGATCTCGCCGAGCGGGCGCCGCGCCTCTCCCTGGACGAGCTCGAGGGCGAGCTGCTCCAGCTCGGGCAGCGGGGACCCGTGAAGGACCTCAAGCGCTTCCGGAGGGGCACCTACGCCCCCGGCGTGGACCGGGCCGAGCTCCGGGAGCTGCACGGGGCGCTGATGACCGCGGTCGCCGAGCTGACCCAGCGCGCCGACGCGGATCTGGCGACCGAGCTCCGCGCGGAGCTCTGGCAGGTCGTCGAAGCCTATCAACGGAAGAAGGCCGAGCGGGGCGTGCTCGACTTCGACGATCTGCTCCTGCGCACCCGCGCGCTCCTCGCCACGGACGAGGCGACGAGGCTCGCGCTGGCCTCGCGCTTCGAGCACGTGCTCGTCGACGAGTTCCAGGACACGGATCCGACGCAGGCGGCGATCCTGCTGCTGCTCACCAGCGATCGGCCGAGCCCCAGCGACCCCCTCTCGTCCCCGCCGGCGCCGGGGCGGCTCTTCCTCGTCGGGGACCCCAAGCAGTCCATCTACCGCTTCCGCCGGGCGGACATCGGGACGTACGAGCGCGTCAAGGACCTGATCGTGGAAAGCGGCGGCGCGGTCCTCACGCTCAGCCGCTCCTTCCGCGCCGCGCCCGCGCTGCAAGCGTTCGTGAACGCGGCGTTCGCTCCGCGAATGACCGGCGACCGGGAGACCCTCTCGGCGAGCTACGTCCCCCTCGAGCCGCACCGCGAGGCCATCGAAGGCCAGCCCGCCGTCGTGGCGCTGCCGGTGCCGAGACCGTATGGCTTCCAGAAGATCGCGCGCGGCGCCATCCGCGAGTCGTACCCCGCCGCGCTCGGCGCGTTCGTCGCGTGGCTGCTCGGAGAGAGCGGCTACCGCGTGGAGTCGGAGGCGGGGTCGCGGCCCATCGAGCCGGGCGACCTCTGCGTGCTGTTCCGCCAGATGGGCGGTTGGTCCGAGGCAGGCGTCCGCGACGTGACCCGAGCGCTCGCCGATCGCGGCGTACCGTTCGCCGTGACCGGCGGCGGGGGGAGCGCGGAGGACGAGGAGGTTCGGGGCGTGTTGAATGCGCTCGCCGCGATCGAGCGCCCCGACGACACGCTGTCGGTCTACGCCGCGCTGCGCGGCTTCCTCTTCGGCTTCACCGACGAGCAGCTCCTCGAGCACAAGGAGCGCTATGGGGGGCTGGATCCGTCGCGCCGGCCGAAGACGGCGCTGCCGGCGTCGCTGGTCGAGCTCGGCGACGCGCTGACGCTGCTCGACCGCCTCCACCACCACCGCAACGCGCGCCCGCCCGCCGAGACGGTCCGCGAGCTCCTCGCGGCCACGCGCGGACACCTGACCGTCGCGCTCTCACCCCACGGGGAGCAGGTCGCGTGCCGGCTCGCCAGCCTCGCCCAGCGCGCCACCCGGCAGGACCGGCGCGGGGGCCTCTCCTTCCGCGCGTTCGTCGACGACGTCTCGGCCCCGGACGCGTTGCGTGGGAGCGCGGATTGGGACGAGCAGGCCAACGTGGTGCGCGTGATGACGGTGCACAAGGCCAAGGGGCTGGAGTTCCCGGTGGTCCTCTTCGGCGATCCGATGTCCCCCGCCACCCGAGCGCCAGGGAAGGTGGTCCTGGTGCAGGAGCGGCTCGCGGCGCTCACCCTCGCCGGGCTCGAGCCGTGGGAGCTCCTCGAGCACCGGCCGCTCGAGGAGGCGCGCCTCGTCGCCGAGGGCGTCCGCCTCGCCTACGTCGCGGCGACGCGCGCGCGCGATCTCCTGGTGGTGCCTGTCGTCGGCGACGCGCCGGCGTTCCCGGACGAGGGCTGGCTCTCGGTCCTCTCCGGCTCGCTCGGGATCGAGAGCCCTCGCAAGCCTGCGCGCGCGGATCTCCCCTGGGTCAAGGGCACCGACTCGGTCGTCGCGCGGCCGTCGGGCGACGGCCCGTCCCTCTCCACGCTCGCGCCCGGCGAGCACGTCACGGCGTGGGGCAGGGCGACGTGCTTCGATCCCCATGCGCTCGACGTGTCGGTGCAGGCCCGCGGCGTCGTCGGCGAGGCCTTGCTCGGGGAGGGTGCGCCCGAGGACGTCGCGCGCGCCGACCTGGCGCGGCTCGAGCGGGCTGCGGCCGATCACGCGGCGTGGGTGGACGCCGCGAGCCGCTCGACCGCCCGCGTAGAGACTGCGACCGCGCGCGCGCACGCCGGTTCGGGGCGCCCGGACGGCGTCGCGGTGGAGCGCCTGGCGCGGGCCCCGGGGCGGCCGGCCGGGCGGCGCTTCGGGACGTTGGTGCACCAGATCCTCGCGTCGACCGCGCTCGACGCCGAGCCGGGCGCCGTGCGCGAGCTCTCTTCGGCGCTGGGGCGCCTCGCAGGCGTCCCGCTGGAGGAGGTGGACGCCGCCGCGGATGTGGCGATCGGCGCCCTCGCCCACCCGATCTTCGATCGAGCGCGCGCCGCCCCGCACCGGGTGCGGCGGGAGGTGCCGATCGTGCTGCCGGTCGGCGCCGGGGAGCTGGTCGACGGAGTCGTCGATCTCGCGCTCGAGCTCGACGAGGGCTGGCTCGTCGTCGACTACAAGACCGACGATCCCGACGCCGCGAGCCCCGAGCACGTCGACGCCTACGCCCGCCAGGTGGATCTCTACCGCGCCGCGATCGTGGCCGCCACGGGCCGCCCCACGCGTGCGATGCTGCTCTTCGTCTGATGAGCGACGCAACCCGGAGCCGCCGCGTCGTGACGCTGGGAGGCGGGCACG
>CAZBJI010000001.1:32787-143248 GCA_964492175.1 uncultured Polyangiaceae bacterium | reverse complement strand
GCCCCTGGCGCGCCGCGTGCGCCCCGGTGAACGCTCCCTTGGCGTGACCGAAGAGCTCGCTCTCGAGGAGCGCCTCCGGGATCGCGCCGCAGTTGATCGTGACGAGCGGCGCGGCGGCGCGAGGGCTCGCGTCGTGGAGCGCCGCGACGACGGTCTCCTTGCCGGTGCCGCTCTCGCCCGTGACGAGCACGGTGCAGTTGGCGCGGGCCACGCGGTCGACGCTGCCGAAGAGGTGCCGCAGCGGCTCGCTCCTTCCGACGATCTTGCCGCGGCTCGTGGGACGAAGGGTCAGGCGATTCTCGTTGCTAGAAATCTCGCTGCTCACTTCGGGACCTCCGACCCACCGATTCGCGGGCTCTCCGCGACTTCGAGGGCTTCGGATATCCGTTGAGCAAGACCGATGCCTCCGCCTTCGGAGACGGCGGTCGCCATCGCGTCGACGACCATCGCGCCGAACCCGCCGCCCTTTCCAGCCCCACCTTCGCCGAAACGGGCCGCGCTGAGCAGCTGGCGCACGAAGACGCCCTCGAAGTCGCGGCTGAGGCGATCGAGCTCGGTCACCTCGGCGTCTCGCTGTGAGGCTCGACTTGCGACACGGGTCGTCTCATCCAGGAACGGCTCTCGACTCGAGACGGGCGGGACCATCACTCGACCACCACCTCGGCCTCGAGCGACCCAGCCGTGCGGAGCGCGCCGAGGACGCTGGCCAGCTCGCGCGCCGACAGACCGAGGGTGCCGAGCGTCTGCGCGACCTCCGCGAGCGACGGCGCCTCCTCGAGGTAGCGGACGTCCGGGGTAGGCTCGGTCACGGTGATGTCGGACTTCGGCACCGTGGTGCCCTTGCCGACCACCGGCTGCGACACCGCCTTCGTCTCCTTCACGACGATCGTGAGGCCGCCATGGACGATGGCAGCCGGCGCCAGGCGGACGTCCCCGCCGGCGACGATCGTCCCCGTCCGCTCGCTGATGACCACCCTGCTCTTCCTGACAGGTGTGACATCCAGGTCCTCGAGCTTCGCGATGAGCCCGACGGCGTCCGCCTTGAACGCGGCGGGCACGGTCACGACCACCGTGCCGCCGTCGGGCGCGGCCGCCGTGCCCTCGCCGACGCTCGTGTTGATCGCGGAGGCCATGCGCGAGGCGGTGGTGAACCCGGGCGTGCGGAGCGCGAGGGTGATCTTCCCTCCCTCCACGATGGAGGTGACGACCTCCTTCTCCACGATCGCGCCTTGCGGGATGCGGCCGCTCGTCAGGGTGCCCTGCTTGGCCTGGCTGCCGCTCGCGCCCTTGGCGCCGAAGCCCCCTACGACCAGCGCGCCCTGCGCCACCGCGTAGGTCTTGTTGTCGGCGCCCTTCAGCAGCCCCTGCACGAGCGTCCCGCCGGCGATGGAGCGGGCGTTCCCGAGCGAGCTCACGGACACGTCCAGCTTGGTGCCCGGCTTGGCGAAGGGCGGGAGCGTGGCCGTGACGACGACGGCGGCCACGTTCCGCAGGCGCACCTCCTTGGGGTCGACCTGCACACCCAGGCGCCGCAGCATGGCGACCGCGGCCTGCGCGGCGACCGGAGCCGACGCGTCGTCTCCCGTCCCGGCGAGCCCCGTCACGATGCCGAAGCCGACGAGCTGGTTGTCGCGAGCGCCGACGACCTCGGCCAGGTCGCGGAGCTTGTCGGCGCGCGCGTCGCTGGGGGCGGAGGCGGCGAGCGCGAGCAGGAGAGCGAGGGTGATCTTCTTCATGGTGCTCAGAAGGGGTTTGCCTTGTCCAGCGCGCGCCCGAGGATCCCCTTGCGTTGCTGGTCGTCGATGTCGCCACGGCCCGTGAACTCGATCTCCGCGTCCGCGATGCGCGAGGAGGGCACCGTGTTGTCCTCCCCGATGTCGGCCCGGCGGACGAGCCCGGAGATGTAGAGGTGGTACTCCTCGTAGTTGATGAGGATCACCTTGGTGCCCTCGAGGAAGAGATCCCCGTTCGGCATCTCGCGCGTGACGCGCACGGCGATGCTCCCGCGGAGCTCGCCCTGCCGGCTCGTGTTGCCCTGCCCCGAGAAGTCGGCGTTGCTCATCCACGTGAGCATGTGGGTGGGGTCCGCGGCCGGCGCCATGGCCTTCAGGGCGCCGAGGAGCCCGAACACGTTGCTGATCCCGAGGTCGGCGGTGGAGTCGCGCGACAGGTGCGTGGTGGAGTTTCCCGTGGCGTCCGCGCTCTCGTCGATCTGGATGAGGACGATGTCGCCGGGGCGGACGGCCCGCGTGTCCTCGAGCAAGCCGCCGACGGCGTCGCTGAAGAGCGAGCCGCGAGAGGCCTGCAGGGATGGGTCCCGCTGCGCGTACTTGCCGAGCTTGTAGTCGCGCTCCTTCGGCGTGTAGGACATGATGTGGGACGGGCCGCACGCCGAGAGCGCGCCTGCGGCGACCAGCAAGAGCAGCGTCGCGCGCGTCACGGGGCCTCCGTCGCCACGGCGGGGTCGCGTGAGACGAGGCGCCCGCGCACGACCTTGCCGCTCTCGAGCGTCACGGGCAGGGGGTCACCGACGTCGGCGTCGGCGCCCGCTGCGCCGCTCACTCGGATCTCGAACGTCCCGCGCTCGACCGAGAAGACGAGCCTCGCGCCCTTCTTCACGTCCGGCAGCGCGGCGCCGGGAGGCAGCGCGAGCTCCACCGGTACGGGCACTTTGGCGAGCGTGATGTCCCCCTCGAGGAACACCAGCGTGGCGGTCGTGAGGTGCTTGCCTGCCTTGCGGGGAAGCCTCGGCAGCTCGGCGCTGATCCGGTCCCAGCCCGCGGCGACCGACACGGCCGCCCGGGGGCGCGCCGCGACCAACGTGCCGCCCTTCTCGATCCCTCGCCGCGCGATGGCCTCGGCGGCCAGGGACTCGAGCGCCGCTGCGGCGAGCGAGGTCGTCTTGCGCACCACGCGGACGCTGTGCGGCAGAGAGACCTTCTTCGCGTCCGCGCCCTCCGGCAGCGCCGCGACGATGTCGGCGCGAGAGAGCACGCGCGAGCCGCCGGGCGCCGGCGAGGGGCCGAGGTCCACGGCGCGGAGCTCCTCGGGCGCGCCCGGGACGACGTCGCCGAGGCGGACGCGGGCGCTCGCCACGAGCATCTCGCGCCCGGGCTTCGCGCCCTCCGGCGCTCGCTTCGCGTCGACGGGCGCCGCGAGGACGGTGGAGAGCAGGAGGCACGCTGCGACGATCGAGCGCCTCATCATCGCACCTGCGTCGCGCTGCGGAGCATCTCGTCCGCCGCGGAGATGATCTTGGAGTTGATCTCGTAGGCGCGTTGGGTCCGGATGAGGTCGATCATCTCGGTGACCACCTCGACGTTGGAGCCCTCGAGCGCGCCCTGCATCAGGCGGCCGCGGCCGTCGGTGCCGGCGTCGCCCACGGACGCCTCGCCGCTCGAGCCGCTGGCCAGGAAGAGGTTGTGGCCCACGGCGGTGAGACCGCCCGGGTTGGGGAACGTCGCGATCTGGATCTTGCCGAGCTGGACCGGCGCGGGCTGGCCCGGCACCTCCGCGCTCACCAGGCCGTCGCTACCGATCGTGACCGAGGTCGCGTCGCTCGGGACGGTGACGTTGGGCTCGATCGCGAGCCCGTCGCTCGTGACGAGCCTGCCAGAGGCGTCCACCTTCATGGCGCCGGCGCGCGTGAAGGCGGCCGTCCCATCGTCGCGCTGGACCTGGAGGAACCCGTTGCCCTCGATCGCCACGTCGAGCGGGCTGCCCGTCTGCTGGATCGATCCTTGGGTGAAGTGCCGCGGCGTCGCGACGACCCGCGCGCCCGAGCCGAGCTCCACCGTCGTGGGCGCGGCCACCCCGCCCGCCCCGATGCCGGCGCCTCGCTGCTGTTGGTAGAGCAGATCCTCGAACTCGGCGCTCTGCCGCTTGTAGCCGGTGGTGTTCGAGTTCGCGAGGTTGTTGGCGATCGCGTCGAGCTTGGTCTCTTGGGCCACCATGCCCGTCGCCGCGATGTGGAGGGAGCGGAACATCTTGGGAGACCTCCTTCGCAAGCCACGTGCCGCCGCGAGCGCGCGCGCTCGTCCGACGTCCGGCGCCGAGGCTCGATGGCAACCGGGAGAGAGCAGCGTCGACGTCGACGCTCGGCTGACGCACCTCGCCGGCCGCGTGACGCTCGGCGCTTCGGGCGAGAGGGCGCGCCCTTCGCGCCCGGGCCGCCCGGTCTCGCTCGGGCGTCCTCCGCGACGAGGCGGTGGGCGCAGAGATCAGACCGGCCGCAGGCGCGGTCACTCGGATCGGACGCTGACCACGAAGTCCACGCGGCGATTCTGCGTGCGACCCTCGGGGCTGTCGTTGGGCGCGATCGGCTGGTACTCGGCGTACCCCATGGCCGCGAGCCGCTTCGGGTCCATCCCGCCCGCGGTCGCGAGCTCGACCACGGCGCTCGTGGCGCGCGCGGTGGACAGGTCCCAGTTCGAGCGGTAGCGGGCGTTCGTGATCGGGACGTCGTCGGTGTGTCCCTCGACCCGGAGCAGGACGTCGCGCTCGTTGAGCTCCGCGGCCATCGCCTTCAGCACGGGCCGGGCGGCCTCGCGCACGTCGACCTCGCCGCTGTCGAAGAGGACGGTGGCGTCGAGCCTGAGGACGAGCTCGTTGCCGCGCCGCACGATCTTGATGCGCGCGAGGTGGCCGCCGAGCTTGGCCTTCTCGTTGAGGCTGGCCTGCAGGGCGCTGAGCTGGTCACCGTGGTCGTCGCCGTTCTGCGCTCCGTTCGAGACGCGCCGGGAGTTGGCGGCCTTGATGACGATCTCTCCGGGCATGATGCCGTCGCCGGCGGGCGCGGTGATGATGCCGACGGCGTGCGAGAAGGACTCCGTGAAGCGGCCGACCTTCTTCGTGTCCACCTGGGACACGGCGAACATGACGACGAAGAAGGCGAACAGAAGGGTGATGAAGTCCGCGTAGCTCACGAGCCAACGCTCGTGGTTCACGTGCTCCGCGTGCTTCTTCTTGCGGCTCACGCTGGCGCCTTCTCCGTCGCGCCCGAAGCGTGCGCTGCCCCGTCGTGCGCCGGCAGGTACGCGCTGAGCCGCTCGCGGACGAGCTTCGGGTTGAGACCTTCCTGGATGGCGAGCACGCCGGTGAGCATGAGCTCCATCACCTGCGTCTCCTCGTGGTGACGCATCTTGATGCGGCCGGCCAAGGGGAGGAACACGATGTTCGCCGCCGCGACGCCGTAGATCGTCGCGACGAAGGCGGCCGCGATGCCGGTGCCGACCGCGTTGATGTCGGCGAGGTTCGACATGACGTGGATGAGGCCGAGCACGGCGCCGATGATGCCGACGGTCGGACAGTAGCCGCCCGCCGCCTCGTAGACCTTCGCGCAGTTCTCTGCGTGCGCCTCCTCCTGGCTGATGACGGTCTCGAGCGTGTTCCGGATCGCGTTGGAGTCCGAGCCGTCGACCGCCATGAGCAGGCCCTTGGTGAGGAACGGGTGGGACGCGCTCCCGGCGACCTTCTCGAGCCCGAGCACGCCGTCCTTGCGAGCCTTCTGGGCGAACTCGACGATCTCGTCCACGAGCTTCGCCGGGTGGTGCTGGGGCGCCTTGAAGAGGCCCTTCGCGGCCTTCACCGCCTGCCCGCAGAGCTTGAGCGGAAACTGCACGATGACGGCGCCGATGGTGCCGCCGAGCACGATGAGCGCCGCGGGGCCGCCCACGAGCGAGCCCATGTGGCCGCCTTCGAGGGCGTTTCCGACGAGCACCGCGCCGAGCGCGACTGCGACTCCGATCAAGATTCCGGGATCCACGGGTAACCCTCCTACGGCGCCTCGGCGTCGTTCCTGAAGTCGTGTCGCTCCCGCCGGATCGCCCGCTGGTAGGCGATGACGAGATCGAGCAGCTCGTCGAGCGACTCTCGAACCAGGATCTTCTCTCCGCCCGTCAGGCAGAGGGTCGTGTCAGGCGTCGCGTCCGCCCAGAGGATGTTCTCGGGGTTGATGGCGACGGTCTGTTGGTTGAGGCGCGTCAGCTTGACCACGCCCCGAGGTTTGCAAGCGCTGAGCCACGGCCGCTCGCGCAGCGGACCTGCTTCCACGAGGCACGCGGCTTGCTGGGCTTCCTCGCGATGAAGATCCTCGGCCACGTCGACAGCCTGCACGCGGGCCTCGACTACCACCTCGCGCGGCACAACGTGCTCGCCGCCAACCTGGCGAACGTGGACACGCCCGGGTATCGCCCACGCGACCTCGAGCGCGCCGACGGCTTCTCCGGCGCCCTCTCCCTGGCGATGGCGACGACCGACGCACGCCACGCGGGCGCCGGCGCCGAGGCCCTCCGGTCGCGCGTCACCGTCGACGAGGCCACGCCCCCCGACGCGGACGGCAACGCGGTCAGCCTCGACCGCGAGGTGGTGAAGATCTCGGCGAACCACGTGCGGTACGAGACGGTGAGCACGCTCACGAGCGCCGAGCTCGCCTCGCTCGCCTGGGCTGCGCAAGACGGGCGTGGCGCATGAGCGCCATCTCGCGCGTCCCGGAGACCGGGCCCGGCGTCTTCAGCGCGCTGGAGGTAGCGGCGTCGGGCCTCTCGGCCGAGCGCGCTCGCATGAACGTGATCGCGTCGAACCTGGCCAACGCGCGCACGACGCGCGGACCCGACGGGGAGCCGTACAATCGCGTCGATCCGGTGTTCGAGGCCAAGCCGCTCCGCAGCGGGAGCATGGACGCGGTGCTGAACGCGGTGATGCGGGTGGATCTGACCGAGGTCCGGGAGGACACCGAGCCAGGTCAGATGGTGTACGACCCCGGCCACCCGGACGCGGACGGTGAGGGGTACGTCGAGTACCCGAACGTCAACGTCGTGACGGAAATGGTCAACCTGATGACTGCCTCACGCGCCTACGAGGCAGGCGTCGCCACGATCGAGTCGGTCAAGTCGATGGCACGATCCGCGCTGAAGATCGGTCAGTGAGATGATGATCCGCGAGATCTCCGGCCCCGAGGCGATCCAGAGCATCCAAGGCCTCGATCCGCAGATCGAGGCGGACGCGGGGGTCGATCCGAGCGTCGGCTTCGGCGAGGTGCTCGGCGCCGCGCTCGAGCGCGCCGCGGAGGCCAAGAGCGCCGCGGCGGAGAGGTCCGACGCGCTGGCGCGCGGGGCCATCGACGACATCCACGGCACCATGATCGCGGTGAAAGAGGCGGAGATCACGATGAAGCTCGTGGGGACCGTGAGGAACAAGCTGCTCGACGCCTTCCAGGAGCTGTGGCGCACCAATGTCTGACCCGACCGGCAGAGGCCTCCGCGAGCGTGCGACCCGGGTGTGGGAGAAGCTCCGCAGCTTCGGCACGCCGGCCCTCGTCCTCCTCCTCACCACGGTCATCGCCGCTCTGGGCCTCGGTCTCTGGCTGACCCTGCGCGCGACGTCCGAGCCGTACACGACGCTCTTCACCGGGCTCGCGGCCGAGGACGCGGCCACCGTGGCGGGCAAGCTCAAGGAGCTCAAGGCGCCGCACCGCGTGGGTCCGGGCGGCGTGATCGAGGTCCCCGAGAGTCGCGTGCACGAGCTCCGCCTGGAGATCGCGGGCGCCGGGCTGCCCCGCGGGGGCGGCGTCGGCTTCGAGAGCTTCGACAAGATGCGGCTCGGCGCGACCGAGTTCGAGCAACACGTGATGCTGCGGCGCGCGATGGAGGGCGAGCTCTCACGCACGATCTCCTCCGTCGCCGCCGTGGAGAGCGCGCGCGTGCACCTGGTGCAGCCGGAGAAGAGCGTGTTCGTGCAGAAGCGAGACCCCGCGTCGGCGTCCGTGGTGGTGAAGCTGCGCCCTGGGCGCGAGCTCGGCGGCCAGGAGATCGGCGCGATCGTGCACCTGGTCTCCTCGGCGGTCCCCGGGCTGTCCCCCGACCGCGTCGCGCTGGCGACCACCGAGGGCGTGCTGCTCCGGCGGCCGCGCGGAGACAAAGAGGGAGCCGCGGGAGGCGCCGACGAGGAGCCGCTCGCGATGACGCGGGGGATGGAGACGGCCCTCGAGGAGCGCGTCCGGACCATGCTGGAGCGCGTGGTCGGACCCGGCGCGGCCGACGTCCGCGTGACGGCGGAGCTCGACTTCGCTCAGGTGGAGAGGACCGAGGACAAGTTCAAGCCGAAGAGCACGGCGCTCCGGAGCGAAGAGCTGCTCATCGAGCGCGCGTCGGGCGCGGATCCGGAGACCGTGGCGGGCGTCCCCGGCGCCGAGAGCAACCTGCCGACGGGCGACGCGGAGGCCGAGGTCTCCGAGACGACGGTCGCCGGCGTGCTCCGCCGTCAGCACACCAGGAACTTCGAGGTCGATCGCGTCACGGAGCGGCGCGTCAACCGCGCGAGCACGCTCAAGCGGCTGACCGTCGCCGTCGCGGTGGACGGGATCTCGGGCGTCGACGAGAGCGGCGCCCGGTTCGTGGCGCTCCGCGATCCCGAGGAGCTGGCGCAGCTCGAGAAGCTCGTCCGGAGCGCGGTGGGCGCCGACGAGCGCCGCGAGGACCTCGTGACCGTCGAGTGCATCCCGTTCGCGTTCGCCGCAGCGGCCGCCGTGGACGAGACCAAGGCGGCGCCCGCGGCGCCGTCTCCGCTGGAGAAGCACAAGAAGTACGCACCGTACGCGGCAGGAGCGCTGTTCGCGCTCGTCGCGCTCGTGGCGCTCGCCGCGCGGCGTCGCCGCCAGAAGAAGGCGCAGACGCTCGAGGCGTCGCTCCTCGCCGCCTCGACCGGAGCGACGCTGCTCCCGACGCCGGCCGAGCCGCCGCAGCTCGCGCCGCGCGAGGAGGCGCTGAGGCGCGCCGCCGAGGATCCCGCCAGCGCGGCGCTCGTGATCCGCCACTGGCTGGGCGGCCCCGAGCAGGCGGCGCAGCGGATCGCGTCCTAGTAGCAGCGCGCTGACAAGGCACCGTCGTCGTGCTGGATGAGGGAGGTGCCGCTCTTCACCCCGCCGGGCCCCCCTCGCTACGCGAGGACGGCCTGCTGGGCCGCGGCGTGCTTCAAGCCCGGAGGCGCGATCCCTCGCCGTCGGAGGGACTCGCCTGACGGCACACGGATTGCGAAGACCCGGACATGCTCACCGGACCCGAGAAGGCGGTCGTGTTCCTCCTGTCGCTCGACGAGAAGATCGCCGCCCCCATCGTCGCTGAGCTGAGCGAGCCGGAGCTCCGCAAGCTCCGGGTCGTCGCCTCCACGATGCGCGAGGTCCCTGCTGACGCCCTCAACGCGACCTACGCCGACTTCGTCGACCAGACGTCGCGGGCCGTAGCGGTCCCGCGCGGCGGCCTGCCGTACCTGCGCCGCCTCGCGGTCGGCGCGCTCGGGGAGGATCGCGCACGCGGCGTGTTCGAGGACGGGACGACGAGCCCGTTGGCTCGCCTCGAGGCGGCCCCCCCCGAGGCCGTCGCGTCCCTCCTCGCTGCAGAGCCCGCCCAGCTCGCGGCCGCGATCTTGGCCAGGCTCGAGCCGTCGACGGCCGCCGCGGTCCTCGCGAGCATGCCGCGGGACCGTCAAGCCAGCATCGTCCAGCGCGTCAGCAGGCTGGCGGAGATCCCCGCCAGCACCCTGGAGGAGGCGGCGAGCGCGCTCGCCGCCGAGCTGCCGGTGTCCGACGGTACGACCAACATCGGGATCGACGGGATGGCCAAGGCTGCGCAGATCCTGAACGCAGGGGAGAAGCAGGTCGCCAGCGACGTCCTCTCCGACATCGAGTCGGACAACCCGGACCTCTCCCGGGAGCTGCGTCTCTCGATGTTCACGTTCACCGACCTGGCCCGGCTCGACTCCCGCGCGATGCGGACCCTCCTGCGAGAGATCCCGAGCGACCGCCTCACGACGGCGCTCAAAGACGCGCCCGCAGAGGTGCTCGCCGCGGTGTTCGGGGGGCTGTCCCAGCGCGCCGCCGACGTCCTCCGCGACGACCTCGAGCTCCTGCCCACCCCGAGGAAGGTCGATCTCGAGGCGGCCCGGACCGAGATCCTCGAGACCGCCTTGCGCCTCGAGACAGACGGCACGTTGGACCTGGGAAGGTAAGGAGGCCACGTCATGACCATGAGCGCCATGCCGGCGGTCCCGATCCTGGGCGCCTTGCCCCACCTGGAGGAGGTGGAGAGCCCGCTGCCTTGGGCCTCACGCGACGCGTGCGTCGCGCCGATGGCGCCGCCGTGGATGTCGCCCGCGGCGCCCGACGAGGGCGTCCGCGTCGTGATGACGACGATGTCCTCGGTGCGCCCGCGGAGCATCCCGCCGCACGGCCGCTCCCCCTCGATGCCCCCGATCCCGCACGACCACGGCATCGACCCGGGATCGCTCGGGTTCCTCCCATCCCCGGAGGTCGAAGAGCTGACCCAGAGGCTCGAGGCCGTGACGGCGGAGCTGCGCGACGTCGTCGAGGGCGCGGCCGAGGCCGTTCGGGCTGCGAGGAGACAGGCGCTCGAGACCTCGGAGGAGTCGCTCGTCCGGCTCGCGTTCGCGATCGCCACGCGCGTCATCGGGCGTGAAGCTTCGGCCGACCCAGCGATCGTACGGGAGTGGACGCGTGAGGGCATCGCGGCGCTCGGCGCCGAGGACACGGTGGAGGTCCACGTCGCCCCGTCGGTGGCGGCGCACCTCGGCGAGATGAGTCGAAGCCCCGGCCTCCCGCGCGCCGACGTGATCGTCGACGAAGCGCTCGAGTCCACGCAGATCGAGATCCGAGGCCGATACGGCCGCGTCGACGTAGGGCTCCACGCGCGCCTCGCCTCCATGCAAGCCGCGCTCGGCGTCGACGAGGTCCCGTGATCGACTTCGAGCCTTACCTGGAGCGCGCGCGAACGGCCCGCGGCCCGAGACCCGTCGGCCGCGTACACGAGGTCGTCGGCATGCTCATCGAGGTCGCGGGTATCACCGAGCCCACGGGGGGCCGCCTCGAGATCATGCTGCCGGGCCGGACCCTCCTGGTCGAGGTGCTCGGCTTCCGGAGCGGTCGCCTGCTGTGCGCGCCGCTCGGGTCGACCGCGGGCGTCGAGCCGGGAGCGCCGGTCCGTGCCCGCGTGCATGGGTCCTCGTTTCCCGTCGGCGAGGCGGTCCTCGGGCGTGTCCTCGACTCCTTCGGTGAGCCCATCGACGGGCTCCCCGCGCCGGTGTGCTCGTGTCGAGCGCCGCTCCACCGAGCCCCGCCCCCCTCCTTCAGCCGCCGGCCGATAGACACCCCGCTCGAGACCGGCGTGCGCGTCCTCGATGGTCTCTTGCCGTTCGGGCGCGGGCAGCGCGTCGGTCTCTTCGCGGGGACGGGCGTGGGCAAGAGCACCCTCCTCGGCATGCTCTGCCGCCGCGCCCAGGCCGACGTCGTGGTCGTCTCGCTGGTAGGCGAGCGCGGACGCGAGGTGGGGGACTTCGTCCGCGGCGCGCTCGGGCCCGGGCTCGCACGGAGCGTGGTGATCGCGGCGACCAGCGACACGGCGCCGCTCGTCCGCGTGCAGGGCGCGCTCGCCGCGACGGCGGTGGCGGAGCACTTCCGCGACCGGGGCGCCCACGTGCTCCTCGTGATGGACTCGGTGACGCGCTTCGCGATGGCGCTCCGTGAGGCTTCGCTCGCCGCGGGGGAGCCGCCGGTAACCAAGGGCTACACGCCGTCCGTCTTCGCGGCGCTCCCGACGCTGATGGAGCGGCCCGGCAACGACGCCGGGGAGGGCTCGATCACGGCGATCTACACGGTCCTCGTGGAGGGCGACGATCTCAGCGACCCGATCGCGGACGCGGTGCGAGGCATCCTGGACGGGCACGTGGTGCTCAGCCGCCAGATCGGCGAGCGCGGCCTCTACCCCGCCGTCGACGTCCTCCGGAGCGTCTCGCGTGTCTCGCGGGACGTGACCCACAAGGACCACCAGGATCTGGCGACGGAGGCGCGCGGGCTCCTCGGCGCGCACCGCGACGCCTCGGACCTCTTGAAGATCGGCGCCTACGCGGCTGGGTCCGACCCGCGCGTGGACGCGGCGATCCAGGCCGTCCCGCGGATCGACGCGTTCATCCGGCAAGGGCTGGACGAGCCCGCCCCGCGGGCCTCCACGATCGCCGCGCTCCGCGCCGCGGTGCGAGGCACGAAGTGACCCAGCAGCGCGTCACACGAGCCAAGAAGCTCATCGCCGTGCGCGAGCACGCGCTGCGGCGCGCGGAGGGGTCGTTCGCGGCCGCCGAACGCGACGCCCGGGAGCGCCGCGATCTGGCCGCCCTCGAGGTGGCGAGCTGGCTCGACGCCGTCGCGCGCGCGAACCTGGTGCGCGAGGCCCCGGCCGGGGAGCTCGTGCTGGCGCGACAAGGCGTCGTCTACGCCCAGCACCAGGTCGAGCGACGTGAGCGAGACCTCGAGCAAGCCGTGGGGCGCGTCGAACAGACGGGGGAGGCGCTCGTCGCGGCGCGGCGAGGCCTCCGCCAGATGGAGCTGTTCGCGGAGTCGATCGTGGAGGTCGTACGGACCGAGGAGCGCGCGGCGGATCGCACGCACAGCGACGAGCTCGCGGCCGGGATGAAGAGAAGGGTGAGTCGATGATCGAGCTGTCGGCCTTGATGGTGGGGATGCTGAGCGGGCGCTTCGCGCCCGGGCGGGAAGCGGCGCGGGCGAGCGGGGCGCTGGGCACGGGCGCGTCCCAGACCAAGCTCGACTTCGAGGACACCATGCGAGCCGCGATCGGCCGGCTGGGCGTCGACGACGCGCCCCTCGGGATGCCGCGCGAGGGAGCGCTGCCGCAGGGCGGAGGGGGTGAGGCAAAGCAGGGGGCCGACACGGGCCACGTCGCGTCGACGCGATCCTGGGGCGACGCGCTGCTCGCACGGGAGAGCGGCGAACGAGCCGCCGTCGAAGGAGGCCCGGAGGACGCGGGGCTCGAGCCGGAGCCGGCGGAGCGGAGCGCGGCGGACCAGGCGGCAGAGGCCGAGCAGGCGGAGCGAGACGCCATGGAGGCCGTGACCGCGCTCCTCCTGCCCGACGCTCCGCGCTCACCGGAGGTCGGTGCCCGCTCGCTCGCCTTGGGCTGCTTCACCGCGGCGCCTCCGCCCGAGCGCTCGTCGAGCGCGCTCGGCGCTCTCGAAGGTCGCGGCGAGGCGAGCCCGTCCGGCCAGGGCTCGTGGCTCTCCGAGACACGCTCGACGTCGGCGCCGCGCCCGCCTGCCGCTGCGGTAGGGGACGCCCTCGCGGACCGAGGAGCGCGGCCGGCAGCGGGCGCGGGCCCGCGGCCCGAGGAGCCGAGCGCTCCGCGCGAGGCTCCCTCGGCGGCACCCAACGAGGCGCCCGATCGGCCAGCCGGAGAGACCGCGAGCGCGGCCTCGAGACCGGGCGCCGACGCCGCGCCCGCCAGCGACCGGAGGGCGCCGGAGCCGCGCGGTGAGCCCCGCGACCCGTCCCGGGAGCCCGATCTCGGGGCGCGGCGCTCGGACGCACCGACAGGCGCCGGCAAGTCTGCGACCGAGACCGCGGTCGGGGCGGCGGTCGCCGCGGACGTCGCGCCGCGCGAGCAGTCGCCGCGAGCGCGCGGCGCGCGCCGCGGATCCGGCGCGAGCCAGCAGGCCGAGGCCCTCGAGGCCGTCCGACGTGGCGGCGACGGCGCGCCCTCGATGACCGAACCGCAGGCGTCCTCCTCCACGACCGGCGCGACCGCATCGGGTGAGAGCGTCCGTCAGCCGCAGGCGACGACCGCGAAGGCGGCTCCGCCCGCGGTCGCGACCGACGAGACGATCCGACTCCTCCAGCCGATCCTCGATCGCGCCGCCGTCCGTCGTGGCGTCAGCGCGGAGGTCGTCGATCCAGTGCTCGGCCGCGTCGGGGTGCAGGTCGAGTCCCTGCAGGCGGGCCTGGACATCACGCTCCACGCCGCCGACCCGGCCACGGTGACCCTTCTCACGCAGACGCAGGCTGAGCTCGGCGCGCACCTCCGCGCCGGCGCGTTCCAGGTCGCCGCGATCGCGGTGACGCCCACGCCGCGCGCCGACGTGACCCCGTCGAGCTCGCCCGAGGGCAGCGGATCTCGGAGACAGGGCGAGCCTCGTGAGGAGGCGGCGCCCGAGGACCGCCGCCGCGCGCGCACCTCGGGCCGGAGGCTCCGCGCCGTCGCGTAGCCCGGTCACCGCGCGCGCGCCGCGAGCTCGTCGTAGTGCTGCTCCACGAGGGCGCGAGAGAGCTCCTCCCCGCGGTCCGCGTCGGCCGCGTGGGACGCGAACGCGCCGAGGACCTCCGCCTCGGTCCGCGCGCCGCTCCGCAGCTGACGCTGGACGAACGCTCGAAACTCCTCGCTGTTCTCGTACAGATGCGCGGCGGACGTCGGAGACGCGCCGACCCAGTACCGGAAGCACGGGTACCCGAACACCACGCAGTGTCCCCCGCCGGACGCCCGCCACGTGTGCTGGTGGTCCGCGAGGCCGAAGTCGGCCGCGTAGCGCGACGTTCGGACCGGCGTGAGGTCCTCCCACGCGGTGGACGTGGCGCTCCCCCATCCGACACCCCAGCGCGTCGCGACGCGCGTGGAGCGACAGTCCGCGCAGAAGTACCCGACTCGGTCGCGGTGGGTGCCGAGCAGCGCGACCACCCCCAGCGCAACGATCACCAGCGAGACGCGCCACCGGCGCCTCGATCCGCCGCGCAGCTTCTCCCCGGGCGCCTCCACGTCCTTCATCGCTCGCGCTGCGCAGCGTACACGCGCCTACGCGGGCGCAGCGAGCCTCCCGCGCGTGGCACGACCCGTGCTGACTCGGTCCACATGCCCGTCCCGCCCGTTGGCGCACCGCCGGTCCCCGACACACCCGAGCCCTCCGGATCCCCGCAAGGCGGGATGGATCGTGAGGCCTTCCTGAAGCTCCTGGTCGCGCAACTGTCCCACCAAGATCCGCTCCAGCCCATGGAAGGGACCGAGTTCGTCACGCAGCTCGCGCAGTTCACGGCGGTGGAGCAGCAGCTCATCCAGTCCGCCAAGCTCGATCTGATCAGCCTCCAGATGTCGGGCCTCGCGAACAACGAGGCCGCCGGCCTCGTGGGGCAGTTCGTGACGGTGCGAGGCAAAGGGGTCGCGTTCGATGGCGTCAGCCCGACGACGGCGGCCGTCACGCTTTCGTCTCCTGCCCAGAAGGTCAAGGTCGAGGTCCGAGGGCCCGACGGCGAGCTCGTCCGGACGCTCGAGCTCGGTCCGCAGGGGAAAGGGCCGCTCTCGATCCCCTGGGACGGCAAGACGGACGCGGGCGGCACGGCCCCGCCGGGCACCTACACGTTCGAGGTGAAGGCCGAGGACACCAAGGGAGAGCCCGTCAACGTCACACAAGACGTCAGCGGCACGGTCGTCCAGGTGAGCTTCGACAAGGGCTTCCCGGAGCTCATCCTCGACTCGGGGGTGCGAGCGCCCATCAGCGACCTGGTCTCGGTCGGCACCTCCGGCGGCGCCGGCGGCGCAGGCGCCGCTGCCCCCAGCCTCAACTTGGCCCAACTTTCGCAAATCTCCGCGTTGCTCGGCTCGATGCAGCCCTGAGCAGGAAACGAAGGACAGGAAAGCAATGTCGATCACCAAAGCGATGTGGGCGGGCGTCTCGGGACTCTCCGCCGAAGGTCAGGCCCTCGGAGTCGTCGGCGACAACGTCGCCAACAGCAACACGATCGGGTTCAAGCAGTCCCGCGCGATCTTCGAGGACGTCCTCGGCGGCGCGCTGGGTCAGAACCTCGGCGGCGGCGTCCGGATGGCGCGCTCGCAGCAGCTGTTCGCTCAAGGCTCGGTGGTGAACACCGGCCAAGCGACCGACCTCGCGCTCACCGGGGACGGGTTCTTCGTCGTGAAGGGGACCGTAGGAGGCGTGAGCGGCGAGTTCTACTCACGCGCCGGCCAGTTCACGACGGACGCGCAGGGCTTCATGGTGAACCCGTCGGGGCTCCGCCTCCAAGGCTACGCCGCGAACCCGGCCGGCGGCTTCAGCGCGACGCTCGGCGACATCTCCGTCCCGACGACGCCGCTCCCGCCGAAGGCCACGACCTCGTTCGAGGTCGTCGCGAACCTCGACGCCAGCGAGACCCCGCCGGCGCTCCCCTGGGACCCGGCCGACCCGACGAACACGTCGAACTTCTCGACCAGCACCACGCTGTACGACTCGCTCGGCAACCCCCACGCGGCGGAGATCTACTACGTCAACACCGGCCCCGGCACCTGGGACTACCACGCGGTCGTGGACGGGGCCGAGGTCGCCGGCGGGACGCCGGGCACCCCGTTCGAGTTCGGCTCGGGATCCCTCACGTTCGACACGAACGGTTACCTCCAGGACCACGTGGCGGGCGCGAGCACCGTCGACTTCGTCGGAGCGACGCCCGGCCAGGCGATCACGTTCGACTTCGGCACGCCGATCTCGGCGGGCGGCACGGGCATCGACGGTCTGACGCAGTTCGGCTCGCCGAGCAACGTCACCTCCCAGGAGCAGGACGGCTACTCGTCGGGCGCGCTCACCGGCGTCCAGATCGACGGCGACGGGGTCGTCAACGGGATCTACTCGAACGGCGAGCAAGTCGCCCTCGCGCAGATCGCGGTCGCGAAGTTCGCCTCGAACGACGGCCTCGCGCGAGCCGGGCAGAACGTGTGGATGGCGACCCGAGACTCGGGCGAGGCGGCGCTCGGCGCGGCCAGCTCCGGCGGGCGCGCAGCGATCGTCGCCGGCGCCCTCGAGCAATCCAACGTGGACATCGCGGCTCAGTTCGTCGAGCTCATCACCCACCAGCGAGCCTTCCAGGCGAACTCCAAGACGATCACCACCGCGGACGAGATGTTGCAGGAGCTCGTGAACCTGAAGCGATGAGAGGGTGAGCGTCATGAGTGATCCGAAGGCAACGGTGGCCGAGCCCAAGCCGGCCGCCACGGGGAAGAGCAAGTCGAGCGTCGTCGGCGTCCTGGTCGCCGGGGTCCTCTCGGCCGTCCTGGCCGGGGGGGCCGCCTACGGCGGCGCCCGCGTCGCCAACCACAAGCCGCCCACGGTCATCGAGGTGGTGGCGCCGAAGCCCCCGGGGGTGACGGTACCGCTGGAGCCTTTCCTCGCGAACCTGCGGGACGAGGACGGCAAGATCCACCCGGCGAAGATCACCCTCTTCGTAGAGCTCCGCCACCAGGCGAAGGAGGACGAGTTCAAGGCGTTCATCCCGCGCATCCGAGACGCCACGCTCGCCTACATCCGAACCCTCACGTACGAGCAGTTCCAGAGCGACGAGGGGATGGCGCAGATCCGCAAGGACCTGACGGAGCGCTACCACGAGCTCGGCGCCGCCGGCGCCGAGCGGGTCCTCTTGACCGACCTGATCATCCAGTGAGGCGACGATGGCCTCCGACCTAGGCTTGCTCGACGTGCTGGGCGCCGCGAAGGCAGGCAGCGCCCAGAAGCAGATCCTCGCCGCGATGGACGAGCGGAAGGAGGGGATCCTCTCCGCGTTCCGCCGCGCGGTGCCGTTCCTGATTCGCAAGTCGGTACCCCTGACGATGACGGCCGCACGCTTCTCGAGCTCACGCGAGCTCCGCGAGGAGGTGCCCGGCCCGACCTTCGTCGTGCCCCTCGTGACGGACCCCGGCGGCTCGCGAGCGTTGCTCATGTTCGATCCGGGGGCGATCGGCTTTCTCCAGAACGGGGTCCTCGGCGGCCAGCCCGACCAGTTGGACATCCCCAAGGAGCTCACCGCGACGCAACGCGCGGTCCTCAGCGGGATCGCGGACGACGTCGTCAAGCGCCTCTCGGAAGCGTTCGCCCCGGCGGGCTTCGGGCTGCGCAGGCTCCCGAGCGCCTCCTCCGTCCCTGCCGACGCGCAGCTCGCGTGCGTGTCGGTGCAGATCGGGGATCCCGAGCGGCGCGTGATCTTCGGCGTGGCGCGCGAGGCCCTCCAGAGCGTGACCTCGGGCCACGTGCGCAGCTCGCGGAGCGCAGGGGGGGTGAGCCGTGTCCCGGAGATCCTCGGCAACGCCGAGCTCGAGATCGTGGCCGAGCTCGGCCGCCTGCGCCGGACCCTCGCCGACCTCGAGGCGCTCCGCGTGGGGGACACCCTTCGGCTCGACACCGCCGTCACCGCCCCCATCTCGCTCCACGTCCAGGGTCAGCTCATCTCACGCGGCCAGCCGACGACCCGCGGGACCCGCCTCGCGATCCTGGTGACCGAGCAAGCGCAGCCCCAGGCGCCCGCCGCGGAGCCCGCGCTGCCTGGTCAGGTGGTCACGGCGGAGCTCGTCGCGAGCGCGGGGTGACCATTCACCAGGCGCGTCCAGCTCGACGAACGGGCGCGCCGAGATCGTGGACGGAGAGGCGCCGCAGGAGGGAGGGGGGCCGCTGACGCCGAGCAAGGCGCCGGCGCGTGCCTCCGCGGCCCCCACCGCACCCCAGAGGGACGCGGGCGAGGAGGACCTCCGGCCCGAGCTGCTCCGCCGCGAGGACGAGACCCTGCGCGGTGCGGGCCACGGCCAGACGCACGCCGCTCGCCGTCTCTTCACGTGATCCCACCTCCGCCCGGCCTCGGCGGGTCTCGGCACGCTGCTTGCGGATGAGCTCGGCATGACCATGCAGGACGCCGAAGCCGCCGCCTCCCCACCGCTCCTCGATCTCGGCTCGTATCACGTGCTCCGTGACGTCGAGGTGGAGGTCACGGTGGAGATCGGTCGCACCCGGCGGCGGATCGCCGACGTCCTTCGCCTGGCGCCCGGGCAGACCGTCGAGCTCGGCAAGAACGCCGGAGAGCCGGTCGACATCTACGTCAACGGCCAGCTCCTCGGCCGCGGCGAGGCCGTCGTGCTCGGGGATCGCTACGGCGTCCGCATCACCGAGATCACCTCGGTGGGGGGGCTCAAGCCGTGAGCGCCCGCTCCCTCGCCACGACCCTGACGATCAGCGTCATCGCGTTGACGCCCTCCTTGGCGCTGGCGGACGACGAGAGCTTCGTGGGGCCGCCGCCGCAGCTCGCCCCGCAGCAGGGCGAGCAGACCCCGCTCGAGCTCCGGCCCCAGCGTCCCCTCGAGACCGCGCCGGCGCAGAGCGGCTCGAGCGCGTGGATGAAGATCGGTCTCTGCGGGCTCGTCGCAGCGGGCGCGTTCCTCCTGTACCGAAGGAAGCGCGGAGTGCCCGTCGCAGCCGGCCCGAGCCTCCGCGTCGCCGCGCGGACGGCGATCGGCGTGCGCTCGGAGCTCATCGTGGTCGACGTCGACGGCCAGCGCCTCCTCCTCGGCGTCACCCCGAGCTCGGTCCGCACCCTGAGCATCCTCACGGGCGAGCCCGCGAGCGCCACGGCCTCCGGCGAGGTGGACGAGCCCGTCACGCCGGCTCCGGGCACGCTCGGCACCCACTTCGAGCGGCTCCTCGCCCGCGCGCGCGAGGACGACGGCGTCGCGACGCTGCGCGAGACTGCCCCGCCACGGCGCCGCGCCCCGAGCACGCCCTCGCGCTCCTTCGATCGACCCACGCTCCCGTCGCCCATCGAGGACCAGACCCCCGCGCAGCGAGCCCTCGAGGGGCAGGTCGTGAGCCTCGCGCGGATCAAGCACCGGGCGAAGCGGTGACGCGATGAAGGGCTTCGAGTGGCTGTCCAAGGTCGAGCTCCCCCCGCAGCTCTCGATCCTTCTGCTCCTCACCTTCCTGTCGCTGCTCCCGGCGATCGTCCTCACGACGACGTCGTTCACGCGCTTCGTCGTCGCGTTCTCCTTCCTTCGACAGGGCCTGGGGACGACGCAGACCCCTCCGAACCAGGTCATCATCGGGCTGTCGCTCTTCCTCACGGCGTTCACGATGGCGCCCGTCACGGACCGCATGATGGTGGAGGCGTACGAGCCCTACCAGCGCAAGGAGATCAGCCAGAGCGAGGCCGTGGAGCGGGCGGTCACGCCGCTCCGCTCGTTCATGCTGCGTCAGACGCGTGAGGCGGACCTCGCGCTCTTCTACGAGGCCTCGGGCAGACCCTACCCGAAGACGGAGCAGGAGGTCCCGATCCACATCGCGGCGCCGGCGTTCCTCGTGAGCGAGCTGACGACGTCGTTCGAGATGGGCGTCCTCATCCTGCTGCCGTTCCTCGTCATCGATCTGGCCGTCGCGTCCGCGCTGATGAGCATGGGCATGATGATGGTCCCACCCTCCAACATCAGCCTGCCGCTCAAGCTGATGGTGTTCGTGCTGGTGGACGGGTGGAGCCTGCTCGTCGGGTCCCTCCTCAGGAGCTTCGCGTGACGGTCGACCATGCGCTCTCCCTGCTCACGGCGTTCACCATCACCGCCGTCATCCTCATCGGGCCGGTGCTCGCGGTCGCGGCGATCATCGGCACCGTGGTCGGCATCGTGCAGACCGCCACCCAGGTGAACGAGCCGAGCATCGCCTACGCGATGAAGGTGCTCGGCGTCGTCGCGCTCATGCTCGCGCTCGGGCCGATGCTCGTGGACAAGGCGCTCAACTACACGCGCACCTGCTTCCGTGACGTGGCGGGCGTGGTGCGCTGATGCTCCGCGACCTGATCATCGGCTACGGGCTCTACTTCGGGCTCGTGGTGTCGAGGATCGGGGGCTTCGTGGTCGCGTCGCCGTTCCCGGGCCCGAGCGTGCCGAGGTCGCAGCGCGTGGCGCTCGTGCTCGCCGTCGCGGTCACCGCGATGCCCAGCGCGCCGTCCCCGCTGGGCCTGCCGACCCTGGAGACCGCGGTGCCGGGCATCCTCCGCGAGATCGGCCTCGGCGTCGCGGTGGGCTTCCTTTTCCGGATGACCCTCGCCGCGGCCGAGGTCGCCGGCGAGCTCGCGTCGCAGGCGCTCGGGCTCGGCGCCCCGACGCTGTTCAACCCGAACCTCGGGGCCCAGGAGACGGTCATCACGCGCCTGTTCTCCATCTTCGCGCTGCTCATCGCCCTCGGGCTCGGCGCGCACCGCACGCTCCTCACCTACCTCCTCGACTCCTTCACGGCGGTCCCGCCGGGGGCGCCGACGGACGTGCGCCAGGTCACCGCCATGCTGGTGGAGCTCACCGGGCAGTCCCTCGCGGTCGGGCTCCGCATGGCCCTCCCGGTGCTCGCCGTCTCCCTGGCGATCCAGGTGGGCCTGGCCATCGTCGCGAGGCTCGCTCCGTCGCTCCAGATCTTCAACATCGGCTTCGCGATCCTCATCGGGGCGGGGCTCCTGGTCCTGGTGGCCGCGGCCGCGGACATCATGCGGCCGCTTGCGGAGCACCTCGCCGGGCTCTCCGGCCGGCTCGAGCGGCTGTTCACCGACGCCGCGACGCCGAGCGCGCCGTGAGCGACGACAAGGATCGCAAGTACGATCCGACCCCACGGCGCCGCGAGCAGTTCCGCAAGGAGGGCAAGTTCGCGCGCGCGCGGGACGCCGGGGCGGTCGCCGCCATCGGGTGCGGACTCGCCATCTTCATGGGGATGCGGGGCTCCATTCACGAGTCCCTCGCGCGGCTGTTCCGCGCCACCGTCGGCGATACGGGCGCGCTCGCGCGGGGCGAGCTCTCGTCGGTGCAGAGCGCCCTGGGGGAGGCCGCCCTCACCCTCGGGCTCCCATGCCTCCTCGGCACGGCGCTCGCGGCGACCGCAGTAGGCTTCGCCCAGGCCGGCATCTCGCCGAGCTCCGATCTCGTCGCGTTCAAGGCGGAGCGGCTGGACCCCATCCCGCGGCTCGGGCGCCTCTTCAGCATCAAGGCAGGCGGCGTGGAGGTCCTGCTCGCGACGGTGAAGGTCCTGGTGGTCGGAGGCGTCGCGTACACGGCGATCCGGGACGAGCTCTCCGTCTTGCTCGGGCTGTGGGCCCACGACGTCGGCTCTGGCGCGGGCATCCTGGGCGACGTCGCGGCCCGCCTGACGCTGAAGACGCTCGGCGCCGCCGCGGTGGTGACGGCGATCGACTACGCCTGGAGCCGCTACTCCGTGGAGCGAGACATGAAGATGACGCTCCAGGAGCTCCGGGACGAGATGCGACAAGAGGACGGGGACCCCCAGCTCAAGGCCCGCATGCGCTCACGCGCCCGCGCCATCGCGAAGCGCAGGATGATGTCGGACGTAAAGCAGGCGACCGTCGTGCTCGCCAACCCCACGCACGTGTCCGTGGCGCTCCGCTACGAGGCCGCCGATCCCGCCCCGATCGTCGTCGCCAAGGGGCACGACGAGGTCGCGCTCGCCATCCGCACGAAGGCGCGCGAGCACGGGATCCCCATCGTCGAGAACCGCCCCCTCGCGCGCCTCATCGACGCCGAGGTCGCCATCGGAAAGCCAATCGGCGTGGAGCACTTCGCCGCGGTCGCCAAGGTCCTCGCGTTCGTGTACAACCTCAAGCGTCGAGCGCGGCGCTGAGCCGCCAGGAGGGGAAGATGGCGGGATCGAACGACGGCGCCGGCGCGGCGCCCAAACCCACGACGCGCAACGCCCTCTTGACCTGGCTCCTGCCGGTGCTGCTCATCGCAGCGGCACCACCGCTCGGGAACTTCCTCGGCCAGACGTGGCTCAGGCTGGCGCCCAGCGCCGCGATGGCGGGCGGGATCCTGCTCATCTTCTTCACCATGCAGCGGATGGCGGCGGAGCTGAACTCGGTGACGGGGGGCAAGCTCGTCGGCTGGCACTACCTCATCCCCGTCTACGGGCTCTACTGGGCGCTCGCCGTCCTCCCGAAGGAGATGGCCGCCGCGAAGCAGAAGCTGCAGAGGCCTCCGCCGCGCGGCGCCGTGATCTACCTGCTCGTCTGCCTCTACGCGTTCGCCGCGGATCTCAACGATCTGACCTGAGGGCCTAGCGCCCTGGCCGAGCGCGGCGTCGCTCGCTCGTCAGGGCGGGCTGGTGATGCGAAAGAGCTTCCCGTCGTCGACGACGACGTAGGCCTCTTGGTCCCGGGCCCACAAGCTCACCGGGGTGTTCGTGATGTCGAAACGGCGGTCGACGAAGGTGTGGCCGGTTGCCGCTGGCTCGCCGCGCGCTACGTAGAGGCTGCCGTTTCCGCCGTCCGTGGTCCCCACCGCCCACACCACGCCGCTCGGCTCCACCGAGAAGACACGGGTGAGCTGAACGGCGGGCTCCCCGCTCGGCACCTCGAGCACCGGGGACGAGACGTCCGGCGCCGACGCGTCGAGCGTGACGACGTATCGTCCCCCGACGGCGACCACGCGCCCGGCCGCACCCCAGATGTCGCTGAACAGGAGCGGCTCTCCGGCGATGTCGCTCCCGAGCGCGCACGTCGTGGTACCCGGCGGGATCCCGTAGACGCAGAGGGCGCCGCCTGCCGTGAAGACGACGTCCTGCGCCACGCTCGCCGCTGGGCTCACCCACAGGTGCGCGAGCGTAAACACCGACGGGCTGGTGACCGGTACGCTCGCACCGCCAGGTTCGAGGGTCTTGCGAAAGACGCGGTGGTTCACGATCGCGTACGCCGTCCCGGTGTCCCGCAGGAACAGATCCGAGATGGGGGCGGCAGGAAGCGTCCACGTATCGAGCACGCCCCCGGCGGTGAAGGCCTGATCGCCGACGTCGGCGATGCCGAGGACTGGAGGACCTTCGAGCACGTGGAGCGCGGCGGCGTGGACCCCCGAGCCCTGACAGACCTGCCACGCGGAGTCGGCGGCGCCCGCTTGGACGGTGTAGACGTGCGCGCACGCCGGCGCCGAACCCTCCGCTCGCGAGATGTAGACGAGTCCCTGCCCCGGGAGGCCCGAGACGTGCGTTGCGCCCGCGGCCTCGGGGAGCTCCACGATGGTCCAGCCGTCGGTCGCCCCTCCTCCGACGCCCCCCCCTCCTCCGTCGCCACCGGCGCCCTCGGCCCCCGGGTCCACGCGGCACGAGCCGGCCTCGTCACATGCCACGTCCGAGCTCACACAAGGCCGACCGTCCCCATCGAGGGGCGCGCCCGGCTCACAGGTGAAGCCCTCGGCGCACTTCACGCCGGCGCAGGCGCCGTAGAGCGTGACGGGCACGCGGAGCGGCGTGTGCTCCACGAACGCCACGCGGCGCCGCGCGACGATGCAGTCGGTCCCGTCGAGCGTGGGATCGTCCGCGAAGCCGAGGCACGCCGCCGGATCGCGCGCGCCGACGACCCCCACGACGACGACCTTGGCCTCCTTGGCGCCACCCTCCGGGAACACGACGACGGTGCCGACGTCTCCGGCCATGCAGTGGCGCGACTCGACGTTCGCGCCGTCCCGCATCCGCACCTCTCCCGATCCCGCGCTGAGGTAGACGCCGAAGAGCTCGCCCGGCGCGCGGGCATCGCTGCCGCACGGCACGTCCGTCGTGACCTCGATCGCCGCCTGGGTCGGGTCGAGGCACGCGGCCGCAAGGCCCGCGAGGCCGACGAGGCTACGGTACCGCGCGCGCATCCGCCCGAGCGTACACGCTCGGCGCGCGGCGCACGACGTCAGCCGCGCTTGCGCGCGTGCACGAAGTACATCGGGGTGAAGATCCCGAGCTTCCCGGCTCGAACGAGCGCGTCGGCCCCGTCGTTGAGGAACGAGCTCACCATGCGCGTGCCCTTGGGCGCGAGGCCAAGGCGCTCGAGCACGCCGGTCGCCGCGTTCACCACGGTGCGCCCGTACGGGGTGCGAGGCAGGGCGCGGAGGGAGAAGGGGCCGGCGCTCCGCGTCGACTCCACGTCCAGATCCGCATACCAAGGTACGCCCGGGTAGGAGCCGTTCGCCAAATCCCGCGCGGCGAGGACCTCGAAGCCCACCTGCGAGAGGCCCGCGAGGACGTCGTCGAAGCTCGCGATGTGGGCGATGCCGTTGCCCCGCTCGATGAGGAGCTTCAGCCGGCGGTGCTCCGAGTCCGCCGGATCGAACCGGGGCGTGGTGCACCACTCATAGAAGGCGAAGCCGGCGCCGGGCCGGAGCAGGCGGTGCACCTCGCCGTAGATGCTGGGCTTGTCGGGGGCGTGGCACGTGGCCTCGATCGCGTACGCGGCGTCGAAGGAGGCGTCCTTCACCGGCACGTGGAGGAAGTCCGCCTGGATCACGTCGCACTGAGCCTCGAGCTTCTGCGCGCGGTTGTACTTTCGGACCTTCTCGACCTGGTAGCCGCTGATGTTCACGCCGGTGACGTGCGCGCCGCTCACGCGGGCGATGTGACGCATGGGACCGCCCACGCCGCAGCCAAGATCGACGACGCGCATGCCGCGGCAGAGCCCGAGGTGATCGGCGAGGTACTCCTCGTGGCGCTTGAGCGCCTCCGAGAACCGCTCGTCCTCGCGGCGCGTGGCGAAGTGGAAGGCCTTGCCCCAGCCGAACTCGTAGAAGTCGGTGACGAGGTCGTAGTACTGCGACGTGATGGTGGCGTAGCGCTCGGCGACCGACTCGTCCTCCGGCCGATCGAAATGGGCGACGTACGCCTGCGCGGTGGCCTTGACCTCATCGCGGCCGAGGCCGACACGCCCGCTCTTCTCACCCACGGTACCTAGATCCATCTTCGCCCTCGCGGAGGCGATTAGCCCCGGGGGACGACGGGCGCAAGGCGTCTTCCGTGGGGTGGCTACGGAACCGACGCCGCGCAGGATCGCCGAGGCCGGCAGCATCCGTCGGACGGTCACACCTTCTTCAGTCCTCGTCGCTCGGCGCCGCGAGGGAGGCCGAGGAGCGCGCCATCGCGTCCATGACGAGCGCCACGGCGTGCGACGTCGCGAAGGCGCCCGGATCCGACGGCAAGACGAGGTCACCCGCCGTGGCGAGGTCGACGGCGCCCGTGGGATGCCCAGTGGGCGCGGTGGCCTCGGCTCCGCGGACGGTGACGTCGCGATGGGTCCTGACGGCCGCGGCGTACGCGGTCTCATCCGCGGTGAAGTACCTGCCGGCCTTGAGCTTCGCGACGTAGCCGGACACGTCCCCCTCGGCCGCGCGCTCGAGAGCTTTCGGGAAGCGTCGCTCGAGGAACGAGAGGTAGTCGGTGGCCCCCTCCACGGGCGTCCGATAGGCGCGGAAGCCGTCCGTGATGCGCTCCTCGCGGCCGTCGATGATCTCGCGGGTCCTCACCTTCGCGGTGAGGCCGGACGGGCCGACGCCCTTGATGCCGCCGAAGTTGAAGTCGTGCATCTTCGCGCCGGAGGCGGTCTCGGTGCAGACCTGGGCGGAGAGGATGTCGAGCAGCTCCTTCGGAGCCGCCTTGCCGTGCAGCTTGTGGTAGGCCGCCTGCAGCGCGCCCTTGATCTCGCCCGGCGAGAGCGGCGTCTCCTGCGTCTTGACGACGCGCGCGGCGTCGCCGCGCGCCTCGGTCGCGCGAGGAGCCGCCTCCGGTCGCGCTGGGGCTTGCGGCGGGGCGGCTTGGACGCGCACGGCTCAGTCCAGGTGAGAGAGCGCGCTCAGCCCTTGAGGAGCTGGAGGGCGAGCTGGGGGCTCTGGTTCGCCTGCGCGAGGATCGCGGTCGCCGCCTGGTTCAGCACCTGCGTCCGGGCGAGCATGCTCGATTCCTCTGCCACGTCCACGTCGCGGATGCGCCCGTGGGCGGCCGAGAGGTTCGTGCGCATCGACTGGAGGTTCGAGACCGTGACCTGCATCCGGTTCAACGCCGCGCCGAAGTCGGCGCGGCGCCCGGACACCGCGGCGATCGCCGCGTCGACCTCGTCGATGGCCGCCTGCGAGGCGGTCGGCGTGGCGCCGGCCACGTTGGAGCCGGTGAGGCCGAGAGACGCGAGCGAGACGTTGCCGAACGTCACCGTGAGCCGGTCGGAGGCGGTGTTGTCGATGCCTACCTGGAAGTCGATGGGCGTGGCGGGGCCGCTCAGGAGATCTTTGCCGTTGAACTTGGTGGAGTCGACGATCCGCGTCACCTCGGCCTTCATCGCCTGGAACTCGGTGTCGAGGTAGCCGCGATCGGTCGCCGTGAGGTCCCCGTTGGCGGCCTGGACGGACAGCTCACGGAGGCGCTGCAGGATGGTGCTGATCTGCCCCAAGGCTCCTTCGGCCGTCTGCGCCATCGACACCGCGTTCAGGGTGTTGCGCTCCGCTACCGAGTACGACCGGATGTCGGCCTTCATCTGCTCCGCGATCGCGAGCCCGGCGGCGTCGTCGGCGGCAGTGTTGATGCGCATCCCGCTCGACAGGCGCTGGAAGCTCGTGCCGAGCATGCCCTGGCTCGTGGAGAGGTTTCGCTGGGCCTCCATCGACGGAACGTTCGTGTTGACGTAGAGCGGCATGGTGCGTGGGTCCTCTCATCTCGCCGGGGGGCCGGCGGGTCTCGTTCATCGCGCCTCCGCGGCGCGTGCTCGAAGGAGTCCTTCGCAAATCGCGGGCCAGGCCGGCTACTGCCCGGCGACGGACGCGATGCGCCGGTCGAGGTCGAAGAACGCGTCGATCGCGCGCTGGTACGTGTCGAAGAGGCGCGTGGTCTTGATGATCTCCGTCATGGAACCGACGGCCTCTGCGTTCGAGGCGCCGAGCGCGCCGACGGTGAGCGCAGCGTCGGTGGCCTCGGGCGTCCCCGACGCCGCGGTCGGGGCGAAGAGCAGCGCGCCCTCGGGCGCGAGCGCGGAGGGATCCGCGAAGCGCACCAGCCGGAGGCGACCCGCGGCCTCGCCGTTCGCGAGGACCTGGCCGTCGCTGGAGACCGTGATCACTGCGTCCTCGGCCACGGTGAGCGGCTGACCGGCGTCGTCGGCGAGGGCGGCGCCGGCGAGCTCGAGCCGGCCGCCTGGCGCCACCTGGATGGATCCGGCGCGCGTGTAGCGCTCTCCGCGGTCGGTGGACACCGCGAGGAACGCGCCCTCGGGGAGGGCGACGTCCAGGCCTCGACCCGTCGACCGGATGGCGCCCGGCGTCATGTCGATGGCGGTCGAGGACACCACGGTGTAGCGGTTGGAGCCGGGCGCCTGCGACGGCTCGGCGCGGGAGAGGGCCTCGCGAAAGACCGGCCGAAGGCGCTGGTAGCCGTCGCTGGACGCGTTGGCCAGGTTCTGTGCGGTGGTGTCGAGGGCGGTCTCGGCCGCGACCGCGCCGCTCAGCGCTGCGTACACTCCCTTGGCCACGGCTACTCTCTCCCCAGCGCCGCGCGGAGGCGGTGCATCGCTTCGGTGTGGATCGCCCGAACGCGGGCGCCGTCGAGGCGCAGGATCTCGGCGACCTCGGACATGGTGCACTCTTCCTGGTAGAGGAGCGCGAGGATCTGCTGCGGCAGGAGCGGCAGCCGCTCGATGCTCTCCGCGAGCGTCTGGGGCTCGATCTCCCCTGCGGTCCACGGGCGCGGTCTGCCGTCGTCGTCCACGTCCAGCACCTCGAGGCGCGCGACGCCTGCAGCGGCGAGCGTGAGGAGGAGCTCCTGGTACGCTGGGGCGTCGAGCTGGAGCGCCTCGGCGATCTCCACCTCGCTGGGGGGCCGCGAGAGCGACTGCTCCAGGCAGCGAATGGCGCGGGTGAGGAGCGTCGAGTGGCGGCGCGCGCCCCGGATCCGCTCGTCGAACAGCGCGACTCGATCGAGCATCGCGGCCTGAACCCGGTGCCGGATGTACTCTTCCGCATCCTCCCCGGCGCCCATCCCGTCGCCGGCCACGCGAGCGTCGATCACGGCCGACCAGCCGACCCCGCAGAGCTCCTGCACCGTGACGTGCCCAGGGGCCTTGCGCGCCAGCGTCATCGCGACGCGGCGTACGACCGGCGAGAACCGCTGGAACTCGTCTCGGGTGAGGGGGCGCCTGTCGGAGCGCGCTTGCGGAGCCGCGCCCTGGTTCACGTGGCCTTGGTGGCGTTCGCGGCGCGCGCGCTGGCCGCGTGTCCGAGCAGGTGGTCGATGACGGCGTCCGCGGTCGCCGGCGCGATGTCGTCGGGGACCCGCTGGCCGAAGCACAGCGCCGCGATCCCGAGCTTCGTGGCCGCTGACGCGTGCAGGAGCCCGACGGGCGAGCTCGTCTCGTCCAGCTTCGTGACCACCAGACCCGTCGGTCGGCAGGGCGCGAAGAACTTGCCGATGCTGCGCGCGTCGACGTCGCGCAGGGCCGCCGGAACGCAGAGGAGCGTGTGGCGGGTGAGCGAAGCGCGCGGTCGCAGCCGCGAGAGCGCCGCCTCGATGCCGTCGGGCTCCGCGGGCCCCCGCCCCGCCGTGTCCACGATGACCACGTCGGTCCGGGCGCCGTCGACGGCGGCCGTGAGCGAAGCGCGGTCTCTGACCACCACGAACTCGGCTCCGAGCAGGGAGGCGAAGCGGCCCATCTGCTCTTCGGCGCCGACTCGGTACCCGTCACACGTGACGAGGGTCACCGTCTGCTGCTGCTCGAGGATCGCGCGGGCGGCGAGCTTGGCGCACGTCGTCGTCTTGCCCACCCCGGTGGGGCCGACGAGGGCGATGAGCGCGCGGCCGCTGTCGGGGAGCGGCCATGGAGACGTCGTCACGATGTCCCGGAGCGCGGCGCGCAGCTCGGCCTCGTCCGGCTCCCCTGGCATCCCCTTGAACGCGCGCGAGAGCGCCCGCTCGGCCGCCCCCTCGAGGCCGAGGGCAGCCACCCTGCGCTTGCGCTTGGCGGGCACCTCGAGATCGTTGGTCAGGTCGTCCACCATGCTGCGGAGCTCCGCGATCTCCCGCTGGTAGGACTCGGTCTCCTTGGAGTCGGTCCGCTGCGACGCGATGAGGCCGCGGAGCGCCCGGATCTCGGCGCGGATGTCGTTGCGGATTTGCTCCGTCCCCGACGGCGGGTTCGCGCCGAGTCGAGTGGCCTCCGCGAAGGGGTTCCGCCGCTCCGTGAGCGCCGGCCCGAAGTCGATGTCCTTGGCGGCGGCGGTAACCTCGAACTCCGTGGCGCCGAGCAGCCCGAAGAACCCCGGCTTCGGTAGCCGGCGGCTGGCCAAGACGATGGCGCTCGGGCCGAGCGCGGTCGCTGCGGAGCGTCGTGCGTCTTCGATGGAGCGGCCTCGGAATGTCTGGGGGATCATGCTGTCCTCACGGGGTTCTGTTGCTGCATCGCGGGAGCCTGGGCCGCCGCCGCGAGCGTCTCGACGACGCGCAGCGTGACGGAGGGGTCGATCTCACGGAAGGAGACGACGGAGAGCTGGGGCTGCTTGCGCTCGAAGATCGCGCGCACGAAGCGGCGGATCTCGGGGGGCGTGACGAGCACCGGCGGGGCGCCGTGGAGCGCGAGCTTGGGAAGCGCCCGCTCCACCGCGTCGGAGAGCTGGCGGATGAGCGCCGGATCGATGGCGCCCCCGGTCCCGGCCGAGATGTCGCGCAGGACGCGGCGGAGCACGTCCTCGAGCCGCGGATCGAGCGCGAGCACCGCGACCGCGCGGTCCGGGCCCACCAGGCGGCTCGTGATGTGGGTCCCGAGCCGCTCGCGGACGAGCTCGGTGAGCTGCTCCGGATCCTTCGTCTGCGTGGCGGCGTCGGCGAGCGCCTCGAGGATCGTCCTCGTGTCGCGGATCGACACCCGCTCGGCCAGGAGGTTTCGTAGGACGCGGACCACGTCTCCCAGCGGGAGCAAGTTCGGGACCACGTCGTCGACGAGCTTCGGGGCCGACTTCGCCAAGAGCTCCAGCAGGTGCTGCGCCTCCTGTCGGCCCATGAGCTTCGAGGCGTTGGCGCGGAGGAGCTCCCCGAGGTGGGTCGCGATCATGCTCGCGTGGTCGATGATGGTGTAGCCGAGCGCCTCGGCCATCTCGCGGTCACGGGCGGGGACCCAGCGGGCCGGCTGCTGGAACGCGGGGTCGACCGTCGGTTCACCGTCGATCGGCGGCGCGTTGCCCTCGGCGTCCATCGCGAGCAGCCGCCCCACACGGCACTCACCCCGCCCTACCTCGTTGCCGAGGAGCAGCACCCGGTAGGTCGACGGGGGCAGATCGAGGCTGTCGCACACGTGGACGGGAGGCACCACGATGCCGCACTCGCGCGCGAACTCCTGCCGCAGCGCGACGATGCGGTCGAGCAAGGTGCCGCCCAGGGAGGCGTCCACCATGGTCACGAGCTCATAGCCGAGCTCGAGGGTGAGCACCTCCAGGCCAAGCTCCGACTCTATGTCCTCCTTCGAGCCGCGCTTCGGCGCTGGCGCGGCCTCGGCACCAGGGGCAGCCCCGTCTACCTTGGGCTTGGCGTCCGCGGCGGGCAGCTTGCGCGCGAGCAGGAACAGCGCGATCCCGAGGCCGACGCACGGGACGGTCGGCATCCCGGGCAGGAGGCCGAGGACCGTCAAAATCCCGGCGGTCATGGCGACACTGGCCCGACGCCCCGCGAGCTGGGAGACGAACGCGCGACCGAGCTGCTCGCCCGTCGCGCTGCGGGTAACGACGATGCCGCTCGCGGCAGAGACCAAGAGCGCCGGGATCTGGGCGAGGAGCGCGTCGCCGATGCTCAGGATCGAGAACGTCTCGGCGGCGACGGCGAGGTCCATCCCCGAGGCCAGGCCGAGCACCAGACCGCCGATGAGGTTGATCGCGGTGATGAGCAGGCCGGCGACCGCGTCGCCGTGGACGAACTTGCTCGCGCCGTCCATCGCGCCGAAGAAGTCGGCCTCGCGCTCGAGGTTCTTGCGGCGATCGCGGGCCTGATCGGGGCCGATCAGGCCGGATGACAGGTCGGCGTCGATGGCCATCTGCTTGCCGGGCATCGCGTCGAGGGTGAACCGCGCCGCCACCTCGGCCACGCGGCCCGCGCCCTTCGTGATCACGACGAAGTTGATGACCACGAGGATGAGGAACACCGCCAGGCCGACGACGAGGTTGCCGCCCACCACGAACCGACCGAACGCCTCCACCATCTGCCCGGCGGCGCCGTGTCCCTCGGCGCCGTGGAGCAGGATGAGGCGCGTGGTGGCCACGTTCAGGCTCAGCCGGAGGAGGGTGGCCACGAGGACGAAGGCCGGAAAGGCCGAGAACTCGAGGGCGCTCTCGATGTAGAGCGCGGTCAGGAACACCCCGATGCTGAGGGCCACCGACATCGTCAGGAGGCCGTCGAGCAGGAACGCCGGGAGCGGCAGGACCATCATCAGCACGATGCCGACGATGAACAGAGGGACCAGGAGGTCGGCTCTGCGAGACGTCGTGCCGGAGACCGCCGCAGCGCTCACGAGCCCCACTTGGCAGGGCCCGTGCCAAGGGAGTGTCAGCCGCGTGTACGCCGCATGACCACGATCACCCCGGCGATGACGACGAGGCACGCGGCCAGCTTGCCCAGGCCGAGCCCCTCGCCCGCCAGGGCCGCCCCGAGCAGGAGCGCGACGACCGGGTTCACGTAGGCGTAGCTCGACGCGACGGCGGGGCGCGTGGTGCGGAGGAGGTAAGCGTAGGCGCTGAACCCGACGAGGGACCCGAACACCACCAGATACGCGACGGCCAGCGTGGGCCGAGCGTCGAGCGTGGCTGGAAGGCCCTCGCCCCGGGCGGCGGCGACCACCGCCATGACGGCTCCGCCGACGAGCATCTGCGCAGCCGCTCCCCAGAGACCGCGGGGCATCGCGAGCCGCCGCGACAGGACCGATCCGAGCGCCCAGGTGACCGGGGCCAGCAAGATCACGGCCGCGCCAGGGTCCCCGACGTGGAGGCTCCCGCCACCTTGGAGGATCGCGACCCCGACGAAGCCGAGGAGCAACCCGGCGATCTCGCGCTTCGACGGTCGCTCGCCCGAGACGACGCCCAGCACGGCCATCCACATCGGCATCGTGGCGACGACGGTGGCCGCGACCCCTGAGTCGACCCGCGACTCCTGCGCCACCGCGACGAGGCCGTTCCCGAGCGTCAACATGAGGACGCCGGTGACGGCCGCGCCGACCCACTGGCGCGCGGTCGGCGGCGCCTCTCCACGCGCCGCGAGGACCCCAGCGAGGACGGCCCCCGCCGCGAGGAACCGCACGGCGCCGAGGGCGAACGGGGACCACGCCTCGAGCGCGATCCGCATGCCGAGGTACGTCGAGCCCCACACCACGTAGACCGCGACGAGCGCGGCGACGAGGAGAGCGGGGCGGCTCGCGGCCGGAGCCACCGGCAAGGCGGCGTGGGGGAGGAGCGCGCGCGACGTCATGGCGGAACTAGTAGCGCTTCCGTTCGAAAAGTCTCGCCGTCTTGGGACCTCGGAGCGGTGCAGACGAGCCCGCGAGGGAGGAGCACAGCGAGCCCGGCACGCGCGTCATCGAGGCTCGGCTCGAGGCGCGGACCACGTGGTGCCCGGGCGGAGGTCGAGGCTCCCCTCGGACACCGCGACGTGGATGGGGCTGGAGGTGAGGAAGCTCGCCCGCCGGCCCGGGTCTCGAAACCGCTCGGCGAGGCGGAGCAGCGTGCGCTGCGCCGAGGTCACGGCGCGCTGCGCGGCGCGGTGCTTCCCGGCGCGGGAGAGCGCGATCGCGAGGATCCACCTCGCCTCGAGCGGCGTCGCGATCACGTCGTAGAACGTCACCGACTCGACGACGGCCACCGCCTGCCTCGCTGCCGCCAGCGCGGACTCACGCTCCCCGTGGGCGTCCGCGAGGACCGCCTTCGCCGTGAAGAGCCGACGCTGCGCGACCGGCGTGCTGATCTGCGTGGCCACCTTCACCAGCTCCTCGGTCCGACGGCCGGCCTCCTCGAGATCACCAGGCCGCCGTCGCTGCAGGAGCGCGCGCGTGAGCCCGGAGAGCACGTGGGGGATCTCCACCACGAGGCTCCGCTCGCGGCACGCCTCCACCGCCCGCTCGTACCGCTGGACGGCCTCGTCCTCTCGCCGCGCGAACAGCGCCAGGTCGGCGAGGTTCGCGTGGACCGCGCAGACCACGGCGAGCGCCGCGACGGACTCGTCCGCGAGGACCTGCTCGAACATGGCCTTGGCCTCCCCGAACGCTCCGGTCGCGAGGTAGAGCGCGCCCAGGTTGTTGAGGCCGAGGAGGACGGAGGCCCGGGCGCCCGCCCGGCGCTTGAGGGCGATGCTCCGCTCGTAGGCGACGATCGCTTGCTGGACGTCCCCGAGGCGGAGCGCCACCGTGCCGAGGTTGTTGAGGGCCTTCGCCTCTCGCTCGAGGCACCCGGCGCGACGCGCTGCGGCCACGGAGCGCCGGTAGCTCGCGGCCGCTTGACCGTTGCGCTCGGTCTCGCGCAGCACGTTCCCGAGCTGCCTGAGGGCGTCCGCCCGCAGGGAGAGGTTCGCGGAGCCCGCGGCCCGGACCGCGCGCCGCGCCGCCTCGATCGCGAGCGTGGGCCGGCCGAGGTGGAGCTCCGCGAAGCTCGCGCCCATGCTCGCCGTCGCCTCCTCGGTCCGCGCCCCGAGCTGGCGGGCGACCTGCGCCGCGGCCGCGAAGGCCGCGCCGGCGCGGTCGAAGCTGCCGAGGATCTGCTCGGCGTCCCCCTCGACGATCTTGGCGCGGACGAAGAGGGGCATGGACCCGAGGGCGGTCGCCTGCTCCACGGCCCCCGCCGCGAGCGAGCGGACCAACCCGACGCGACCTTCCTGGGCCGCGCGGCCGATCCGGCGCAGCGCGATCTCCACGTGCTCGGCCGGCGTCGCGGTCGCCTCCTGCGCGATCATCGCCGCGAGCGAGCTCGTGGCGGCGCCGGCGTTCGCCGCGCTGCGGGCCAGATCGTGGCGCCGGAGGAGGTCTCGGATCCGCGGCGCCACCTCCAGCCGCTCGGCCGCGTCGAGGAGCACCAGCGCCACGTCGGGACGGCCACCGCGCTCGGCGACCCGGGAGGCCTCGCCCAGGCACCGAGCGGCGGCCCGCTGGTGTCCGGCGCGCTCGAGGTGCGTCGCCGCGCGAGCCAGCCTCCGCGCATCGTCCTTCTTCTGCAAGAGGAGCCTCGCGGCCCCGGCGTGGGCCCGACGGGCGTCGGCGACGGAGAGGAGGGACGGTGCGACGTCCCTGTAGCGATCGTGCATCTCGTACGACGTGCCTCGCGCCCCGCCGCTCCGCTCCTCGGCGATGCCCGCACGCACCAGCTCGGCCACGGCGCGGGCGGCGTCCGGGACCGCCTTGCCGGCTACGCGCGCGAGCTCGGCGACCGTGGCAGGCTCCCCGAACACCGACGCCGCCAGCGCCAGGGCGCGCGCCTCGGTGGGGAGGGAGAGCAGACGCCAGGTGAGCACCTCCTCGAGGGGGAGCGGGATGACGTCCTCGAGGACCGACCACGCGCCGGCCCGACGCGCGAGCGCGCCTCGGTCCAGCGCGAGGCGGAGCGACTCCTGAACCCACAGCGCGGCGTGCTCGCCGCTCGAGAGCGTGTGACCGAGCCGGGTCCCCGCGAGGACGTCGGGCCCGCCGAGCATGGAGGCGACGAGGGCTCGGCATCCGGCAGCGTCGAGGGCGCGCGCCTCGTGGCGCTCCACCGGCGCCCGCTCACCGAGCAGCCGGAGCGCCTCTCCCGGCCGCGCAGTGACGAGCACGGCGCACCGAGCCTCGGCCCGCGTGGCAGCCTCGATGAAGGCCGCCAGATCCGCGACCGCCGCGCCTGTGGCGCGGTGGAAATCCTCCACGCAAACGACGCCTGGCCCCTCCCCGAACCGGGCCGCCGCGGCGCGCCCGAGCGCCTCGATGCGGACCGTGCGCGCCCGCTCGGGGTCCAGCGGGACCGCGATGCGCTCCCGCGGGCGCTTCAGGTGCAGCACGCCGCGCGCGAGCTCCAGGCGGTCCTCCTCGGAGAGCGTCGCCTCGACGACCGGATCGATGATCGCCTCGGCGAGGTCGCGGAGCAGAGTCTCCGCGCGCTCCGCGTGCGTCTGTACTGCGACCCAGGGGATGCCGCGGAGCAGGAGGCCGTGCCGGAGCTCCCGCAAGGTGCGGCTCTTGCCCGTGCCCGCCTCCCCCTCGAGAGCGATCAGCGGCGTCGGCGCACGCCGATCGATGGCCCCTTCGAGGCGCGAGAGGACGCCCAGCCGGTCGACGAAGCGCGCAGAGAGCACGTAGCTCGCCAGGGTCTCGGGCGTCTCCGTCGCGATCTCGACGCCCACGGCGAGGGCGAAGGACTGGAGGAGCTCCCCCGCCGAGGCGAACCGTCCGCCGGGCTCCTTGGCGAGCAACCGAAGGATGACGTCGGCGATGGCGCGCGGGACGCTGGGGGGGAGCGGCGGCGGCTCCGCGTGGACGTGGTCGAGGAGGATCTCGGCCGCTTCGCGCCCCTTCACCTCGAACGGGAGGCGGTTCGCCGCGATGCGGTAGAGCGTGACGCCCAGCGAGTAGAGGTCGCTCCGCGGATCGAGCGGCTGCCCAGTGATGGTCTCGGGCGCCATGTAGGCGTAGCTCCCGGTGAGGAAGCCCTCCTCGTTGTGGTGGGCGAGGGCGCGGGCGACGCCGAAGTCGAGGAGGACCAGACGATCCGTCTCGCTCTCCACCATGACGTTCGACGGCTTGACGTCCCGGTGGAGGATGCCTCGCGCGTGGAGGTAGTCGAGCGCTCGCGCGAGCTGGCCCACGAGGGCGACGCCGCGGGGCGTCGAGAGGTCGACCTCCGCGCGATCGAGCTGTCGCCCGCGGACGTAGTCCTGCGTGAAGTAGGCGGCGCGGCCGAGATAGCCGAAGTCGTGGACCGTCGCGAGGTTCGGGTGGCGCAGGGTCGCGAGGAGCGCGAACTCGCCGCGGAGCGCCTCGAGCGTGCCCGCGTCCTTGCCTTGGGTGCGCTGGAGCTTCAGCGCGAGCGTCGTCCCGGTGCGCTCGTCCTCGGCCTCGTAGACCTCCCCGAAGCCCCCCCGCGCGAGGTGGCGGACGATGCGGTAGCTCGCGCCGACGAGCTCCCCCACCCGGAGCGGCGCGACCGCGGGCGGCGGGTCGGTCTGACGGATCGTCGCCGTGGTCGGCGAGTCCATTCGCGTGGCAGCCGTCTCGTCGGCCGGCACCGCGCCCATGACCGCCAGCGTGTCACAAAGGCGCGCGAGCTCCCAGGGTCATCGGCGCCGAAGCGCCGACGACGCCGTGGGGGGTCAGCCCGTGTTGGCGAGATCGATGCTCTGCGCGGTCTGGGCGCGCGCGGGGTGCGCGGGCGCGATCCCCGACCGCCGGGCAGACGGATCGCCGATCCGCGTGCTCGCGCCGTAGCGCTCCGGGTCGAGGAGGATCTGGGACCCGGTCCGTGCGTTCGAGTCGATGACGAGCGGCGCGAGGAGGTTCGCTCGGAGCGAGCCGTCCTCGGGGCTTATCGCGAGGATCACGAGGATCAAGAGGTCGTCCGGCTCGAGCCCCGCGGCGTGGGCGAGCTCGGAGCTGGTCTCGGCCGGATAGTCGGGCACCAGGTGGGCCGCGTCGACGACCGGCAGGGCGATGCCCGGGTTGTTGAGCGACTGTAGGTACGCGATGGGCCCGCGCTCCCGCTCGAGCAGGATGAAGCGTGTCTCCGACGAGAAGCCGATGAGCCCTCGCGGGAACCGGATCTCTGCGGACTCGTTGACGGCAATCTGACCAAAACGCGTGTTGTCCAGGCGAATCATCGGTGCTCCTCCATCGGTTGCGGCTCCGCGTGGGGGGCCGAGACAGGCAGCGCGCTGCGCGGCGTCCGCGCGGCTGCCGCGTTGGCGGCGACCACGGCGTCGTGGACCTCTCCGCGCGCGATCCAGACGTCCTTCGGCGCGGTCACCGCCAGCTTCACGCCACCCCGGCCGACCGCCACGACGGCGACCTCGATCCCTCCGCTGAGGACCAATCTCTCACCAAGCCTTCGCTGAACGACGAGCATCGTGTCCTCCACCGAGGAACGTTGCGACTATCGTGCCAGGAGCTGGTCGGGGCTCGCGATGCTCAAGAGCTTGCGCGTGACCTCGAGGCTGCGCTCATAGGCCTGCTGGGCGCGCGTGAGGCCCAGGTACGCCTCGGTCGCGTCGAGCTCCTCCACCCCGGCGCGAGCGCGCAAGATCGCGTCTCGCCCCGCATGCGCCGCCGTGGAGGCCATTCGCAGTCGGTCGAGCGTCAGCCCCACCTCGCTGCGAGCGGCGGTGATCTGCCCGTGGCCGCTCGCCATGTGCCCCACCATGGCGCTCACCCCAGCGACGTCGTTCGTGCTCAGCGCCGTCACGAAGGCGTCGAGATCCTGCAGGATGTCGCGGCCTCCCGCGGCGGTGAACGCCTGGGCGCCGCTCGCGTTCTGGCGGACGCGGACCCCCTCGGCGACCTCCACGGGGATCGCCACGTCGTTGCCGACGAAGGCCCCGGCGGCGTCGAACGGGGGCACGTCCACGCGGGAGCCGCCGAAGACGTAGCCCTCGCCGCTCCGGCTGTTCGCGATACCGACGAGCTGTTGACGGATCTGCGTCACTTCCTTGGCGGCGATGGCGCGGTCGGCCGGCGCGACGGCCCCGTCGGCCATCTGCACCGCCAGCTCGCGGGCGCGAGCCATCAGATCGGCCGCCGAGGCGAGGGCGCCCTCCGCGAAGGCGAGGTCGTCGGCGGCCCGATCCACGGCCACCTTGCGGCTCTCGTAGGTGGCGATGGCGCCCTCGTAGCGGGCGATCTGGGCGAAGGCGCCGGGGTCGTCGGCGGGCCCTCGGACGCGCTTTCCGCTGCTCGCGCGCGCCGAGGCGTCGTGGAGCCGGCTCGCGCTCTCCGCGTTGTTGGCCATCAGGCCGCTCAGCTTCATCGTCTCGGTGACGCGCATTCCTACACCTCGCGGATCAGCCCCTCGAGCAGCTCGTCGGCGACGCGCAGGACCCGCATCGTCGCCTCGAACGCGCGCTGGTACCGGGACAGGTCGACCATCTCTTCTTCGAGGGAGACGCCGCTCGACTGCTGCCGCAGCGCCTCCGCCATGGCGAGCGTCTCCTCCCGCAGCGCCGCGCCGTTCGCGGCGGTCTGCTGCATGGTCCCGAGCTTGGCTCCGAAGGCGCCATAGCGCTCGGCGGGCGTGCCCCCGGCGCCCATCTGCTTGCTCGCGAGGTCCGCGAACGCCAGGGCGACGTCGTTTCCGGCGGGGAGGCCGGCCGCAGTCCCGCTCGCCGCCACCTTGTCCGGCTGACCGGCGACCGAGGGGTCGACGGTCATGGACCTCGCGGCACCCACGGCGCTCGCTGGGGGCGTGAAGAGCGGCCGCCCCGTGACGCCATCGAGCCCGAAGCCCGCCTGGTGGACGGCGTTGGCGGCGTTCATGAAGTCGAACGCCTGGACGTCGAGGTCCTTCTGGAGCGCGACGAGGTCGACGTCGCGGGCCTCCTTGATGCCGCCCAGCTCGCCGCCATCGACGCGGGAGGTGATGTCGATCACCGATCCGCCGGGCTTCTTCAGCTCGAAGGCGAGGTCACCCCCCGCGCCCAAGGTCACGCTCAGCGCGCTCGCTTGATCGCCCTGGAGCAGGGTGGTCCCGGCGGCGATCAAGGTGACCATCCCGTTCGGCTCCTCGAGGCCGCGCGCGCCGATCATGTCGCCCGCGCCGCGGACGAGCTGATCCCTGCGATCTCTCAGGTCCGCCGCCGGCTCGCCCGCGGCCTGCGCCGCCGCGATCTGCTGGTTCAGCTCGGCGATCTCCGCGACGGTCCGGTTCAGGGCCGCAGCGCCGTCCTGCGCCTGCGCGAACAGATCGCCCCGACGGGTCGCCATGGCGTCGCCGGCCACCCGGAACGACGTCGCGAGCTCCTCGGCGCGCGCGAGGAACGAGGAGCGGGCCGCCGGGTCGCTCGCGTTCGACGCGAGCTCCGTCGCGGCCGAGAAGAGCGCCGCCGTGCGGTCCCCCACGCCACCTTCGCTGGGCGTGAGCCACGCCTCGAGCCCCGCGAGCCCGCCCGCGCGGGCGCGCGCGGCGCCGAGCAGGCCGGACTCCCCGAGCACCCGCATCTCGGCGAAGCGATCGAAGTGGCGCTGGATCCCGGTGAAATCGACGCCCCCGGTCGCGCCAGCCGTGATCGCCCGGGCCTCGAGCAGCGCCGAACGCCTCACGTAGCCGGGCGTGCTCGCGTTCGCGATGTTCTGCCCCGTCAGATCGAGCGCGGCCGACTGCGCGAGCATTCCGTCGCGCGCCAGGTACATGAGGGAGCTGAGCGAGCCCATGGATCAGCCTTTCACCGAGACGCAAAGTCCACGCCGCGGCGGGTGGGCGCTCGGGCGTCCGCGCGCGCCGGCGGCGTAGGGGACGTTCATCTCTCGGGCCACCGACACGAGGACGGCGTCCAGACAGTCACGAGCGTGCGCCAGGAGGACGCAGTTGTCCCTCAGCTTGCTCGTCGTGGCGCGTACGCGGGCGGCGAGATCCTCGCGGCCTTGGATGGCCCGAGAGAGCTCCGCGACGAACGCCTCCTTCTGCGCCGAGATCTCCTCCACCGCGCGCGCGTCGAGCCCGCGGATGGCCGCCCGCTCGCGGACCAGCAGATCGTCCAGGGCGTCGAGGACGCGCTCGGGTCCCACGTCAGCCCTCCTCGAGGAGCCGACGCGCGACCGCGGCGGCGTCGACGACGAAGGTCTCCTGGTCGATCGCGCCGCGCAGCGCGTGCACCCGCGAACCGTCGTCGGCCCGGGCGAGCTCGGCTGCCCGCTGCGAGAGCGACACGGTGTAGGCCCCCCCGGGCGCGTGGGCTCGCGCGGTGTGGTCCCCCTCGGCGGCGGCGCCGGACGGCCCCGCCTTTCCGAGGCTCCTCGTCACTCTGTCCTCGACTGCGTTCGCTCCGCTGCTCTCGATCCTCATGGTCATCGTCCTTCTTGCGAGATCGCCGCGCGGAAGGCCTCACGGACGGGCGTCATGATTCGAACGACGTCGCCGATCCGCTGCGGGTCGCGGTGCAGGTTCGCCTCGACGAGGCGGCTCATGCAGAAGAGGTAGATCGACTCGAGGTTCTCGCAGAGCTCGGGCGCGGCGCTCCGGTCGAGCGTCGCAGCCAGCTCCGAGAGGATCGCGTGGGCCCGCATGATGCGGTCCCCTGCCCGCGCTCGGTCGTCGGCCTCGGACGCCGCACGCGCCTCCTCGAGGAACCGGAACATCCCGTCGAGGAGCATGAGCAGCACCGTGCCCGGGCCCGCCGTCTGGACGGTCACGGCCCGGTACCGAGTCGCCGCGCGCACTGCGCTCGTCGTCATGTCGAGCTCCCGAAGGAGCCGTTCGACAGGCCCGCGAGGGCGCCGCCCTGGGTCTTGTACTTGCTCACGATGACCTCGAGCTGGGCGAAGCGCTCACGGAGCTGCGTCTCGTAGAGCGAGAGACGCCGCTCGATCGCCTCCGCGTCGACGTCGAGCCGCGCGGTCAGCTTCTCCAGCGACTCCTTGCGGGTCCGGAGCGCGGCGCTCTCGTTCGTCGCGAGCTGGTCCACGACGGTCATGAACGTCTTCATCGCACCGCTCGCGCCGATGCTCGCGTCCTCCACGAACAGCTTGGAGACCGCGACGGGGTCCGCGCCGAGCGCGGCGGTCAGCTTGGCTTCGTCGAGCTTGAGCTTGCCGTCGCGATCGGTCCCGAGGCCGACGCTGCCCAGCGTGGTGTACTTGCCGGAGGTGCCGGCGACGGGCGACGAGATGATGCGCGCGATGCCGTCGAGGACCGATCGGATGGAGGAGTCCCCCGTGAGCTCCTTCACCTGGGGCTTGTTGGTGCCGTAGCCGGCCGCCCCCTGTCCAGCCGCGACGACGTCGTTGTACGCGGTGACGAGGGCCTGGATCTTCTTCTTCAGCGCTTCCGAGTCGGACTCGACGGTGACGGTGGACGTGACGTTCTCCTTCGTCAGCGCGAGCGTCAGGCCCGGGACGGCGCCCGTCACTTGGTTCGTCGTGCGCGTCATCGGGAGCCCGTCGACCTTGAACTCGGCGTCTTGCGCGCTCTGGTACGTGTTCGCCGGGTTGGCGAGACCCAGCGTCGTGCCGCTCATCTGTACGGTGTTGGCGGCTCCGAGGTCGAGACCTCGCACCTGGAGGCGATAGCCGGTGCCGTCGTAGACGACGCTCGTCGCGACCCGGGCGCCGCTCCCCGCGATCTTGCTCGCGACGTCCGTCAGGGTGTCGGCGGGGTCGATCGTGAACTGGAACGAGTTCCCGGAGCCGACCTGGATGTTCATCGTGCCCGAGACGCCGAGCGCGGTCGTGCTGGAGCTCTGCGGGTCCGAGTAGCTCCGCTGCTCCCGCGCGATCTTCGTCACCTCGACCGTATACGAGCCGGGTTGGGGCGCGCCGGCGATGGCGGAGACGACGGACGGGTCCGAGGAGGTCGCCTTGAGCGAGGAGAAGCTGACCGAGCTGATGAGCGCTTGCGCCGCCGAGCGCAGCGCGGCCATCTTGCTCGTGATTGAGCTGATGGCGTCCTTCGCCGCGCCCAGGTCCTTCTTCCGAGTCTGGAGCTGCGCGAGCGGGATCCGCTCCGCCTGCATGATTCCGTCGATGAGGGCGTTGGTGTCCAGCCCCGAAGCCAGTCCGCCGAAGCTGATGAGGCTCATGCGAGGGTCCCTCCGCGCTGGGTCGATGGAACGACGAGAGGCCCATCGCCGCGCCCTCCGTCTCCTCCTGCCCGCTCGCCCGGAAGGAGAGCAGGCCCGCGCGTTCCCCTGGGGAGAGGACGGCGGCGGAGGAGGGTGGAGGACGCGGTGTGGGACATCGTTTCTGGTGTGGCTACGCCACCCAGACCGCGCTTACCTGAGGAGGCTGAGCGCGAGCTGGGGGGCCTGGTTGGCTTGGGCGAGCACGGAGACCGCGGCCTGGGACAGGACTTGCGTCCGGGCGAGGGCTGCGGACTCCTCCGCGACGTCGACGTCGCGGATGCGGCTGTTGGCTGCGGACATGTTGGTCCGCATCGACTGGAGGTTGGAGACCGTGTTCGTGAGCCGGTTCACCGACGCGCCGAAGTCGGCCCGTCGGCTGGACACGGCCTGGATCGCGCCGTCGAGAGCGCTGATCGAGGCCTGCGAGTTCGCCGCGGTCGCACCGTCGACGGTGGAGGAGGCGATGCCGAGGGCGGTGAGGTCGACGCCACCGAAGGTGACGTTGATCTGGTCCGCCGCGGTGTTGTTGATGCCGACCTGGAACGTGATGGCGGTGCTCGCGCCAGAGAGCAGATCCTTGCCGTTGAACTTCGTGGAGTCCGAGATACGAGTGATCTCGTCCCGGAGCGCCACGAACTCCGTGTTGAGGTAGCCACGGTCCGTGGTGGTGAGGTCACCGTTGGCGCCCTGGACCGACAGCTCGCGCATGCGACCGAGGATGTTCGCGACCTGCCCGAGGGCTCCCTCGGCGGTCTGCGCCATGCTGATCGCGTTGTTGGAGTTGCGTTCGGCGACGCCGAGGCTGCGGACCTGGGCCTTCAAGCTTTCGCTGATGCCGAGGCCAGCTGCGTCGTCCGCCGCCGAGTTGATGCGCATCCCGCTCGAGAGCCGCTGAAAGCTCTGACCCAACGTGTGCGACGTGGAGGTCAGGCTGCGCTGCGACTCGAGAGATGCGACGTTCGTGTTGATGTAGAGGGGCATGGTTCGGACTCCTTCATGGAGGATGACGAGCCGGCATCTTGCCGACCGGTGGGCTCACGATGGTGGGCCCACGAAACCGAGGACGGTCACGGCGTCGCGATCTTTAGGGGGCCGCTTTCGGATCTGCAGCGCACCGAAACCCGACGTTCTCCTGGACCTCCTCGAGCGGCAGCGCGAGGCGGTCGGGCTCGTTCGTGTCGATCTTGGTCGATGCGAACGAGCTCCCGAGCGCGAGCGCCAGGTCGGGCGCCGGCTGGTCCGAGACCCACTCAGCGACGTTCCCGTCGAGATCCAGGAGGGGGCTCGTGCTCTGCTTGCCCCGAAACGCCCAGGCTGGCGAGGTGCCCGAGTAGCCGTCGTCGCCGTCGAGAGGCCTGGCGGGGAGCAGGCCCCAGTCCACCCAGAACGCGGCGCACTCCCAGCGACACGCGTTCGCGGTGGGGTTCGTCGCGTCTCCGATCCCGCGCGCGTGGCCGCGCCACGCGGTGGTCCACTCCAGCGCGGAGGGAAGCCTCGCGCCCGACCAGGTGCAGTAGGTCGCGGCAGCGGGCTGCGCGACGCAGTTGACCGGATGGTCCTCGTAGCCGCCCGATCCGTTGCAGAGCGCGGCCTTGCCGGCGCGGACGGCGGCGCGGGCCGCTCGCGGGGTCGCCCCGAGCGCGGGACACGCGCCGTCGCGGACGCAGGCCTCGTACTCGCGGACGGTCACCTCTGCCCGACCGACGCAGGGTCCACGAGGCGAAGCCAGCGCCATCCCCGCCGAGCATCGAGGGTCGTCTGGCGCCTCCTGGGGCCCAGGCGCCTTCCGCAACGGCGAGGCGGGGGGCGCCACGCGGGGGTCGCGCTCCGGAAGAGCGGCAGGCGATGATGGATCGGCGGACGCGGTGACGACCACGGGCCGGAGCCCGATCGCGAGTCCCGACGAGATCCCCGCAGCGAGCCCCAGCGAGACGATGGCGGCGGGGAGCAGCGCGAAGAGCCTCCCTCGCTGGGATGCGGTCGGCGGCACGGGGACGGTGTGCGGGACGGGCGTCGCGCGCTGAGAGCTCGGAGCCGGCGACGAGCTCGGCGCCGAGGAAGAGCCCGACTCGGGCAGCGCGCCTGGCTCCAGGGCGGACGCGACCGGAGGCGCGAGCGCCGGCGCCAGGTCGGCGGGCCCCTCCTCGGGCTCGGACCGGAAGGTCGTCGCGGGCAGGAGCGATTCCCCAGCGAAGAAGGCCTCCGGGTCGCCCGTCGGCTCGAACACCCACAGGTCGGAGTCGTCGTCCGGGAGGCTGAGGACCGTGGCGGGGGCCGAGTCGCGCGCGCCCGGCATGAGCTGACCGAGCACGGCCGCCTCTTCCAGCGCAGCCGTGGGCGGGTCGGCCGGGTCGTCGGCGGCTTCGCGCGCCCACGGGACGAGCCCATCTCGTGCTCGAGCCCCCTGCGCCGGATCCGCCGCGTCCACGAGAGGGCGCTCCGACGACGGTGGTCCGGGCTCAGGGTCGACGCCCCCTGAGCCGAGCAAGTCTCGAATGACGAGCGAGGAGACGTCGGGATCGTCCGCCTTCACCGTCGGCTGCCGCGCCGAGTCGGGATCGGCGCTGACACGGTCGGGGACGTCATCGTCGCCGCGCGACGGATCGGTGACGTCGCGCAGGAACGCGGCGACCGCCTCGCCGCCGTCGCGATAGCGCGCGTCGATGTCGCGGCAGACGCACCGCTCGAACCACGCGTCGAAGCCGGGAGGGACCTCGCGCGCCCTCATGCGGAGGGCGCGCGCGGAGGGCGGCTCGAGGGCGTCGAAGCACACCTCGCGGAGGAGCACCGGGACGGCGACGTCGCAGGTCGCGACGAGCCAATAGTAGGAGCCGGTGAGCAGGTAGTAGGCCAGGAGACCGAGGGCCCACACGTCGGTGTGCGCCCCGATCCGACCGTGTGGATCGGTCTGCTCGGGCGCCATGAAGAGCGGAGACCCCACCGGCTGGGTGCCGAGCTGCGCGAGCCCTTCGCTCAGGAACTTCGCCACGCCGAAGTCGACGACCTTGGCGGTGAACCGCTCCCCGGCGCGGCGCGGCAGCGCCAGGAAGATGTTCTCGGGCTTCAGGTCCCTGTGGATGATGCCTTGCAGGTGCGCGCGCTCCAGAGCGTGCCCCACGTGCGTCAAAATGAGACGGACGTCTTCGAATGGGACAGGACCGCCGCCCTCGACGAGCTCGCTGAGGTCCTGACCGTCCAGGAGCTCCATGACGATGTACGGGGCGTCCGTCACCGCGTCGACGCCCGCCGTCACCACGTCGACGACGTGATCACTGTCGATGGCGGAGGCCGCCCGAGCCTCCCGGAGGAAGCGAGTCCTGCTGTCTTCTCGGCTGACGAGCTGCGGGATCAGGAGCTTGAGGACCCGCAGTTTGTTCGTCGCGATCTGGACCACGACGTAGAGCCGCCCCATGCCGCCCGACCGGAGAGGTCGCACGATCCGGTAACTCTCCGCGAAGATGTCGCCAGGAGAGAGCTCGAGGACGTCGCGCACGAGGCGCTGGCCTTCAAGCCCCGTGCCGAGCTCTTCGCGCCGAGGCATGGGGTGTGCAAACTCGTTCCTCACACCCCCGCCGTGACCCCCCCCAACGCCCACGACACCTTCACTTCCATCCCGCCGCCCGCGCCGTCTGGGACGCCGGGCGACAAGCGGGCGCGGGTCGGCGTGGCCGTCGCCCGGTCGGAGCTCGGCGTCGCGCTCGAGCAGCTCCTGCGGCGCGGCGGATACGACGCGGTGCACGTGGGCCCCGCGGACCTCAGCGTGCCGACGCTGACGCGGGAGCCCCCCGACATCCTCGTCGTCGACGCCGCGCTCAAGACGCCCTCGGCGTTCGAGCTCTGCGGGGAGCTGCGCGCCACCGAGGCGGGCCGACACATCCCCCTGGTGTTCGTCGCCGAGCCCCCAGCGAGCGAGCTCTTGGCCGCGCGCAGCCTGCTCTGTGGCGCGGACGACTTCTGCGTCCTGACCGAGCGCGGCCTCGAGCTCCTGGCGCGGCTGCGGGTTCAGGTGCGCATCCGGAGCACCCGGGAGGCGCTGCACAAGGTCCGCACGGAGCGCGACGCCTACCGTGAGGCCTCGAACCTCGACCCGCTCACGGGGATCCTCAACCGGCGATCCCTCGACGACGTCGTCGCGAACAACGTCGCGGCGCGCACGCCGTTCGGGCTCCTGTTCCTCGACATCGACCACTTCAAGTCGGTCAACGACCGGTTCGGGCACGACCAGGGCGACGTCGTGATCCGCATGGTCGCTGAGTGCCTGAAGCGCCAGGCGCGCCCCTCCGACTTCTGCGGGAGGTACGGAGGAGAGGAGTTCGTGGTCGTCGCGATGGGGCTCACCACCGAGACCGCGCCCATCGTGGCGGAGCGCCATCGCAAGGCGATCAGCCTCCTGAAGCCGCCGGTGTGCAGCGTCACCTCGAGCGTCGGCGTCGCCGTCTTCGACCCGAGCTCGCCCGACTCGTCGGCGCTCGATCTCTACAAGCGCGCCGACTCCGCGCTGTACGAGGCGAAGCGGATGGGCCGGAATCGGGTCGTCGTGGCCGCCGCCCACGCGCCGCCCCCCGCTTCGAAGGAGGGGCTCGAGCCGGCGGTGCTCGAGGCGCTCGCCAAGGGTCGCGCGGGCCTCCCCGTGCTCCCCGACGCGGCGCGAGACGCGCTGCGCCTGGCGCGAGACGCTCAGGCGGATCTGCGACGGATCGCCCTCCTGGTCGACCGCGATCCGCCGCTCGCTGCGCGGTTCCTCGCGCTCGCCAACTCGTCAGCCTACGGTCGCGGCCTCCGCATCGCCTCCACGCAGGCCGCCCTCGTCCGCCTCGGCCTCACGAGCGCGCGTGACCTCCTGATGCAGGTCGCGCTCGAGCGCTCGCGGAGCGGGCTCAAGGAGTACCGGACCGAGGTCGAGGCGTCGTTCCGCAGGAGCTTGGTGGCTGGGTTCGCGGCCCGCGAGGCGGCGCGCGTCCTCGGCGAGGCCACGGAGGACGCGTACCTCTGCGGGCTCCTCCACGACATCGGAGAGGCGCGTATCTACCGGGTGCTGTCGGAGCTGCCGGGCCCGCACGATCCGGCCGAGGTCGCGCGCATCGTGAGGAAGCACCACGCCGCCGCCGGCGCGCAGGTCGCGCGGACGTGGGGCCTCCCCGAGGCCGTCGTGAGCGTGTGCGAGCGCCACCACGATCCGGACTCCGTGGATCGCCCGGAGGTCCGCATCGTCATGGTCGCTGACGTAGTCACCGACGCGCTCGAGCGCAGCGCCCGCGCCGTCATTCCATCCCACCTCGTCGGGGTCACCGAGGACCTCATCGAGGCCGTACGGATCCGGGTGGCCGACCGCCTCGCGCGGCTCGACGTCGGCGAGGACGCGTCGAAGGACAGCTCCAGCGGGCCCGCCCGCATCGCCTCGAGGGTCATGCGGGCCGTCCAGCCACCGAAGTCCGAGGCATCCCCCGGGAGCGCGCTCTCCCGGGAAGGTCACTGAGCCCCCGGGCGGGAGACGCTGGGCAGGGCGCGCCGCGCCGGACGCTCGGCTGAGGCGAGCCCGGCACCGAAGGCCGGCGCGCCGGTCGAAGGCTCGGCGGCGCCGGCGCGGGCCTCGCCACCGTCGACCCGCGGTGTGCGAGCGGCGCGACATGGAGGAGGTCGCGGAGCGTCCAGGACGCGCCGCGGGCGCGGAGCGCGCGTCCCGTGACTCAGCCGGCCAGCTTGCGGACGGCGGCGAGCAGCAGCTCGGCCTTGAACGGCTTCACGATCCAGCCCCGGGCACCGAACTCCTTGGCACGCGCGACGAGGCGCGGATCGGCCTCCGTCGTGAGCATGAGGACGGTCAACCTCCCGCGGGTGGCCTCTGGGATGCTCTCGAGCATGTCGATCCCCCCGAGGTTCGGCATGTTGACGTCGCAGAGGACCAGCTTCGCGTCCACGTGCGCGGTGATCTTCTCGATCCCCTCTTTGCCATCGACGGCCTCGACGACGTCGTAGCCCTGAGGAGCGAGCGCGTTCTTGACCTGCAAGCGCGCGGTCCGTGAGTCGTCCACCACGATGATCTTCTTGGGCACGGATGCCTCCTCACGGCACGTAGCGGCACGGAAAGCCACGCCGTATAGCCCCCGCCGTCGTCTCGGACGTCGCGGCTTGGCGTTACGCGGCGAGAGTCCTGCGCCCAGGTGGCACTGTCAGCCTAAGGTGCGGCACCACCCGTGCCGTTCTCCCTCGGGTGAAGACCTACGCCACACGACGGCCGCGACGCCCGTGAGGATCCTCGTCGTCTCGGAGGACCGGCGGACTTCCGCGCTGCTGCTGGAGCTGCTGCGGCGGTCCGGGCACGTCGCGGAGGCGACGCCGAGCGCCGAGTCGGCGATCGCTCGGCTCTCGGAAGGGGCCCTCCCCGAGTGCGTTCTGACCGACTGGCTGTTGCCGGAGGCGGACGGCATCGAGCTCTGCCGCCGGCTGCGAGGGACGTCGTCGGTGCCCGTGATCGTCATGAGCGAGCTGAGTCAGCCCGAGGCGCGACGGCACGCGACGCGGGCGGGGGCGAGGGGGTACCTCACCAAGCCGCTCGAGGCGCAGTCCGTGCGGTCGGCGGTGGAGAGCGTCCTCAAGACGTCGTCCGAGCGGAGGCTCGACACGAGCCGGCAGGTCATCGCGGACCGCGTCTTGACGCACACGGTCTGGGCCCAGTTCGATGCGCTCACCTCGGAGTGGCTGGCGGCGTGCACCGGGCTCCCGCTGGTGAAAGCCCCAGCGAGCTCGCTCGCGCGGAGCGGCTCCGACCTCGCCGCCACGCTCGGGATGGTCGACACCGCTGCGTCGCTGGAGATCCATTTCGGGGTGCGCGTCTCGGCCGCGGGCGCGACGACGCTCGGCGCGGCCATGATCGGCGCGAGCGAGCTCGACGCAGAGGCAGGCGCGGACCTGCTGTCCGAGCTCTGCAACAACCTCTTGGGACAAGCGAAGGCGGGCTTGAGGTCGGCGGGCCTCGACTTCACGTTGGCGGTCCCCGGCGCGAGGTCCGCGACGTGCGTCCCCGCAGACGTCGCCGTCACGCGCCAGGTGGTCCTCGGGCACGGCCCGTTCCGAGTGCTCGTCACCATGGGCCTCCGAGCCGCGCGAACGGAGCTGGTCCGCGCCGATCGGCTCGCGGAGAACATGGTCACGGCCGAGGACGTCAAGACGGTTCAGGGCGCCCTGCTGATCCCGGCAGGCACCCTGCTCTCTGCGGTGTCTGCGGACAGGGTGAGGCGCTACCTCTCCGACCGAGCCGTCCGGGTCGTCGTCATGAGCGCGGCGTAGAGACGCCCGCGACCGCCGCGCGGAAGGGCCACGCCGAAGAGGAGCCACGCGTTCCGAGGCTCGGGTCTCCGTGGCGGCGCAGGCTCGCTACGCGCAGGACTGGAGGGGCGGAGAGACACCGCTCGCTCCGTCTTGCTCCACGCGGTTGCGTCCGCCGGCCTTGGCCCTGTACATCGCCGCGTCCGCCCGGTTGACGAGCTCGTCGACCGATTCGCCCGCCTGGCGCGTCGCGACCCCGATGGACGCCGTGACCGGCACGCGTACGCCAGCGTCGGTCACGATGGTGCGGCCCTCGATGGCCGCGCGCACGCGCTCGCATGCGGTCGCCGCGCCGCCGGCGCCGGTGCTCGGCAAGGCGACGACGATCTCCTCGCCGCCCCACCGCGCGACGACGTCCGCGGTGCGGAGCGCGTCCTTCGCGGCGGCCGCCACCTCGACCAGCACCTGGTCGCCGGCCGCGTGGCCGAACCGATCGTTCACCGACTTGAAGTGATCCACGTCCAGCAGCGCGATGGACAGCTCGTGACCGTAGCGCTCCACCCGCGGCCCCTCGAGCGCGATCCACGCCGCGAAGGCGCGTCGATTCAGGAGACCCGTGAGCGCGTCCGTGGACGCGAGCCGGCGCGTCTGCTCGACCAGGGCGGTCACGCGCAGGGGGGCACCGAGCTCGCTGGAGAGCACGCGCGCGAGCGCCCTGGCGCCGGCGTCGGCGCCTCGGGCCGGCGAGACCGCGACGCGCCCCACCTCCACCGCGCCGAGCAGGACCTTCGCCGTGACGGGATCGAACTTGGGCAGATCGTCGGAGGTGTCGTCGTCGCCGAGGCGGAGCGCGGCCTGATCGGCCCCGACGCCGAGCACGATCCGGGCGTTCTCCTCCGCCGCGTCCCCGCCCGTCGGGTGGTGGTGGACGCCGAAGAACGAGAGCTCGGGCGCGTAGAGCGCCAACCAGCGGTACGTGTGCACCTGGGACACGAACTGGGTGAGCCGGTCGAACAGCCGGAGCGGCGTGTCGCAGGCGGCCAGGCTGCGCAGCTCCGCGGCGATCACGGACTCGAACAGGGCCTTGTCGAGGTGTCGAGCGATCCGCTCGCGAACGTCGGTCGCACCGCCGGCGAGCTGAACGAAGAACTCGTCGCGCGGCGGGCGATCCGCGAGCGCGCGCTCGAGGACCCGGAGCAGCTCGCCCGTCCTCCCCTTGCCGACCAGCGCCGCGGCCCCGGCGCGCATCGCCCAGAAGCGGTTTCGTCTGTCCGTCTCGTCCCCGCGGAGCAGGACGGGCACCCGCGCGGTCGCGGTCTCGCTCCCGAGGAACCGGCAGATCTGCACGCCGGACGCGCCAGGCGTCCACAGGTCGGCGATGACGGCGTCGGGCGGGTCGGCGAGTGCCATGCCCGCCCCCGCGATCCCCTCCTCGGCCTGAACGACCGCGTAGCCCAAGGTCTCTAGCCGCTTCGCGAGCTCGACGCGCGTTCCGGCGGTCGGATCGATGAGGAGGAGTCGGGTGCTCACGATCGGAGGACGGATCAAGCGCGTCCGATCCCAAGGACCCAGCTGCGAGCCGAGGTCCCCGCGCTGCGCTTGTAGGGTGCCGGCCACAATCCTGGATCATGGATGCTCCACACGCTTGGAGACCGCGCGATTTTTGGCCGGAAGCACGGCCAGCGTCGATGTGCGGTGGCGTGGCACCAGAGGTGCAATGGGGGGCTCAGGTCGGGCGTACGGCGCCCCCAAACGGAGGAACGAACCATGAACAAGCTGGCGACGACGGTGATGGGTCTCGGGATGCTGGTGGTCGGCGTGGGCTGCGGGAGCGCGGCGCGCCCGGAGCTGGTCGACCCGAGCGCGGTGCGGTCGAGCGGCGTGACGGACGCGATGCCCGTCGCCGAGTACGACTGCATGCCGGGCGAGTACGAAGTGACGTTCACCGCGCCCGCCGCGCCGGCGGCCGCCAAGCGCACCCCGGGCCCCGCCAGCGTGGCGCTCCGAGCCGACGTGGCCAAGAAGGGCGTGCTCCTCCTCGGCCAGGTCCAGTGAGCAGGGCCCGTGGGAGGGGTGACTACGCCTTCATGCCGTGCCGCTTGAGCAGGTCGATGAGGTGGCTCCGATCGACGCGCGCCTCGCGGGCCGCGCGTGAGACGTTGCCCCCCGCTCGCTCGAGCACGCTCTCGAGGTAGCGCTTCTCGAAGGCCTCCAGCAGCGTAGCGCGTGCTTCCTTGTAGCCGAGCTCGAGCAGCGGCTCGAACGGATCGCCGATGAGCTCCCCCGACTCGGGATCGACGAGCCCGCGATCGAACGTCGGAGCCTCCCCCGTGGCGAGCGACGCCTCGACCAGGTTCTTCAGCTCGCGCACGTTCCCGGGCCAGTGGTGCGCCGCGAACGCGTCGAGCGTGCCGGGCGGGAACAGCGCCTCGATGGGACCGACGTGGCCGCACTCCCGCGCGAAGTGCCCGATGAGCAGCGGGATGTCCTCCGCCCGCTCCCGGAGCGCCGGCACCCGGAGCAGCGCGACCGCGATGCGGTAGTAGAGGTCCAGTCGGAACGTGCCCGCGTTCACCTCGGCGCGGAGGTCTCGGTGCGTCGCGGCGATCACGCGGACGTCGACGGGGATGTCCTTGCGGCCCCCGAGACGGCGGAACCGACGCCGCTCGAGGACACCGAGGAGCGTGGGCTGCAGATGCACCGGGAGCTCCCCGATCTCGTCGAGGAAGATCGTCCCGCCGGTCGCCCGCTCGAACGCGCCGACGTGCTGCTGATCCGCGCTGGTGAAGGCGCCCTTCTCGTGGCCGAACAGCTCGCTCGCGACGAGCTGAGGGGAGAGGGCCCCGCAGTCGACGGTGACGAACGCTCCGCGAGCGCGCGGGCCCAGGTCGTGGAGGGCGCGCGCGATGAGCTCCTTTCCGGTGCCCGACTCCCCCAAGAGGAGCACCGCCGCCGTCGTCGGCGCGAGGCGCTTGATCTGCGCCATGAGGCGCCGCATGACCGGGGCCCCGCCCCGCAGCGCGCCGAGGGCGTCGCTCCCGTGGACCTCCGGCACGAACGCCTCGCCATCCGAGAGGACCAGCGTCGTCTCCCCCAGCCGAAGCCGCGCGCCGGCCGGCACGGTGGCCCGCTCGAGCCTCACGGCTCCGACCCAGGTCCCGTTGGTCGACCCGTGATCGACGACGCGCACACCCCCGGAGCCGTCCCGCGCGAGCTCGGCGTGGTATCGCGACACGGTCTGGTCCGAGAGCTTGAGGTCGTTGCCCTCCGCGGTGCCCACCGTCATCGTGTCGGCCGAGGCGACGCACGACAGCCCCACGTCGGCGCCCTCGACCACGTCGAGCCGCATCGAACGCACCGGGACGACCCAGGCCTTCTGGGGGACCGTCGGCTCGTGAGACATCTGGACTTCGAAGCTACACGCCGAGGCGGAGCTTGCGGAAGCCGAAGGCCGTCATCTTGAGCAGCAGCCACCCGTGTGCGAAGCGCGAGATCTTGGTGTCCCCGTAGACGCGCGCCCGGTAGCGCACGGGCAGATCGGCGATCTTCATGTTGAGCCGGGCCGCGCCGAAGAGGAGATCGAAGTCACCGAACGGATCGAACTCACCGAAGAAGTCGCGGTTCTCCGTGATCCGGTCGTACGCCTCCCGGTAGAGCACCTTCGTCCCGCACAGCGAGTCCTTGATCGGCTGCTCCAGGACCCAGGAGAGGGCGAGGCTGAAGAACTTGTTCCCGAGCAGGTTCAGGAACCGCATGGCCTCCCCCTCCATGGGGTAGACGAGGCGCACGCCGTTGATGAACTCGCCCTTCCCGGCGACGAGCGCGCGGTAGAACTTGGAGAGGTCCTCCGGCGGCACCGTCAGGTCGCTGTCGAGGATCATGAAGACGTCGTACTTGGCGGCCGCGAAGCCCTTGCGGACGGCGTCCCCCTTGCCTTTGCCGTCGCCCTGGTGGACGAGGCGTAGCTCGAGCCTGGGCTCCCCCGACCTGGCCTCGCGCTCGTGCTCCCGAATCACGGCCTCGATCTCCTCGACCGTACCGTCGGTGGAGTTGCCGTCGACGAAGATGAGCTCCGTCCCGGAGCCCATCACCGGGGTGCGCGCCACCGCCTCCCTGATGTTGCCCTTCTCGTTGCGGCAGGGGCAGATGACGCTGACCTTGGGCAGAACGGCGGGCAGCGAGGCGGGGACGTGCCGCGCGATGAAGTATTGGACGAGCGCGGCTTGGTTGAGCCCCGGGACCTTGGCCCCGACCAGGTTCGCGACGTCCGCCACGACGGGGACGCCGACCGGGAGCAAGACGTCGGTGCCGCGGCGAACGACCTCGAAGTCAGCGAGGCCGAGGATGTTGGCCAGGTCGTCCATGGAGAGCCAGTTCTGCTCCGGCCAGCCCTCCTTGAGGCCGAGCTGCTCGGCGGTCCGCAGGACCGGCTCCCACACGAAGTTGTAGTAGGTGACGACGAGACGGCCGCCGGGCGCGAGGAGCGGCGAGAGGCGCTCGAGCGCGCGCTGGATGTCGTCGAGGTGCCCGACCACGTCGGAGAGGACGATCGTGTCGAACGGACCCGCCGGGAGCTCGTCGTGCTCGACGTCGGCGACGAAGAGCTCGACCTCGGGGTGCCTGGCGCGCGCCTTCTCGATCATGCGCGGAGAGATGTCGACGCCGACCTTGCGGACGCCGGGGAGCGCCGCGATGAGCCCTCCGAAGCCGCAGCCGACCTCGAGGACGCGCGACCCGGGCATGACGAAGCTCGAGACGAGGCGCTGGAGCTGGCTCAGGTAGTACTGGCGAAAGCCCGTGTTCTGCTCCCGCAGGTCGGCCAGCTGATCGTAGCGGGCGATGCGCTGCCGGCGCCGCTCCTGCTCGCGCGCGGCGAACTCGGACCGGAGCCGCAGCTCGGCGGCGGAGGGAGCCTGAGGACCATTCACGGACACCGCGGTCTTTTCCATGTTGCTACCCACGTGCGCGCTTCTCGCGCGCGGCGAGCTCGAGGTCGCTCTCGACCATGAGGCGCACCAGCTCGTCGAAGCCAATCTTCGGCTGCCAGCCCAGGAGGCGCTTCGCCTTGGAGGGATCCGAGAGGAGCAGATCCACCTCCGCGGGCCGGAAGTACCGCGGATCGATCTTCACGAAGTCCGCGTACGCGAGGCCGGCCTGGGCGAACGCCTTCTCGGCGAACTCTCGCACCGAGTACGTCTCCCCCGTGCCGATCACGAAGTCGTCCGGCTCCGTGTGCTGCAGCATCAGCCACATCGCCTCGACGTAGTCCTTCGCGTGGCCCCAGTCGCGCTTCGCGTCCAGGTTGCCGAGGTAGAGGTCCTTCTGCAGCCCGTGCTTGATGCGACCGACGGCCCGCGTGATCTTCCGGGTCACGAAGGTCTCGCCTCGCCGCTCCGACTCGTGGTTGAAGAGGATGCCGTTCGCGGCGAAGAGCTTGTACGCCTCGCGGTAGTTCTGCGTGATGTAGAAGGAGTACGCCTTGGCCGCGGCGTAGGGGCTGCGGGGGTGGAACGGGGTGGTCTCCTTCTGAGGCGTCTCGACGACCTTGCCGTAGAGCTCGCTGGAGCTGGCCTGGTAGAAGCGGCACTTCACGCCGAGCTTGCGGATGGCCTCCAGCAGACGCACCGACCCGAGCGCCGTGATCTCCGCGGTGTACTCGGGGATGTCGAACGACACGCGCACGTGGCTCTGCGCCCCGAGGTTGTAGACCTCGTCCGGCTCCACGTCGCTGACGATGGTGTGCAGGCTGGAGGCGTCGTTGAGATCCCCGTAGTGGAGGAAGAGCCGGGCGTTCCGCTCGTGCGGGTCCACGTAGAGGTGATCGATGCGCTCGGTGTTGAAGGAGCTCGAGCGGCGGACCACCCCGTGGACCTCGTAGCCCTTCTGGAGGAGGAGCTCGGCGAGGTACGAGCCGTCCTGGCCCGTTACGCCCGTGATGAGTGCCTTTTTCGGCATGACCGCGCCGGGGTACCACGGCCCCGACCGCCCGTCACGGCTCGTCCGGGGCGCCGTCCGGCTCCGTCCTCGGCGGCTCCGCCGGGGGTGGCGCCGGGCCCCGGGGCGCGCCCGGCGCAGGCGCGCCCTTCCGAGGTCGGGCGGCGAGCAGCGCGGCGCGATCCGCCGGCGTGAGGGCGCAGCGGACGAACGCGATCCCGAGGCGGGTCCGCCCCGCGGGGGCGCACGTCCCGGTCTCGTGGGCGCGCTGACAGATCGGGTCCGCGCTCGGGTCGGCGGGACAGATGGTGACGAGGTCTTCGCCCGCTCGGAGCACGGACTTCTCCAGGTCCGCGAGGGCGTCGAACCCGTGCTCCGGCGCGCGCGTCTTGATGCGGTGGACGCCGGGCTTGCCGGCCAGGAACGTGGGCTTGCAGCCGACGTAGACGAAGAAGAGGGACTGGGTCACGTAGGTCGGCACGGGCCGGTCGCCGAACGTGGCGCCGATCTCCTCGGCGCAGTCCGTCCGGAAGAAGTCCTCCTTCGTGTGGAAGCTCGCCTGCGTCTGGAACGGGGTCTTGCCCGGGTTCCGGACCCACGCGAGCGTGGAGACCGCCGGCAGGACGAGGCCGAGGAGGGCCAGCGCCGAAGCAGCCGACCCCCTGGCGGCCCGCCACGACACGCCCTCCTGGCACCACCAGAAGAGGGCCACGAGCGGGCAGACGAGCATCGGGGCCGTGATGAAGCGGTGCGCCTCGACGGGCTTCGGCGGGATGTCCAGCTTCCCCAGCGCGAAGACACCGACCACCACGAGGGCGAGACAGAACACCGCGAGCGCGGCGGCGGGGCGGGTCCTCGCGCGCACGGCCGCCCAGGCGGTCGCCGCCGCGAGGGCGAGGAGCGCGGCGACGTCCAGGAAGAACGCCTTCGCGCCGCCGAGCGCAAACGACACCGTCGGGTGCGCGAAGCCGGGCGACCGCCACGACACGAGGCGCATCCCGCGCGGCCGCTCCGCCCCGGGCGCGAGAAGCCCCGCGAAGATCAGGTTGGCGGCGAGGATCGCGGCGACCAGCGCGACGAGGAGGAGCGCGCCGCGCCCGCGCGCCGAGGAGAGCAGTCCGTCCCCGCGCCGCGGGGCGTCGGAGAGGAGGGCCGGCCAGACGAGCCAGGCCGCGCCGAGGCCCAGCCCCAGCATCGCGCACGACGCCTCGTCGGTGACGGAGAGCGCCGCCGTGAGCAGGACGAGGGGCGGGGCAATCGAGCGGCGGGGTGCGCCCGCGCCCGGTCTCGCGAGGTCGCGCACCCGGAGCAGCAGCGCGCCGACGAAGCCGAGGACGAAGAGCCCGGCGACGGACACGTGGGGGCGGAAGCTCAGCGTGACGTAATGGACGAAGTTGTAGCCGGTCCAGGATTTGTCGTCGTCGCGGAGCAGCGACGGAGGTCCCGTCAGGATCCACGCCAGGGTGCCGAGCAGCGCCCCCCCCCCGCGCGCGCCCCAGGCGGCGAGCAGGAGCCCGAGCGTGGCGCCGGACAAGGCGAACATGAGGTCGTGCACCAGGCTCAGCGCGTGGGAGCTGTGAATGCGGTGGAACGCGAAGCCCTGGAGCGCCGCGGCGAGGGCGTCGCCGGAGTAATGGTACGAGAGCGGCCCGGTGGGGTCGTACACGTTCGCGAATGGAAGGCGCTGGGCGCGGATGGTCGGGACCAGGGACAGGTGCCAGAAGCGGTCCCAGATCTGGTACTTCCTCGAGATGGTCATCGACAGGAGCGTCGTGGCCGCGGCGCAGGAGAGCGCGACGAGGACCGCCCGCGCGCCGAGGGCTGCGGGCCACGCGGGGCGATCCCCGCGCCGGACGCGGCGCGCCACCCACGCGGCGGCGGCGGTGACCTCCACGCCGCGCGCGACGAAGGCGGCGATCTCCAGCGGGAACAACCTGGAGAGCAGCAGGATGAGCAGCATGTCGCCCGCGACGGCCAGCGGGACGTCCAGCGCGACGTCGCCGAGGCCGCGCCCGCGCTCCGCCCGCGCGACGAGGAGCGCGGCCACCGGCAGCAGGTAGAGGGTGACTGTCAGGGGGATCATGCGTCAGGGCCTGTAGGGCGTCTCGTACCCCTCGCGACGGAACGCGTGCGCGTCGAAGTAGGCCCGGAGGTGCCGGAGCTTCTCGGTGAGGATCTCGGGCCTGGCGGCGGAGAGCTCCACGGTCTCGCCCGGATCCGCGCGGAGGTCGTAGAGCTCCGTCGTCCCCAGGCGGCGATCCACCAAGAGCTTGTACCCGTCCGGGAACCGCCTGGCCCCCCCCCGCCGCCCCGCCGCGGCGCCGCCGCGGCGCCGCGGCGGCGCGGCGCCGCCGCGCAGGGCGCCGACCAGCGACTCTCCGAGGAAGGTCGCCGGGGTGGGCAGCCCGAACACGTCGAGGACCGTCGGTCCGAGGTCGGCCAGCGAGACCGGCGCGTCGACCTGTCGCGGTTCGAGCCCGGCTCCGAAGAAGAGGAGGGGAACGTGGATGAGCTCGTCGTAGAGAGAGACGGCGTGGTCGTGGGTGCCGTGCTCGCCGAAGGCCTCACCGTGATCGCCCGTCACGATCAGCACCGTACGACGGGTGAGGCCCCGGGTCTCCAGCTCCTCGCGCAGCCGACCGATCTCGGCGTCGACGAGCGCCACCTCGCGGACGTATCGCTCGAACGGCTCCCCCTCCTTCCCCGCCCGGTCGTACGGCGCGTGGGGCTCGAAGTAGTGTGTGTAGAGGAAGAGCGGGCCACCTCCGCCCCTCCCGAGGGTCTCGAGGCGCGCGACGAGGTGATCGGTGATCTTCGCCGCGGGGATCCCCACCGGAGATCCTTTGTCGAGGTATTGATCGAATTGGTCGGTCATGCCGAAGCGCGCCGCGAAGCCCGTGCCGCTCATCACGAGGGCGGACGGGACTCCGCCCTCGCGGAGGAGCGCGGGCAACCGCGGCGACCGATCCTCGTGCGGCCAGAGCTTCTGGCGGCCTCCCCCGGTCTGCTCCGACCAATAGATCTGCGAGAAGAACCGGCCGGTCATGATGGCGGTGATGGAGGGGACCGTGGAGGGTGAAGGGGCGCGCGCCTGGGTGAAGGCGACTCCGTCGTCTCGGAGCGCGTGGAGGTGCGGGAGCTCCACCCTGTACGCGTCACCCGCGAGGAGGTCCGCTCGGAGACAGTCGACGGTGAGCAGGATCACGACGGGCGGCTCCGCGACGAGCGGGGGCGACGAGGGCGGCACGGCGGGCAGCCCCGAGCGATCTCGGTACCAAGGCCCGTCCACTGCGGCGCCGCCGCGGGACGCCCCGTGCAGCTTCGCGACGAACGGCGCGAGCGACGCGCCCGGCGTCCGATAGAGCTCGAGCAAGACGGCGCTCGACGGGCGCGCCACGAGCGCCGCGGCCGCGCCCACCGAGAGGAGGGCCACGGCCGACGCGCGGCGGGCGGGCGAGCGGCCGAGGAGCGGCACCGACCCGCGCGCCTCGATCCCGGCGGTGACGGCGACCGCCGCCATCCACGTGGCGAAGACGTGGAGGCCCAGGTACGCCCGCTCGAAGATGAAGTTGTTGACGGCCGCGAGCGCCACGCCCGTGGCGAACGGCGCCGCCCACCGCCACCTCCCGGCTGCGCCGCACGCGGCGGCCCACACCGGGACGACGCAGCCCGCGGCCGCCGAAGCCGCGAGGGAGGGGAGGAGCCGCGGCCCGGTCAGGCCGACGAGGTCCTCGCGCAAGAGCAGCGCGCCCGCCGCCGCGGCGCCGGCGAGGGAGAGCGCGAGACGCGCGCGACGATCCGCGGGTCCGAGCCGCGCGACCGCGCCCACCAGCGTCGCGCTCACGAGCCCGGCGGCCGCGAGCTGACCGGCGTCGAACGCGTGGTGCAGGAGGCGAGCCCCGACGCCGCCGCGAGGCAGGGCGAGCTTCGCCCAGACGCACGCGGCGTTCACGAGCGCCACCGCGAGCCACCCGAAGAGCGCCGCGCGAGCGCGATCGGGTGCGGACGCCGCGGAGCGTGCTCCTTCCACCATGGTTGGCCGTACGAGAACGCGCCCCGATTCCACCGAGAAAATTGCCGTTTGCTCCACATGGCTCGCCATGTGAAAGCGGGGCGCAGCTTATACCACGAGTCCGCCAGGCCCTCGTCCCACCATGCAAGAGTTCCTGCTCCGGTTGCGCGACCTCGTCGTGCCCAAGGCGCGCGCCGCGCTCGAGCACCGAGCGACGAGGATCGTCCGCATGCTGGCGCTCACGCTCGTGATCGTTTGGTGCGTCGACACGTTCCGCACGAAGCTGGAGCCGCACTACCCCATCGACCAGTGGCTCTTCTGGGTCTACGCGCGCCTCTGGGTCTGGTGCGCGTTCTTCGCCGCGGCGTGCGTGAGCGCGGGGCACGCGGCGCTCGGCCTCCTCGTGCCGCGCGGGCTCACCCTCCGCGCTCGCGCCGTGTTCAGCGTCGGCGTCGGCGTGCTGCTCTTCTTCCTCGGCATGTTCGTGGGCGGCCTCCTCGGCCTCTACGGCCCCGCGTTCGCGATCGCCCTGCCGGCCACCATGACGCTCGCCGGCGCCGTCCCGCTGGTCCGGCGGATCCGCGCCGTGAGGCGCCACCTCCCCCGCGCCCGCGCCCGCGCCCGCTCGACGCCGACACCCTGGTGGACGTGGCCCGTCGTGGCGTTTGGCGTCCTCTCGGTCGCGGCGATCTACCTCTCCATCCTCACGCCGAACAACATCGCGTTCGACTCGCATTTCTACCACCTGGGCCTCGCCCAGGAGTACGCGACGGAGGGCGCGATCCGGCCGTCCCGCGAGGGGTGGATCTGCGCCACCATTCCGCACCTCGCGAGCGTGCTCTACACCTGGGCGCTCCTGGTGCCGGGCTTCCCCAACGTCGAGCGCGTGCTGCTCGCCGGCCACCTCGAGTTCACCCTGTTCCTCGCCACGCTGGCGAGCCTCCCGGTCCTCGTCCGCTGGCTGGTGCCCGGAGCGCGGGCCGGCGCCGCGTGGGTGGCGGTGTTCCTGTTCCCCGGCATCTTCCTCTACGACTCCAGCCTCACGACCGCCGCGGACCACATCACCGCGTTCTGGGCGCCCCTCGTGTACCTGGCGTTCGGGCACGCCTTCCGCGACCTCCAGCCGCGCCGCTGCGCCCTCTTCGCCCTCCTCCTCGGCGGCGCCTTCCTCACCAAGTACCAGGCGGTGCAGCTCGCCATCGTCCCCGTGCTCGGCATCGGCGTGCGCGCCCTCTACCTCGGGTCTCGCGCGGTCGCGCGCCGCCGCGCCGACGGGTGGGCGTTCCTCCTCGGGCCGGCGGTCGGGCTCTGCGTGGGGCTGCTCGTGACGAGCCCGCACTGGCTGAAGAACTGGGTCTGGTACGGGGACCCGCTCTACCCCTACCTGAACAAGTACCTGACGCTGCGGCCCTGGTCCGCGGACGCTGCGTCGGCGTTCAACGATTACTTTCAGGAGCTCCAAGTCGGCTCGTGGCGCCCCAAGGGCTCCGACGCCTCCAAGCTCCGCGCGAGCTTCAAGGCCATCTACAAGTTCTCCTTCGAGCCGCACGATTGGCCCAAGTTCCACGGCGTGGTGCCGGTGTTTGGGTCGCTGTTCACGCTGACGACGGCGCTCTTGCCCTTCGTCCGCGGCGCGCGGAGGCTCTGGGGCCTCTACCTGGGGGGGAGCCTCGCGGTGATGCACTGGTTCTGGTCGATGCACCAGGATCGCTACCTCCAGGTCGTGCTCCCCTGGATGGCCGCCGGCGTCGCAGGGATGGTGATCCTGGTCTGGCGGAGCGGCGTGCTCCCGCGCCTCGCGATGAGCGCCCTCCTGGGTCTCCAGGTCGTGTGGGGCGGGGACGTCTACTTCATCCCGGGCCACACGATGCTGGGCGGCGCGCCCATCCGCACCGTGGCCGATCTGCTCGCGCAGGGCTACCGCAAGCGGTACGACAATCGCCTCGTGATCCCGGGTGACTTCGAGAAGATCTCCCCCACCCTGCCCAAGGACGCGCGGGTCCTGAACCACGAGGAGAACCGGCGGCTGGGCTATTGGCGCCCCGTGGTGAGCGACTTCGTCCCGTGGCAATACGGCATCCGGTGGGGCAGGCTGGAGTCGCCCGGCGCCATGCACGACGAGCTGAGGCGGCTCGGCGTGACCCATATCGTGTGGCGAGCTGGGAAGAGCAGAGGGTACGACACGCTCGCGGGCGACCTGCGCTTCTTCGAGTACGTGAGCGTCTTCGCCGGGCCCGCCAAGAAGGTCGGCGGGCGCAGCGTGGCGCCCATTTCGACCGAGCGACCCGAGGGGGCGGGCGACCTCGTCGCCTACCTCGGGTGTGGTCGGTTCTATGCCCGCGGTCTGCATCGATTGGCGCGGCTCGACGTGCCCGAGCTCTGGCCCGGCCGCCGATTCCAGCAGCGGCAAGCGGAGGTGCCAGCGACGGCGGACGCCGACGACCTCGTCGGGCTCGCGGACCAGGCGGACTTCCTCGTCGTCGGGACCGGCTGCAAGCCAGCCGTCCCGCCGGACGCGCTCGGCGCCTTCGCGCTCATCGCGACCCGGGGGAAAGAGCAGCTCTACGTCCGGCGGCGGGGCGACGTCCAGGCAGCCCCCGCGGCCGCGGACTCCACGCCGGGAGACGACGACGACGACCCCCTGCTGCCCTCCCGCGAGAAGGAGTGAGGCTGCCTTGCTGGAGGTCGCGCGACTCATCGGCGGGGCGATCGCGCGGAGCGACCGCGTCCGGGCCTTCGCCTGGCTGTGGCTGATCCTCGCGCTCCTCGCCAACGAGAAGCTCCCCTTCACGGCCCAGGCCTTCGGGCCGCTGCCCGACGGCGGCTTCTACATGAACATCGCGCAGCACGTGCGCGACGGCGACGGGCTGGTGACCGACCTCTCCCTCGCCCACAAGGGCGCGCCGTACCTGCCCTACCCGACGGACATGTATCCGCTCTGGCCGCTGGTCTACGGCTACCTGGCGCGGCTCTTCCCGCTCGAGCCCTTGGGCCATTGGCTGCCCACGGTCCTCTACTTCGCGACGCTCGTGTTCGCGTACCTCTGGGGCAGCCGGCTCGTCCGGTCGGAGCTCCTGCCTCGCGTCCTCCCGGGGCTCAACGCGGGCCACCTCGCGGTGATCATGTTCGGGCTGAACGGCGAGCTCTTCCGGTACACCTCGTACCCCTACTCGGAGGGGCTCACCTACACGGTCCTCACGGCGGCGCTGTGGCGCATGAACGGCCTCTGGGGGCGCGTGGGCGTCAGGTCCGGGCTCGAGATCGGCGTGTGGCTCGGCCTCGCGACGCTGTGCCGCAAGCAGATGTTCCTCATGGCGCTCGCGGCCTTCGCGGTGTTCGGCGGCGCGCTCGCCCTCTCGACGGGGCACCGCCGCGCCGTCGCGAAGATGACCGCCGCCGCCGCGCTGACCTTCGGCACCATCGCGGGGTGGCACTACGCCTACATGCAGAGCTTCGTCCCCGACTGGACGCCGTCCAGGTTCCTGCGTTGGGACCAGAACCAGCACACCGACGCGCTCACCAGGCTCCGCACGCTCCGCCCAGCCAAGAGCGCGTGGGCGTTCGTCCAGGACCGCCTCCCCGGCTTCCGCGTCGCCTTTGGCACCGGGAAGATGAGCTACACGAACCAGTACTACACGTTCCAGTACGCCGCGCTGGCCGCCGCGCCGCTCGCGGCGTGGCGCGTCCTGCGGCGCCGCGGCGCGGTGCTCCGCGACGCGTTCGTGGAGGCGTGGCGCCCGGAGCGGCTGCACCTGACGTTCGTCCTCGTGTTCGCGCTCGGTGGCTTCCTCTCCATCCACACGATGCACATGTACCCCGACGGGTCGTGGGAGTGGATGTTCGCCGCCCGTCACGCGCTCAGCAGCCTGTTCCTCTTCTTCCTCGCGCTGGTGCTCCTGTTCCGCGCCGCGGCCTTCCCCTGGACCGCGGCCGCCGTGTTCATCCTCGCGACCAGCGTCTACCTGGGCGTGGCTCGCATCCAGGACTGGACCGAGCCCGTAGAGGACGACGAGCCCATCCGCGCGCCGCCCATCAGCGCGTGGATCAACGAGCAGCGCGCGGCGAAGGGCTCGCTCATCGTCGCGATGCGCTACCCGCAGATCCTCGTGCAGTTCACCCCCCAGGTCGGGTACCACTGGTTCCACGCGCGGACCGGCTACAAGGACATCTGCGCGATGACGTCGCGCCTGGGGGTGGACTACGTGGTCGCCGGCCCCGAGCCGACGAGCTTCACGCGCGGCCCCTTCTCGAAGAGCTTCGAGCTCGTGCACACCGCGGGGCGCGCGCAGGTCTACGCCCCGAAGCCCGACGGCGAGTGCGCCAAGCGCCCCGGGGCTGGCGAGCGGCCCTGAGGCGCCGGGGCCGCCAGGGGCGCAACGCTCCCCCCGAACGGCCGGCGGCACGCCGAAGTCCGCTTCCTCAGCCCTTGCGGGCGAGCACGCTGATCCCGGACTCTTGCTCGTCGAGGTGCTCGATGGTCAGCCCCTCCTCTGCGCACCAGGCGGTGACCTCCTCCCGCGTGTGTCGGTGCGCGTGCAGGGGGTGGTACCAGTCGAAGTTCGTGATGACGTTCGACTCCCAATCCATCGTGTCGTTCCAATAGCACTTGAACATGTTCCAGTAGAGGAAGCGCTGGAGGTCCTGCTTCCCTGCCTTGATCCCGAGGAGGGGGATGTCCTCCGGCACGTCGATGGTGATCTTCATGTCCGAGAGCGCCTTGCCGAACTTCGTGATGGCCTCCGAGACGCGCATGCAGTCCTCGGGGCTCATGTGCACGGTGCTCGCTCGGATGTGGTCGTCGCAGAACTCTCGGACGGGTCCCTTCTTTCGATACACGTAGAAGGCGAGGTGCCCGCCGGGGGCGAGGCGCGTGACGAGGTGCGCGACCGAGGCGCGCGTGTCCGGCGTGTGGTGGATCACCTGATCGCAGCCGATGAAATCGAAGAACCCAGGCGCGAAGGGGAGGCGCCCGAGGTCCGCCTGGACCAAGTGAAGCCGATCGATGGTCGCGAGGTCGCGGTACGCGTTGCGGATGCCCGAGCTGATGTCGATGCCGTAGACCGTGGCGCTCGAGCCCTCCACGTACTGCTTGGCGTCGCGGCCGTGCGCGGTGCCGGCGTCCAGGATGGTCCGCTTGCCCTCGAGGAACCTGGCGAGGCCCGCGGCGTCGCCGAACCCGTACCGCTGGAGGTACCAGGAGACGTAGTGCCCTTCGGTCGCGGTGCGGTAGTTCTTCGCGTGGTCCCATTTGTAGGAGAAGGAGTCGACCGTCTCCTTCTGGCCCTCCGCGAACCGATCGGCGCGGACCAGCATCGGGACGCCCCCGACGACGGGGTACGCGTGCCCCGAGGGCGCGACGAGCTCGCCCTCGAGCACCTCCGCGCCTTCGGTGGGGACGGCGTCCCTGAGGGTGAGGGTCTCGCCCGTGACCGGGTCACGGAGGGCTTCGACGAGGGTGCGCTTCATGGATGGTTCCGATGTTCCGGGGTCAGGTGGTGGGGGGTTCCCGCGCGAGCGCCAGCTGCTTGAGACACTCCCCGAGCAACACGTGGTTCCAGTCGCGGCGGTCGAAGGCGGCGCTCTTGAAGAGCCACTGGTTCACCGGCGCCGGCAGCCCGTGCTTGATGCGCCGCTGCGTGACGCCGAGATCGGTCCCGACGAGCGAGGCGAGGGCGCGGCGCAGGATCCACTTCCCCTGGCCGTCCCGGTACTTCAGCGCGTCGCTGATCCTCGTGGAGAGCGTGACGAGACGGTGATCGAGGAAGGGGTTCCGCACCTCGAGAGAGCTCGCCATGCTCAGCCTGTCGGCCATGACCAAGAGGGGTTGGAGGAACACGGTGGACTCGAGCAGGCTGAGGTTCTGGGCGAAGCTGCGCTCCGCCTTCCAGCGGGGCCGGAAGAAGTCCACGAGCACCTTCTGATCCGCGAGCCCGTGGCGGCTGGCCATCCGGCAGAACCGCTCGAGCTCGGATCCGAAGTAGCGGCGGCACAGGGTCCCATAAGGTCCGGCCAGGTCCGCCTCTACCTGGGCGGCCTCGCGGAGGAGCAGCTCGTTGCGGAAGTAGCCATTGAAGAGCTCGTCGGCGCCCTCCCCGGAGAGCGCCACCACGAAGCCGTCGGCCCGCGCCTGGCGCGCCACGCAGAAGAGCGGGTAGACGCTGAAGCTCCCGACCGGGAACTCGATGAACCGCGCGAGGTCGGAGAAGCTCGCGAGGAAGTCCTCCCTCGTGGGCGTGACGATGCGCGGCTCGAACCCGAGGCGCGCGGCGTACTCGGTGACGAAGGCGCGCTCGTTGATCGTCTCCTCGAACTCGGCGAACTGCACCGTGTAGCTCACGTCCAGCTTCAAGACGGCCTGGATGAGCGACGAGTCGACGCCGCCCGAGAGGAAGATCGTCACCGGGACGTCCGCGACCTTGCGGATCCGGCAGGCGTCGGTGAAGAGCTCCAAGAACGCCGTCACGGCCTCCTTCTCGTCGTGGACGGTGGGGTCGGGGGCCGGGAACGTCCACCACGTGCTCGCCCGGAGCGTCCGCGTGTCGGGCGCGTAGGTGAGGTACTCGCCCGGCTTGACGCTCCTCACGTCGCGGAAGGGCGTGTGCTCGTCGAAGTAGAACTCGAGCGCCTGGCAGATGGGGACCTCGTCGAAGTCGAGCTGCTGGAACGCCTTCAGCTCGGAGGCGAAGGCGAACCGGCCCCCCGCGGTCGTGTAGAAGAGCGGCTTCTTCCCGAGCCGGTCGCGGGCCAGGAAGAGGCGGTCGTCTTGCCAGATGGCGATGGCGAACATGCCGTTCAGGCGGTCCAAGCAGCGCGGTCCCCACTCCAGATAGGCCGCCAGCACCACCTCGGTGTCGGTCTCGGTCTCGAACACCTGACCGAGCGCCTCGAGCTCGGCGCGGACCTCGCGCCAGTTGTAGACCTCCCCGTTGTAGGAGATCGTGGCGCCGGCCCGCTGCATGGGCGTCGCCACCGGGTCCTTCAGGACGACCGCGAGGCGCGTCTGTCCCATGACGAAGGGCTCCCCGCCCGGAGTCCGCAGCTCGACGTGGCCAGCTTGATCAGGCCCGCGGTGCGCCAGCAAGCGCGTCGTCTCCGCGCAGAGGAGGTCGGGCGAGCCGCCGAAGATGCCGCACATCGCGGCACGCACTCTAGCAGGGTGCCGAAGGGCGCGTCTGGTGCTGGAGGACGCCGCCGCGCCCGTCCCCCCGACTCTCCCCTCGCCGTGTGAGGGGGGGAACCCGACATCTCTCTCGTCCTCCCGACCGACCGCTCTGGTAGGGTCTGGCGGGTTCGCCGTGGCTGCACCCGATCCGCCCATCGAGCTGTCCGTCATCGCGCCTTGCTTCAACGAGGAGTTGAACGTCGGGGAGCTCGCGCGGCGCGTCGTCGCCACGTTCGCGCGCGGCCAGATCCGGGGGGAGCTCGTCCTCGTCGACGACGGCAGCCGCGACGGCACCAAGGCCGCCATCCAGCGCCTGGAACGGACGTATCCCGGGGTCGTGGTGGGCCGCTTCCACCCGAAGAACCGCGGGATCGCGCAGGGCTGGAAGACGGGCGTCGCGGCCGCGCGAGGGCGGCTCGTGAGCGTCATCGACTCGGATCTCCAGTACCAGCCGGAGGATCTGCTGCGGCTCCGCCGCGAGCTCTTCGAGCACAGCGTCGACGTCGTGCAGGGCTGGCGGAGCCCGACGGGGAGGGAGCGTGGCGCGCGCTACAACCTCAGCCGGGGGTTCAACGTGCTCCTGAACACGACGTTCGGCATGCACCTCCGCGACAACAAGAGCGGCTTCGTCCTCTGCGCGAAGGAGGTCATGGAGGACCTCCTGACGTACCGCGGCTCCTACTACTACTGGCAGTCCTTCATCATGGTCGCGGCCCACGCGAAGGGCTACTCCTACAAGGAGGTCGAGACGCTCTTCGAGCAGCGCAAGGCGGGTCAGAGCTTCCTCGACGACATCGCCTACCGCGCGTCGGCGCGCTCCCTCGTGGATCTGGCCGCCGCCACCTGGGAGTACCGCCTCGGCCGGCGAGCCGCGGACGTCGCCGAGCAGTTCCTCCGCCGCCACCCGACGGTCGACCGCTCCGCGCGAGCGCCGCTCAAGAGCCGCGCCCGGTACCGCGCGTACCTCGCCGCCTTCGAGCGGACGCACCACATGCTGACCCGAGACGTCGAGCGCTACCACGCTCTGCTGACGCGGACGCAGTGGCTCGCGCCTCGGCACCTCCGCGCTCTCCAGGACGAGAAGCTCCGGCGCCTCGTACGTCACGCCTACCGGAACGTGCCCTTCTACCGGGAGCGGATGCGGGCGCTCGACGTGCGGCCGGAGGACGTTCACACCCAGGCCGACCTCGGCAAGCTCCCGATCTTGGAGAAGGACGACGTCCGACGGCACGTCTACTTCGACATCCTGAGCGAGAACCACGACAAGGACGACGTCCTCCGCCTGACCGTCTGCGGCGCGGACGGCGAGCCCTTCGTGACGTTCTCGGATCGGGTGCAGCTCGAGCAGCGGTGGGCGGCGGCGCTGCGCGCGCGCGAGTGGACGGGCTACCAGTTCGGAGACGCGTGGGCAGAGCTCGAGGCTCCTCCCTACGGCGCGTCGCCTCGCGAGCTCGAGCGCCGCAAGCTCGAGGCGGCGCTCGCGCGGCGCTCGTGCGTTCCGGTCCTCGGCCTGCGCGCGGGTGCGCTCGATCGCGCGCTCCGGGCCCTGACGGAGCCCGCCCCGACGCTGGTGCGCGGCTGGGCGGAGGCGCTCGACGTGATCGCGCAGGCCGGCCCGCCGAGCGCTCCGCCCCGCGCGGTGCAGACCACCGGCCAGACGCTCACCGACGCGATCCGTCGGAGGATCCGGGACGGCTTCGGCGGGGAGGTGTTCGACGCGTACGAGCTCGGCGAGGTCGGCGGCGTCGCGTTCGAGTGCGACGCGCACACGGGCCTCCACGTCGTCGGTGAGAACTTGATCGTGGAGATCTGGTCCGGGGATCGGCCCGCCGCTCCCGGCGAGATCGGGGACGTCCTCGTCACCGATCTCACGAACACGTGCCTCCCCTTCGTGCGCTACCGCACGGGGGATCGCGCCCGCGCCGTCCCCGAGGAGCCCGCGTGCCCGTGCGGCCGGGGACTCCCGCGGATCGACGGCCTGGTCGGTCGCCCTCCCCGCGTGCTCCATGGTGAGGACGGACGCCTCGTCCCCGCCACGCTCTTCGCCCGCCTCTTCCAGCAACACGAGCACGCGGTGCGGTCCTTCCGCGTGGAGGAGGCGGCGCCTGGTGTGGTCTCCATCCACGTGGTGCCTGCCGGCCGCTACTCCGACGAGACCGAGCGCTCCCTCCGCGCTGCCGCGCGCGAGGCGCTCGGCGCCGCCCGGATCGAGTGGGTGCTCCACCCCTCTCCAGAGGGCCCGGACCACGCCGCACGCGTCGATGCATCCCCACCCCACCCACGCGACCGATCCTTCAGCTGACCATGCAGCAATCCCACCTCCCCGATGGCTACGACGTCGAACGATGGAACGACCGGCTCGCGCAGGAGCACGACATCGACGACTACTACGCGCGCTCGAGCCCGATCATCCGGGTGATCGAGGAGCGCCGGCTGGCGATCATCCGCCGGCTCATCGCGCCCGCGGCGGGGGAGCGCCTGCTGGAGGTCGGCTGCGGCGGCGGCCACGTGCTCGCCCGCTTCCCCGAGTGCCGCCTCTTCGGCGTCGACGTGTCCGGGGACATGTTGGAGAAGGCGCGCCGACGTCTCGCGCACCTGGGCGCGACGCTCCTCAAGGGAGAGCTCGGGAGCGTGGACCTCGAGCCCGGGAGCTTCGACGCGGTGATCTGCACGGAGGTGCTCGAGCACGTGGTCGAGCCGGAGGCCGTCCTCGCCGGGATCGCTCGGATGCTGTCGCCTTCCGGGCGAGCCGTGATCACCTTCCCGAACGACCACCTCATCAACGGCGCCAAGGGCCTGGTGAAGCGCAGCGGCCTCGCGGGGATCCCTCCCTTTTCACGCATCTCCTGGGGCGGTGAGCACTTTCACTTCCACGTCTGGACCCTGCAGGAGATGCGGGAGCTCCTCGCGCGGTACTTCCGGGTCGAGGCCGAGGACCACGCGCCGGCGCGGCTCTTCCCGGTGCGCTGCTGCTTCCTCGTGCGGCCTCGGGGATGACCGCCGAGGCGAATCGCTCGGCAGCGGGCCGGGATACGCCCGTCCCGCGCCGCCTCGTCGTCGCCTTCTGGCTGCTGATCCTGGCGCTCTACTTCGGGACGCGGCTCACCGCGCTCGACGCCGATCCGCCGCGCGACGTGCTCTTCCGCACCCTGGGGCCCGAGCTCATGGTGGAGCCCGCAGCGAAAGCGCACGAGGCCCGTAACTGGGCGCTCTTCGGGGTGTGGCAGACGAACCCGGCCGACAACTACCAGTTCTGGCGCGCGCAGAGCCCAGCCTGGGTCTACCCGCTCGCCCTCTCCTACGAGCTCTTCGGGGTGAGCTACCCGACGCTCCGCACCACGGCGACGGTCCTGTGCCTGCCGGGGCTCTTCGGCCTCGTGCTCCTCGCCCACCGGCGCCTCGGCGCGACCGGCGCGGTGCTCGCGGGCCTCTTCGCCGCGACGGATCAGTACGGGATCTTCTTCGGCCGCTCGGGGATCCTCGAGCCCATCGTCGCCGGCTGGGCCATGCTCGGTCTCTACTTCCTGGATCGCGCGTTCGACCGCCTCGCGTGGCTCGCGGCCGCGCTCGCGGCCTTCGTCGTCGCGCTCGCGACGAAGCAGGCCGCGCTGCCCGTGGTGCCGGTGTTCCTCTGGTTCGGCGCGATCGTCGTCATGCGGAGCGGAGCTGGTGGCCGCGACCGGAGGACCCTCCTGATCCTGGCGGCTTGCGCGCTGCTCACCGCGGGCGCGCTGACGGCCTACGCGTGGACACCCGCGTACGCCCGGACGCTCGCGTGGAACTTCCAGCACATGCTCCTCGCCCGTGACGGCGGCGCCGACATCGACCTGAGCGCGGCCGACGACGTGGGCGCCAGCGGCGAGCAGTTCATGCGCCGCTACACGCGGATGTTCCAGCTCATGCCGATCACGGCGGTGCTGGGGGTCGCGGAGGTCGTACGGCAAGCGTGGCTGGTGGTACGGCGCCGATCGAGCTGGCGCGGCTCGCTGTTCGTCGTCTACGGCATCGCGTTCGCCGCCGCGGTCTTCTTCGTCAAGTTCTTCGGGCACCGCTTCCTCATGCTGCTCGGCCCTCCCCTCGCCCTCCTCAGCGTCTCGTTCGTCGTGGGCGCACGCGACTTCCTACGGGACCGCTGGGCCGCCCGAGCGGCGCGGTGGACCCCCGCCGCGGTCGCGCTGATCTTCGTGGCCTACAACCTGACGGCGTGGGCGGTCGCGTGGTCGCGGCTGACCTACCAGATGCGCGACGTCGCCGCGGCTTTGACTGCACAGATCGGGGACCGCGCGGACGCCGTCGTGATCGGGCTGTGGGCGGCGCCCGTCATCCTGCCGACGCGGTACAAGCACTACTACGTGAAGTCGACGTTCAACTCGACCCCCGCCGCGCTCGACGATCTGAAGGTGACCCACACCCTCCTCATGGCGGAGGGTGACACCACGCGCCTCGTCCTCTCCGAGCAGTGGCCGGCCGCGCTGGAGCACGCGACGCCGCTCTCGACGCACCCGCTTCGCGCGACCACGCTGACGCTCTCGCTGATCTCGCGGCGAGCGCACCGCCAGCTCGACTTGTCCCTCGGACGCGCGCCCCAGCTCATTCGCCCGTGAGCGGCACGACGCCGACGTTGCTCGTGAGCTGAAGGCCGAGCCACGCGTCGAGGCGACGCGCGACCTCGGCCGCCTCTCCCTCCGGGGCGACCGGGGTGGTCTCGCCGGGGTCTGCCTCGACGTCGTAGAGGGCGGTCTGCTGGCTGCCCCGGAGCTCCTTCATGAAGGCCCACTTGCCGGAGCGGACGGCGCGCCGAAAGAAGTCTCCCTGGGCGGCCTTCTGGCTGATCACCGAGCAGAAGAGGGGGCGGTCGGGCGGCAGGCGCTCGGGCGCGCGCGCCGTGAGCAGCAGGCTGTGGCCGTCGAACGGGGGCCCCTCGACCAGGGGCGCGTCGACCAGCTCCACGAGCGTAGGGGCGATGTCGAGGAGGCCGACGGGCTTGTCGATCCGCGCGCGGGGCTCGCCGGGGAGCCGGAGCACCAGGGGGACGTGGAGGCTCTCCTTGTGGCAGGTCCGCGCGTGCTCGGTCCCGCCGTGCTCGCCGAACTCCTCGCCGTGATCCCCCGTGACGATGACGACGGTCCGGCCCCAGCGCTCCGGGTCGGACCGGAGCACGTCCAGCACGCTGCCGAGCGCCCGGTCCGCGTTCGCGATCTCGCTGTCGTACTTCGCGAGGTTTCCTGCGCCGAACTTCGGGTAGCCCTCGGTGTGCTCCACGTAGGGGATGTGAGGCGCGGGCAGGTACACCACCAGGAAGAAAGGCGCCCCGGCGTCACGGGCGCGAACGATGAACGACGAGGCGAGCGCGGCGCTGGAGCGCGAGCTCTTGCGCTGCTTCACGTCTTGGAACGCGACGTGGCTCCAGCCCTCGAGGAGCCCGGGGAGCCGCTGCGAGAAGTACTCGCTGGCGATGAAGCCCGTCGTATACCCCATGCTCTTCAGCCGCTGGGTGAGGTACGGCTGGCCGGCCGCGACCTGGAGACGGTTCTCGTCGATGCGCCAGTCGAGCCTGCCCGGATCGACGCCGGTCAGCATGCTCGGGAAGGAGAGCATGGTGGCGGACGACTGGCTGAGCGCGCGCGTGAAGAGGAGCGACTCCGCGCCCAGCTCGTCGAGGTGGGGCGTCGTGGGCTTGCCGTAGCCCATCAGCCCCGTGTGGTCCGCGCGCAGCGCGTCGATGACGAACCAGACGATGTCGTACTCGAGCACTCGATCCTTCGGGAGGTCGCCGTAGAAGGCGGGCCCCTCCGGGAGCGCGAGCCCCTCGGCGGTGTCGGAGCCGTCGCAGTCCTCGTCCACGCCGTTGCCGGGGACGTCGCGGGCGTCGGGTCCCCGCGCGCTCGAGAACGGCGCGCAGTCGCGCCCCCCGAAGAGGGACGACGCGCCGTCCCGATCGACATCCGTCCCGGCCCGGAGCGCCGCGAGCGCGAGTCCCCCCGGGGACGCGGCCTCCAGCGCGAACGACGAGCGGGGCCAGCGCCGGAGCACCTGATCTCCGCCGACGAGCCCGGCGAGCCCGAGCAGCGCGGCCGCCAGGACCGCGAGGCGCGCCCGTGGCCCCGCGCCGCGTGGCAAGAGCTGGACGAGGAAGATCTGGCCCGCGACGAACACGACGAGCCAGAGGGGCGCACCGAGGGGGCCGAGGACGCGCTCGAGCAGCAGGAGCGGGAGCACGGCGACGGCGCCGAGCGGCACGGCCAGGTAGAGGACGCGGCGCAGGCGCGAAGATGGCGGGAGCGGCAGGCGCCACCGCGCGTCGAGCCGCGCGAGGAGCCGGCGGGCGCCGACGTACGTCCCGGAGCCGAGGGCGACGGCGGCGACGCCGAAGGCGAGGGCGCCGACGACGGTGAGCGTCTCGGCGAGCTCGGTGATCTGGACCTTGCGCAGGCGCGTCACCCACCAGCGCATGCCCGCCCCGAGGATCACCGCCCCCACGGCGGCGCCCAGCACTGCGGCGTGGAGCGCGACGACCGGCGCCCGCTCGGGCGCGTCTCGATCGACGAGCCGGCCGAGGCGCAGGCGCCGGCCTAGGAGCGCGCCCAAGGGCCGCACGAGCGGCGCGAGGAGGAGCTGCAGCGCGCCGACCAGCACGCCCAGCCCCGCCCCGAGGCACGCAGCCGCGACGACGGCGAACGTCCTCGCGTTGGTCGTCCCCTCGGCCGTGAGCGAGGTGCTGAGCCCCAGCACGATCGTCCCCGCGCCGGCGGAGCTCCACAAGAGCGCGGCTCGTGAGGCCATGAGCGCGCGGAGCTTAGCCGCGGAGGACGCTCGCCGCGAACATTGCTGTTGCGTCGGTCGGCCAGGACGACGAAAAGGTCTGCCCGTGCTCCCCGACGCGTACTTCGATCGCTTCGAGACGCCCAAGTATCGGTCGAAGAACCCGGTGACGCGCCTGCTCATCAAGCGCTTCGTCGAGCGGCTCCACGGGCTGTTCGTGCAGGCGAACCCGGCGGCGCGCGTGCTGGAGATCGGGGTCGGCGAAGGCTTCCTCTCCGGGTACTTGAGCGAGCGCTTCCCGGAGAAGAGCTTCACCGGCCTCGAGCCGCGGGAAGACGACCTCCGCGCGCTTCGATCGAAGTTTCCGCGCGTCGACGCGCGCGTCGGATCCATCTACGACCTGTCGGTCCTCGAGCCGCCGTACGACCTCGTGATGTGCTGCGAGGTCCTCGAGCACCTGCCGGACGTCCCCCGCGCGCTCGAGCAGCTCGGGACCCTGGGCGCGCGGCACCTCATCCTCACGGTGCCGCACGAGCCCCTCTTCATGCTCTCCAACTTGGCGCGCCTGAAGAACGTGACGCGGCTCGGCAACGATCCGGAGCACCTGAACCACTGGACGCGCGCGAGCTTCGAGCGGTTGCTCGCGACGCGCTTCTCCATCGTGGACGTCACGACCGCCTACCCCTGGATCCTCGCCCTCGTGGCGCCGTGAGGGCGGCGGTCGGCCGGCGGCGGTGGGTCGGCTGGGCCCTCCGCGTCCTCGGGCCCGTCATCCTCGCGCTCCTGCTGCTCCGGCTGGATCGCCCCGGGGAGGTGCTCGCCGCCGCCCGCCGCAGCGACGGGTGGCTCCTCGGCGCGGCCCTGCTCCTCAACCTCGCGCCGCTCGGCCTCAAGGTCTGGCGCTGGCAGATCATCCTCCGCGCGCGGGGGATCGAGTACCGGTGGTGGCCGGCGGCGCTCGCCTTCTCCTCGTCGCTCTACCTCGGCATGTTGACCCCCGGCCGCGTCGGGGACGTCCTCCGCATCCAGTATCTCCGCCGCGAGACGGGGGCGCGCTACGCGGAGGGGCTCGCCTCCGTCGTCGTCGATCGCCTCGCCGATCTCTACGTGCTCGCGGTCTTCGTGGCCGTCGCGGTCGTCCAGTGGGGAGCGGCGCTCTCGCCCTCGCTCGCGCGTCTGAGCTGGCTGGCGGTCGCGGCCAGCGTGCTCGCCCCGCTCGGCCTGCTGGTCCCCGGCGTCGCCGATCGCGCCCTGCGCCGCATCTACCAGCGGGCGGCGGCGAGGCCAGACGCGGACGGCGCCGACGCGTTCCTCTCGGCGCTCCGCGGCGCTACCCGGCGGGGCGCGCTGCCCGTGCTCGCCCTCACGTTCGCGTCCTTCGCGGTGAACTTCCTCCAGGGGAAGCTCGTGGCCGACGCGATGGGGCTCGAGCTCGGCTTCTTCGAGGTGGTGAGCCTCCAGGCGATCCAGAGCATGCTCGGCCTGCTCCCGATCTCCGTCTCCGGGCTCGGCGTCCGCGAGGCCTTCTTCGCGGCGGTGTTCCCGTCGCTAGGGCACGCCGCCGAGGAGGGGACCAGCTACGGGCTGGTGCTCTTCCTGGTCATGTACGTCTCCCAGGTCCTCCTCGGGGCCATCGCCTGGCAGAAGAACCCGCCGCCGGTAGGGGAGCCGCTTGTCACGCCCCCCGGAGCCGACTAACCACGTGCCGGATCGGACGACGGTGAGCGAAGGCAGGCTGAGTCGGGCGGTGGGCCGTGTGGCCTTGGTCAGCGCGCGGTGGGTCCGCGCTTCGCTGAGCTACGCGTGGCCGCCCGTGTTCGGCGCCGTCGCGCTGGCCTCCATCGTCTGGTACCTGCGGGGGAAGGATCGCGCCCGCCTGCTCGGGACGAACGCGATCCCCTTCAAGCAGCAGCTCGAGGCGGTGATCCCCGTCGGAGTCGCGCTGGGCGCGCTGCTCGTCGTCTTCCTCGGCGCGATCACCTGGCGGCGCCTCCGGGCGGGACGGCTGGACACGGCCCGCGTCCTCGAGACCCTCGGCTCGTGGCTGATCCCGCTCGGGGCCGCGCCCTTCGTGCTCGCGCTGTTCCAGCCCGACATCGAGAAGAAGTCGCCTTTCCTCACGCTCTTCTACGCGGCGATCGCCGCCGCGCTCGTCGGCTGGGGCGCCTATCGGATTGGCCCGGGAGCGTGCGCGGCGCCCGAGCCCGACGCGCCGACGCCCAGGTGGCGCGTCGTCGCGGCGCGCGCCGCGCCGTTCGCAGCGCTCGGAGCCATCCTCGTCATGGGCGGCGCCTACGCGTGGTTCTTCTCGAAGACGTCCATCACGAACCACCACGCGCTCGTCACGCGGTCGATCGACCTGGGGATCTACGACAACATCTTCTACCAGTCGATCCACGGCAGGCCCCTCGCCTGCACGTTCATCAAGGCCGAGTACCACGGCTCCGCGCACTTCGATCCGATCCTGGTGCTGCTGTCGCCGCTCTACCTGATCTACCCCCGGGCCGAGCTCATCCTGGTGCTCCAGAGCGTGTGGATCGCGACCGGCGCGATCCCCGTGTACCTGCTCACGCGCCACGTCCTCGGCAGCCGGCTCCAGGCGGTCGTGGTGGCGGCCTGCTACCTCCTGCACCCGGCCCTCCACGGCGCGAACCTCTACGAGTTCCACTCGCTGACGCTCGCCCCGATGCCCATCCTCTGGACGCTCTACTGCGCGATCGCCGAGAAGCGCGCCGCCTACTGGGTCGCCCTCGGCGCCGCGCTCCTCGTCCGCGAGGATGTCCCGCTCATGATGAGCATGCTCGGGATCACGCTCCTCCTGAGCTCGTCCCCGGCGAGTAGGAAGCGAGGCCTCGTCACGGTGCTCGTCTGCGCGGTGTACTTCGCGGTCGTGAAGCTGGTCTTCATGACCAGCGCGGGGCTCGTGATGAGCGGCCAGGACTCCTACTCGTTCGGGTACTACTACCAGGAGCTGATCCAGGGCGGGAAGGGGATGGGCAGCATGCTGCTCTCGCTCCTGACGAACCCTGCCTTCGTGGTGGCGCAGGTCTTCGAGGAGCCGAAGATGCAGTTCGTCGTCACGGTGTTCTTGCCGCTGCTCTTCCTCCCGTTCTTCGCGAAGCGGCGCCGGCTCCTCCTCGCCTACGGGCTCGCCCTGACGCTCCTCGCGTCCAGGACGGCGGTGTTCTCGACGCACTTCCAGTACACGAGCACCCTCTTGCCCTTCGCGTTCGCGATCACGCCGAGCGCCGTGAAGGAGGTGTCCGAGGGCGCGCTCGCGAGGCTCCGCGGCTGGGACCCGGTGCGCGCGCAGCGGGCCCTCGTGCTCGCGTGCCTGGTGGCCTCCGCGTGCGTGTCGTTCAAGTTTGGCGGCATCGTCGAGAACAAGACCTTCCGCGGTGGGTTCCACGCGGTCGTCCGCAAGCTCACGCCCCAGCAGCGGGAGCTCTACGCCTTCGTCGACGAGGCCTCGCGGTCCATCCCCAAGAACAGGAGCGTCGGCGTCACGAACAAGCTCGGCCCCCACGTGTCGAACCGCCGCCACGTCTACTTCTACGGGCAGCGCGGCACCGACTACGTGTTCGTCGACGAGACCGAGCTGAAGAAGGATCGCAAGGACAAGCACAAGCAGGCGGTCGACCAGGGTCGGTTGGTCGAGATCATGCGCAAGGGGACCTACGCCCTCTTCCAGACCGCGCCGGCGAAGGTCGATCCGCCGAAGGAGGACGCCGACGGAGACCTCAACGACGTCCTGGGTGATCCGCCGAAGGACGAGTGACGCTCACGGATCGTAGGGGTCCGGATCGGCTGGCTCCCAGAGCTCGATGACCATGCCGTCCGGGCCCTTCACGTGGGCGAACCGCCCGTTGGGCTCGGGATCGAAGCGCTTCACGAGCTCCACGCCGCGCTCCGCCAAGAGCGCCAGCATGCCGTCGAGATCATCGACGCGCAGGTTCAGCATGAACTCTCGCGTGCTCGGCCCGAAGTAGTCGGAGTCCTTCGCGTGGAGCCCGAGCACCGTGTATCCCTTCGCGTGAGGCTCGGCGCGCTCGCGCCAAGGGAAGACGCGGCCCCACTCCTCGGTGGGGAGATCCAGCACGTCCGTGAGCCACTTCGCCGTCGCTTTCTTGTCGGGCGTCTTGAAGAAGAAGCCGCCCACGCCCGTCACCTTCGCCACGATCACCCCCACATATCCGGGTTGGCCTTCATCCACGCGACCTGCCGCGTGAGCCCCTCCCGCAGCGCGACCGCTGGCGCGTAGCCGAGATCCTCCCGCGCGCGCGTCGTGTCTGCGGCCGTGTGGCGGACGTCGCCCGCCTGCTTCTCCGTACGAGCGACGTTGACCGGGCGGTCCGTCAGCTCGCCGAGCAGCGTGAGCACCTCGTTCAGGCTGACGCGCGAGCCGCCCCCGACGTTGTAGACGCCGCGCGCGCGCTCACCGAGCGCCGCGAGGTTCGCGCCCACGATGTCGTCGATGAAGGTGAAGTCCCGCGTCTGCTCCCCGTCACCGTAGACGGGGAGCGGCTCGCCGCGGAGGAGGCGGGCGATGAAGCGGTGAAAGCCCATGTCGGGTCGCTGCCGCGGGCCGTACACCGTGAAGTAGCGGAGCGAGACCGTCGAGACGCCAAAGTTCTCGCGGTAGAGCTCGGCGAGGTGCTCGGCGGCGAGCTTGGTCACCCCGTACGGCGAGAACGGCCGCGGCCGAGAGGTCTCCCGCATCGGGAGATCCGTCGTGTCGCCGTACACGCTCGACGAGGACGCGTAGACGAAGCGCCGCACGGTCCCCACGCCGCGGGCCGCCTCGAGCAGCCGCTGCGTCGCGAGGACGTTGCAGTTCGTGTACGTCTCGAACATGGTCCCCCAGCTCGCGCGCACACCTGCCTGAGCGGCCTGGTGGAACACGGCGTCGACGCCCTGCACGAGCGGCGCGACGTCGGCCGTGGCGAGATCGAGCTCTCGAAAGGTGAACCGCGGCCCCGCGCGCAAGCCGCTGAGGTTCGCGTCCTTGTTGCGGCGGGGATAGTAGTCGGTGAAGCAGTCGACGCCGACCACCTCGTGCCCGAGCGAGACCAGGCGCTCGGCCAGCGTGGAGCCGACGAAACCGGCGACACCCGTGACGAGATAGCGCATGCGAGCCCTCCGCTGACCTCCGACGACCGTGGTTTCGTGACCCGGGCACAGTACCATGCGTCCGTGAGCCTTCGGTCATCGTGGTTCGGCTCGGCCCTCGTGTTCGCCCTCGCGTGCGCGCCGGGGCCGCCGCCGGAGACGCCGCCCCCGCCCCGGCACCCGGGCGAGGTGGAGCCGCTGCTCCTCCCAGCCGGGCCCCTGGTGATGGCCACCGCCGAGCGGGCCGCGCCCCCGCAGACCGGCGCGGAGTGCGCCCTGCGTCTCGGCCGCGCGCCGCGCGCCGGGTGCGGCCTGCTCTTCCCCCTCGCCACCTCCGCGAGCGGCGCGAGCGCGACCGCAGGCCTCGCCTCCGACGGCAGCACGTGCACGATCTGGAACGCTGGAGGGCACGCGCCGCACAGCGTCACGCTGGATCTCGGCGCGCCGACCCGCGTGGACGTCATCGCCCTCGTCCCGGAGATGACGCCGAACGGCCAGGTCTCGCACGAGATCGCGTTCTCCGACGACGGCCGGACGTTCCAAGTGGGCCACCGCCTGCAAGCGCCGATGCAGTCCGGCGTCGCGGTCGAGCTCGTGCTGCCGTCCCCGGAGCGCGCGCGCTTCGTCCGCGTGAGCACGAGCGCGTCCCCCTCGTGGGTCGCGTGGCGCGAGATCGGGCTCTTCCGGTGCGGCGGCGAGTGAGCAGCCCCTCGCCGAGGGGAGCGACCCGCGCGCCCGGGTCGGCGCTCGCAGGAGCGGCGGCGTCCCCCCCCGAGCGGCGTGACGCTGGCGCTCTCCGGCGCACTGCTACGATGGAGGCCGTGAGACCCGCCGTGCGCCATCGGGCGGCGCTCGCCGCGCTCTTCGCGGCGACGGCCTGCCTCGATCCCACGCAAGCGACGATCGAGATCACGACCGACATCGCTTGCGGAGGCCCAGGCCACGAGCCGGCGACGTTGTTCGACGTGGTCGTCTCCGCCGGCGTGCCGGGCAGCGCGCTCGGTGAGGCCGTGCAGACGATCTCGGACCACTGCGAAGGGGGGGATATCGGGTCGGTCGTCGTCGTCCCCCGCGCGGGCGAGCCGAGGGCGAGCGTCCTGGTCGTCGGCGGCATCGGATCGACGAACGCCGAGGCCTGCCTCCCGTTCGCGCGCGGAGAGGTCGACCAAGCGCCCGAGTGCGTCGTCGCGCGGAGGACGGTCGCGTTCGTGGATCACACACCCCTCCGGGTCCCGGTGCGTCTCTTCGCCGCGTGCGCTGGGGTCCGGTGCGCGGAGGACCGCACGTGCGTCCCGGGCGCGCCGCTCGACGAGACGGGTCTGCCCTGCGTGAGCGCCGAGGTGGAGTGTCGCGGCGCCGTGTGCACGGTCGGTGGTGGAGGTGAGGTCGGCGGCGGGGGAGTCGGCGGCGGGGGAGTCGGCGGCGGGGGAGGGGGGGTCGGCGGAGACGGAGCGGGCGGCGAGGGCGCCGCGCCTCCAGGCTTCCAGGTCCTCACGGACGGCACCATCCCGCTCGACGAGGTCTGGGGCGTCGGAGCGCCCCCGCGCATCTTCGCGACCGGCGGGGCGGGGTGCGCTCAGCTCTACGAGCTCGTCGGCGGCGCGCTCGTCCCGCTGGGCGCCTGCCAGGGGAACGTCAAGGGGGGCTTCGCGCTGCACGCCCTCGAGGACGGCTCCTCGACGTACCTGACCTACGAGTCGGAGAGCTACCTCGCGCGCTTGACGCTGCCAGCCGTCGCGGAGCGGCTCCACGAGCCCGATCCGGGACAGGCCATCGTGGACGCGCAGGTGATCGACGAGGATCGGACCTACGGCCTCGCGGCGAACCGACTGTTTCGGTGGTCGACGCTCGCCAACACGGCGACCTTCGTAGACCCGCCGCCGCCGTCGCCGCAGCTCAGCGCGAGCTGGACCGATCCGGCGAACCCCGGCAGATCCTTCGCCGTGGGAGGCGCCTTCTGCCGGCTGGGCGGGGGGTTCGCGGACTTCTGTCACGTCAGCGGCATGTTCAGCCTCCCGCCCCAGTTCCTGGACGTGTGGGGCTCTCCCGGGGACTTCGTCGTCGCCGTGGGCTTCGACAAAGTGGTCACGTACCCGGTCGATGGCACGGAGCCCCTCGGCGTGGACCTGCTCGGCGGGGGGGCCTTCCTGACCCGTGTCCACGTCTCGGAGGCGGGTCAGGTGTGGGTCGGAGGGACCCGGATGGGCGTGACGGTGCTGGCCACCGGCGTTCCGGGTGGGACCTGGACCGAGCACACGGGCGCGTTCAATGGGATCCTGAGCCTGTGGGCGAGCGAGGACGCGATCTACTTCGTCACGACGTTGGATCAGCGGTTGGTCCGCTTGAACCTCTGAGGCGCGCCGCTCAGCCGCGGGACGCGAGCTCGGTGCGCGCGGTGACCATGGCGCGCAGGAAGTCACGGTTCATCCGGGCGATGAACTCGACGCTGATCTCCTTCGGGCAGGCCGCCTCGCACTCGTTGTGGTTCGAGCAGTGACCGAAGCCCTCCGCGTCCATCTGCGCCACCATGCTGCGCGCGCGCTCCGGGTGCTCGGGCCTACCCTGCGGCAGGAGCCCGAGGTGGCCGATCTTCGCGGCCGTGAACAGGCTCGCCGAGGCGTTCGGGCACGCCGCCACGCAGGCCCCGCAGCCGATGCACGAGGCGGCGTCCATGGCGAGATCGGCGTCCTCCTTCGGGACGAGGATGGCGTTGGCGTCGCGCGCCGAGCCGGTGCGGGCCGAGATGTAGCCGCCAGCCTGCACGATGCGATCGAAGGCGCCGCGATCGACCACGAGATCCTTGATCACCGGGAACGCGGCCGCGCGCCAGGGCTCGACGAAGATCTCGTCGCCGTCGCCGAACTTGCGCATGTGGAGCTGGCAGGTCGTCGTCGCCGCCTGCGGGCCGTGCGGGGCGCCGTTGATGACGACGCCGCACGCGCCGCAGATCCCCTCGCGGCAGTCGTGATCGAAGGCGATCGGATCCTCCCCCTTCGCAAGGAGGCCCTCGTTCACGACGTCCAGCATCTCCAGGAAGGACATGTGCTCGGAGATGTCCGCGGCCTCGTAGCGTACGAAGCGTCCGTCGTCCCTGCGGCTCGCCTGCCGCCACACGTGGAGCACCAGCCTCATTTGTAGGACCTCTGCGTCGGCTTCACGAACTCGAAGTGGAGCTCCTCTTTGTGGAGGCGCGGCTTGCCCACGTCCCCCGTGTACTCCCAGGCGGCCACGTAGGAGAAGCGGTCGTCGTCGCGGCGCGCCTCCCCCTCCGGCGTGGTGTGCTCCGTGCGAAAGTGACAGCCGCACGACTCGTCTCGATCGAGCGCGTCCCTGCACATCAGCTCGCCGAGCTCCATGAAGTCGGCCAGCCGCGCGGCCTTCTCGAGCGTCTGGTTCAGCTCGGCGCCCGACCCCGGCACCGCGAGGTTCTCCCAGAACTCGGCGCGGATCTCCGGGACGCGCCGGAGCGCCGCGCGGAGACCGTCAGCGCTCCGCGCCATCCCGCAGTGGTCCCAGATGACCTGCCCGAGCTCGCGGTGGAACGAGTCCGGGCTGCGCTTGCCCCCGATCGAGAGGAGCTTCTTCGTGCGCGCCTCCACCTCGCGGACCGCGGCGCGCGCCTCCGCGTGCGTCTCGTCGACCCTCGAGAGCTTCGCCTGCGCGAGGTAGCTCCCGACGGTGTAAGGGAGGATGAAGTACCCGTCCCCGAGGCCCTGCATCAGGGCGCTCGCGCCCAGCCGGTTCGCGCCGTGGTCGGAGAAGTTGGCCTCGCCGGCGACGAAGAGCCCGGGGATCGTGCTCATGAGATCGTAATCCACCCAGAGGCCGCCCATCGTGTAATGGGTGGCGGGGTAGATGCGCATGGGGACGCCGTACGGGTCCTCGCCGGTGATGCGCTCGTACATGTCGAAGAGGTTGCCATAGCGCTCCGCGACGGCGGCCTTGCCCAGGCGCTCGATCGCGTCGCGGAAGTCGAGGTACACGCCGCGCCGCTGCCCGGCCACGACGGGCCCGACGCCGCGCCCCTCGTCGCACATCTCCTTCGCCCTGCGCGAGGCGATGTCGCGCGGCACGAGGTTGCCGAAGCTCGGGTAGATCCGCTCGAGGTAGTAGTCGCGGTCGGCCTCCGCGAGGCTCGCCGGATCTTTGTCGCAGTCGGCCGCGACCCTCGGCACCCAGACGCGGCCGTCGTTGCGGAGCGACTCGCTCATGAGCGTGAGCTTGGACTGGTAGGCGCCCGCCTGCGGGATGCACGTGGGATGGATCTGCGTGAAGCTCGGGTTGGCGAACAGCGCCCCCTTCTTGTGCGCCCGCCAGATGGCCGTCGTGTTGCAGGCCTTCGCGTTCGTGGAGAGGTAGAAGACGTTGCCGTAGCCACCGGTCGCGAGCACCACCACGTCCCCGAGGAACGCCTCGACCTTCCCGGAGACCAGGTCCCGACACACCACGCCGCGCGCGACGCCTTCGATGACGACGAGCTCCATCATCTCGTGCCGCGTGAACTGGGTCACGGTCCCCGCCTCGACCTGGCGCTCGAGGGCCTGGTACGCTCCGAGCAAGAGCTGCTGTCCCGTCTGCCCCCGCGCGTAGAACGTACGCGAGACCTGCGCGCCCCCGAAGGACCGATTGTCGAGCAGGCCGCTGTACTCCCGGGCGAAGGGGACGCCCTGGGCGACGCACTGGTCGATGATGTTCACGCTGATCTCGGCCAGCCGGTGGACGTTCGACTCCCGCGCGCGGAAGTCCCCGCCCTTCACGGTGTCGTAGAACAGCCGGTGGATGCTGTCGCCGTCGTTCTGGTAGTTCTTCGCGGCGTTGATGCCGCCCTGCGCCGCGATCGAGTGCGCGCGGCGAGGCGAGTCCTGTACGCAGAAGACCGCGACGCGGTAGCCGAGCTCGCCCAAGGACGCGGCGGCGGCGGCCCCCGCGAGGCCGGTCCCCACGATGATCACCTTGTACTTCCGGCGGTTCGCCGGGTTGACGAGGCGCAGGTCGAAGCGGTGGCGCGACCACCGCGTGTCGATCGGACCTGAGGGCGCGTGCGCGTGGAGCTTCATGGGTCTCGGGGGCTCAGCGGACCACACCCGCGAAGATGGAGAGCGCGATGAGCGCGTTGCCGCCGGCGACGCCGACGCCGATCGACTGCGGGACGAGGTTCCTCACCCGATCGTAGCGGGGGTGGCTCAGCCCGAGCGTCATGAGGAGGCTCCAAGAGCCGTGGTAGAGGTGAAGGCCGAGGAGCAGCTGCGCGACCAAGTAGATCGCGGTGACCCACCAGACCGAGAACGAGTGGATCATGTTCGCGTAGACGTCGGTGGGGCTGTGGGGGTGCCCCCCGAGCGCGAGACCGGGCGCCGTGAAGTGCAGGAGGTGGAACACGATGAACACGAAGAGCGCGGCGCCGCCGAACGCCATGGAGGTCGCCGCGGGCGTGGTCGCGACGAGCTGATGCTTGCGGTACGGCCGAGGCCGCGCGGCGTGGCTGCGCGTGTGGAGGGACAGCGCCGCCCAGACGTGGACAGCGACGCTGGCGAGCAGGATCCCGCGCGCGCCCCACAGGATGGGCGCCATGCTCTTCAAGCTCGCGGCATACCCGTTGATCGCCTGAGGCCCTAGGAACACCTGGAGGTTGCCCAGCATGTGGGCGATGACGAAGCCGTAGAGGACGAGCCCCGACACGGCCATGAGGGCCTTCTTGCCGATGGTCGTCGAGGCGAGGGTGAGGGTCCTCTGCATGCGGGGCTCGCTCAGCGCTTCTTCGCGATGTCGTCCGGCACCTGTAGCACCATCGTGCCCCCACCGGCGTCCTCCGAGTCGGGCACCGAGTCCATCTCGAGCGTCCCGTGGCGGCCCTCCTTCGAGGCGCCGCTCGGCTGCGCAGGGCCGAACGCGCCCGGCGCGAGCATCGGGGGCATGGGGGGCGGTGGCGCCGGGGGCGGGACCGCCGGAGGCCGCGTGCGTCCCGTGCTCCGGAGCGACGGCGCGGGCGCGGCGACGGGGGCGGGCGGGGCGGGCTCCGTCTGCGGCGCGCGGCGCGCGATGAGGGCCGCGGCCGCCTCGGGCGTGATCGCCATCGTCGACCCGATCGAGTCGTCGTCGTCCATCTGCGCGCCCTCCGGTCGGAGCACGACCGGGCCAAACGCTGGCGGCGCCGGCGCGGGAGGCGCAGGCGGCGGTGGCGCGGGAGGCGGAGGCGCGGGGAGCGGCGCGGGAGGCGGAGGCGCGGGAGGCGGAGGCGCGGGAGGCGGAGGCGCGGGGGACGCTCCGAAGGGGATCGCCTTCGCGCCGGCCAACATCTTCATCGCGACCTCCGGATCGATCGCCATCGTGGAGCCCGCCGAGCTCTCCGGGTCCTCGAGATCGTAGAGCGGGGCGTCGTCGTGCAGCTTGGGGACCTTGAACATCTGGATCCCGACCGGGATCGTGCCCGAGTCCTGAGGGAACCGCGGCGGGGCGGGCGGCGGCGGCGCGCCCAGCCCGGGCGAGAGCCGCTGCGTCGCAGGTGGCTGGGACGCGGCCGGGGCCATTCGCTGCACGACCGGCGCGCTCTGGCCCGGCACGTCCAGCCGCACGGCGACGCGCGAGCTGGGCGCGGCGCCTTCGTTGGGGAACGCCATCGTCCCGCGCCAGAGGACGTGAACGAGCCGCTCGTCGCCGTCGATCGCGAGCGTGTCGAGCCGGAGCGGGATCGAAGCGCCGTCGGCCGGCGCGTTCGGCCCGTGGTAGCGGGCCTGCGCGACCGGGCCCGGGAGCTGCGTTTTCAGGCGTGGGCGGCCTTCCACGAGGTTCTCGAGCAGCAACGTCTCGTCTCCGGTGAGCCGGCTCACTTGTTGGTCCGGCGGGGCCGCGAGGAAGAATCCCCAGGAGAGCTCCGCGGGCATCTCGGGGCGCACCCCGGAGATCAGCCGCGGATCGCCGCGCCCCACGAACCGCGACCGCGCGCCCCACGAGCGCGAGATCGGGGCGAAGCACGCCGGTGCGTACTCCGCCGTCGGATCGACCAGGTTCGGCGCGCGGCCGGAGCTCGGCGACACCCCGACCGGGTTGCTCGCCGGATCCGCCCATGCGCGATCCCAGACGAGCGGCATGCGCACGAACGGCGTGGGCGGTGCGCCTGGCGAAGGCCTGTCTCCCACGACGAGGATGGCCCTGTCAAACAGCGACGCGCCTCCTTGGACGGAGAGGCGGGCGACGAGCTGGGGGGTGGGCGCTCCGCTGTGGGCGTGCCCGATGTACGTGACCTCGGCGCGCGGCTTGTACGGCGCGATATCAGCGTCCCGAGCGATCCCACGCGTCTGCTGACCCGGCCGCTCCTCCACGACGAGCTCGCCCGGAGGAGCGAGGCGCGCCGTGCCTTCCTCCAGAGAGAACGTCGCCTTGACCACGACCGTGAGCGTCACCCTTCCGGCGTGTCGCCAGAGGACGGTCCCTGCGCACACGGCGCCGTGCGCTTCGATCTCGATCGGCCAGCCGAGAGCCACGAGCCTGTCAGGCTACTTGGACCGAGCGCGGCACGCCAAGGCCCCCTCGCTCGCGCGGTGCGCTTCACCCAAGAACGCCTCTGCGCGTCGGTCTCTCGGCGCTGGGTCACGGTTCTCCCTCCTGTGTGCTGAGCGCCTGCGCACCATGCGCCCGTAGCTCCAGGACCGCGCAGCCGGTGTTCGTTCCCGCGGCGTCGCGGCTTGCATAGAGTCGGTGAGTGGAATGGAAGCTCGTGCGCCACGTCGCCGTCGTCGGGCTGTGCGGAGCCGGCTGCGTGCCCGAGCCGGTCACCACGCCGCCCACGGTGGGGTCCATCGACGCGGACGCCCCGCGCGGCCACCACCAGGCGCGAGGGGACACGTCGGCGTCGGCGGGGATCGGCGAGGCCAAGAGGCCGCCTCCGCGTCCGCTCGCGCAGGACGAGGTCGCGGAGCTCGCGGAGCGCTGCCAGCCGCTCGTCAGCGCCATCCTCGGCAGCCACGATCGAGCGGCGCCGCTCTCCGACCCGGTGAACCTGGGGATCGCCAAGGCGGCGCTGGATGCGCTCGTCGACCCGCCCCCGCTCGCGGACGTCGACGTCCGCAGGTGCGCGGAGCTGCTCCGCCGGGACCTCACGGCGCGGCTGGACGAGCACGAGGCGAGGCAGCGCGCTGCGCCGCGCCGCTGACCGGTCGAAGCTTCGAGACGCCGCGGCTCCCGAACGAGGTGCCCGTGCCCGACGTACCGAGACCTGTCAGGCGTGAAGCGCGCTCAGGTCGAGGTCGGGTCGGCCTTCTTCGGGATGATGCGGACGCGCTTGACCTGTCGGGGGGTCGCGGCGACGACCTCGAGCGTCACGCCGTCCGTCTCGTACGAAGAGCCGGTCAGCGGGATGCGGCCGGCCAGCTCCAGCACGAGCCCGGCGATGGTGGACCAGGTCTCGCCTTCCCGGAGCTCGAGCTCGAACTCCCGGTTCACGTCGCGGATCGGCGTGTCTCCTCGCACGATCGCCGACCCGCCCGCTTCGCGCTGGAAGGCCGGGCTCTCGAGGTCTTCGTGCTCGCTGGTGATCTCGCCGACGAGCTCCTCGACGAGGTCCTCAAGCGTCACGATGCCGCTCATCGCGCCGAGCTCGTCCACGACGATCGCGAGCTGTACGCGGCGGCCGCGCATCTCGCCGAGGAGATCCACGGCGCGCATCGTCTCCGGCACCATGAACGCGGGCCGCAGCGCGTCGTCCAGGACCAGGAGCTGCTGATCGACGAAGAACGCCATCAGGTCGCGGATGGTCACGTAGCCGACGACGTTGTCGATCAGGTCTTCGAAGACGGGCATCCTGGTCCGGCCGTGCTCGAGGACGATCTGCCGGATCTGCTCTGGGGTCGCCCGCCTGGGGATGCCGACCACGCGCTGCCGCGGGACCATGACCTGCGCGGCGGTCAGCTCGGCGAAGTCGATGGCGCGCGAGGCGATCTCGCCCGCGGCGGGGTCGACGGAGCCCGCCTCGGCGGCCTCGTCGACGAGCTGCTGGATCTCCCCGGGCGAGAGCCTGGACTCCGTGAAGTTCGTCCTGTCGCCGAAGAGCCGGAGGACGGCGTTGCTGCTCGCCGTGAGGAGCCACACCGCGGGGCGGGCGATCCACGAGAGGACGAGCATCGGCCGGGAGACGAGGAGCGAGACCCGGTCCGCGGCTCGCAAGGCGAGGGACTTGGGGACGAGCTCGCCCACCACGAGCTCGAGGTACGAGATGATGATGACCACGGCCACGAGCGCGAGCTCGTCGGCGCTCTCCTGCAGCCAAGGGATGTCGCGGGCGAGCGGGACGAAGTACTTCGCGAGCGACGCGCCACCGTACGCCCCGGCGAGGGTCCCCATCAGCGTGACGCCGATCTGGACCGTGGCGAGGAACTGCTCCGGGTTGCCGCGCAGCCACTTCGCAGCGGCCGCCCCGCCGCGCTTCTCGGCCACCAGCTGGTCCAGCCGCGTCTTGCGGACGGAGACCAACGCGATCTCGGAGCCCGAGAAGATTCCGTTGCCGATCAGCAGCAACGTGATGACGATGAGGTCGGTGAGAATCTCTGCTACCCCTCGGGCGTCCGCGTCGTGAGCGTGTCCACCGCGTGTACGGGGGCTCCTTCACCGGCCATGAGGTGCTTGACGGCTCCGAGCACCAGCCGCTGGGACTCGAGCCGGCTCTTCCCCGCGAACGCGTGGGAGACCACGGCGATGGTGTAGTGCCCGCCCCCTCCCGACACCTCCACCGTCGCACCCGGGAGCTTGGCGAGGATCGCCTCGCGCACGGCGTCGGGGATCGAACCTTGGAACGTGGTGGGGTGGTCGGACATCGGGGCCGTATTCTTGCGAGCGAACCACCCGTGAATCAAGTGCCCCGGTGCCGGAACGGAAGCGGACCGCGGGGCTCTTGACGCTTCTCGCCCAACGTGGGTTCGGGTAACAGGGGTCTCGTGGACGATCGCCTCCGCCCGACCGACACGTTCGTGCGCCGCCACGTGGGACCGAGCTCGGAGGATCGCGCCGCGATGCTCGACGCCCTCGGGCTTCCCTCCCTGGACGCGCTGGTCGAAGAGACGATCCCCGGCGCGATCCGGCTCGAGCGCCCGCTGGCGCTGAGCGGCGCGGCGAGCGGCTCCGATCGGGGCGAGAACGAGCTCCTCGACGAGCTGCGGGAGCTCGCGTGCCAGAACCGGGTGATGAAGAGCTACCTCGGGATGGGGTACTACGACTGCATCGTCCCGCCGGTCATCCTGCGCAACATCCTGGAGAACCCGGGCTACTACACGCAATACACGCCCTACCAGGCGGAGATCTCGCAGGGCCGTCTGGAGGCGCTGCTCGTCTTCCAGACGATGGTGGCAGACCTCTGCGGCATGACGCTCGCCAACGCCTCGCTCCTCGACGAGGCGACCGCCGCGGCCGAGGCGATGGCGATGGCGCACCGCATCGCGAAGTCCGGCAAGGTGTTCTTCGTGGCCGAAGAGTGCCATCCCCAGGTGATCGCGGTCGTCGCCACCCGCGCCGAGCCCCTCGGCATCGAGATCGCGGTCGGCCCGACGGCGACGCTCGACCTCGACCAGCACGACCTCTTCGGGGCGCTCTTCGCCTACCCGGCCACGGACGGGACCGTGACCGATCTGCGCTCGGTGATCGAGCGGGTCCACCAGCGCGGGGCGCTGGCCGTCGTGACCACGGATCTGCTCGCGCTCACGCTGCTGGCCTCGCCCGCCGAGCTCGGGGCGGACATTGCGGTCGGGTCCAGCCAGCGCTTCGGGGTTCCGCTCGGCTTCGGCGGGCCCCACGCCGCGTTCCTGGCGACCTCGGAGAAGTTCGCCCGCTTCACGCCCGGCCGCATCATCGGCGTCTCGAAGGACGCGCGAGGCAAGCAGGCGCTCCGCCTGGCCCTCCAGACCCGGGAGCAGCACATCAGGCGCGACCGAGCGACGAGCAACATCTGCACCGCTCAGGTGCTGCTCGCGATCATGGCGGGGATGTACGCCGTCTACCACGGCCCACGCGGGCTCAAGGAGATCGCGGAGCGGGTCCACGCCGCGACCGTGACCCTGGCGGCCGGCCTGCGGGCCCTCGGCTACCGCGTCCCCGAGAAGCCTTGCTTCGACACCATCCGCGTGGAGACGACCGTGGAGCAGGCCTCGGAGCTCCTCGAGCGGGCCGAGCAAGCGGGGATGAACTTCCGCGCCCACGACGACGGCGCCCTCGGGATCTCGCTGGACGAGACGACCACGCGCGCCGACATCCGCGCGCTCTTGGCGGTGTTCGCCGAGCACCGCGGGACGTCGCCGCCCGACCTCGGCACGCTCGCCGCGGCGGCGGACACCGCGTTGCCGCCCGAGCTCACGCGCGCCACGCCGTACCTTCAGCATCCCGTCTTCCACTCGTACCACTCCGAGACGGAGCTCCTCCGGTACCTCCACCGCCTGCAGAGCCGGGACCTCTCGCTCACGACCAGCATGATCCCGCTCGGGTCGTGCACGATGAAGCTCAACGCGACGAGCGAGATGATCCCGGTCACGTGGCCGGAGCTCGGGCGGATCCACCCGTTCTCACCGCCCTCGCAGTGGAAGGGCTACGCGCGCATCCTCGCCGACCTCGAGACGTGGCTCGCGGAGATCACCGGCTTCTCGGCGACCAGCCTCCAGCCGAACGCCGGCGCGCAGGGCGAGTACGCGGGGCTGCTCGTCATCCGCGCCTACCACCGGAGCCGCGGCGCCGTCGCGCGAGACGTGTGCCTCATCCCGACGTCGGCTCACGGGACGAACCCCGCCACGGCTTCGCTCGCCGGCATGCAGGTCGCCACGGTCGCTTGTGACGCGAAGGGGAACGTCGATCTCGACGACCTCCGCGCCAAGGCCGCCGAGCACAAGGACCGCCTGGCCTGCATGATGATCACCTACCCGTCCACGCACGGCGTGTTCGAGGAGCAGATCCGCGAGATCTGCACCATCGTCCACGAGCACGGCGGCCAGGTGTACATGGACGGCGCGAACATGAACGCGCAGGTCGGCCTGTGCCGGCCGGGGGATTTCGGGCCGGACGTCTGCCACCTGAACCTCCACAAGACCTTCTGCATCCCGCATGGCGGCGGGGGTCCGGGCATGGGCCCGATCTGCGTCGCCAAGCACCTCGCGCCCTTCCTGCCCATGCACCCGCTCGCGTGGAAGAACCGCGGCGACACGAAGGCGATCGGCCCGGTCAGCTCCGCCCCCTACGGGAGCGCAGGCATCCTCCCGATCCCGTGGGTGTACATCGCGCTGATGGGCGGGGCGGGGCTGAAGCACGCCACGGAGTCCGCGATCCTCAACGCCAACTACATGGCGAAGCGGCTCTCGGGCGCGTACGAGGTGCTCTTCCGCGGCGCGCGCGGCCGCGTCGCCCACGAGTTCATCTTGGACTGCCGCCCGTTCAAGCGCTCCGCCGGCGTCGAGGTGGAGGACATCGCCAAGCGGCTCATCGACTACGGGTTCCACGCGCCGACGATGAGCTTCCCGGTGGCGGGCACGTTGATGGTCGAGCCCACCGAGAGCGAGACCAAGGCGGAGCTCGATCGCTTCTGCGACGCGATGCTCCTCATCCGTGAGGAGATCCGGCAGATCGAAGAAGGAAAGCTGGATCGGTCGGACAACCCTCTCAAGCACGCGCCCCACGCAGCCGACGTGGTGACGGCGGACGAGTGGCCGCACGCCTACGGACGCCAGCTAGCCGCCTTCCCGGCGCCGTGGACGCGCCAGCACAAGTTCTGGCCGCCGGTCAGCCGCGTGGACAACGCCTACGGCGATCGGCATCTCGTGGTCACGTGTGGGAGAGCCGAGGACACCGCGTACACGCGCTGACGCGGCCGCAGCCCGCGCGCACCGTTGCGGCGAGGAGGGGATGGGCCTTTAATGGGGGCATGATCCAGGTTGCGTGTGTGCGGTCCGAGGCCGTGGATGCTGCGATGCTGTCCCAGATCGCGGCGGACGCTGGCGACGCGCCCGCGCTGATCGCGGCGTTCGCTTCGCCGGCGGCGGACCTCGCAGGCACACTGTCCAAGCTGGGCGCGCGGTTTCCTCGCGCCGTGGTGCTGGGCTCGACGACGTCGGGTGAGTTCACGCACGAGGGCGACGGGAGCAAGACCGTCGCGGTGTTCGCGATCTCGGGCGACTACAAGGTCTTCGCGGGTATGGCGGTCGGGCTGTCCGAGAGCCCCGAGCGCGCCGTCGCCGCCGCGGTGGAGGGCCAGCCGCACACCGTGGCGGGCTACCCCCACCGTACGAACATCGTGCTCCTGGACGCGCTGGCAGGACACGGCGAGGAGGCTGCGCTGCTGCTGGCCGCCTCGCTCGGAGACGTCCCGCTGGTCGGGGGAGCGGCAGGCGACGATCTGGACATGAAGAAGACGGTCATCGGCCTCGGGTCGCGCGCTTCTTCGGACGCGATCGTCGTGGCCTCGATCTTCTCCAAAGAGAAGCTCGGCGTCGGCGTCTGCCACGGTCACCGGCCGCTCTCCGAGCCGCTGACGGTGACCAAGGTGAACGGGAGCGTCGTAGAAGAAGTGAACGGCCGGCCGGCGTGGGACGTGTGGCGCGAGCTCACCGCCCCCCGAGCGAAGGAGCTCGGGCTGGATCCGGAGGCGAGCCCGGGCGCCTACCTCTTGCGCTTCGAGGCTGGGCTGAAGATCGGCAGCGAGTTCAAGGTGCGCGCCCCGCTCGCGCCGAAGCCCGGGGGCGGCATCCTGTTCGCGACGCCCGTCCTGGAGGGCACCGTGATCCGCATCATGGAGAGCGACGCCACCGCGCAGGTGGAGAGCGCCGTCTCGGCCGCCAAGGCGGCCCGCGCCGACGTGGGCGGGGCGCCGATCGCGGGCGCGCTGGTCTTCGACTGCATCTGCAGGAAGCTGATCCTCGGCGACGACTACGTTCGTGCGCTGACGGGGATCTCGTCCGAGCTCGGGGGCGCGCCGCTGGCGGGCTTCGAGACCTACGGGGAGATCGCGATGAACTGGGGGGACATGAGCGGCTTCCACAACACGACGACCGTGGTGCTCGCGTTCCCCAAGCATGGAAGTTAACTCCCTCGATGCGCTCGCCAAGCTCCTGGCCGGGTCGCTGGGAGAGTCCGAGGCCCGCGAAGCCGTCGAGCGCGAGGCGGCGGCGCTCGGCGTGGGGGAGAACCTGACGAACCGCGAGGGCGTGACGCTCCTCCGCCGGCTGGAGGCGCAGAAGGGCCCGGCGGGGCTGGCCGCGCGGCTGACCCTCATCCGCCTGGCACGGCTGAACGGAGGACGCAGCACGCCGGTGCCCGGGAGCGCGCCCCCGCGTGCGCCCGCCCTCCCGGTCCCGCCCGCGCCGCCGCCAGTCGCGCCGGCGCCGGCCCCGGCCGCCGCGACGATCCCGAGCTCGGAGCTCACCCAGCTCTTCGCCAAGTCGCTGGGCGAGGAGGCCGCCGAGAGCCTGGTGACCTCGGCCAAGGCGAGCGAGCACATCACCGGCAAGCTCCTCACCAAGGCAGAAGCCGTCATGGTCCTCGACCACCTGGAGCAGCGCGGCGGCGTCGCGGGGGCCGTGGCTCGTTTCGCCAAGGTGCGCTTCCTGCTCCGCTTCGGGTAACGTGGGTCATGGTCCGCCACTCGAGCGCCCTCTGCTCGCTCGTGGTCGCCACGGCCGCCGCAGCGACCGCAGGCGCGTGCGGGGATGACGCCGCGACGACCGGCGGCGGCGCCGCGGGCGCCGGCTCCTCCGCCTCCTCCACGATCGCGATCACCGGCTCGAGCGCCGCCTCGAGCGCGGTGACGACGGGCCCGCTGCCCGACGCGTTCTTCGTCAGCGGGCTGGTCGTGGATCAGGACGGCGCGCCCGTGGAGGGCGCGATCGTCATGCAGGCGGGATCCGAGCCCTCCTTCCTCAGCGGACCGGGAGGTACCTTCTCGATCGAGCTCACGAGCGCCGTGCCCGGGGAGCGCGTGCTGGTCGCGGCGAAGGTCGGCTATCGGTCCGGCGGCGAGCTCTTCGAGGCGGTGCCCTCGGGCCCGACCACGCTCGTCCTCCGCGAGGTCGCGCCGCCGGACAACACCGGGTACACGTTCGGGCACCCGGGCGTCGGCGACCCGGCCCTCGACAACTCCACCATCTTTTGCGGGCATTGCCACACCACGTTCGCGGCCGAGTTCAACCAGTCGGGGCACGCGCGCGCCACACGGGACCGCGAGGTGCAAGACCTCTACGCGGGCGCGGCCGCGGCGCACACGACCGCGGGAGCGTGCGCCGCGGCGGGCGGGGAGTGGAGGGTCGGGCGCGTGCCGGGCAGCCCGTCGCAGACGGCCGCGCGCTGCTACGTGGGAGACGGCGCCCTGCCGGACCTCAACGGCTGCGGGGCGCCGGGGCAGCTCGCGTGCGACGATCCGGCCCTCCCCGCCGCGCAGCAGCCGACCGAGTTCGGTGCGTGCGCGGACTGCCACGCGCTCGGCATGGACGGGCCGCTCGGCGGCCGTGATCTCCTCGAGGCCGAGGGCATCGGCTACGAGTTCGGCAACCACTGCGACGCCTGCCACCACGTCCGGGACGTGGACCTCAGCTTGCCCCCCGGCGCAGGGGGTCGGCTGGTCATGCAGCGCCCGCACGAGAAGGACGGCGACGATCCGATCAACGCCCCGATCCGCCAGGCGATGTTCGGCCCCTACCCGGACGTTCCGCTCGAGTTCATGGGCGGCAGCTACCAGCCCAAGTTCTCCACCGCGGAGTTCTGCGCCGGGTGCCACGAGCAGAAGCAGGCCGCGCTCGTCCCGGGCAGCGCGCTCGATCCTGCGCGATGGCCCGACGGCCTGCCCACCCACTCCACCTTCTCCGAGTGGTCCGCGGGCCCCTACAACCCGACGACGCAGTGCCAAGGCTGCCACATGCCGCCCAAGTTCGGTCTCTTCAACCCGGTGGACGTCGCCGACGCGTCCAACGCGGGGCTCGCCTTCGGCTTTGGCCGCGCGCCCGAGCAGATCCGGTCGCACTCGTTCCGTGGCCCGACCGACGTCGTCGACGGGATGCCGGCGCTCCTCGACGGGGCGGCGACCATCGATCTGGTCGCGAGCCCGGTCGCCGGTCTGCTCGAGGTGACGGTCACCGTCGAGAACACGTTCTGCGGCCACGCGCTCCCCACCGGCGAGCCCATGCGCGCCGTCGTCCTCGTCGTGCGCGCCGAGGGGTGCGGCCAGCGCTTCTCCGGGGTCGCCGGCTCGACCATCGACGACGGTGGCGGCGCGCTCGCCGAAGCGGAGTTGGGCGTCGGCGCGTCCCTCGCCGGGGCGGTCGTCACCTGGCCGGAGGGCGCCGCCCTCGCGCAGCCCGGGGCGCGCCTGTCCATCGTCCGGCCGACCGGCGTCTTCCACGACTACGACGGGGTGGGTCCGTTCGAGGGCTCGCTGCTCGCGCCGAGCGCGAAGGGCATGGAGATCCTCGCCCCCGTCGCCGAGGTGCAGGTGTCCTCCGCGACGGCGACGACGATCACGCTCGACAGCGCGCCTCCGGCGCAGGGCGGCGACCGCGTCATCCTCGGCGACCCCGTCCCAGGTGCGTTCCTGGACGGGGCGCCCTCCCTCGCGCTCGCCGGCGCCGCCGGTCTCACGTTCTCCCGCGTCATGGTGGACCCGGGTGGCCGGAGGCGCGTGCCGCACCACCGCGCGGTCGACATCGCGAGCGACAACCGGCTGCGACCTCTCGTCCCGCAGACCAGCTCGCACACGTTCGCTGCCGCGCCGGGCTGCACCCAAGCGGACGTCACGGCCGTCCTCCTCTACCGCGCGCTCCCGCTCGGCCTCTCGAGGGAGCGAGGCTGGGATGGCCGAGATCACGTCGTGCAGCAGCAGACGACCTCGGTCGCGCTCCCGTGAGGGGTGGCGGCGGACCCGCCGAGGGCTACGCAGGCGGCGCGCCGGGGCCGCGCGCCCGGACCCGCGCGAGGGCGCGACGCGCGAAGGACGAAAGGTCGTCGAGGAGCGAGTAGAAGACCGGCGTCGCCAGCAGCGTGAGGAAGAGCGCCATCGACTGCCCGCCGATGATCACGAACCCGGTCGCGCGGTTGGTCCCCGCCCCGGCGCCGCTCGAGGCCACGAGCGGGACCATCCCGGCGACGAACGCGACCGTCGTCATCAAGATCGGACGAAGTCGGTCCTTGTTGGCCCGCAAGATGGCCTCGAGGCGCGGCAGGCCCTCCCGCCGGAGCTGGATGGTGTGATCGATCTGCAGGATGCTGTTCTTCTTCACCACCCCGAAGAGGACCAGCACGCCGAGCGCGGAGAAGATGTTCAGGGACTGCTGAAACAAGATCACGCTGAGGAGGGCGAACGGGATCGTGAGCGGCAGGCTCATGAGGATCGTGACGGGGTGCAGCCAAGACTCGAACTGCGCCGCCAGCACCAAGTACATGAAGATGAACGACAGCAGGAACGCGAGCAGGAAGCTCTTGGCGGCGCGCGCCAGCTCTCGGGACTGCCCTACGGGGAAGAGCTGGTAGCCGGGCTCCATCTGCAGCTCCTCCGCGCGGTTGTACGCGGCGTCGAGCACGGTCTGCTGGGAGTAGCCGGGGAGCAGGTTCGCGTAGAGATAGACGGTCTTCTTCCGGTTGTAGCGATCGATGCGCGAGGGGCCCGTGCCCTCCTCGAACTCGACGACGTTCTCTAGCGCGACCGTGCCGAGCTTGCTGGAGGGGATCTGGAGCTGCTTCAGCGCTGCGACGTCCGCCCGGGCGGCGGGCACGGCGCGCACGAACACGTCGTACATTTCCCCGTTCTCCGCGTAGTTCGACACTTGGTAGCCGCCCACGAGGAGCCTGAGCCCGCTGGCCACGTCCACGACGCTCACCCCGAGCTCCGCCGCCTTCTTCCGGTCGATGATCGTGCGGAGCTCGGGCTTGCCCGTGACGAACGACGTGTCGCTGTCGGCGACCCCGGGCGAGGCTTGGATCGCCTTCATGATCTCCTGGGTGTACTCCTCGAGCTTGTCGAGGTCCGTCCCCTGGAGCTGGAGCTGGATCGCCGCCGCAGGCCCCCCACCGGAGAAGGCCGGGATGGGGCCGACCTGGACGCGCAGGGCGTGCTCCTTGGCGAAGGGCTCGGTGAGCGACCGCGCTCGAACGACGACCTCCTGCTGCGAGCGCTCGCGCGTCTCCGCGGGCACGAGCTTGACGTAGACCGTGGCGAGGTTCGGCGTCCGCTGCGCGTCGTCGCCGATCGTCGTCACGGCGTACTTCACCTCGGGGAGCGCCTCCATCTCGGCCGCGATGCGGGCCGCGATGATGCGCGTCTGATCGAGGCTGGTGCCCTCCGGCGCGCGGACGGTGATCCCGAACTGCGACTCGTCCTCGTCGGGGAGGAAGTTCTTGTTCGCCAGCACCCCGAGCGGGATCGTGCTCAGCAGGACTCCCACCGTCATCAGGACGACCACCCACCTGCGCCGCATCGACCAACCGAGCACCGCCATGTAGGCCCGCTCGATGTAGCCGTAGAACCGGGACACACCCGCCGGCCCGGCGCGCTCCCCGCCCGGGACGGGCGGGTGGGGCTTGAGCATGCGCGCGCTCATCATCGGCGTGAGGACGAAGCTGACGATGAGAGACACCCCGATGGAGAAGGCCATCGTGAGACCGAACGAGTTCATGAAGCGGCCGACGACTCCCCCCATGAACGCGACCGGGAGGAACACGACGATCAGCGAGAGCGTCGTGGCGAGCACCGCCAGGCCGATCTCCTTCGTGCCGTCGAGCGCCGCGGTGAAGGGGTCCTTGCCCTTCTCCTCGATGTGCTTGAACACGTTCTCCAGGACGACGATCGCGTCGTCGATCACGATGCCGACGGCCAGCGTCAGGGCGAGCATCGTGAGGGTGTTGAGCGTGAAGCCAAAGGCCTTCATCAGCGCGAAGGTGCTGATGATGCTCACGGGAATGCTGACGGCCGCGATGAACGTGGTCCTGAGGTTCCCCAGGAAGAACAGGACGACCAGCGCCGCCAGGAGCGCGCCGAGGACCAGGTGCTCCTTGACGGCGCCGATGGCGTTGCCCACGAACTCGGACTGATCGCGCGCGACCTCGACCTGGTAGCCCTTGGGCAGGAGCGGGCGCATGTCCTCCAGCCGCTCCTTCACGTTGTGGACGACCTCGACCGTGTTCGACCCGCTCTGCTTGCGGATGTTCAAGAGGACGGCCGACTTGCCCTCCTTGAAGCCGACCGACTCGGCCTCCGCCACGCCGTCCTCGACGGTCGCGACCTCCTTGAGCGTGATCGTGTACCCGCCCTTCGTGGCCACGGCGATGTCGGCGAGCTCGGCCACGTCCCTCACGCGCCCCAGGGTACGGAGCGTGAGCTGCGTCTCCCCCTGCTCCAGGCGACCGGTCGGGAGCTCCACGTTCTGCGCCCTGAGCGCGCGCTCGACGTCGAGCGGAGAGAGGGCGTGCTTCTTGAGCTGGTCGGGATCGATCCAGACGTTGATCTGCCGCGGGCGCCCGCCGATGACCGTCACCTGTCCCACGCCGGCGATGCTCTCGAGCTGGCGGCGCACCGTCTTGTCGGCGAACTCGGTCAGATCACGGACGTTGTCGGCGCCGGAGACCACGAGCGTCAGGATCGGCGTGGCGTCGGGGTCGACCTTCGCGATCGTGGGGCGCTCCGCCCCTTGAGGCAGCGCCGCGAGCACGCCGGAGACCTTCTCGTTCACCTCCTGGGCGCCGACGTTGACGTCTTTCTCCAGGACGAACTGGACGAAGACCTGGCTGACGCCCTCCACGGAGACGCTCCGGAGCTCGTCGATTCCGCTGATGGTGTTGACCGCGGACTCGATCTCCTCGCTGACCTCGGTCTCCACCTGCGCGGGCGCGGACCCGGGCACGACGGTCGTCACCACGACCATGGGGAAGTCGATCTTGGGGAAGCGGTCGACGCCCAGGCCCAGGTACGAGAAGAACCCCACGACGGTGAGGAGCAGCGCGATGACGGTCGCGAACACCGGTCGTCTCACGCAGATCGCAGCGAGCCATTGCATGGCGTCCTCGTGTGCTCGGTCGGGTCAGAGCGTGATCGCCGCTCCGTCGGACAGCGCCGCCGCGCCATCGACCGCGACCTCCTCGCCCTCCTCGATGCGCCCGGAGACCTCCACGAGCTCTCCGTCGACGCGCCCCGGGACGACGAGCCGCTCCACGACGCGGTCCGCCTGGCGGACGAAGACGCGCGAGCCCGTGCCCGCAGGGACCACGGCGGCCTTCGGGACCATCAGCACCCTCCGGGGCGTACCGGACAGCGACACCTGGGCGCGCGCGAAGAACCCGGGCTTGAGCGCGTGGTCTCCGTTGGGCACGAGCGCCTCGATCGGCAGGGTGCGCGTCTGGACTCTCACGCTCGCGCCGATGTTCTTCACGGCGCCGGTGAACCGCCGGTCGGGGAACGCGGCGACCGTGAGGGTGACGGCGTCGCCCACGGCGATCGCTCCGGCGTCGGCCTCCGGGATGTCGAACTTGAGCCGGAGCGGGTCGTCCCGGACGATCACGACCACCACGCGCCCCATGTTCGCGAGCTCCCCGGGAGCGATGCGCCGCTCCACGATGGACCCGTCGAAGGGCGCCTTGATCTTGGTGTCGTCCAGCGACTTGGACGAAAGTCCGGCCTGGGACTGCGACGCGAGCAGGCCGGCGAAGCTCTGCTCCGCGGTGTTCCGTGCGATCTCGTACGCGGCCGCGGCGCGATCCTTGGCCGTGGTCGCTTGATCGAGCTGCGACTTCGCGATGGCACCCGACTCGAACAGCGCCTTGGCGCGCTCATGCTCGGACTGCGCGAGATCGGCCGCGTCCTTCGCGGCCTTCACGTCGGAGACGGTGTCGACGTCGAACTTCCCGCCGCCCTTGAGCCCGAGACGGGCGCGCTGAGAGCTCGCGGTGGCGTTGGCAGCGTCGAGGCGCATCGAGGCCTCCCGCCCGTCGAGCTCCACCAGCACGTCGCCCTTCTTCACGCGGCTCCCGAGGTCCACCAAGACCGCGCGGACGTTGCCCGCGGTCTCCGCCGCGAGCTCGCTCCGCTCGTCGGGATCGAGCGTGCCGGTGACGTCCAGGCGGGGAGGCACGCTCCTCGCGACGACCTTGGCCACCGAGACCTTCACGGGCGCCCCAGCCTGCTTCTTCTCCGCCTGGGCGCCGACCTCGCCCGACCCCTTGCAGGCGGACGTCGCGGCGAGCCCGAGGACGAGCAACACCCCCGGTGCCCAGGAGAGGCGCGTTCGGTGCCGACGGGGACGGGCCTGGCTTGCCATTCGACTCGAGGGAGCGTCCGCGGCGGCTCGCGCGAACGAAGGTCCGGTAGCCGCCGCCGGACGATCTAAGGCCCGGCGCCGGGCGGGTCAAACGGACAGGCGTTAATAGGTGTCCTTACTAACGGTAACACCTGGGGTTACAGTTCAGAGCTGGCTCCTGAGCAGCGACCAGAACCAGTCGGTCACCTTCTGCCAGGTCGGGCGCGCGTGCCATGCGTCCAGGGTGTAGAGCTCGCTCCGCGCGAGATCTTCGTCGTGCCACGCCCGGACGGGCTCGGCGAAGCTCTCGCCCACCACCACCACCGACAGCTCGTAGTTGAGCCGGAAGCTCCGCGGATCGAGGTTGCTGGACCCGACCACGGTCACGCGACGGTCGTACATGTACGTCTTCTCGTGGAGCACCTGCCCGTAGCGATAGATCGCGACGCCGGCGCGGAGCAGAGAGCCCCAGAGGTGGCGACCAGCCGCGTCCACGATGGGCACGTCGCTCACCTGGGGAACCAGGACGGCGCAGCGACCCGTCGCTCGCGCGGCCCGCGCCAGCGCGCGCCGCCACCGCACCGTGGGGATGAAGTACGCGCAGCTGAAGCGCAGCTCCTCGACCACGTTCAGGGTGAGCCGATGGAGCGCCCACTGCAGCAGGTTGATGAAGCCAGGCTGGCTCCCGAGAGCGAGCACCGTGAGGTCCCCGGCCGGCGGCCCCTGGAGGCGCGCGGGCGTCACGTCGTGGCCGTCGGCGTGGAACCACATGGCGTCGAACATCTCCGCCAGCTCGCACACGATCGGCCCGAAGAGCACGACGCCGCAGTCGCGCCACTGGCCCTGGCCGAGCTCGTGCGTCATGTACTCGTCCCCGATGTTGCGACCGCCGGTGATCGCGACCCCGCAGCGCGCCGGGTCCGCTGCGTCCCACGACCCCGTGGGCGGCGGCCCCGACGCGTGGTCGGCCCGGGCCCACGCCAGCGGGGCGTCGCAGACGAGGAGCTTGCGGTGATCCCGGTAGTTGGGGCGCCACTCCTGCGTCCGCCCGATGCGGCTCATGCGCAGGCGCCACGGCGCGACGGGGTTGAACTCCACGACGTGGCCCCCGGCCGCGGTCACCGGCTCGAAGAACGAATCGCCGGCCTCGGAGGAGCCGACGGAGTCGACGAGGAGCCGCACCAAGACGCCGCGCTCGGCGGCGCGCACGAGCGCGTCACGCACCCGCTTGCCTGCGTCGTCGGGCGCGAAGATGTACATCTCCAGATCGACGCGGCGCTCGGCGAGCTCGATGGCGGCGATCATCCAGTCGAGGTGTGCCCGCCCGTCGTGGAGGTAGCGCGCGGCGTTGTTCGGGACGAACCGAGGCGGGCGCGGCGAGACGCTGCGCCAGTGTCCGAGCCGGGCGAGCCGCGCTTGACCGTGGAGGCGGTCCTCGAACGCGCGCTGCCAGGCCAGCGAACCGAGCATGCCCTTGCGGTTCGGCACAGGCGACTCCTATCCCGTGGCGATCACGCGCCGAGGGTACCCGAAACGCGGCGGTCCGCCCGGGCCTCCGGCGCAAAAGTGGACAGGAGGGACCGTCCGTGAAAAACCGCACGGGTGAGGCTCGGAGCCGTCCTGTTCGCTGCGTGGGCCGGGAGCGCGTGCGGTAGCGAGGCGCGCTCCGAGCAGCCCCCGGAGGGGACCGGCTCCGCGGTCGCCGTCATCGCGCCCGAGCCATCGGCCGCGCCGAGCGCGTCCGCGCCCCCGGCGCCCGCTCGGCTCCCAGGCCGGACCGACGGGTGCGCCGACGGCATGGTCCGCGTGGAGGGCGACTACTGCCCGGCGCTGATGCAGGACTGCTTGGAGCACCACGGCGAGTACGCGACCGACAAGGGCAAGCGCCGCGTGAGCGAGCGGTGCCTGAAGTACAAGCCGTCCCGGTGCGTCTCCAAGCACCGCAAGAAGCTCAGCTACTGCATGGACCGGTACGAGTACCCGAACCGCGTGGGCGAGCTCCCTCGAGTCCTCACCTCCTGGAGGAGCGCCGTGAAGCTCTGCGCCGCGGAGGGCAAGCGCCTCTGCACCGAGGACGAGTTCAACTTCGCGTGCGAGGGCCCGGAGATGCTGCCCTACCTCTACGGCCACGTGAGGGACAAGGCGATCTGCAACTTCGACAAGGAGTACCGGTACCCCGACCACTCCAAGCAGATGCTCGAGTACGACGAGTGCCTGAAGGACGAGCGCTGCAAGGGGGAGCTCGACCGACTGGATCAGCGGGAGCCGATCGGCGCGCGGACGAGCTGCGTCTCGTGGGCGGGCGTCTACGATCTCAACGGCAACGCCAACGAGTGGGTCGAGATCCCTGGCGAGAAGCCCCCGAACCGGAGCGGCCTCAAGGGCGGCTGGTGGGGGCCGATCCGCGCGCGGTGCCGCCCCACCGTGACGTTCCACAAGGAGAGCGACTACGGCTACGAGGCGGGGTTTCGCTGCTGCGCGGACGCGAAGTGACGGACGCGCGCCCGCCCTCGGCCTAGAAGAGCCACACCGTGGGCCGGGGGCCGGTCCTGGCGGTCTGCGCCGAGTCGTCGACGAGCTTGTGGCGCGGATCGATCACCGTGCTGACGACCGGCTCGGCGAACGGGACGACGACCACCACGGCGTCGGACGTCGGATCGAGCCCGAAGTCGGCGACGACGGTCGTCGTCGTGGTCGCGCCCACCAGGTCGACCTCGACCGCGCAGGGGAACGGCCCGGCCGGGTCGGGGCTCTGCGTCACCGTCACGGTCACGTCGCCGTTCAGGGCCTGCGCGTCCACCGTGAACACCGGGTACGTCGGCGGTCCGCTTCCGACGACCCAGCGATCGAAGTAGACCGCCAGGTCGGCCCCGCTCGCGGACTCGAGCGCGACGCGGAGGTCGTCGACCGAGCGGCTGCCGCCGCCTTGCAGGAAGGCCGCGATGCCGGCCAGGACGGCGTCCCGACCGAGGAGCGGCTCGAGCTGGACGAAGAGCAGCATGGGCCCCGGGCCGTACACGTCACCGTAGAACTCGTCGACGGGGGGCGGCGGCTCGTCGGTCGGGCGGACGTGGTACTCCGCGAAGAGCGCGACCGCGTCCCAGTACGCGAGCGTGGCGGCCGCCTCGGCCGACGGCCGCGCCTCGTCCTCGAACACGTACGAGAGGTACTCGGCGATCGCCTCTTTCCACGCGAAGTCCTGCGCCGTCTCGAGCGTCGTCATGTCGCCCGCCCACTGGTGGACGATCTCGTGCATGAGGACGTGCATCGCGGTGTCCTCGTACGACGTGTCGAGCTGCGAGATCCGCTCCGCGAGGAGGATGTTGGCGGGGTGCTCGAAGCCCAGCCACTCGGTGGGGGCTCCCGCCACGCGGAGCTCCGCCCCGTAGGGCATGGGACCGAGCAGGCCCGTAATCCACGTCACGAACTCTCCGACGCTCGCGGGGTCGAGATCCGCCGCGATGGTGCCCCCCGCGACCTCGTAGAAGACGATGTCCACGCCGGCCGCCGAGACGAACGGCGACCGCACCCAGCCGGGGTTCGTCATGGCGGCGTAGGCGCTGTAGGTGGGGGCCGGCGTCCCGAGCAGCTCGCAGCGCGTCGACGTCTCTCCAGGAAAGAGCGCGCCCGGGCACAGCGCCACGACCCCAGGCGCGTGGGCGATCTCGTAGGTGAAGTGGACCTGTCGGCTCGGATGGTCGTCGCAGGGCCCGTGGTGATCGCACCCGCCCACCCAGCTCAGCAGGTACGAGAAGACGTGTCCGTCCAGGTCCATCTTCTGCGTGACGCCGACGTCCAGGCCGTGGAACGTCACCGGCACGAGCGCGAGGTCCAGGGCCGCGCGGTGCGGGCCCGGCACGAGGCCGGTCCCGCAGATGTCGAGCATCCCGGGGGCGGGCGCCGTGATGCCAGCGGGATCGATCGGGGCGTCGTCGAAGGTGCCCGCGAAGGGGAGCGGCTCTCCCGGAATGGAGAAGCAGTCTCCGCCGGGGCTCGGGACGTCGAGGTGGAGGGTGGTCCGGGCCGTGAGCGCCGCGAGGTCGACCGAGAGGTCGTAGCGCGTCACGACGGCGGGGAACGAGCCGACGGGCAGAGCCCCACCGGATCCGCCCGCGCCCTCGGCGGCGGCCCCGGCCCCCGCCGCGCCCGATCCATGGGTGTCGTCTCCGCACGCGACGAGCGCGGCGGGGAGGAGGGGCGAGAGGAGGGCGGCGCGTCGAAGCATGCGCCGATGGTACCCCCGTTCACGCCAGGTTCGCATCGGGCCACGCGAGCGCCTGGACCCACGCAGGCGGCGGTGGTGTGCTCGGTCGGTGAGGAAGATCCTCCGGATCGTCGCGAAGGGCGTGCTGGGACTCTCGGTCGTCCTCTGCGTGCTCGTCGGAGCGTTCGTCGCGATGGCCTGGGAGCCGGATCGGCCGGTCTCGGCCCTCGCCGGACGGTGGGCCGCGCCGCCGTCCACGTTCGTCCCCGTCGAGGACCTGTCGATCCACGTTCGGGACGAGGGGCCGCGCGACGACCCCGCCCCCATCGTCCTCTTGCACGGCACCTCGGCGAGCCTGCACACGTGGGACGGCTGGGCGTCGGAGCTCAGCCCGGAGCGCCGCGTGATCCGCTTCGATCTGCCCGGCTTCGGGCTCACCGGCCCGTTCCCCGACGGCGACTACCGCCTCGAGGCGTACGTGCGTGTGATCCGCGCGCTGCTCGATCGCCTCGAGGTAAAGAGGTACGCGATCGCCGGCAACTCGTTCGGCGGCGTCGTCGCGGTCGGGCTCACCCTGGACGCGCCCGAGCGCGTGACGCACCTCGTGCTCGTGGACGCGGGCGGCTACCTCTTGCCCTCCGCCCACGTGCCGATCGGGTTCCGGATCGCGAAGACCCCCGTCCTGAACCGGGTCATGCTCGTGACCCTCCCGCGGAGCGTGGTCGAGTCCAGCCTCCAGAACGTGTACGGCGACCCCTCCAAGGTCACGCCGGACCTCGTGGATCGATACTTCGAGCTCACGCTCCGGGAGGGCAACCGCGGCGCCGTCGCGGAGCGCTTCCGCCAGGTGCCCCAGGGGATCCTGGAGGGCCGCGTCGACGAGGTCCGCGCGCCGACGTTGATCCTGTGGGGCGCCAAGGACAGGCTGATCCCGCTGGCGAGCGGAGAGCGCTTCGCCCGGGAGATCCCGGGCAGCGAGCTGATCGTCTTCGACGACCTCGGCCACGTCCCACACGAGGAGGACCCGGCGCGGACCGTGGCGCCGGTGAAGGAGCTGCTCGGGGTCGCGGGGCGCTGAGGCGCTCGGCGCCGGCGCTCAGAGCTCGACGACGGTACGGATCGCCTGGCCGCCGTGCATGAGATCGAACGCCTCGTTGATGCGGTCGAGCGGGAGCTTCTGCGTGATCAGGCTGTCGACCTCGATCTTCCCCTCCATGTACCAGTCGACGATCTTCGGGACGTCGGTGCGCCCCCGCGCTCCGCCGAAGGCCGTCCCCTTCCACACGCGCCCGGTGACGAGCTGGAACGGCCGCGTGGAGATCTCCTGACCGGCGCCGGCGACCCCCACGATCACGCTCACCCCCCAGCCCTTGTGACAGCACTCGAGCGCCTGGCGCATCACCGTCACGTCCCCGACGCACTCGAAGCTGTAGTCGGCTCCGCCCTTGGTCAGGTCGACGAGGAACTTCACCAGGTCACCCTCCACCTCGCGCGGATCGACGAAGTGCGTCAGCCCCAGCCTCCGAGCGATCGCCTCGCGCGACGCGTTGGGATCCACCCCGACGATCATGCGCGCGCCCGCCATGCGCGCACCCTGCACGACGTTGAGCCCGATCCCGCCGAGCCCGAACACGACGACGTTGGCGCCCGGCTCGACCTTCGCCGTGTGGAGGACGGCACCGATGCCCGTCGTCACGCCACACCCGATGTAGCAGACCTTGTCGAAGGGGGCGTCCTCACGGATCTTGGCGAGGGCGATCTCCGGGAGCACGGTGAAGCTCGCGAAGGTGCTGGTGCCCATGTAGTGGAGGAGCGGCTTGCCTCGGAAGGAGAAGCGGCTCGTCCCATCCGGCATGAGCCCCCTCCCTTGCGTCGCGCGGATCGCCTGGCAGAGGTTCGTCTTGCGGCTGAGGCAGTACTCGCACTCCCTGCACTCGGGGGTGTAGAGCGGGATGACGTGATCCCCCTTCGCGAGGCTTCGGACGCCGGGGCCCACGTCGACGACCACGCCCGCGCCCTCGTGCCCGAGCACACACGGGAAGAGCCCCTCTGGATCGGCGCCGCTCAGCGTGTACGCGTCCGTGTGGCAGACCCCGGTGGCCTTGATCTCGACGAGCACCTCGCCCGCTTTGGGCCCCTCGAGCTGGATCGTCTCGACCCGCAGGGGCTGACCCTTCTCGAAGGCGACGGCGGCGCGGACGTCCATGGTCTCTCGCCGCGGAGGGTAGGCCGGAGACCGCCGCGCGGTCCATAGGTGTGTGAGGTCGGCGCGGACTAGGAACCGACTCGAGCTCCCCCTACGATGTCGCCGTGGTCCGCACGCTCGGCGCCCTCCTCGTCGTCACCGCCTGCGGCGACGGCGGCGGCGGCGCGGGAGGCTCGGCCTCCTCGGGCTCCTCCGGCGTGAGCGTCGCCGACGCGACGAGCTCCACCGCCGCGACCGCGGCCGTGAGCGGCGCCGGCGCGGGCGGAGCCGGCGCGGGCGGAGCCGGCGCGGGGGGCGCCGGCGGCTACGCGACCACCGTCAGCCTCGTCACGGAGAGCCACCGCTTCATCGACGGCCAGATGTTCGGCGGGTGGGGCCCCCACCTCGGTCACCTGGTGCGGGCTGGCGCTGCCGGTGATCTCTACTTCGTCGACGACGTGTGCGCTCAGCCGGGCCAGGCGGGACTCGCGCCGTGCGACGTGAACGTCGACCACACGCTCGGCTACCACTGGTGGGACGGGAGCGCGTGGAACCTCGTGGCGACGGCCCCGCTGCCCGGCACGGTCCAGCAGAACACCGCGACCATCGTGAGCGCCGACGGGGCGACGCTCTTCACCTTCGGCGTCGACGTGGCGGGGAGCCGCGTCGTCGAGTGCGCCTTCCCGGTCCCGAGCGGCCCAGCGTCCTGCGCGGCGCTCCCGTTCGCGCTCGCGGCGTCGTCGAACTACGTGGGCGCCGCCATCTCTCCCGACGGGTACAGGCTGGTGTGGTGGACCAGCGTGGTCGACGGCGGGGGTGGGTCCTTCCATTACTTGGTCGACTACGGCGGTGGGTGGAACGGCCCGCGCTCGGGCGACTGCGCCGGCTTCAACGACGCCTCCTACGTCCACGTCGCGTTCCCGACCGACGCGCCGGCGCGCTTCTCGATGCACGCACAGCTCGTCGCGGGCCTCGCGCCCAACTGGACCTTCCACGGCGGCGTGGGCACGTCCGACTTCGCGACTCCCGTCACCTTCTCGACGCCGCTCGCCGCCGTGAACGGGGACGATCCCGTGGCCTCCACCAACGACGTCTGGATCGATCCCGAGACGCAGGACGAGCACCTCGTCGCGCGCACCGATCAGGGCCGCGCGGCCTACTACCATCGGCCCCCCGGCGGGTCGTGGTCTCCGGCCAGCTTCGTCCTCGATGCCACGTTTCGCGCCCGGCTGGTGCCGCACGGCAGCCGCCTCGGGCTGGTGTACGGCCCCGGCGGCGGCGGCCTCGCCTACCGCGTCGCCCACGCGGCGGATCGCCCGGCCGGGGTCGCGATCGACTGGGCGTCGCTCCCCGAGGAGGACATCGCGCTGCCGGCGGGGTATGAGAGCATCTACGCGATCTACCCAGGCGCGCCGCCCTACCAGCTGGCCGCTTCTCCCACGATGGACCTCGCCGTCGTAGGTGCGGAGCGGCAGAACGAGGTGCTCGGCGTGACGCTCGATCCCCTCTGACATGCGATCCCACGAGCTCTCCTACCGCGGCTCCAAGCTGCACCTCGCGGACTTCGGCGGAGAGGGCCGGACCTTGCTCTTGGTGCACGGCCTCGGCGGCTCCCACGCGAACTTCACCGCGTTCGCGCCGCTCCTCGCCGGGAGCGCCCGCGTGCTCGCGCTCGACCTGCCGGGCTTCGGGCTCTCGCACCCGGACGCCGGCCTCGACGTCGAGACCTTCGTCGGGGCGACGCGACACGTGCTCTCGGCGATCCGCGCAGGGGAGATCGAGGGCGCGTCGGGCCCGGTGCTGCTGCTCGGCAACTCGATGGGCGGCGCGGTCTCGATCCTCACCGCCAACGAGCGGCCTGGCGACGTCGCGGGGCTGATCCTCGTGTGCCCGGCGCTGCCACAGGAGAGCATCCTCCACCTGGATCCGCGCTTCGCGCTCGTCCTCGGCACCTCGCTGCTCCCCGGGTACCACGCGGTGATGGCGGAGCGGCTGCGCCGCGCGGGTCCCGAGGCGTTGGTCGCAGAGACCTTGAAGCTCTGCTGCGTCGACGTGAGCCGCGTGCCGCCGGAAGCGGTACGCGCGATGGAGGAGCTGGCGCGACGGCGGCTCGAGTTTCCGTGGATCGGGCAGGCCTTCTCGAGCGCCGCGCGATCGATCGTGCGGACCATGGCCCGCCGCGGACGCTTCCGCGACCAGATGCGCGCGGTCCGCGCTCCCACGCTCCTCGTGCACGGGGCGCGAGATCGGCTCGTGCCGGCGGCCTCCGCGCGCGCGGCGATCTCGCACTGCCCGCACTGGACGCTCGAGATGTTCGACGACGTCGGCCACGTGCCGCAGCTCGAGGCGCCGGAGCGCCTGGCGGAGAGCATCCGCAGGTTCACGAGCACGTCCGTCCCCGGCTCGTGACGCCCCGCTGGGCGACGGGCTGGTCGGGCGAAGGCGCCGCCGGCCGGCGGCGCGCGCGTCCGCAGCCCTTGCGCCCGCGCGTGCGCGCCCCCTACGCTCCGCCCGTGGCTCGCCGCGGGGACCGAGAGGAGAACGCCGTGCTGTCCCTCGTCGCGCCCGGGGCGGCCGTCGGCGCGACGGCGTACATCGCAGGATCGATCGCCGTCGGCGTCGGTCGCTGGGTCGCAGACGTCTACCGAGGCCTGGCGCTCATCATCCGCGGATCGGGGGCGGGCGAGATGCTGGAGCTCGAGCGCCGGATCGCGCTGGCCGACCTCCTCGCCATCGCGTGCCTCGCCGACGAGCACGTCGAGGAGGCCGAGAAAGACGTGCTGCGCGCCCTCGTCGCGGAGGACGCGCACCTCGAGACCGAGCTCCGCGACGCCTTCGTGAGGTGGCACACGCGACGCGAGGTGCTCGGAGACCCGGAGGAGCGCGGCCAGGCGCTGCGCGCCGCCGCAGCGGCGCTCGACGTCCCGCAGCGCGCTCAGCTGCGCGAGCTGGTCGCAGCGGCGCCGGCGCCCTCCTCCACGCAGGCCCACCCCAAGACGCCCTACCGGGACTCGCACGACGCGACCGCGAGCCTACGCGAGTGCCTCCTCGAGGCGCTCGCGTCATCCCCTAGGACCAGCCATCCTTGACGCTCCGGCGGCCCTCGACCGGGCGTAGGCGGCCCATGGAGGCGCTCTCTCCGAGGGATTCGTGCCGCCGTCGGACGCCGACCCGGATCGCGAGGCGGTGAGCTCGAGGCGCCCCATCGCCGATCTCGTCGCCGCGATCGGCGCAGCGTTCATCCATGGCCTCATTCGGCTGTTCGGCCGCGTCGTGGAAGCCCGCGAAGAGCCCTGGCTCGTGGGGCCCGTCGGCGGAGCGTACATAGGGGACAAGCCCTACGAGGAGTGCGCGGCCCGCGAGGACCTCAGCGTGGAGCGCCGCACCGCCGACGGAGGCCTCCTCTCCGACATGGGCGCGCTCGCGGGCCCCGACTTCGACCCGTCGGCCGTGCACCCCGCGGTGCGCCGGTTCTACGAGCGCACCGCGCAGTACCGGATGGACGTCTGGGCCGCGAGCTCGTTCCCCGCGAGCCTGGCGCTCTGGCTGCTGGTCACGACGATCAGCCGCAAGGTGAACCAGCTCAACTTCCCGCTCGACGTCCTCGACACCGCGCGCGGGATGGACAGCGAGATCGTCCTCTTGCGCGATCGCGACCGGCGCGTGCGGTACGCAGGCTGGTACAGGCGCCTCGTCGGAAACGACCGCGTCCTCTACACCGGGTTCTACATGACGGTGCTGCTCCCCAGCGGCAGACCCTGTGTGAAGGTCGTCTTCCCGATGCCGAACGGCAACGCCACGGTCATCCTCCGCCCGAGCGTGGGCGCCGGTCGAGCGCTCGAGCTGAGCTCGGCAGGGCCGGGGTTCCGCGACGCGGGCTTCTATCGGCTGCTGGAGCTGCCCGGCGCGAGACTGCGCGTTTGGCGCGTCCGTTCGCTGAAGGAGCACTTTCGAGTGTACGTCGACGACTCGGGGACGCTGCGGTGCGACCACCGCATCCGGTTCGCCGGCCTCCCCGTGCTGACCTTGCACTACCGGATCGAGGAGAAGCGCGCCGCGCGGAGCGAGGAGCCGCCGCAAGGTGAGGCCGCGCGCCCTCAGGCGTAAGGGCGCGCGGCACCTGCCAGCGACGTCACGCGCGGCGCCCTCGGTGCGCCAGGCTGAGCCTGCAGGCGGCGATCTCCGCGCGCGAAGCCCCGCGTACGGTCGGCTCGAGTCGCCAACTCGCCGGACGGCTCCGCGACCACGCGCGGGCACGCGGGTTGCTTTCCCCGAGCCATGACCTCTCTTTCTGCTCGAACGGTCCTCACGGTAGGGATCCTCACGGCGCTCGCGACCGGGTGTGGCAACGCGGCCGGCGACGGCGACGCAGAGGGTGGCGGCGGCGCGGCAGAGGGCGGCGCGGCAGAGGGCGGCGCGGCAGAGGGCGGCGCGG
>CAZBJI010000001.1:0-32687 GCA_964492175.1 uncultured Polyangiaceae bacterium | reverse complement strand
GGCGGCGCGGCAGAGGGCGGCGCGGCAGAGGGCGGCGCGGCAGAGGGCGGCGCGGGCGGTGGCGGCGCGGGCTCGTGCGTCGACCCCGGCGCGGTCCTCGCTTGGTCGCTCACCCTCCCCTCTGGCGAGACCTACTTCCACGACGTCGAGCCGGCGACCCAGGAGCTCTTGCCGTTCCAGATCAGCGGCGCGGTCACGCTCGACGGCGACGCGATCGTCATCGGGGCGGAGCCAGATGCCTTGCGGCTCGAGCTCGGCGACGGCAGCGCGCCGCTCCCGACGGGGCTCGTCGACGGGGCCGCGGTCGTGGCCCAGGGCGAGGTGAACAGCATCACCTATCCGGGCTCCCCCGCCTCGTGGCGGCTCGATCTGCGGATCGACAACGACGACGTCGGCGCTGGGGTGGAAGCGGGCGACCGGCTCTGGCTGCTCGTGAGCTCCCGCGGCCTCGAGGACACGACCCCGTTCGTGTTCGACTTCGAGGACAGCTGTCAGCTCCCCATGTTCTCGTACCAGTCTCGCTGGCTCGTGGGCGTCGCCTCGGAGGGCCCCCTCCAGCCGCTCGCAGAGGGGGACTCGCTCGATCTCGACGTCCAGGGAGGGCCCCACGCCGGCGCCTACGAGGTGCTGGCGTTCAACGCGACGTTCCCGCTCGAGGGCAGCTCGAGGAACGAGATCGTCGTCCGCCGGGCGGATGGCGACCCGCTCTAGAGGATCTCTCCGGCATTCGTCGCGCGAAGCGTCGCTCTCCGGGGCGGGGCCCGACCCCGCTCCCGCTAGCAGTCCGCCCAGCTCTTGCCCCACCCGACGTCCACGACCAACGGCACCGACAGCTCCAGGACGCCCTCCATCGCCGCGCGGATCTTCTTCGCGGCGTCCTCGACCAGCGCCTCGGGCACCTCGAAATCCAGCTCGTCATGGACGGTGAGCACCATCCGAGCGCCCGGCACGACGGGCTCGCGGAGGCGCACCATGGCGAGCTTGAGGATGTCGGCCGCCGTCCCCTGGATGGGCGTGTTCTGCGCGATCCGCTCGGCGTAGGCGCGACGCATCCGGTCGGTGTTGCGAAGGTCGGGCAGGAGCCGGATGCGACCGAGGAGCGTCCGGACGCGCTCGGTCTTGCGGGCCTCTTCCATCGTGCGCTTCATGAACCTGGCGACGCCGGCGTACCGCTCGAAGTACGCCTGGATGAAGTCCGCCGCCTCTTTGCGGGGAATCGACAAGCGCTTGGCGAGCGCCGTCTCGCCCATCCCGTAGATCACCCCGAAGTTGATGGTCTTGCTGCGCCGACGCATCTCCTCCGTGACGTCCGTCTCCGAGACGCGGAACACCTCCATCGCGGTGCGGACGTGGATGTCTTGTCCTGCCCGGAAGGCGTCCACCATGACCGGGTCCTCGGAGAGGTGCGCGAGCACCCTGAGCTCGATCTGCGAGTAGTCGGCGGAGAGGAAGAGGTGGCCGGGCGGCGCGACGAACGCCTTGCGGATCTCCTTGCCGAGGGGCGTCCGGATGGGGATGTTCTGGAGGTTCGGCTCTTCGCTCGAGATGCGGCCCGTGGCCGCGACCGCCTGGCGCCAGTGGCCATGGATGCGGCCGGTGGCGGGGTGAATCAGCCGGGGGAGCGCGTCGACGTAGGTGCCCTTGAGCTTCGCGATCACGCGGTGCTCGAGCACGATGTTCGGGAGCGGGTGATCGTCGGCGATCGCCTCGAGCGCCTCGGCGTCCGTGGAGCGCCCCGTCTTGGTCTTCTTGGTCGCCTTCAAGCCCAGCTCGTCGAAGAGCACGACCTCGAGCTGCTTCGGCGACGCGACGTTCAGGTCCTCGTGGCCGGAGGCCACGCGGGCCTTCTCCTCGAGCTGCGCGAGCTCTCGTGTCATGTACTCGCCGAGGTGGCCGAGCACGCCCGTGTCCACCAGCACGCCGCGCGTCTCGAGGTCGGCGAGCACGCTCGAGAGCGGCAGCTCCAGCGTCTCGAAGATCGGGACGAGGCCGTTCTCCGCGAGGCGCGCCGCGGCGCGGTCCGCGACGCGGAGGGCGCCGTCGGCCCACGAGGCGGCGAAGGGCGTGACCTCCTCCACGGGGAGGTCCTCGAGCGAGGTCTGCGCCTTGCCGCGGAGCTTCGGCGTGATGCTCTCGAGCATGGGGATCTTCACCGCGGCCTCGCGCTCCGCGACGTTGACGATGTCGTGGGTCACCTCGGGGTCGAGCAGGTAGCTCGCCAGCATCCCGTCGAAGGTGATGCCGCGCAGAGAGACACCGTTCCGGCGCAGGACGACCTCCGCCCGCTTCATGTCGTGTCCGACCTTGTGGACGCCCGCGTCCTCGAGGACGGGCCCGAGGATCCGCGTGACCTCGTCCCAGGCGAGCTGCTTGGGGACGCCGAGGTACCGGTGCCCCACCGGGACGTAGGCCGCGTCCCCGGGCGCCACGGCCAGCGCGAGCCCCGCGACGCCGCAGCGCATGGCGTCCTCCGGGGTGGTGTGCACGTAGATCGAGAGCACGCCCCCCTTCCGGGCCTGCGCAGCGAGCGCCTCGAGCTCCGTCGCGTCTAGGATCGCGCGGTACGTTGCCTGGATCTCCCTCGAGACGGGCCTCGCGTCGCGCGGCAGGAGGCTCACTTGGCGCGTGAAGCCGAGCTCGGTGAAGATCGCGCGGAGCCGCGGGACGTCGCCTCCGTCGTAGCGGAGCGCCTTCTTGTCGAGGACGACGGGCGCGTCGGCGCGAAGCGTGACGAGGCGCTGCGAGATCCGCGCGTCCGCCTCGTGCGCCTGGAGGAGCTCGCGGACGCGCGGCCTCTTCACCTCCGGCAGCCTCCGGTAGAGCTCCTCGAGCGAGCCGAACTGTCCCAGGAGCTCCGCGGCCGTCTTCACGCCCACCCCGGGGACGCCGGGGATGTTGTCCGAGGTGTCCCCGACCAGCGCCAGGAGATCGCGGACCTGGCTGGGAGGGACGCCGAACTTGTGCTCGACCTCAGGCGGTCCGTACACGCGGTCCCGCATCGCGTCCCACATGACGCACCGCTCGTCCACGAGCTGCATGAGGTCCTTGTCCATGGACGCGATGACGACGAAGAGGTCCGCGGCCCGCGCTTGGGCGACGATCGCGGCGATGACGTCGTCGGCCTCGAAGGTCTCCGCCTCGATGGTCGGGATGCGAAACGCCTCCACGATCTCCTTGCAGCGCCGCATCTGGACCACGAGGTCGCTCGGGTGGGCCGGCCGGGTCGCTTTGTACCGGGGGTCGATCTCGCTCCGGAAGTTCTTCCTGCCCTCCAGCGCGACGCCCAGGTAGAGAGGCTTCCGCTCGTTCACGAGCTTCTGGAGCATGTTCACGGTGCCGTGCGTGGCGTTCGTGGGCTCCCCGCTCGCCGTCGCGAGCGGCTGGATCGCGTGGTACGCGCGGAAGACGTACCCGGAGAGGTCGATCAGGTAGAGGACGTCGTGCGTCCCGGGCGGCGGGAGCTCGGTCGGCCGCGGGGTCATGGCGCCGTGGTATCACGGGTGCCGCCCCTCGACGCCGGCAACGCGCGACGCCGCGCGAGGCGCCGCCCCAAAAAAAGGTAGGCGTGGGGTCACAAAGTCCTGTCACATCCCACCGCGACGCGGCTCTACCGCGAAACCCAAGTGTTCGGAGGCCTCATGCGACTCGCCAAGATCACCCCCGTGTTCGTCCTCGCCGCCGCGCTCACGGGAGCGCTCGCCCTCGGAGGCTGTGCCAAGAAGAAGGAGTGCGAGTCCTTGAGCGAGGTCATCAAGGCGGAGCGGGACGCGCTCGGCAAGAACTCCGACGCGACGACCGCCGAGGACTTCGCGAAGATGGCGAAGGCGTACGAGGACGTGAGCAAGAAGGTGAAGGGCGTGGAGGTCACGGACGCGGGCCTCAAGACGGCGCGGGACAAGTACACGGACTTCATCGACGACATGGCGGCGGCGGCGAACGCGACCAAGGACGCGAAGGCGTCGAGCATGGCGCCTGACAAGGTCGCCAAGGCCAAGTCGGCGCTCGACAAGATCGAAGGCCGGAGCGAGCGCGACCTCTACCTGGATCTGCTGCGCTACTGCACCGAGTGAGCGAGGGATCGGGCGCCGGAGCCGCCTCGGCGGCCGGCGCTCAACGCGTGATCTTGGCGCGGGTGATCGTGATGTCGACGCGCGCGCCCGCGCGGTCGACGCCCATGGTCACCTTCGATCCCTCGGGGCCACGCAGCTTGTTCACGCAGTCCGCCACGGTGGCGCCCTCCACGCTCCGGCCCTCGATCTCGACGATCTTGTCGCCGCCCTTGACCCCGGCGGTCGCGGCAGGCCCGCCCTCGATCACGCTCGCGACCTCGACGAACCGCCCGCCTTGCGCGAGCGTTGCGCCTATGCCCGTCCACTCGCTGGACGCGCCGTCGCCCTTCTTGGCGAGGTCGACGCTGGCCGACAAGGTGGACTGCCCCCGGGCGTCGAGCGGCTCGATTCGCTCTCGGTAGTCCGCGTGGCTGAAGCGGACCGAGAACGCGCCCGCGGGGATGCCTTCGAGCGTGTAGCGACCCGCGTCGTCCGTCGTGGTGGAGGCGCCGCCGCCCGAAGCCGTCATGCCGTCCAAGCGGACGCGCGCGCCGGCGATCGCGTGCTTCGTCTCGCGATCCGTGACCACCCCCGTGAGCGTTCCGCCCTTGCCGATCGTGATCTTGATGCCGCTGGACTTTCGGCCGTTCTCGACCTCGATCCCGCTCGACTGTGTGGGCGGGCGCCCTTTGGCGCTCGCGGTGAGGACGTACCGGCCGGGCGAGAGGCCCTCGAGCTCGAACGCCCCGAGCTCGCTGCGGACGTGCTCGCGCCGTCCGGTGTTCGACCCCCGCTCGCCGTCGGGCGTGGTGAACGTCTCGATCGCGATCGTGTAGTCCTGGAGGGGCCGGCCGAGCTCGTCCACGACCACGCCCGCGATCCCGCCCGGCGCGCTCGCCTCCAGGCGGTTGCTCTTTCCTGCTCGGAGGACCACGGGCGGGAACGCGGCGCCGTCGGGCGCGGTCGCCACCGCCTTGCACCCCGCCGCCTCGGGGGGCAGCTCGAAGCGACCGGACGCGTCGGTCGTCGCCGACAAGTTGGGCCGATCCGCGCACGCGACGGTGGCGCCCTCCAAGCCTCGGCCGTCGGCGTCGAGCACCGTGCCCGTGATCGACTGCCGCGGCGCGGCCTCTCTGTCCGAGCCCGGCTGCGGATCCGCTGCAGGCACCTCGTCGGGCTCCGAGGGGCCGGGGGGCCGCGCGGCCGGGGCGCCCGACCGCGCGGCGCTGGCGGCCGAGGCCGCGGGCGCCGGCCCGCTCGGGAACGCGAACCAGGCGACGATCGCGGGGAGCAGGAGCAAGAGGGAGAGCGCACCGACCCGCGCCCACGGCCCCCTCAGGGCGGAAGCCCAGCTCCCCGCCGCGTCCGCCATCTCAGCCGCCGGGGCCCTCGCCCGACCGCACGGGGGCGGCGGACGGCGCCGTGATCGCTCCGGCCGGATCCTCCCCGCGACCGGCGTAAGCGCACGCGGGCTCTGCCTTGCACGAGGGGCAGTCCGGCTTCTCTCTGCAGGTCTTGTTGCCGTGTTGCTTCAGGACGTGGTGGGCGCGCCACGCGACCTCCTGCGGATCGCCCTCCGGGAGCTCCGCGTCGAGCGTGCGCGCCAGCGTCGCGTAGCACGTGCCCGGGTAGCCCACGCGCGCGACCACGCGCAGCGCCGCCAAGGGGGGCGCCACGACGGACGCGATGCCGCTCGCGAGCAGGAGGAAATCGATCTGGTCCGGCCCCAGCCGAGGCAGCGTCGCGAGCCGTCGCCTGCCCTCCTCCACGTCGCGCCGCGCGGACGCCTCGAGGCCGTCGGCCGCGAGGCGCCCGACGGCCTGCAGCGCGGCCAGTACCTCCGCCGCGCGGGCCGGCGAGCAGAGGCGATCGACCACCTCGCGAGGGCCGGCCGCGAGCTTGGCGGCGTCCACCGACCCGGCCTCCATCAGCGCCTTGACCGCCTCGGCCGCGGCCGGGGCGCCGCACTCCCCCCAGAGCAGGTAGTAGAGGGCGAGCTGGGCCACGAGGCCGTTCTTCGGCCGCTGGGGGATCTCGCAGGCAGGCTCGAGCATCTCCACGAGCTTCTCGAGCTTGGACCGTGGGCGCAGCGTGACCTTGGAGTAGAGATCAGCCACCGACCCGACGCCTCCCCTCGTGGCTCATCGGGGCTGCGTGGCGCTCGGCTTGGCCGGAGGCGTCGGCGAGCTCGGCGCGGCCGAGGCGGACGCGGTCGAGCCAGGGCGAGCGGCCTTGTACGGGTCCTCGCGCGGGGCCAGATCCTCCGCCTCGAGGTTCACGTCGAGCGGCTCCGGCGGAAACGGGGTCTCGCTCGCGCTGCCGCCGCACGAAGAGACGGCGAGCGCCAAGGCCATCAGCGAAGATCGCATGAGGCCGAGACGGTACCAGGATCACTTGGTCTCGGCGAGGCAGGTCCGAGCGATGAACAGGCTGACGGCGAGGTTCGCGGCGCACCAACCCACGAACGCCACGGCGCCGAACGGCGTCCAGGCCTCCCGGAAGAGCAGGTGGGACGCCAGGTACGCCGCGGTCCCGACGCCGGCGCCGGCGGCGACCTGGCGCAAGGTGCGGCTTCCCCAGCCGACGACCAGGAGCGCGATGGGTATGGCGGCGGTCCCGAGCAGCATCAGCCGGTGGACGCTCGCGCCGACGAGGAGGTCGAGATCCGCGATCGGCCGAGCCAAGACGTCGACGACCAGGTTCGATCGCGACGCGAAGAGCGGCGCGAAGAAGAGCAGGCCCGGCCCCGTCCAGAGGGCGCTGATCCAGAAGGCGAGGCCGCGCGGCGCCGCCAGCTTGGAGGACCGACGTGCCCACAGCGTGACGAAGAGCGCGAAGGCCGCCAGGAAGCCGAGGCGCGCCATCCCGTACTCCCAGGTGACGGCCCGGGCCGCCGCGCCGGCGTCCAAGATGCCCGCGCCGAAGAGGAACTTCCCGCGGTCGCTGGGGTCCACGACCCTCGCGCTCTCGGCGAGGCGGCGCTCCACGTCGGCCGGATCGGTGACGCCGGCGCCGACGAGCAGCGCGGCGGCGGCCGCGACGTGGGGAGAGGCCATGGAGGTCCCCTTCCACACCGCGTACTGCTCGCACTGGTTCTTTCCCTCTTGGCAAATCGTCTGCTGGACGACCTCCACCCCGGGCGCAGCGATGTCCACGCCGGGCCCTCGCGAGGAGAAGCTGGCGAGCTTGTCGCCCTGGTCGCTCGCGGAGACGCCGATGACGCCCTCGGTCCCACCCGGGTAGCCCACCGAGCCACCGCTGTTGCCCGCGGCGGCGACCACGACCACGCCGAGACTGCGGGCGTGCCGCACGGCCTCTTGGAGGATCTTCGAGTCCTGCGAGCCCCCGAGGCTGAGGTTGATCACGTGGGCGCCGTGGTCGGCGGCCCACCGGATCCCGTTGGCGACGTCCAGGTTCGTGCCCCACCCCCGCTTGTCGAGGACCTTGACCGGCATGAGGCGGGCGTGGAACGCGAGCCCGGTGACGCCGACGCCGTTGTCGGTGCTCTGCGCGATGGTGCCGGCCACGTGGGTCCCGTGGCCGTGATCATCGTTCGCGTGCTCGTGATCCCAGATGAGGTTCCATCCGCCGACGCACCGCGTGTCGGCCAGATCCGTGCCCTTCATGAACCCCTGGTGGTCTTCACACGCGATCCCGGTGTCGATCACCGCGACGGTCACGCCGCGCCCGGTGGCATGGTCCCAGGCGGTCTCTGCGCCGGCGCGCACCATGTGCCACTGCTCCCCGTACTTCGGATCGTTCGGGACGAAGCTGGCGCGCACCCACGAGAGCGGCTCCACGTGCTCGAGGCGAGGGTCGTCGCCGATCGCGGCGATGAGCGAGGCGGCGCGGCTCGCGGGGAGGCGCGCGAGCTTGATGCGCGTGTCCGCGTCGAAGTCGGTCGACTCGAAGGAGATACCGGGGAAGCGGCTCGTGACCTCCGCCAGCAGCTCGTCCACCTCCGCGTCGGAGAGCGAGTCCTTGCCGTCCACGATGATCGCGCCCGGCACGTCCCACGCCGATCCGACCGGGGCGACGCCCTCGGGTGGCGGACCGTAGGCGTCGTTCGGGTTCGCCGACGCGTACGACGAGGCGACGAGTCCTACCGAGGCCAGAGCCAGCGCGAGGAGCTTTCGGGGCATAGGGCCAAGCCTAACGCGCCCTGGCGTACTGACAACCGAAGCCGCACCGCGTCAGAGCCCCCGCCGCCCCGGGCGAGCCCGTTTGCCCCGTCCGCAGCGCGGTGATAGCCGAAAGAGAGATGTCCTTCCTCATCCCCTCCAGGACGGCTCGCCCTGGCGACGATCCGATCTTCGCGCTGAACACCGAGGCCAAAGCCCGGGCCAAGGCGGGCGAGAAGGTACTGAACGCGACCGTGGGGTCGCTCCTCGAGGACGACGGCAAGCTGGCGACGCTCGAGTGCATGAACGAGGCCTTGCGCGAGCTCACGCCGCAGCAGGTCGCGGGCTACGCGCCCATCGCCGGGTCGCCCGAGTTCCTTCGAGGCGTGGTGGCGGACCTCTTCGGCGACCGACCCGAGGCGAAGCACGCCGCCGCCGCCGCCACGCCAGGGGGGACGGGCGCGCTCCGCCACGCCATCTGCAACTTCCTGGAGCCGGGGCACTCGCTCCTCACCACGTCGTTCTTCTGGGGCCCCTACAAGACGCTCGCGGACGAGGCGGACCGAGGGATCGCGACGTTCCGCATGTTCGATCCGCGCGGTCGGCTCGACACGGACGCGTTCCACGCGGAGCTGTCGCGGCTCGTCACGCAGCAAGGACGGGCGCTCGTGTTCCTGAACTCGCCGTGCCACAACCCGACGGGCTACTCGTTCGACGACGCCGAGTGGCGCCGCGTGCGCGAGGTCGTCGAGGACGTCGCGCCGCGCGGGCCCGTGGCCCTCTGCCTGGACATCGCCTACGCGAAGTTCGGCGCTCAACCCCTGGACGTGATGCTGGACGCGGTGCTCCCGCTCGCGCCGAGCGCGCTCGTGATGTTCGCGTGGTCCGCGTCGAAGGCGTTCCTGGAGTACGGTCTGCGCGTCGGTGCGCTGGTCGCGGTGCACCCCGAGGACGACGAGCGCCGGAGGATCCAGAACGCCCTCAGCTACTCGTGCCGCGGCACCTGGTCGAACGTGAACGCCGGCGGGATGGCGGCGATCGCGAGCATCCTCCTCGACGGCTCGCGGCGCGCCCGGATCGGCGCCGAGCGGGCGGCCTACGTGGAGCTCCTTTCACGGAGGGTGGCCACGTTCAACGATCTCGCCTCCAAGGCCGAGCTCCGCTACCCCCGCTACGATGGCGGCTTCTTCACGACCGTCTTCACCGACGACGCCATGGGCGCTGCGGAGCGCCTGAAGTCGGAGGGGATCTTCGTGGTCCCCATCCCTGGCGCGCTGCGCGTGGCGCTCTGCTCGGTCGCGGAGCGCGACATCCCGCGCCTCGTCGAGGGCATCGCGCGGGTCACCCGCAAGTAGACGTCGAGCCCTCCCGCGGCGAGCGCAGGCGCGAAGCGCCGAGCGCAGGCGCCGGGGAGGGACGGACCGCGCGCAGCGCCGAAGGCGCGAGCACGGGCCGAGGGTGGGCATCGGCTCATGAGGCTCTCGGCCCGCCTTCGTCGGCAGCCCTTCGTCGGCTCCCCGCCTCGCTAGCGGCTCTCGTAGCAGAGCTTGGCTGGCAGCTCGACCGCCGTCAGGAACCCGCCCGGCTTGCTGCACGCGGTGTCGATGGCGATGACGCTCGGCCCGGCCCAGAGGTCCTTCGGGTCCTCCGGGGTGAAGGACGAGAGCTCGGGCGGGAGCAGCGCCGTCGCGGTGTGACCGACGACGCAGAGCTTCCCGCGGTAGTCGGCGAAGAACTCTCGGCTGCGGGTCCACATGAGGGCCCGCTTGGGCTCCGTCACGCTCGGATGCAAGAACCCGCTGCCCTTCTTCACGAGCCCCGCGTGCACGTAGATCGCGTGCTCGTCCTCGTAGAAGACCGGGAGGGCCCGCATCCAGCTCATCACGTCGGGTGGGAAGAAGCTGGCGGTGAACATCGCCTTGAACTCTTCCGCGGTGGGCGCCTCCTCCCGGTCGGGCGGCGGCTGGCCGCGGAAGGAGCGGAGCGCCTCCAGGCAGCCGTTCATCCTCGGCATGACGAACTCCGCCCACCCCTTCTCCGCGACCTGGACCCACGCGTCCTCGTGGTTGCCTCGGAGCGAGACCACCTTGGCTGCGCTCGTCGCCTCGATCTCGCGGACGCGCGCGACGACCTCCGCCGAGCGCGGACCTCGGTCCACGTAGTCCCCGAGGAACACGAGGGTGTCGCCCCGGCCGAGGGGAGGGAGGCGGCGGAGCAGCTTGTCGAGGTGCCCGAGCTCTCCGTGGATGTCCCCGATCGCGATCGTCCGACCCATTCTGCTCCACGGTAGTCGACACGTCCTGCGCCGCCCAGCCCCGAGGCGCGAACGGGTGCTTCGAGGGGCGTCCCGCGCCGCGCCGCGCTAGGCTCGCACCGACATGCTCCTCCTCGACGATCGCGCGCCGATTCACTGGGCCATCGCCGGCGCCACCATCGGCCTCATCACGCTCCTCCTCCAGTTCTTGTTCAACCGGAGCCTCGGCGTCTCCACCGGGTTCGAGAACCTCTGCGCCGTCGTCAGCAAGCGGCCCTACTTCACGCGCCCCGAGGTCAAGGCCGGGAGCTGGAGGCTCTGGATGCTGGCGGGGTTGGTCACGGGCGGGGTGCTCTCGGCGGCCTTGAGCGGCGGACCGGCGCCCGCCTGGGACCTCGGACCCAGGTTCGAGGCGGCGTTCGGATCGGCCGAGGCGACGAAGGCGCTCTGGATGCTGGCGGGCGGCACCTTCATCGGCTTCGGCACGCGCCTCGCCGGCGGGTGCACGAGCGGCCACGGCATCTTCGGGATCTCGAACTTCGAGCGGTCGAGCTTCGTCGCCACGCTGAGCTTCATGGCCGCGGGCGTCGTGACCACGAACCTCCTCTACCGGGTGATCGCGGGATGATGAACGCCGTCTTCTTTCTGCTCTGCGTCGCCTTCGGGTTCGTCCTCAGCCGGAGCGGCGCAGCGGACTACGAGTTCATCCAGAAGATGTTCCTGTTCGAGAGCTTCCAGCTCTACGGGATCATCGGCACCGCGGTGGCGGTGGGCGCGCCCGGACTCTGGCTGCTCAAGCGGCTCGGACGGACCGCGAGCGGCGCGCCGATCAAGATCAAGGCGAAGCCGTCCCACCGGGGCAACCTCGTCGGGGGCGCGCTCTTCGGCGTCGGCTGGGCGATGACCGGCATGTGTCCGGGCCCGGTGCTCGTGAACCTCGGGGAAGGGAAGGCCTACGCCGCCTTCGCGCTGCTCGGCACGCTGTTCGGCGCGTACGTCATGGGCTCGCTCTACGGGCCGCTGTCGACCTGGCTGGGGCTGCCGAAGCTCGGCGGCACGGGCGAGGGCTGAGGCGCCAGCCGCGTGGGCGGTTGCACCGCCGCCGACGCCGCGCCGCCGCGGAACACGAACCGCTGGTAGAGGACCGAGATCCCGAGCAGAGACAGCGCGAGCCCGGCGAGCGAGGCGACCCGGTAGAGGTCTCGCAGCTGGGCGAGGTCGTAGAGGAACACCTTGCCCGCGGTGACGAGCACCAGGGCGAGGCTCGCCCAGCGGAGCCCGCCGTGGCGCCGCCGCATGCCCGTGACCAGCAGCGTGGTGCCGAAGACGCCCCACACGAGGCTCATCGAGAGGTCGCGCGCCTGAGGTGAGCTCGTCTGAAGGCTGATGGTGCCGCCGGCGGCGAACACGTCGAGGACGCAGACGTTGAGCCACGCGAAGATCGTGAGCCACGCCATCGCCGCCGGGACCGCGGACAGGCGGCGATCCCCGCTGTCCCGGCCGGGGGCGGACGAGAGCACCCACCACGCGAGCGCAGCCGACAGCGCCGGGACCAGGAACGTGGGCGTCATCCAGTTGAAGACGGCGACCTCGCCGCGCGGGTGGTACGAGAGGACCGCCGGGTTCGCGACCACGCGGAGCGTCGCCACCGCCAGGTGGGCGACCCCCGCGATCGCGAGCGCGTCGCTCTCCCGCCAGCGCGCGAGCCCGACGAGCGACAGACCGAAGAGCGCGAGCCCGAACGTGAGCCACTCCGCCGAGAGAGAGAGGCAGAGCCCCGCCGCGACGAGGGCCACGCTCACCGTGCCGAGCCAGGACGCCGCCTCGGCGCGGACGACCTCCGCGCGGGTCACGCGCGTCGTGGCCGCGCAGAGCCCGACGGCCAGCGCGGCGAGCGCGAGCAGCGCTGGCCCGAGGACCTCCGGCTCCGGCGCGAGGAAGCGGGAGCCGACCGCGAGCGCGAACGCGCCCAGCGTGAGGACCTGGCCTCGCGGCGCCCAGACGCTCTCCGACAGGCCCAGCCGGCGCACGAGCGGAGCGGCGAGCAGCGCGAGGGCGAGGGCGCACGCCGCGATCCCGGACGTGGGCGTCCCGCCGTCGCTCGCGAGCCAGCCGTGGAGGCCGAGCGCCGCGGCGGAGAGGCCGCCCACCAGCGGATAGGTGGCGCCCTCGTCCCTGCGAGCGGCGAGAGCGCACGCGGCCAGCGCGGTCGCGACGCAAGCGTAGACGCCCAGCTCGAGGGTGCTCGCGAAGAGGCCGAGCCCGCCGAGCGTGAGCAGCGCCGCGCGCCGCGCGCCCGCGACGAGCTCAGCGGCCGCCTCCCCTGCGAGCCGCCGCGCCACCACCTGTGCAGCGGCGCTCGTGGCGACGGCGAGGAGGAGCGCGGAGACGGCGGGCGCCGCCCCCGCGCCGGTGTGGAGCGCCGCGATCGCGAGGAGCGCGGCCGAGGCGCCCGCCATCGCCAGCCCCGCGAGGCCTACCATCCCGGAGCGCGCGACGAGGGCGAGCGCGCCGCCTGCCAGGACGACGACCGCGCCGAGGTACGCCGCCCACGGGCCCGGGTGCAGCGCGGCCGCGCAGACGATGAGGCCGACCGCGCCGGCGCCATAGAGGACCACCGCGCCACGGGCCACGTCCAGCACGTCGTTCGAGCCGGCCGGAGCCTTGGCCGCCCGCCTCTCTTCGATGAGGACCGTCGCGGCGTGCGTTGCGCCGAGGACGACGAGGAGCACGCCGAAGCTCATCGCGTGCGCGGCGGGATCGCCGGAGATGACCCACGAGAGCAGGACCGCCGGGGCCGCCAGGGCGGCGAGCATCGGCAGCACCGCCTCCCGTTGACGCACCGCGATGACGCCCGCCATCGCCGTGAGCAACACGAGCAGGGCGCCGATCGGCGCGGGCTCGTGCAATACGGCCGGGTCGGCGGTGAGCCACGCGGCGAAGCCCAGCGGGACCAGCACCGAGCCGTACCGTGTCAGCCGCGCGAGGGGCGCGGGCGGCGCGTCCTTGGCGCCGACGTCGCCGAGGGCGAGCGCGGGGACGCCGCCAAACACGCCGGCGAAGACGGTGAGCACGCCGATCTGGAGGGGCAGGTTCCCTGCCCCTCCGTGCGAGCTCACCCACACGGCCTCGTACGCCGCCGTGAGGAGCATCGACAGCGCGGAGAGAGACCACCAGCCCTTGCGCGCGGCGAGCGTCACCATGGCGACGTCGAGCAGGAGGACGTAGGCGACGATCGCCCACGGGCCCGCGGTGTCGAGGCTGAGCGAGAGCGGAGCCGCGAAGCCCCCCGTGATCCCGAGCAGCGCGATCGGCAGGGCGTTGGCGCGAAGCGCGAGCGCGACGGAGCCGGCGGTGAGGCCGACGACGAGCCCGAAGCTGGGGAGCGGACCCAGGACCCCCGCGACGTGCTGCGCGGCCCAGCCGCTCGCGTAGAGCCCGGCCACGCCGGCGCCCGTGAGCCAGTTGGCGAGCACCTGGTGCGTCGCGCGGAACCTCAGCTCGGCCGCGCCGACGCACGCCGCGCTGACCACCGCCCCGAGCAGCACACGGAGCTCGACGGTCAGCCACCCTTCGGTGATCGAGTAGCGGAGGAAGTAGAAGAGCGCGATGACGAGGATGCCAGCGCCGAGCGCGGCCGCGCCGCGCACGCCGATCCAGCGCTCCCAGTCGATCGCTGGCGCATGCGTCGCCGCGTCGGCGTCGAGATCGATCGAAGGCGCGGGTGCGGCGCCAGCCGCGCTCGGGGCGCTCACGAACGCCGCCGGATCGACGCGCGTCGGCGCGTATCCTCCGGGGCCCGCCGAAGCTACTCCGGGGAGGGCGCCGAGCGGTGCGGGGCCGGCGTGAGCGCCCCACGCGGGGGCGGGGCCGGCGTGAGCGCCCCACGCGGGGGCAGGCCCGGCCCCAAGGGGGACGGACACGCGCGACGGGGCCGGCGACGGCGCGGCGATCGGCGAGGGCGCCGAGGCGAAGGGAAGGAGCGCCTGCCCGGGCGCAGGCGCCTCTACCTCGGGGGCGTGACGGTACGCCGAGGTCGGCGCAGAGTGCCTCGACTCGAGCGCGATGACGCGCTGCGCGAGCGCGCTACCGGCGAGGTAGAGGTGCTCGACCGAGAGCTCCGCCCGCTCGAGCCGCGCCCCCTGACGCTCGAGCTTGACCATCATCCAGAGAAGGCCAGGCACACCGAAGAGCAAGAACGCACCAAGCAGGAAATCCACGAAGACCTCCGGGGTCGGTTGCCGAGGAGCCAAGCAGGTGACGGACCAGGATCATGTCCAACGATCCGACGGACACATCCGGCCGCGCAGCGTCGCGGCGCCACCCGCAGCGCACGTCTCATCGCGTCAATTGCGCGGCCTCGGCGAAGCCCGGTTCGCGCGACTCGAGCGTCATGGCCTGCCGCGCGCGGCGACTCGCTCCGGTGGTACGGTGCGGTCGTGCGACACAGAGAGCGTGTGTTCGGTCTCTTCCTCTTCGCCGGCGCAGCGTGCGGGGGAAGGTCGGTCGGAGACGAGGGCTACTTCGCGGGGGAGCCGCTCCCTCCGCCCGAGCCTCCGAGGAAGGGTGCGAGCGCGGCGGCCGCCTCTGCGGCCCCCGCCCCGTCCGGGAGCGCGGCCCCCAAGCCCGCCGGTCCGAGCTGCGATCAACCGCCGCCCGGGGGATTCCCACGCTGCCACGCGGACCAGTCGAACAAGCCCTGCGTGATCGGTGGAGTCGGCGGCTGCTATTTGCAGTGCCCCGGGGAGGCGCAGCGACCCGCTCCGTGTCCGTGACGCGCGCGGCCGCTCACGACGGTCTCACGGGGCGGTCTGTCGCGCGCACGTCCCGTCGAAGCCCGACTTGTTGTGCGTCCCATCGCAGAACGGCTTCTTCTGGCTCTGACCGCACCGACACAAGAAGATCGGGAACTTCGCGACCGCGATCGGCGTCCCGTCGTGATCCACGAGCTCGACGGGGTCCTTGATCTGGATGGGGCCGTTCTTCTGGAGCTTGACCTCGGACATGGCCGCGACCGTAGCAGAGGTCCGGGGCCGACGGCGTCACGGACCGAACACGCCGGCGAAGCGCGGGTCTTCCGCCAAGAACGCCGGGAGCGCGGCCTTCACGGCCTCGGCGACGGCGCCGTCGTACGTGTGACCGATGGCGCCCGCGTCGACGACGGTCGCGGACACACCGAGCGCCTGGAGCTGCTGGGCGCGCGCGCGCGCCGCCTTCCCGCAGCCCGCCTGCGCGCACGCGATGAGGACGCGCTGGCCGCCGCCCTTCGCGAACGCGCGCGCGGCGTCCGCGCCGAGCCTGTCCGCGCCGCCCTCGATCAGGACGAGCGCGGGGAAGTCCGCGGGGCGTCGCCGGGCGATCGCCACGCCCATGATCGCGCCGAGAGAGAAGCCAGCCCACACCGGCGGCCCCTCCGCCACGAACGCGCCGTACCGGGAGCGTCCGAGCGCTGCGAGCGCGGCGTCGACCTCGCGCTCCAGGTCCTGATTTTGGGTGTACGTGAAGCGCCGGTCGTCGGGGCTCGGGGAGTCCGCGCGCTCCACGCCGCGCGGACAGAGCACGAACGCCCGGCCCCCCACGATGCCGGCCCACACCTCGCATTGCCACTCGGGGCGGTCGTAGTTCCCGTGCGTGGCGACGATCACCGGCCGCCGGCTCGTCGCGCCGATGGGCACCGAGAGCACCGCCGCCGAGAAGCCCTCCACCTCCAGCGCGAAGAGCTTTGGACCATCGAGCGTCGGCGGCGCCGGGCCGCTCGCCGACGACGTCGCTCCCGAGCCGAGGGCGCCGGCGCGATCCCCCGTGGCGGCCGCGGCCGGCGCGTCGGCGAGCACCGCGCGGGTGGACCGATCTCCTTCGCCGGGGTCGCGGCAGGCTACGCCCGCCCCGAGGGCGAGCGTGAACGCGAGCGCGAGCAGCGCCCGGCGCCTGTAGCCGCTCGCGTCAGCCGGCGCGCGCGGCCACACCGTAGGCCTCGTACAGCGTGAGGGCGACGCCCGCGAGCGTCAGGCCGGTGAAGAGCAGCATCGCCGCGGCCCCGCCCCGCGTGCGCGCGTTCACCGTCTGCCCCGGGCCCCACGTCTTGGGGACCCACCCGCGCGGGTCCTCGGGGTTACAGTAGATGATCCCCCACGCGAGGTGCTGTCGCATCTGCTCCCGCGACGGCGCTGTCTCACCTTCTCGGAGCGCCCGCCCTCTGCCGGCGAGGATGAAGCTCGTGAGCAGCAAGCAGCCCGTCGAGACGAGCGTGAGGATGAGCGCGAGAGGCAGCCCCCTCAGAACGACCAAGAGAGGGTCACCCCGGGGACGAAGCCCGCGCCCGGCGCCGGCAGCCCCCCCGCGTACTCCGGGCTTCGAGGCTCGCGCTTCGACCCGATGACGATGAGCGGCACGCCGACGCTGATGCCGAGGACGCCCCCGCCGAGGCACCCGAGCGACGCCCACCCCCACTCGTCGTCCGGGTAGCCGTCGATCGCGCTCACGCCCCAGCCGATCAGCGCGACGAGGCTCGCCGCGAAGGACGCTGCGCCGAGCCCGACCAGCGTCGCGCCGCCGGCGATCATGCCGACGTCCCGCTCCGTCAGGCGATCGCGCTCCGACTTGTACAGCGCGTCTGCGTCGGCGAGCTTCTCGCTCAGCGCCGCCTCTTGCTCCTCGTCGCCGGAGCGCCGCGCGGCCTTCTGTCGCTCCTTCAGCTTCCGCCTTCGATCCTCGAGCTTTCGGAGGTACGCCTCCACCTCGTCGGGCGGCGCGCCCACCTCGGGCGCGACGAGCTTCTTCTTCTTCTTCTTCGGCGCCTCCTGCTCCTCCTCTTGCTCCTCGTCGGCGCGCGCCTCCCCCGCGGCCAGCCACACGCCTAGGGCCAGGCACACCGTCCATCCGAGTCGACGCGTCGCGGGTCCCCTGAGCATCGCCCACCGATGGTACGCTAGTTTTTCCGATGCGGCTCGAGCAAGGACGGGTGGTAGCGGGCCGCTACCGGCTCGAGAGAGCGCTGGCCTCCGGCGGGATGGGGTCCATCTGGGTCGCGACGCACCTCGGCCTGGACGCCACCGTGGCGGTGAAGTTCATGTCCGAGGAGGTCGCCTCCGCGCCGTCCGGCCGGGCGCGCTTCGAGCGCGAGGCGTAGGCCGCGGCGCGCCTCCAGAGCCCGCACGTCGTTCGGGCGACGGACTACGGCGTGGAGGATGGCACCGCGTTCATCGTCATGGAGCTGCTCCAGGGTGAGTCGCTCGAAGCCCGGCTCCGGCGCGAGGAGAAGATCCCAGCCGCCGAGGCGTCGTCGATCCTGCGGCAGATCACGCGGGGGCTCCGAGAGGCCCACGACATGGGGATCGTCCACCGAGACCTCAAGCCCGCGAACATCTTCCTCGCGAGCGCGGGCGACGAAGAGATCGTGAAGATCCTCGATTTCGGGATCGCGAAAGAGACGACGAAGCTCCTCGTGAAGGACGACGACACCTCCACGGGGATGCTGCTGGGGTCGCCACACCACATGAGCCCCGAGCAAGCGCGGGGGGGCGACGTCGACGCGAGGAGCGATCTCTGGTCGCTGGCCGTGGTGCTGTTCCGCATGTTGACCGGGCACCGCCCGTTCGCGGGGAACAACCTCGGAGACATCGTCGCCAAGATCTGCGCCGACGCGATCCCGAGGCCCAGCCAGGTCGACGCGACCATGACGCCCGAGATCGACCGGTTCTTCGAGCGCGCGCTGGCGCGGAACCCCGCGCTCCGGTTCCCGTCGGCGCGCGACCTGGCGAACGCGTTCGACGCAGCGATCGGCAAGCCTGTCGAGGAGGCGACCGGAGCGGTCCGCCCGATCAGGGACGACTCCGTCGTGGTTCCCCGCGTCGACGACACCAGGCCGGCGTCGGCGCGCTCGGCTCTCCTCGAGCCGACCGAGCTCACCGCCACCGGCACGAGCGCCGATCCGCCGCGCCCCGGGGCGTCGGATCAGCGCGGCCGGCTGCGCGGCCTGTTGGTCGTCGGAGGGATGGCGCTCGGCGTAGCGCTGGGTTTCGTCGTCTGGCGCGGGCTCGAGCCGACGGGCGCGGACCCCGGCGTCGCGAGCTCCTCCGCCGCGGAGCCGGCGCACCCATCCACCGCCGCGCCCCCCGCTTCCGCTCCCGAGGCCTCCGCCCTCGGCTCCGCCGCGGCCAGCGCACCCGCTGCCTCCGCGTCCGAGATGGGAGCGGCCGGCGCTCCGTCGGCGCCGTCGAGCAGCGCCGCGCATCGGCCGCCGCCTCCACGCCGGCCGCCCGCCGCGCCAGGGACACAGAAGAGGCCGAATGATCCCTTCTTCTAGCCTCGCCCTCCGTCGGCTGGGCGCGCCGCTCGCGCTCCTGTTCGCGCTCTGCGACGCGGGGACCGGGCGCGAGGCGCGCGCGGATCAGGCGACCGAGCCCGTGACGGATCCGAAGGAGATGGCGCGCCGGCACGGTGAGGAGGCGCTGGCGCTCCACGCAGAAGGCCGCTTCGCCGAGGCGTTCACCAAGTTCGAGATGGCGGAGAAGATCGCGCACTCCCCCGTGTTCTTGCTCTGGATGGCACGGTCGAAGCGCGCCCAGGGCGCGCTGCTGGCCGCGAGGAGCCTCTACGAGCAGCTCGAGCGAGAGTCGCTCCCGTCGGACGCGTCGCCGAACTGGGTGCAGGCCAAGACGGAAGGCGCGAGCGAGCTCGCCGCCCTCGTGCCTCGCATCCCCGCGGTCGTGGTGAGGCTCGGCGCGGGTCAGCCGGCGGATCTGCCGGTGGAGCTCGACGGCGCCCGCGTCCAGCCAGGCGCGCAGATCCTGGTCGATCCGGGAGAGCACGTGGTCATCGCGAGACCGCGCGCGAGCGCGCCGGTCGAGCGCCGCGTGCGCGTGCGAGAGGGGTCGCCGCCCGCCGTCGTGGAGATCGGCGCGAGCGCGTCCCCCGAGGTCGAGGCCTCCCCGTCGCCGGGCTCGATCGTCCCCGGCGCGGTGCTGCTCGGCTTCGGAGCCGCCGGCATCGCCGCCGGGATCGTCACCGGGACCTACGCGCTGGTCCTGGCGGGGGAGGTGAAGGACGGCTGCGTCGGAGACGCGTGCCTGGCGTCCGACGAGGACGAGGCGGCGACGGCGGACGCGCTCGCCCGCGCCTCCACCGGCGCCCTGATCGCCGGGGGAGCCCTCGGGGTGGTCGGCGTCGTCCTCCTGATCGTGCGCCCGGGTGGGGACGCAGGGGTCGCCTTCGGCGTGGGCCCCGGGCACGCGTCGTTCCTCGTGCGGTTCTAGCAATGTGCCGAGAGGGGCAGGGCCACCCGCCCGATGGGTGAGGCGCTGGCGGTTCACCCCCGTCACGGAGTCAGCCAGCCCGATGACCGGGGCTCTCGAGCAACCTGGTCCGGCGCGCCGACGCCGATCGGCGCGTGCCGACTCGGGTCCTCAGGGGGGTGCAGACTCGAGTCTGCAGCGGGCCGCGGGCGCCGCGGGATCCCGCCCCCCATGGCCCCTGCCCGAGTGGCACGGCGCTTGTACGCCTCCCCACCATGTCGCTCCTTCGCGCCCAGAGTCGCCTCCTGCCCCTGGTGATCGCGGTCGGCGCCGCGGCGGCCGCCGCGGCGTGCACGGGCCGGATCGGGGGGGATGACCCGAGCGGGACGCGCCGCTCCGAGAGTCCGCTCTGCAGCGAGACGGCGACTCCGGGCCCCGCTCCCCTGCGGCGCCTCACCGTGCGCGAGTTCAACAACACCGTGCGGGACTTGCTCGGCGACGCGACCGAGCCGGGCGCGACCCTGCCCGCTGATTTCCCGCCGGAGAAGGCGTCGAGCGGCTTCGAGAACGACGTATCGGAGCAGACGGTGACCGTCAGCCACGTCGAGGAGCTCCTCGTCGTCAACGAAGGGATCGCAGACCGCGCCACGACCGACGTCGCCGCGCTCGTGGCCTGCGACGTGGCCGCCAGCGGGGAGGACGCGTGCGCGCTCGGGTTCGTGGAGTCGTTTGGGGCGCGGGCGTACCGCCGCCCGCTCACCGACGAAGAGGTCGCAGATCTGATGTCCGTCTTCGCCGTCGGCCGCGAAGGCGCCGACTTCCGCGAAGGAATCAAGCTGGTCATCGAGCGCGCGCTGAGCTCGCCCCACTTCCTGTACCGGGTGGAGGTCGAGGGCACGGACAAGGATGGCGCGGTCCTCCTGTCCAGCCACGAGGTGGCGTCGCGCCTCTCCTACTTCCTCTGGGAGTCGATGCCCGACGCCGAGCTGTTCGCCGCGGCCGAAGCGGGCGGGCTCGAGACCCAGGAGGAGGTGGCGGCGCAGGCTCGGCGCATGCTCGCCGATCCGAAGGGACGCGAGGCGCGATGGCGCTTCTACGCGCAGTGGCTCCAGCTCTACAGGCTGCCGGACGTCACCAAGAGCGCCGAGGACTATCCGACGTTCTCGCCCGATCTCCTTCCCCACTTCGAGGCGGAGGCGCGCGCGTTCCTGGAGGACGTGCAGAAGAACGGCACGGTCAGCGACCTGATCGGCGCGTCGCACACCTTCGTGAGCCCCGAGCTCGCCAGCTTCTACGGGCTTCCGGCGCCGACGAGCCCCGACGGCCGCGTCGAGCTCGACCCGGCGCGCCACGCGGGCGCGCTCACGCAGGGAGGCCTCCTCTCCGTCCTCGCCAAGTTCGACACCGAGGCCGTCGTCCGGCGCGGGAAGTTCGTGCGCTTCCAGCTCCTGTGCGAGCAGTTCGCGCCCCCCGCGAACGCCATCATGGATCCGGCGATCGACCGCACGAAGGAGCCTTGCGCGACCTGCCACTCCCGCATGGACCCCATCGGGGAGAGCTTCGAGCACTACGACGGCGTCGGCCTCTGGCGCGACACCGCCGACGGTCAGCCGATCGACGACTCGGCCGTCTTGGTGGGCACCGACGTCGACGGCGAGTACGCCGGCGTGAGGGGCCTCGCCGACAAGCTGAACCAGAGCGAGCAGTTCCGCCGCTGCGTCGTGACCCAGCACTTCCGCCACGCGTCCGGCCGCCGCGAGGCGGAGGAAGACGCCTGCTCCACCGACACCGCGTACCTCGGCTTCGAGAAGAGCGGCTTCGATCTCGACGAGCTGATCGTCGCCATCACCACCAGCGATTCGTTCCGGTATCGCCCTGCCGGAGAGGGACAGTGACCATGAGGATCTCCCGTCGTTCGGTGCTCCGCGGCCTCGGTGGCGCCGCCATCGCCCTGCCGTTCCTCGAGGCGATGCGCCCGAGGCAGGCGCTCGCCGCGCCGCCCCCCAAGCGCCTGGTCGTCCTGGTGAACCAGAACGGCGCCTCGATGGACCGGTGGCGTCCCGGGGCAGGGCCGCTCGACCTCTCGACCAGCGCGCTCCTCTCCCCGCTCGCCGGGCGCGAGGCCGACGTGGTCGTCGTCGACGGGCTGGACTGCAAGGCCGCGCAGCAGCAGAACCACGGGGTCTCCGGCGTGGCCATGCTCTCCGGCGCGCGCTCGGGCATGCCGGGCTCCGTGGAGATCAACGGCCCTTCGATCGATCAGAGGATCGCGCAGGTGATCGGGACATCGACCAAGAAGGCCTCCCTCGAGCTCGGCCTGCTCTGCGACGAGTCGTACTTCGCCGCGGGCCCCGGGCAGCGGCTCCCGGTCCAGAACGATCCCTACGCGCTCTTCACCTCGCTCTTCTCCGACGCTCAGACGGACACCGCGGAGATCGAGCGCGTCCGAAAGCGCCGTGAGAGCGTCCTGGACGGCGCGGGCTCGGATCTGGAGCGACTGCGGCCCCGGCTCGGCGCCGAGGATCAGGCGCGCGTCGACGCTCACCTCACGGCCGTGCGCGAAGTGGAGAAGCGCCTCGTCGCCGGGCTCTCCTGCGAGCCTCCGTCGACGATCGGCGGGGCAGTGGACGTGTGGGGCAACGAGAACTACGCCACGGTCACCGACGTCCAGCTCGAGCTCATGGCGCTCGCGCTGGCGTGCGACGTCACCCGCGTGGCGAGCCTGCAGTGGGACGGCCCCGGTGGGACCTGGGATCACTTCGGCTCGAGCTGGCCCGAGGTCGTCGCGCTCGGGTCGCAGTACGCCAACATGTGGGTCCACGACATCGGGCACGAGAACGGCGAGGCGCACGACGTCGTCGCCCGGTGGTACGCGAGCCAGGTCGGCGTCCTGATCGACAAGCTGAAGGCTCGCCCCGAGGTGGATGGCTCGAACGTGTTCGACAACACGGTGATCCTCTGGGCGAACGAGATGGGCGAGGCTGGAACCCACGATCCGGGCAACTGCCCGTTCGTCCTCGCCGGCGGCGCGAACAGCGGGCTGGCCAGGAACCAATGGGTGAGCCCGCCGCATCCCGGCGGCTGGGGCGGTGCCCCGGAGGCGCGCTCCACGAACGACTTGCTCCTCTCCGTCCTGCGGCTGTTCGACATTCAGGACGCGACGTTCGGCGACGCCGACCTCTGCGGCGGGCCGCTGACCGAGATCCTCGCGTAGGCGCGGCGGCTCCCGGGGCGCCTCAGGGGTCGGCGCAGCAGCGGAAGCCGGTGGACGGGGTCTGCTCACGGGCGACGGTGGACTGCGGCCAATCCGACGGGCAATCGAGCACGTCTTCCGCCCCGTGCCAGAACGCGCCGCCCGGTCGGAAGCACGCGAGATCGGGGGTCTCGTAGCAGACGTCGACCCACTCCTCGACGTTGCCCGTCATGTCGAAGATCCCCGGGTACCCCCCCTCGCAGACCGACGCGTTCACGTCCCTGGGCATGCCCAGGCTCTGGCCCTCCGTGTCGTTGCACGCGGAAGGATCGAAGGCATCCCCGTACGGGAAGGTCTTCGACCCCGCCGCCGAACAAGCCGCGTACCACTCGCTCCGAGTCGGGTCGTTCAGGTCCGCGGGCTCGTCGAGGGTGGCCCCAGCGACGCCGCCGCAGAGGCGCTTGCCGTGGGCGACGCAGTAGGCCTTCGCGTCGCAATAGTCGACGCAGCGGACGGGGAGGTCCGGGTGCAGCAGCCGCTCCTCCTCGAGATCGTACGCCTCGCCGTCGGTGCCGGTGCACACGCAAGACCCCATGCAGGTCCCGCCCATGTCGTCCACGTCCGGCACCACGGACGTGTTCCAGTCGCACCGCGGGTCGGTCCCCGTGGGCGACGGCGCGGTCGCGACCCACGCCGCATAGTCGGCAGCCGTCACCTCGCGCGCGTCGATGAAGAAGGTGGCGGCCGGGAGCGTCACCTCCACCATCCCGGCGAGGCGGTCCGCGCCGCCGGCCCCGCCGCTGCCCCCGCCCCCGTCGGCAACGCTGGCTCCGGCGCCGCCCCCACCGGACGGGCCCCCGAGGGTGAACTCCTTGTCCTCGAGCCCGAGCGTCAGCCAGCAACCGCTGAGGGCGAGCGCGGCGCACAGAGCGACCGAGCGGATCACTTCGGCACCCCGTGGCGCGAGAGCATCCTCCCCACGTAGCTGCGGTCGAGGCCCGAGATGCGCGCCGCCTCCGACTGGTTGCCGCCGGTCCGCGCCAGGAGGACCTCCAGGTAGGTCTTGGTGAAGCGCTGGACGAACTCCTCCTTCAGCTCCGCGTAGGGCCGCTCCACGTCCAAGATGCGCCTGATCGCCGCCTCGAGATCGAGCGGTGGTGGCCCGGCATCGCCCGGCAGCGTCCCGATCGCGAGGAAGGCTTGCACCGCGTTGCGGACCTCGCGCGCGTTGCCCGGCCAGCGCTGCGCGGAAAGGCGCGAGAGCACCTCGGGCGGCAGCGCGGGCAGGCCTTGCTCGGCGGCGAAATGCGTCGCGAGCACCGCGATGTCCTCCGGACGGTCTCGGAGGGGCGGGACAGCGAGCTTCACGACGGCCAGGCGGTAGAACAGATCCTCTCGGAACCGGCCGGCCTTCACCTCGTCCCCGAGGTCACGGTTGGTCGCCGCGACCACCCGGACGGTCACCCGACGCGCGGCGGTCTCGCCGAGCGGAGCGAGCTCCCCCGACTCGAGCGCCCGGAGGAGCGCGGGCTGGGCGTCGAGCGGCAGCTCCCCTACCTCGTCCAAGAACAGCGTCCCGCCATCCGCCGCTTCGAACGCGCCCACGCGATCCGAGACGGCGCCCGTGAAGGAGCCGCGCTTGTGACCGAAGAGGGCGCTCACGACGAGATCGCGGGGGATCGCCCCGCAGTTGAGGACCACGAGGGGTCCGCCCGACACCGCCGATCCGGCGTGGATCGCTCGGGCGATGAGCTCCTTGCCCGAGCCGCTCTCGCCCTCGACGAGCACGGTGACGAGCGAGCCCTCCAGGCGGCTCAGGATCGCGAAGAGGCGCTTCATCGGGGCGGAGACTCCGAGCAGGCCCCGGTATCCCGTCTCGTCGCTCTCCGGCGTCCGCGCGAGGCCCTCCGTGTCGGCGTCGAGAGCGACCTCGACTCCGCCCAGGTGCAGCCTGCTCCCGAGCGCGAGGACCATCTTCTCGACGCGCTGGCCCAGGTAGAAGGTCCCGTTCCGGCTCCCGAGATCTCGCACCACGACGCCCTCGGGCGCGAGCGACAGCTCCACGTGCGCGCGCGACACGGTCTCATCCTGGATCACCACGTCGGCGCCCGCGCCCGCGCCGAGCACACAGCTGCCGGCAGGCAGGCGAAAGCGGGCGGGGGCGGCCGGGGCGCGCAGGACGCGCACCACGGCGCCGAGGGGACGCAGGCCGTCCGGCCGCGCGATGGTCCTCGTCTCGTCGCCTGTCCCTTCGTTCCGAGGACGTATCGCCAAGACGCCCCCATCCTACCAGGACGACCGCCGGCTGGCCCGGAGCTTGGGCCGATCAATCGGCGCCCGCCAGCGCGACGGCCGCTTGCGCGGCGTCGCGGAAGCACCATGTTGAGAGCGTGAACCGCCCGGATCCCGAGCTGCCCCGCCGCCGCGGCGCGTCCGCGTTGCCGCTCTTCGGCGATCTGCTGGCGCTGTGGCGCATGCTCCGCGACCCGGAGGCCACCTGGGGGTGGAAGCTCCTCGCCCTCGGGACCCTCGCCTACGTGATCTCACCGGTGGACGCCTTCCCCGAGGCGCTCATGCCCCTCATCGCGTGGGTCGACGACGTAGGCCTCGTGCTCGCCGTCCGCGTCCTCTGCCACGAGCGGCTCGCCCGGTACCGCTACCCGCTCTTTGGGGTACGTTCCGAGGGTGTTTGGGGTCATCGACTGGATCCGGCGGCGCCGCGCCGCGCGTGAGCCCTTCTCGGACGCCTGGCGGGACATCCTGCGCCGCCGCGTCCCCTTCTACGCGCGGTTCGACGCCGCGGAGCGAGCGCGGTTCGAGGACAAGCTCAAGGTCTTCGTCCTGACGAAGCACTTCTCGGGGGCGCGCGGCATGCGGATCGACGACGAGGTCAAGGTGACCATCGGCGCCGCCGCCGCGCGCCTCGTCATGAACCTCCCGTCGGAGCACTACGCGCGCCTCGTCGAGGTGCTCGTGTACCCCTCGCACTTCAAGCACCCTCACCTCCCGGGCGCGGTGGTCCTCGGAGAGGCGTTCGGCCCCGGCACGGTCATCCTCTCCTGGGACGCCGTGCTGCACGGCCTCGCCAACGACGCGGACGGGCTCGACACGGCCACGCACGAGTTCGCTCACGCGCTCGATGGCGCGGCGGGTGCGTTCGACGGCACGCCCGAGCTGCGCGATCTGGAGGCCTATGGTCCGTGGAGCCGCGTGATGTCGGCGGCGTTCGCCCGCCACCGCGGGATCCGCTCGCGCAAGCAGCGCGCGGTCCTGCGCGAGTACGCGGGGAAGAACGAGGCGGAGTTCTTCGCCGTGGCGACCGAGGCCTTCTTCGAGAAGCCCAGGCAGATGCGCGCCAAGCACCCGGCGCTCTACGGCGTCCTCAGCGACTACTACCGCTCGGATCCGGCCGGCCCATGACGGTGGACCCCGGCCCGGCCACGGCGCTCGTCGCCAGGTCCGTTTCTGGCCAGCGTCCCACCGGCGCGGCGGGTAAGACAGCCCCGTGAGCCCCGCCGCCGCGCTCGACACCGAGACCTGCTATCAGGCCCTGCGCGCCCGTGACCCGCGCTTCGACGGCGCGTTCTTCGTCGCGGTCTCCACGACCGGGGTCTACTGCAGACCCATCTGCCCGGCACGCACACCGGGCAAGGACCGCTGCGCCTTCTTCGCGCGCCCGGCGGAGGCGGAGCGGGCGGGCTACCGGGCGTGCTTCCGCTGCCGCCCCGAGCTCGCTCCGGGCGGCGCGCCAGTGGACGCCGTCGGCCGCCTCGTGCGCGCCGCGATGGCTCGGATCGACCAGGGGTTCCTCGCGGAGGGGTCGGTCGCCGCCCTCGCGGGCGAGCTCGGCGTGACGCCGCGCCACCTCCGCCGCGCCATGGAGGCGGAGCTCGGCGTGACCCCGGTGGAGCTCGCCCAGACGCGCCGTCTGGCCCTCGCCAAGCAGCTCCTCCAGGACACGAGGCTCTCCATGGTGGACGTCGCGTTCACCGCAGGGTTCGCCAGCCTGCGGCGCTTCAACGCCTCGTTCAAGGAGCGCTTCGGCCGCCCGCCGAGCGCCGTCCGCCGAGAGGCGACGCGAGGCGCTGGCGACGTGCTTCACCTCCGGCTCGATTACCGGCCGCCCCTCGATTGGCGCGCGCTCCTCGCGTTCCTCGGCGCGCGCGCGGTCCCCGGCGTGGAGGTCGTCGAGGGCGCCTCGTACCACCGGTCCGTGCGCGTCGGGGCGCGGACCGGAACGATCGGCGTGGAGGCGGATCCCACGCGCGCCTCGCTCCGGGCCCGCGTCTCGGTGGAGCTCGCGCCCGCGCTGCCCGCGCTGGTTCCGCGCCTCCGCGCGCTGTTGGATCTCGACGCGCGGCCTGACGCCATCGCCGCGCACCTCGGGCGAGATCCGCTGCTCTCCGCGTCGGTGCGCGCCAGGCCTGGGCTGCGTGTCGCGGGCTCCGTCGACGGGTTCGAGATCGGCGCCCGCGCGGTGCTCGGGCAGCGCATCTCGGTCGCCGCCGCTCGCACGCTCCTCGGGCGGCTGGCGCTCGCGGCGGGCGAGCCGCTCGCCGCGTCGTCCTCGGTCGCCGGGCTGACGCGGCTCTTTCCCACCGCGCGCGCCGTGACCCGCCTCGGCGAGGCGGACCTGCGACAGATCGGGATCGGTCCACCCGCCGCGCGCCCTCTGCTCGCGCTCGCGCGCGCCGTGGACGCTGGGGCCCTCGCGCTCGATGCTGGCGGGGACCCCGCGCGTGTCCGCGCCACGCTCGAAGGGCTTCCCGGGATCGGCCCCTGGACATCGGCGTACATCGCCATGCGCGCGCTCGGATCCCCCGACGTCTTCCCGGCGGGGGATCTGGTGCTGCGACGCGTGATGGGCGCGGCCACCGAGCGAGAGGCGGCTGCGCGCGCCGCTGCGTGGACCCCGTGGCGCAGCTACGCCGCGTTCCACCTCTGGCAGCAGGCCTGAGCCATCCCCGAGAGCCGGCGGGCGGCGTCGGCCGGCGCGACTACTCCTCTTTGTCGAACTCCTCGTCCTCGGGGAAGCAGACCGAGTCGATCGAGCAGGTGAGCTCGTCACCGGCGTCGTTCAGCTCGCAGTCCGCGTCGAAGCTGGAGTCACCGTTGCACGCGCACGTGTCGAACTCGACCTCGGCGTTGTAGTCGCCGCCGCCCTTGCTCTCCACGGTGAGGTCGAAGTCGCACTTGAGGCACTCGCCGAACGCGCCCAGGAGGTAGAGCGAACCGTCGCCCTTGAGCTCGTCGTCGACCTCGAACTTGTTCCTCCCGCAGCCGTTGTCTCTCGCCTCCCACTCGCCGATGATGGGATCTGCACAGCCTACGAGCCCACACACGCCCAAGAGCAAGGTCCACTCACGCACGTTCCACCTCCGGCCGGCCTCTTCGCACGAACACGCCGGGCACGCCAGCGTTTGAGCACGCCTTCGCTGGGCGGGTCGACCCTACGCGCCAGACCTCGGTCCGGTCGCGATTTTTTTTCCCGGAGGTGCATCCAATCCCGAGCGCCTGGCGAAGACCCTCTACGAAGACCGAGACAGGCGGCGGAGGCGCGCCGCGGGGCCCAGAAGGCTCCGTGAGCCTCTGCCAGCTCGGTGAAGCTCGAAGGAGAGGTTGTCATGCGACGAGGACGCGCTTGGGCCGTGTTGGCGGGGTTTGTCGTGGTCTCTGGGACCGCGGCGTGCACGACCGAGACCACCGAGGTCATCCAGGTAAACCCGGGTGGGGGCGGGAGCGCCGGCACCGGGGGCGCGAGCGCCATCCCTGCCGGAAAGGCGATGGTCCGGGTCGTCCACGCGTCACCGGACGCGCCCGCCGTCGACGTCTGGTCCGGAGACGTCCCGCTGGCCGAGGGTCTCTCGTACGGCGACACGTCGGCGTGGCTGATGGTGGACGAAGGTAGCTACGACCTCCAGATCAAGGCCGCTCCCTCCAGCGCCGCCGACGAGGCGGTGTTCGAGGTGCTCGGCGTGGACCTGGAGGGCCAGACGAAGACCACGGCGGTCGCCGCCGGCCTGCTCGGCTCCACGGCCGACGCGACGAAGTTCCGCGTCCTGCCCATCAAGGAGGCCTTCGACCCGTCGGGCTCCGGGAGCGCCATCGCGCGGGTGCTGCACGTCTCCCCCGACGCGCCCACGGTGGGGATCGATCTGCACGACGACGACGCGAGCGCCCCAGAGCTGTCGGGGATCGATCGCTTCACGAGCACGGCCGGGGAGGGCTTCCTCCTCTCCTCCGGGCAAGCGCTGCAGCTGGGCGTCGTCGCCGGCGGAGCGCGCGTCACGGCGTTCACGACGCCGGAGCTCCCCGAGGGCGCCGAGCTGCTCGTGATCGCCACCGGCCTCGTCGGAGAGCCGGGGGACGACACCGACGGCTTCTCGTTGCTCGCGGTGGGGCCGGACGGATCGATCGGCTTCATCCGTCAGAACCCGATCGTCTACCCGCTGCACGCGTCCCCGAACGCGCCGCCCGTGGAGCTCTACGCCGGCGAGGCGCTCATCGCGAGCCTCGCGTTCGGAGAGCTCGGCTCACCCATCCAGGTGCCTCCCGGGGACTACGCGATCGACTTCCGGGCGAAGGGATCGCCCCCGGGGAGCGCCCCGGCGGCGACCGCGATGACAGGCGCCGTCGAGGCAGGCGGGCGCTACCTCACGATCGCGACGGGACTGCTGGGCGGCTCGGGCGACTCCGCCTTCCGGCTCGCCTCCTACGCCGAGCGGTTCGACCGCTCCCAGTCCGCGGCGGCGCTCCTCCGCGCGGTGCACGCGTCGCCCGACGCCCCCGCGGTCGACCTCGGCATCTTGAACGTGGAGCAGGTGGTGAACCCCGTCCTCGTCGGCGACATCGCGTTCGGCGAGGCGTCCGACGCCGCCGGGCTCAACGCCGGTACGGGCACGCTGCCGCTCGGCGTGACGCCCGCGGGGGCGAACTCGCAGGTCGTCGCGTCGTTCCACGTGACCACGGAGGCGGGCATCCGGGCCTTCGGCATCGCGGCGGGCGCGCTCTCGCCACAGAACGGGGAGAGCTTCCGGCTCCTCGTGGTCGACACGTCGAAGGCGCCCTGGACGGTGGCCACCGTTCACCCCCAGCCCTAGTCTGCCCACCCCGTGAGCCCGACCCTCCTTCCCCGCGTAGCCCAGGGTGATCCTGGCGCCGTGCGCGAGTGCATCGACCGCTACGGCGGGCTGGTGTGGTCGCTCGCGCGGCGCCAGTCCACGCCTTCCGAGGCCGAGGACGCGGTTCAGGAGGTCTTCTTGGATCTGTGGAAGAGCGCCGCGCGCTTCGATCCCGGGCTCTCTTCGGAGGTCGCGTTCGTCGCCATGATCGCTCGCCGCCGCCTCATCGACCGTCGCCGCCGCCGCCAGCGGTCTCCCCAGGTGGAGTCGCTGGCGGACGGCCCGACGCCGGCGGAGCCGACGTCGCTCGGGCAGGCCGAGACGTCCCTCGAGGCTTCGCGCGCGGCGACCGCCCTCGCACAGCTCCGCCCCGAGCAGCGGACGGTGCTCGTGCTCTCCGCGTGCCACGGCCTGAGCCACGAAGAGATCGCGAGGACCGTGAACATGCCGCTCGGGACGGTCAAGGCGCACGCGCGGCGCGGCCTGCTCCGGGTGCGTGAGCTCCTCGGCGGCGCGGCGCCCGTGCTCGCGGAGGGGCGCGCGTGAGCTCCGCCCACCTCGACCGCGTCACGGCGCTCTCGTGCGACCGAGCCCTCACCGGGCTCACGCCGGAGCGAGAGGCCGAGCTCGTCAGCCTGCTCCCCCCCGGCGCGCGGCTCGACCCGGGCCTCGAGCTGGCCGCCGCTGCCATCGCGCTCAGCGAGGTGGTCATCGACGAGCCGCTCCCGGCGCACCTCCGTGATCGGATCCTGCTCGGCGCGCGAGCCATGGGCGCGCGTGCAGAGGCTCCGACGGTCGCCTTGATGCCCGCGCCGATGCGCGCGGGCGGGACCGTGCCGCTCCCGGCCGGGCCCCGCAGCGAAGGAAGCGCGCCGCCTCGCGCCGAGGTGCCGTCGCGGCGGGAACCAGGGCCCGAGAACGTCGTGCCCCTCGGGCCCCGCCGCAGCTCGGCGTGGCTTCCCTGGGCAGCGGCCGCGGCGTGCCTCGCGCTCGCGGTCGGCAGCGTCGTCGCGAGCCGGGTGCCTCGCGCGACGCTCGCGGTCACCGTCGACCCCGCGGCGATGATCCCGCTCCCCAGCGCGGCTCCGCCGGAGCCGCCCGCGACGCTCGCGAGCAAGCGGGCGCGGCTCCTCGCCGAGGCGAAGGACGTGGTCCGGACCACCTGGGCCGCGACGACCGACCCGGCCGGCAAGGGCGAGTCCGGTGAGGTCGTCTGGAGCAACGAACGGCAGGAGGGCTACATGACGTTCCGCGCCGTGGCCGCCAACGACCCCAAGCAGGCGCAGTACCAGCTCTGGATCTTCGACGGAGAGCGGGACGAGCGCTTCCCCGTCGACGGCGGCGTCTTCGACGTGGACCCGAGCAGCGGGGAGGTCGTCGTCCCGATCGTGACCCGCCTCCCGGTGAGGCGCCCGACGCTGTTCGCCGTCACGGTGGAGCAGCCGGGCGGCGTCGTCGTCTCCAAGCGCGAGCGCATCGTCGTGGCGGCGAAGGTGGCCGGCTGAGCGCGCCGGTCAGAACCCGCCGCGCGGCCAGCCGGCGCCCATGGCGCGGCTGATGCGGGCCGCTACGTCCGGCGTGACCCCGAAGATCCCGGAGAGGCGGGCATAGGAGAAGCCCTCGAGGGCGTCGACGAAGCCGTCGGCGCTCGCGACGTGCCACACGAGCGCCAGCATGAGCTCGCGCAGGACCTGATGGTCCAGGCGCTCCGCCAGCGTCTCCACGTGCGGGAGCTGCCGCACGTCGCCGAGGGCCGCGGGCAGGAGCGCGAGGAGGCGCGCCTCCTCCGCCGCAGAGAAGCCGCTCGCGCGGATGATGTCGGCCAACAGATCGCGCTCACGGGGATCGATCACCCGGTCGGCCACGACCATCCAGACGCAGAGCTCGATCGCGGCGGAGCGGATGTCCGCGACCCGCGCGTCCGACTGGTGCTCCAGCCACCCGCGGAGCTCGCTGAGACGCTCCTCGCCGACGATCAGCGTCGCCAGCTCCGCGCCGGCGGCCTGTCGCTCCCCACGCAGCAGCCCTCCGCCGGAGAGGACGGCCACCCACGTGCTGATCTCCACCGAGGTCACGGGCGCATCATCGCACGTCTGCCGCTCCGGCCGCGCCCCGGGTGAGGGAGGCGCGACGCGGAGACGTCAGACAGCCGGCTCAGAACTTGTGCACCAGGCTCATGCAGATGCCGGCCAGCATCTCGGCCTTGGGCTTGTCCACGAGGCCCTTGAGCGCCTCGGCGTCCGCCTGCTCGCCCGGGGCGCAGCAGTAGGTCGTCTTGTCCTTCCCCTTGAACACCTTGACCCCGTAGAAGCCGGCCTTGCCGTCCTTCTCGTACATCCAGAGGTCGAGCTCGTCGCCGACGGACTTCTTGCCCCACGGCTTCATCTTCGCGTTCGCCGCGACGAGATCCTTGGCGCCCGTCACCTTCTTCTTCATGTCGGCGAGCTTGGGGCAGCCGTCCCCGCCGTCGCTCTCTGCGTGCGCGAGGAACGAGAGCTTCACGCCGTCGGCCGAGATCGTGCTCCACGCGCCCGGCACAGGGGCGGAGTCGAGCTTCGCACCCTTCGGCGCGGTGAAGAAGAAGCCCTCGAGCTTCGGGTCCTTCAGCTCGGTCGGGTCCTTCAGCCCGTCGACGAGCTTCAGCACGTCGGCCGGCAGCGGCGAGCCCCCCTCGGCGGGAGGCGCGGAGCCGCTGGCCGCGGGAGGGGCGTCGGCG